>JBAZDQ010000070.1:0-7020 GCA_041654355.1 Bacteroidales bacterium
CAGAGCATTCCCGCCGTCACGGTAGCCAACCATATAGGCGGCCAGGGATATCAAACCTATGGTTGCTCCCTGGTAACTTATGCGGCGGATCATTCCCCGTGTAAAGATACCCTGTTCCGGATTTCTGGGTTTTCGGGTCATGATATCGCCTTCGGCCGGATCCATACTCAGGGCCAATGCAGGCAGGCTGTCCGTTACCAGGTTGATCCACAAAATGAGAATAGGGGATAGCGGATTGCCCAAGTTGAATACAGAAGCTATCAAGATGAGCAATACCTCACCCACATTGGCAGAGAGCAGGAACTGAATGGCTTTTAAAATATTATCGTAGATCCGACGGCCTTCCTGCACGGCTCCCACTATGGTGGCGAAATTGTCATCCGTCAATATAATATCAGAAGCTTCCTTGGCTACTTCCGTTCCCACAATGCCCATGGAAACCCCAATATCGGCCTGTTTGAGAGCGGGAGCATCGTTCACCCCGTCACCGGTCATGGCTACAATGTCACCGTGAGAGCGCCATGCCTGCACTATACGTACTTTATGCTCCGGCGCTACACGTGCATACACCGAATAATCTCTTACGTTCCGGTACAATTCCTCATCCGGGATGTCTTCCAACTCGGACCCCGTAATGGCTTTATCTCCTTCCATATAAATGCCAATATCACCGGCTATGGCCATAGCGGTCACTTTATGATCCCCGGTGATCATTACCGGCCGTATTCCGGCTGTTTTGCACTTTTTAACAGCCTCAATCACTTCCGGTCTGGCCGGATCTATCATCCCCAGCAAACCTACAAAAACAAGGTCTTTTTCTACCGAACCGGCATCAACTATCCCGGGAATTTGTTCAATATCCCTGTAAGCTACAGCCAATACACGCAGCGCAGCCCCAGCCATGCGGCTGTTTTCTTCTTCAATCGCCCGGATGTCTTCCGCCAGGATGGGGCGTACGTTCCCCTGCATCAGAATGTGGGTACATGCACTTAATACCTCGTCCAGGCCGCCTTTCACGTTGATCCGGAATGTGCCGGATTCCAAACGGTTGATCACAGCCATTCTTTTTCGTTCCGAGTCGAACGGTACTTCTTCCACGCGCGGGAATTGCTCGTCCATCCGGTTTTTGTTCATGCCCATGCCCAGGGCAACATCCACAATGGCCGTTTCCGTGGGATCTCCCGAGGTCTGGTGCGTGCCGTCATCCAGCATTTTCAGGTGCGCATCGGTGCAAAGCAAGGAAGAAAGGAGCAATGTCTCCGGTAAAACAGATAACTCTTTAAAATCCACCCGGTTGCCTCCGGTCCAGCCTTCGGTAACCGTCATTTTATTCTGGGTAAGTGTCCCGGTTTTATCTGAACAAATGACCGTGGTACTGCCCAGAGTTTCCACCGACGGAAGCGTGCGTACAATCGCGTTGAACTTGACCAGCCGCTGTACTCCAATAGCAAGTACAATGGTGGAAACGATCTGCAATCCTTCCGGAATGGCTGCTACGGCAAGGCTGACAGCCATCATGAACATTTCAAACCAATTGTTTCCGTATAGCAGGCCTACCAAAAAGATCAACCCGCATATTCCCAATGCCACATACCCCAGTACTTTACCCAGTTGCCGGAGCCGTTTGCCCATAGGGGTTTCCGTGTCTTCCGTATTCTGAAGCATGTGTGCGATCTTGCCCACCTGTGTTTGCATACCGGTAGCCGTCACAATCCCTTTGCCGCGTCCGTAGGTTACCACACCCGTAGAAAAAGCCATATTATCACGGTCTCCCAGGGGAATATCCGTACCTTCCAGAACGGTATTGATTTTTTCAACCGGAACCGATTCCCCGGTCAGGGAAGATTCCTGGATCTTCAGGTTTACCGCTTCCATCAGCCGTATATCGGCCGGCACTATATCGCCTGTATCCAGGATCACGATATCTCCGGGAACGATTCCCGTGGAATCTGTCTGAAATACCTGTCCTTCACGCAATACCTTGGTTCGCGGCGAACTCATTTTGTTCAGAGCGTTAAGGGAAGCCTGGGCTTTTTTCTCCTGTACGGTCCCTATAACTGCGTTGATCACCAGTATGCCCAGGATCACAAACGTTTCCATGAGACCTTCTCCTTCAACCAGCCCGATAACCCCGGATACTATGGCAGCAATCAGCAAAATGATCACCATGCTGCTCTTGAACTGTTCCAGGAACATCCTAAGCAACGATTTTTGCTTTTTAGTTTCCAGCCGGTTGTGCCCGTTTTCCAAAAGACGTTTCTTGACTTCCGCATCTGACAATCCGTTCCGGGCAGATACCCCAAACAAATCCAGAAGATCTTCAACGGATTGATTGAAAAATTGATTTTCTTTCATACTTATTCCCTGTTTCCGGTCATAACGGTACCGGTCTGGTAATCGTATTCAGATCCCGCCGTACTGTGCGGAATGGAATAGACAGCCATTGTAATAAGTGCAGCAACAAGGTACAGGTAACGCCTCAACCGGCAAAAACCTGCTGCAGAAAAAGGTATCCGGTTTAACACGTAGGCCGTTATCCAGGCAACCAGAGCCACCAGAGTTTTGGTATCGGTCATGTCCCCGCCCAAAGGCCAGCCTGACCACCATACGCCGAAGGCATATTTCTGGACCAAAGGTCCCAGAATGAATCCGCCTGCAAATAAAAGCAGCATGGTGGCCAGTGCGTACGGGTTAATCCGGACATTCCCTGCAAACGTGTATAATCCCGTAAAATTGGAAAACAGGAAGGCAAAGAAAATGATCATAATATGCAGGATCAGAATAACAGCCGGAACATGATCCCGGAAGCGGAGAATATTATGTTCAGAATTAACCACAATTCCTTCTTGACCAATTAATTGTATATAATAGGTAATCTTCCCTGCAGCCGGTTGTACGGGTACCTCTGCATTAACCAGGAGCTCGTTGTCCTCAGTAGAAAAAGAAGGTACAACAGGTGTGAAATTGTCTGTGCCGGGATACCGTTTGTAATAAAGAACGGCCCCGATGAGTTTCTCCTGATCTTCCGGGGTACAACGTATCTTCACGGTCAGCAGGGTAGCCGTGTTATTGTTCTCAGGCCTGACAAGACTACGGGGAAAAACCGTTTTAAAAGATCCTCCGCTGACCTCCATCAGTTCTTTGGAAGGATGACTCGGCCCGGTGCTTCTCTGAAAAAAAACAGCGACCAGGGTTATTACAATAGCTATGATCCAGCAGATGACTCCTCTCATAATTGTACTACCAAATGGTGTAATGCTTCATTCCTGCGGACGATGATCCGGATCCGTTGTCCTACTTTCAGTTCCTCCAGGATGTCCATGTATTCGTTTATATCTTTGACCGGTCGGTCATTGATCTGAACAACCACGTCTCCGTTTTGCATACCGGCTTTATCCGAAGGCCTTCCCTTTATGATGGTTCCGGCACAAAATCCCTCTCCTTCATAGGTAAAATCAGGTATAACCCCAAGGCTTACTTTAAAAGCAGCCCGTTCCATAGAAGATTGGGGCTGGGCTGTTTCCCGGTAAACGGGATCAAAACCCTCACGGACAATTTCCCGGGCAACAGATGCTACGTAAGATACTACAGCAGCCATGCCGGAGTATTTTATCTTATCGGGAGTATCATCCGGTGTATGGTAATCAGTATGTGCACCGGTACTGATAAACAGCACCGGTACCTGATGGCGGTAGAAGACGCTGTGGTCCGATGGTCCGTAACCGTCCGGCGATGTTTTCAGGACCAGTGGCATTGATTCATCCAGGCAGCCTGTAAGCAGTGAATCTGAATGTTCAAAAGTTCCTGTTCCGTTGACCTGAAGAACGCTGTCACGCATCCTTCCCACCATATCCAAATTGATCATCAAAGAGGGAAGCAGTCCCAAGCGGTCCAGCGTATCGGCCAGTTTTGCCGAGCCGAGTGTCCCTTTTTCCTCCGCTCCGAAAGCCGCAAAGATGATGTCTTTGCCGAGTTTCCGGCCGCGGGACTGCCGGACCAGCAACCGCGCTGTCTCCATGGCTGCAGCGATCCCCGAGGCGTTATCATCGGCTCCCGGGTGAATGGCAAGGGTATCGGGTCTGAGACTCCCGGAGCCGGGTCCGCCCATACCCAGGTGGTCGTAATGGGCCCCCAGCATAAGCGATCCGGACGGCTCTGCGGCCCGGAATACCATAACTACATTATAAGATTCCATATCCCGTACCCGGAAACGGTGCAGTGGTCCTTCCTCAAAAAGAGGTACAAACCCGTATGCTTCCAAACGGCGTGCAATATACAGGGCAACGATCGAATCCTGTTTGCTGCCGGCTTCACGACCTTCAAAACCGGGTTGGCAAAGATGCGTCAGTGTTTCTTCCAATATACGAATGTCAGGCTGGCGCGTTGTCTGACCGCTGCAGGAAAGAAACAGCACGGTGATGAAAGCCATCACCGCGCCGGTTATGATAGATCTGAATTTCATTATTAATCCAGTAGTTCAGCAATTTTAGCTTTCATGGCTTCTCCGCGCAATCCACGTGCCACAATGGTCCCGTCGGGCCCAAAGAGAATGATATGGGGAATTCCGTTAATACCGTAGATATCGGTAGGAATACTTTGTGCATTGATGATAGAAGGCCAAATAACGCCCAGATCTTCAATGGCTTTTTTGGTAGCTTCCGGCTCTTCCCATACGGCTATGCCCAATACGGTGAACTTCTCCCCGTTGTATTTTTCGTAAATCTCACGGATATTAGCGATCTCGCGTTTGCAGGGTCCGCACCATCCGGCCCAGAAATCTACCAGAACGTACTTACCTTTTCCAATATAATCAGAGAAGGAAACAGCCTGTCCATCGGAATCTTCAATGGTAAAATCGGTAAACATCATACCTTCGGAAGTCTTTTTGAGCGACTGACGTTGCTTTATGATCCGTTGTACGGGACCCCTGGAAGTAACCGTTTCTCCGGCTTTATCAAAAAATCCGTCCAGGGCATTTGAATCCCCGTAATTGGAAAGGTACATCAATGCCATGGTTCCCACGTCATTGTTAGAATTGGCCAGGAAAATATCCCCGATTTCCTGAGTGAATTTCGGGGTCCATATGGTTTCAAAATAAGCTTCTTCATCTTCACCCTGGTAACCCATGATTTCGTCCATCAGGCTGTTGTATGTTGTTACAAGCGTTCCGAGTTCTTTATTCAAGGGAGTTCCTTCTCCCAGAGCAACCTGTCCGGGTTGTCCCAGATCAATGTTAATCGTTCCGCCTTCCAGGATCAATTGTCCGCGGGAACGTTCGCTGGTGACAAGGCATAACACGGGTTCTTCAATGTTTCCGGTAAATGCCGCTGTTTTTTCTGCAATGACCACGCTGTCCAAAACACTACCATCGTGCGAAGCAACCAGTCGTGCCGTTTTTCCGTTAAAAGAATCGTCCGGGAAAAGAGCTGTTACATGATACGATTTTGTACTGCAGGAACTCAACAGGATGATACCCAGCAGGGGGATCAAAGTGTAAAGTGATTTTTTCATATAAGTAGTATTAGTTAGTTCAAACAAAGATAGTGTATTTTAGTGTACATCCAGCCCCATGCGCATATAAACCATGTGTTTCAGCATACGGGAGATCTCGGTAAAATACTCTTTAACTGCCTTTACGCTCCCGGGAAGGGCAAAGATCAGTGAGTTTCCGCCTACCCCGGCCAGGGAAGCGCTCAGCAATGCGTTGGGATTCTCGTTTCCGTACTTCATGCGCACGTATTCCATGATTCCGGGAATCTCTTTGCTCAATACTTTCCGGACTTCGGTAATGGTTATATCCGAAGGGCCCAGACCCGTTCCTCCGGTGGTAAAGATCATATCGTACCCGGCTCTGATGTACCGTTCCAGTTCCTCATGCAGCATTTCCGAATTATCGGGCAGCAGGGCGGCAGACAGATTCAACTGCCAGCTGTTGTCCCGGCAAAAACGAGAGATCATTTGTTTCAGTTCCATCCCGCTGCGGTCCTCGTAAATTCCTTTATACGCCCGTGTGCTCAGGGTAATGACAGCTATACGGAATTCTTTGGGTATGTAAACGAGTTCATCTCCGGGTTTAAGGATACCCCCGGACAAAACGCGTGTAAATATGCCCTCTTTAGGCATAACGCAATTCCCGGTTTTTTCCTGGACCGGACATCCCGGGCCGTGACATTTTTTTCCTATTTGCGTTACTTCCAGCAGGATGTCTCCGCATCGGAAACGGTCTCCCGGTTGGCAATGTTTCAGATCAGGAGTATTTTCATTGGGGGTTCCTGTGGTGGTGATATTCTCGGCAAAAGACCCAAAAGGAAATTCAACGGGATCAAGATTCATCATGCGGTAGGCCTCTTCCCCAAGGAGGCTGATCTGGCGGTGCCAGTCCCCGGCGTGGGCGTCGCCTTTTATGCCTGAAGCTACCAGTTCAATAAATGAACGTGATGTTTTTACAGTCCCTGTTTTTTCTGAGACGTTAACGGAACGTATTATCATGGTGTAACTATTTTTTCCTTTGATTTTTCCAGGAGCCTGATCCACGAGATCTCCATATCCTTGTCAACCGCTTTGCACATGTCGTAGATGGTCAGCAATGAAACGCTTACAGCGGTCAGGGCTTCCATTTCCACTCCGGTAGGACCCGTGCAGCGGGCTTCTCCCATGGCTTCTATACCGTCTTTGCGCATTTCAAACGTAACATCGGCCTTTGACAGCGGTATGTTATGGCATAGCGGAATCAGGTGTCCGCATTGTTTGGCGGCCGATATGCCGGCCAGCGCAGCGGTGGTAAGTACCGACCCTTTTTTCATTTTATCTTCCTGTATCAGGGTCAGGGTATGCGCCGATAAACGGATGAATCCGCAAGCCTTTGCCTTTCGCAGGCTGTTTTCTTTGGACGAAACATCTACCATGTTCAGTTTCCCGTCCCGGAGTGTATGAGAAAATTGTTTATTCATGACCGTCAGTTTTTATCCGCCTAAATAATTGAAGGATTCACAGGTGTTGGTAGTACCGGAAGCCGGTTTG
>JBAZDQ010000071.1:0-6654 GCA_041654355.1 Bacteroidales bacterium
TACGATGGCCCGTATCCGGATCTGTTCGATCAAATGCGGAAGAGTCTCAATAACGCCCGCAATATCTGTAACATCCAGACCGGCGACTGGAAGGACACGAGCCAGATCTGCAGTATCTTATTTGACGACCTCCTCTACATTGCCGTCTCTGAAGGGCTCATCACGATCAACAGTGGCATGTTCAACGCGTCGATCTTCCGCTCTGACGAAGGCCGGAACCTGGGTAGTCTGCCAACGGCTGCGGATATGAATGATTGAACGGAAAAATGGACCTAACCGAATGGATAGGTAGGTCCATCACCGTCGGTAGAAAAAAGAATCTTTTTTTAAAATCGTATTCCGGACATTTTAGCGACTCGACACATAACCGAGGATTGGTTTGGTATCGGTATAGGTGCTGACGTGCTCTTCCCTTTTGTGAGACTTTGTGGTTTCTGTTGCCGCCGCGTGGTCATCTTCCCGATTTCGATATAGCTGTTGATAGTTATCATCCGTGACCTGATATCTTCGGTCATTGTAGACGACGATGAACCCGCAATAATGGTCGAAAGTTTTGGTTTGATGCTGTTATACGAACGAACGATCGATTCACGCATACGTTCAAACGCTTCTGGGTTGTCGCCATACAGTTCGCACTTATAACAACTGGCACTCAACGTAACGTATGCCTTTCGACCCTGGGGTGATAGGGTTGCTACTTCAACTAACGCTGCGACTTCTTCATACAAACGTCGACTGCCACCTCTACTTTTCGGCATCATCTGGTTAAACGATTTCTTAGTATCGGGATTCATACGAACGAATAACCGCAATAATTCCATCCGTATAGCATGGTAATCACGAAATGTCCCCTTGCCAAACAACACTTCGCCGAGTTTTGAGGCGGCGCTGAGTGCTTGGTCTCTCACCGACTCATTAACATTCGTGGCATTATAATCTTTCAAATTATTACTGTTCATCAATGTACCTTACCTCGTCTATCGTTCAAGTTGTAATGTTATAAAGGTTTGTGGTGGTATGTGGGATACCACAGATCGACCGATATCAGTGGAATAGAGATGGGATACGTATAGTTTTAATCGCCATCCCTGCTACGGGTTGTCATCGTTCGTCAACTCACGGGGCGATTTGCGTCATATCTCTCGGCGGTTCAACCGCAAAATGCTCATCTTATTTGTCGATGAGATTGCAAGAGTTGTTATAACTGAACGATTCCCACCAAACCAACGGTGGAGAATCTACCGTTTACCCTCCAAACCAAAGTATGTTGTTTTCCATCATGTTTTCTTCAAAAAAGTTAAGGAACCGCCCGAAATGCCCGTTTCATTAACCCCCTCTTATATATTTAGATGCGCCCTGCGTGGGCACGAGGCTATTTGTGAGCGTTCCATAAAGGGGGTTAAAACGCGCACTTTTAAGAGGTGTTATTTCTGCTAAAAAAGATGCGAGAAACGACGATATTTGATCTGCATAAGTATTACTCACAAGTAGTGAACGTAACAACACGTGTTATTATCATACTGTTGAAATAGTCGCGGGTTTCAATGGAAATATCCAAAATAACCGGCAAAATACAGCACTATTTAGTGTGATAAATGCCCATAATTATACGAAAAGTTTAAATATTTGCTACTTTTATTTTATATATATGACAAAGGATAATATTCCGCTAACGAAGGATAAACCGAATAAAGCAATTGATAGTGAAGAGCGAATTCATATTTACATCAGTGAAGACGTTCAAAAACTATTGAAATTGTGCAAAAAGCAGATGAAAGCCCGGTCATACAATCAGGTGATCAAGTTCTTCCTTGCGAAGTATATCAACGAAATCCTGGTTGTCAAAAATCCGTTGGTTGACGAAGATCGCTCGGGTAAAAAGAGGAAGAACGCAAAGTGATGGAAGTTTTACATGCCGTCTGGTAAAGCTGTTTCCACGCGCGAGGGTGAGCGGTTATTCTCCGAGATCATCTATCAAACGACCGACCTCGGAGCGTTAACGGTAGCAATTTACGGTTCACTTGGGTCAGGAAAATCAACGCTTCTCCGCACGCTTGCCGAATCCATGCGGTGCCGTGACCCGGAAAGTGGGGATGTGCAACCCATGACGATCATCTGGCGGTGCCGTGATATCGATATCTGGAATAGTTTTAAGAAGGATATCACGTATCTGTTCATCCATGTCGACGATTACCCCTATGCTCGGTTCCGCACCGACCGGTTACAACGGCTTACGGAGAAAGACCTCCCCAAAATTATAACCTATTCCACTAACCAGGATCTTCTCTCGAAGTTGGTAAAGGGGTCTATCAACTGCGTGTTTGAACCGCAGGACTACGAACTGACCGAATACATGGTTCACCGTCTGACGGTAAAAGGCGCAAATAAGAAACATCTCGAAGACCCCGTCGTCGACAAATCCGCATGGTGGATCGAACTGTGTGATTGGCTACTTGTCAATAAAGGGTTGGATTTCATCGCTATTATCCTCGATGAGTTCGACGAGATGATGCCGTCGGGTGTCGGTGGGGTGCCGTGGCATCTGGCATATATCTACCGGGATTATCTCCGGGTATCCCGTAAGATGAACATATCCACCATCATGTGTTCTCACCAGATCCGCGATGTGAATCCTGCAATCCTGACGAAGATTCTTGTGAACATCTACCTGAAGGGTGCCATCGCAGGGGGTACGCTGATCAATCCGACCGCCCCGGTTACCATGCCACGAGGACTCGGATACATCGAGCGTGACTCGTGGGGACGGTTTGAATTCTCCAAGTTGAAGATGGCGGATAAGGTTATTACGATCTTCAAACAAAAACCGCAAAAAGTAATTGTTGATGAGGATGATGAGGACACGTTAAAAGAAATCAAGACGGATTACTTTACGATAAATGCGGCACAAACGGATGTTACATTTGACCTGAATAAAATTCTTGCGGCGTTTGGGGAAGATAGCGTTTCTTCCGATATTAGACCGATGGATGCCGTCCGCGATGAGTTGGCGACGGAAACGAAAAAGATCAAACGTCCCAAGGGATTTAAAAAGTGAACTTGTCATAAATATCCATACCTTTTTATAGATTTTTAACATACCTTTCCCCCATGCGACGATATACGTTATCTGAAGTTCTGCTCGGGTTTGGTTTAGTTGGGATGCTCATATTCAACTTCGCGCTTTTCATCTGGAATCTCTATGATAACCGTTTCTCCTTGTGCATACTCAATGCCGCCGGTATGATAATTGTAGTGATTGCAGCATTTCAGTTTAACGATGCTGTCAAAATCAGAAGGGAGTGTGACCGCATGCGCGAGATCAATGATGGGCTCGGAAACGAAATTGAAGAGAGATTGAGATTTTTAAAATTATAGATATTTCATCATTTTTTCATTCAGTTCCGTTAATAACAGAATGTCGTTGGGAATAAGAATATTATGATGTGACCGAGGGCCTGGATCAGAAACCAAGTGCCGATGGTCATACAAAACAACATAAAAAGTTGAGCATAGAACATCTGATAATAGGTCATATCAAAAAATTCATCGACGACGAAAACAATCGTTATCGGGATGAACCAAATGATAAGTCCCACGAGGATATTGTATAAGACGGTTATAACCAGATCCATATGATTATATCTATGATATAACTATTTATACCTGTTTGTGCGCGCGTATGGTAATTACGCCAAGTTCGCCAGGGTATTTGTTGAATCCATACCTCTTTGTCATTCTCCGCAAATGCCCCCTCCCCGCTGTCAGCGACCACGTATCTAAAATTGGGCGTTACGGAAATGCATAAATCGGATTATCGCCGGTAGTAACTTTTTCAAATTTCATACAATTATCCGCCCTTCCAAATAAAATTATAACGGTCTTGAATGCTTTCATAGATATAATGGTATTCGGTAACATTTATATACTCGTCACCGCGAACATATATTTGTGGAGGTGTACGATAAAAATGTTTAGAAAAGAAAGTGGTCAGATCGACATGGTTTCCCTTATCCTCACCGTTGTGATTGCAGCGGTTACGATGATGGTCGGCCTTGTCGTGGTCGCGAACATGGAAACCTCGATGCCCGATATCTCTGGTTCGGCGCTGTCGACTTCCCTTGACTCCGTGATGGAAAACACTGGCACCGCGTTCAACTTCCTGGCTTTAGCAGGTTTGCTTCATCTTGGTTGCAATTATACCACAGGTTCGTTATATAAATATGTCGGATCTGAAAGAAGTGATAATAAGCCGTATTTACGGTTTTCCTGCGGTTTGAGGGCTGTTCGTTCTCGCTGCCGTCTTCATTATCGGTATTGTCGCTGGCGTCCTTGGCAACAACTAAAAACCATTTTTTCCAACTTCGGAAAAATGTGTATAGCGTGTGTCGAACAAAGAGAAGTGAGGGTATATGGGGCTTAATGCCCCATTTCACTATTATCGATAAATTATATATCTTATTTTAACGCATCGAATCTATCTTTCTTCCGCGATAACCATATTGTTGCATCTTTATATAACCAATTACCAAAGTTAACAACATTTTGTCGAGATGTTATCCACAAAGTACGGATTCTTATATCTGTTTTATTTGTATCAGTCATCCGTGATGTTATATTCGCTATGGATAATCTTTGTTGAATATTGGTGCACAGATCATTGGTTCCAAGAATGCTAACATATGTATTTTTAAGTTTATCATTATCGTAGTATTGAGTAGATATACACCCATCTCCATCAAACACACCCCGGACGAAGTGGTGCTGCAACTCTTCCGACAACCACGTCGGATATGTCACGTTGAATGTCTTATTTGCGGTTACCCCATGTTTTTCAAGCATTTGAGACATACGTTTATTGTAGATCGACATCCGGTAGTATCCCTGCTCGTTTTCCTCCCGAGGCGCAACATACGCCAACGGGGCGGTGCTTTTCATGTACGATAAGAACGCATCGAGGATCTCTCTATCGCGTTTTTGCAACTGAACCACAATGTTATATCGGTTCTTCCCTTTGTTGTCATACGTCGAGTTACACCCGTCTGAATACATCCACCCGAGAAAATACGCTTTATCCTCAGTATCAATCTCGTCAAAATAGGTCTCGTCAATGGAATACGTTCGCAGTGCTTCCGATAATGTTCTCTTCTCAATGCTGAGTTTGTCCAACCACCGCTGGACGGTACAAGAATGTACATCCAACTGTTCTCCTATTTCATAGGTGTTTTTCCCATCCTGATATAATTCAACTAATTGTTGTTTCTGCGTTTTTGTCAATTTCTTGTTCGACCGGGTTTCCACACCCTCACGCTGCAAAACGTTCCACAACGTCACCGTGCATACGCCATATTCTTTCCCGAGATCCCTACACGATTCCCCGTTATTATATCGCTCAATTATATCCGGGATATTATCGAGAAGCGTTCGGGGTAACTTCTTTGCCATTAAAAATAGATAGGTGATAAAAGAATAAATACTTTTATATCTGACGCGCTAATTCGATGCTTTGAGGTTATACACCGGGTGGATGCGTTCAACAATCTCGACGGTTGGTGCAATGGCATTGATGATCATATCCGCATTTTTATACGCGCCCGGCGCTTCGTCAAGCGTATTTGCACAGATGGAGGTTGAGAAGATCCCGCTCATCTGCGTGCGATACTCCTGCATGCTCAACTCCTTCTTTGCCATCGTCCGACTCATGATTCTTCCCGCTCCATGGGGAGCAGAGCAATTCCATGCCTTGTTCCCCTTCCCGATACCGATCAGAGACCCGTCACGCATGTTAAACGGGATGATGACGTTATCGCCAGTTCCACTCCGGATCGCCCCTTTGCGAATGACCATATCGGTGAAATCGATGAAATTGTGCACCGACTCAATTGTATCTTTCACGATAGCCCCAGGAATGCCTGCAAGGATGCGTTCGACAATCGTGTTCCGGTTGAGTGCGGCATACTGCTGTGCGAAAATCATCGCATGGTAATAGTCGTCGGCCATCTGTCCTTCAAGGTACATCAGGTCTTCAGACATGGCCTCGCCGATCTCGTTTCGGAGTTTGACGATCTCTTCGCCGATCTTCGACCGTTCACAACCGGTTTTAATGTGCTGCATGCGCTCCTGGTATACCCGCTCACGCCGTTCGGTAACGGTTTTGATGGCAAGTTTCTGATACGTGATGGCAATCTTCAACCCGAAATTCCGCGAACCGCTATGCACGAGCAGCCATTTGTCGCCGGTCTCCCCAACCGCAACTTCGATAAAGTGGTTCCCTCCGCCAAGCGTTCCGATGGATGCTTCTACCGAAGCAGTCTTTGCATCAATGAATTTGCAAAGTTTGGTGAACCATGCGTAATCGTAAGTGATCGGCTCGATCGTCTCATCATACAGCGCCGCATACTGCGTGCGGAAATTGTGGCCAACTGCATTTGCAGATACCCAATCAAAGTTGTGCTTGAAATCGACCACGGGTTGGTTGTGAATGGTGAATCCTAACGGGACCACGCGACGGATCATGGCATCGAGTGCAGCATAATCGAGTTCAATGTTGCCGATGTTGACCGCAGTAACCCCACACCCAATATCAACCCCGATAACGTTGGGAATTACCTTCGTGTCGAGCGGCATCGTAAATCCAATAACGCTGCCTTTCCCGGC
>JBAZDQ010000072.1:0-6589 GCA_041654355.1 Bacteroidales bacterium
CGGACCCCGCGGAGTTTGAGCGCACCATGCAGCTTGTGGAGCGCGGTAGCTTCCGCGAGGCTATGCACAGTGACGACCTGCCGATTATTCTCAGCGGGCAGACCGACCTGCATGTGCGTGACGCATTCGCCGCAGTGGCGCAGCCGTGGCGTGATCTGTTCTCCACCACGTCGTTCAGCCGCTTTGCCCAGCAGAAGATACACTCGGGGCTGTACGTCGAGGTTGATGACGAGAAGGGCGCGACGTCGCTCAGTGGACGCTACCCGCTGGTGCCCGAGGGCGGCCGCTATGACGAGGCGCGTCTGGGCGAGTACTACGTCACGGCGCAGCTCGCGAAGTACGGCGCGACGTTCCGGTTCACCATGGAGATGCTGAACGACGGCTTGCAGGCGCAGATTGCGCGCTTGCCGCAGCTTGTCGGTCGCGGCATGGCCATGACGCTGAACTATGACGTGGTGCAGATGCTTGAGGCGAATGCCAGCACCAGCGTCTCCGGCGTGACAATGGCCGACGGGTACAACCTGTTCGAGACCGCTGCATGGACGGCGAAGGACAAGCACCATGGCAATATGTCCAGTGACGCCCTGCCGCTGAACAAGACGAACTTGGAGGCCCAGGTCGTCTTGTTCGGCCAGCAGAAGGACGACGCAGGGGTAACCAACGCTGAGGCCGGCATCAAGGCGACGCGGCTTGTGGTGCCGCAGGCGCTGGAGATTACCGCGCTCAAGCTGGTCTCCAACGCGGCGCTGATTACGGGCAGCGACACCATCACCACGTCGGAGAACGTACTCGCCGGCATGAAGGTGGTTTGCCTGCCTGGGCTGAGTAGCAGCGTCGACTGGTTCCTGGCCGCGGATGCCTCGATGGGCACCGCCGAGGTGGCGTTCTGGAACGGCATGCAATCGCCCGAGCTGTTCGTGCAGAACCCGATGGCCGACCTCACGGTGGACGATGCGATCTACAAGGTGCGCCATGTCTGGGACGTTTACCCGCTGGCGTACTGGACCATGCGCAAGGTCGACGATACCACCACATAGCACCCGGCTCGCTGGGTGCACTCCTCCCGGTGCGGGGGCGCCGTCACGGCATGAGCAACCGAGGCGGTGCCCCCACGGTACAGATACAGGAGCGACACGGTGAGCACTACATACGACCTGACAACCGACGTGGGCAAGGTGCGCCTGAAGGTTGGCGACACCGACACCGCCGCGGCTCAGTTCTCTGACGAGGAGCTGCAGATATTCATCGACGAGGCCGGGACGGTCAACGCCTCGGCGGGGCTCGCGCTGCTCGCGTGGGCGAACGCAGTCGCGATGGATGACCAGAAGGTTGTGGCCGGAAGCTGGACTGGCGACCGGGGCGATGTCGCGGCGAAGATGCGCGCGGCCGCCAAGGAGCTATTCGACCTGGACGGCTACAATCCGTCTCTTGCCGCATCGTTCGTGCAGACGAATGTCTGCCTGTGGGGAGCGCGCGTCGATGAATAGAGCGGAGCGGGCGAGGGCGCGGTTTGAGGCATGCCTGACCGACACGTGCTCCACCGCGCGGGCGAGTGCCACGTACCTTGACGACGGCGATCAGCGCGTCGGGGACTATGTCGCCGTGGTCACTGATGTCGCGTGCGTCGCCTCGGTCCTCGGCATGAGCGGTGATATGATTGCCGCGGGGCCGGAGCCAGCCAACCGCAAGCGCCTGTTCCTGCCGGCAGGCACCGACATCGCCCGCGCCGACCGCGTGACGCTCAGCGACGCCACTGTCTGGACTGTGGAGCAGGAGCCAGAGGCGCACAGCCAACGCGGCGAGGCGCATCACATCGAGGCAGTCATCCGGGAGGTCAGCACCTCATGAGTTATGAGCTACCGACCGGGACAATCCTGAGCCTACTGCGCACGACCATCGGCGCATCTACCACCATCGGCACCGCGCCCAGCACGCTGACGGTGACCTGGAAGAGCAAGCCCGAGGCACCTGTGTTGCGCTACCTACAGAGCCAGTCCGCGGAGTTGCCTGCCGTTGTGCTGGAGCCCGGCGAGACCGAGCAGGGCGAGGGGCCGGGCGCTAATGTGCTTGAGTGCCGCCTGCCCGTGACGGTCTCCCTCGTGCTCAAGCGTGACACGCTGGCCTCCACTGCGGGCGGCGAGCAGACCATCCACAGATGCCTGCGCGAGATCGGCGAGACCGTTGTCGGCACACTGATGGACGCCGGGCCGCGTCTGGGCAGCGCCGACCTGCAGTCATTCGAGATCGGTGCATTCGGCGCAGACACGGAGACGCCGGACCTGCTGGAGCGTGCCGACATCGGAGTGTATCGGATCGTGTGCGAGGCCACGTACCTGATGCAGCGTCCGCGAGGGTAGGGCTATGGCTGTCAGCAGCGGCACCCACATAACGAGCAATGCGCGGAACCTGGCGGCGAGCATGCGCCGACGCAGCAAGCTCTATGCCGAGGCAATCACCGAGGCCACGCGCGAGAACGCGGAGACCGTGCGCAAGCAGGCGTACAACTTCAGCCGTAACCGCTATTACTCGCTGAAGCAACTGCGCCAGATGGGGCACCCGTACTCGCGTCGGGCGCTGATGCCGCCGAAGCCCGCGTACCTGATCAACCGGCAGGGTGGCCAGTTCCGCGCCGGGTGGCAGGTGCGATGGACGCGCACGAAAGACGGAGCGGTGGGCACGGTCTACAATCGCGCGCCACACGCAGAGTACATGATGGGCACGCGGAAGATGATACCGCGCCCGATACTCGACGAGGCACTGACGCGCACCAAGCGTGAGAGAGACCGCAACATCAAGCGCGCCCGCGACAGGGCATACCAGCACAACCGACGTGCACTATAGAACAGAGAGGTGACGAGAGATGCCACAGACTGCATACACCGGCACGAGCGGGACGCTTCTGCGCCTGACGCGCACGGGTGACAATGCGTTCGACCGCACGGTGTTGGGGAGTTTCGAGAGCTGGTCAATCACGCGCACGCAGCGCCTGGTCGACCACACGGGGCCAAAGGACAGCTGGGAGTACAGCACGCCGGTGAAGTCCGGCTGGACTGTCAGCATCACCCGGTTCGTGCCGATCTCCGACGCGACGCCGGACGACGACGACGGGGCCGCCGCCGGTGCCGACGCCGGAATGGTGCTCACCGATATGGCGCTGGTCGCAACCGAGTACATCCAGTTCCAGGGCAACATCGGCGACGGCACCACGCTCACCGGCTACTGTCACTGGACCTCCGACGTGGTCAACGTGTCCGGCGAGGCGACGAAGGAAACGTTGGACCTGCAGGGCTGGGGCGCGTTGACCCCGAGCTAAGCCACTAAGCAACAACACGACAGGAGGAGATTGTCATGCCAGAACCCAAGCGCAAAGGGGCGGCCGATGACGACACCGAGCGGGGCAGCGATGCCCCCGCCGAGGCCGCCTCTGACGTATCCACGGACGTGCTCAGCAAGCGCGCACTGATAGAGCGCAGCCTGCAGCAGCGCCCCACCGAGGTTCTCGATGGCCTGCGCCTCAGAGGGCTCACCGCTGCCGAGTATCACCGCATGAATGCCGAGCGTGTTGAAGGCGCATTGGAGAAGGGCGAGCGCGGCATTGCCGACGCTCAGATGCGCTCAGACATTGCCTGGCTGATGGCCGGCGTTGTGGAGCCCAAACTCGCACGCGCCGAATGGATGCAGGTACTCGCGGGCAGTGGGCCTGGCGACGGGCTCCCAGCCGGGCAGGTTGAGGCCTGGGTGACGAAAATCAAGGAGTTATCCGGGCACGAAGATATGGAGGTCGCATTGACAAAAAAGCTCTTGGCGCAGAACCTCGACGGCTTGCGGAGCTGAGGGTCTGCGCCAAGTACCTGCACCGTCACCCGAGCGAGTGCGAGCTGAGCCCGCGGGCACTGACGGAGTTGATGGTGTTGGACGAAATGGAGCAGGAGCGGCTATGCCCGAAGTGCCTGCGCAAAGTGCGACAGGCAGCCCTGCGCAAAGAGTGCGTGCTGTGCGGCGAAGAGTTTGACGATCCTGAGATCAAGTCCCTGCTGGAGAACGGCTGAACACAATGGCCATGACCAAGGACGAACTCCAAACCATCATGAGCGTTGTGGGCGCCACGCTCTACCAGGCCGAGATGGCGAAAGCCGCCGCGGCGACGCACAAGCTCGGCGACGCGCAGGAGAGCGCGAGCCGCAAGGGCCAGACGCTGGAGCAGCGTTGGGGCGCGTTGAAGAAGGCGGCGCACCCGTATGTCGTGGCGATCATGATGGCGGTAGCGGCGACTGCTGCTGTGGCTGCGGCGCTGAAGAAGGCGTCGGACGCTGCCCGCGAGTTTGAGCGCAACATGGCCGACCTGGACACGCAGGCCGGGTTCTCGCGTGCCGAGATGGCGGGGCTCGAGGATGCAATCCTCGGCACCGATACGGCTCTCACGCAGGCGGAATTGGCCGACGCAATCAAGCCCTTTGCGTTCGCCGGATGGGCCGCAGCCGACGCTATGAAGGCCTGGGAGGTCAACGCGCGAGCAGCCGAGGCCTATGCGATGGACGCCGCCGCCTCGGGCGACGCGCTGCTGAAGACCATGGTTGCCTTCGACGAGCCCGTGAGTAGGGCCGCCTACGTGATGGATATCCTCGCCGCGGCAGCGGCGGGTGGCACTATGGAGTTTGGCGAACTTGCGCGCTATGTGCCGCGGGTGTCCTCGGCTGCGCGCGGTGCAGGTGCAAGCCTCGAGGAAATGGCTGCCTCGCTGCAGGCGATCAGCTTCTACGCGGGTAGCGCCGAGGAGGCGGCCGGTGGGCTCAATATCATGTATCGGTCTCTGGCTCAGAACGGCTACAACAGCCGCATTGAGCAGGAGGGATTGCTCTCGGTCCTGCGCGACATCTATGCGCAGACCGGCGGCAACCGCGCAAAGCTGCAGGAGATGTTGGGCTCTGCCGAGGCAGTCGACGCGATAGTCAAGCTGTCGACCGGCGACTTCGCAATGCTGAGCAAGGCACTCAATGATATGGCCGGGGCGTCCGGCACCGTGGCCGATGCTCTGGGCAAGCGCCGCGACAGCCTGGACAACACCCTCAAGCGCCTGCAGAAGTCTATTGCCGACGTGATAGTGATGGGTGGCAAGCTGGTCAATCAGGTGGTGCGCGGGTGGGTTGACGCGTTCGTGCAGGCTGCCCGTGCTGTGGGCCAATTCATGCGCGAATGGCAGGAGCGGATGCGCGCGGCCGCGGGCGAGACCGAGATCACCGCAGAGACCATCCGCGAGCGTGCGCACGACATCGTGATCGTGTTCGCCGAGATCGCCAAGGGCGCGATACTGCTGGGGCGCGTATTGGTCGCGCAGGCGTCGGTGTGGATGGGGCTCGCCGTGGTGGTGCAGGAAGTGCGCGTCGGCTACTACCAGATCATCGAGGCATACCGCTACCTGCGATGGAGTCTGAGCCCGACCGATGAGCATCTGGAGCAATGGCGCAAGGCGCGTGCCGTAGCCGATGGGGCGCGCACGTCGCTGGACGCAGCCAAGCGGTCGTTCGGCAAAACCGGCGATATGCAGGCAGACCTGACGAAATGGTATGGCCAGATTGACGCAACGCGCGATGCCATTCTTGCGATGATTGCCGCAGGGGATACGGCGACCGCACCGCCTGGGGCGGGCGGCACGGGGGGCGATGACGGCGGCGGCACGCGCGAGGGCTCGGCTCGCAACCCAAACGCTTGGGGCCGCAAAGAACTCGCGGAGACCGTACTCAGCATCGAGCGCGCAATCTACCAGGTGCAGATGTCTCAACTCGAAGCCTACTCACGGGTGAGCGACAAGCTCAAAACAACCTACCAGACCATCCAGCAGATCATCGGCGGCCGCCTCGACCAGGGCGCGCAGGACGCTATCAGTCGCCTGGGCTCTATGGGCGTCGCGAGCAATCAGCTCATACGCACCGCGAGCCGCCGGGGCGACAACGAGATCGTGCTCAAGCTGAACTGGTCGGGTGACACTCCGGAGGCCGCGCGCAAGGCCGCAGTCGACTGGCTGTTGCCGACGCTGCAACGGGCCGCAGGCGCGGGTGGGGCGGTGGCGCACTGATGCCTGCGCACGATCCGGCGCTGACCATCGACATAGCCGACAACCGCCTGGATGATCCGGGCTACGTGCGGCGCTGGTATCCTGCTGACCCGCTGCTGTGGCGCGACTGCCGGGCCACCAATATGTTTGCCTGGCCGGGGCAGCATATCGTGACGCTACAGCCGCAGTATCCCACAAGCCCCGCGGAGGCAGCACTCGCGCAGTGGACGACGGGCGGCACCAATGCCAGTTACGTGCAGGTGACCGATACCGAGCTCGGGGCCGGGCGGGCAATCTACCAACGCAATCCACAAGCCGAGGACCTCACGCTCACGAGCCTGTTTACCCCGGGGGACAATCAGCCATTCTGGCTCGACCTGTACCTGATGCAGGTGCTCAGTCTCGATATGTGGTACGCGGATATTCAGTTCTGCAAGCGCCTGCTGCTGCGCCTGCTGTTCAACGGGAGCTTCGAGCTCTGGCGCAATATGGCGACCGGCGATGACACTGCCGACTGGCGCGTGGTCTCCGGGGCGA
>JBAZDQ010000073.1:0-6558 GCA_041654355.1 Bacteroidales bacterium
GCGCGGACACGGTGGAGTCAAGTCCACCAGCTCCACCACGGAAATGGTGGAGACCTGGAGCTCCCCAAAGAGTCCGGTGAGGCTTAAAGGATAGGACCCGGCCGTGGCCGTGGAAGGTACGGACACCACCAGCTCCCGTGCGGTTTGCTGGGTGGGTTCAATCAAATCCAAACCGCCAAGGCGGACAGCCAGGACCATGTCCAGATTCCAGCCCACAAGGGTGACACGCCACCCGCGGGAAGTTTTGCGCGGGTACACCGCCTGTACTAGCGGCGCCGTCATGTCAACTCCGTATAGGAGGACCCAGAAAGGTTGGCCACCTGGTTAATGGTGAGGGTGATGTCAGTCACCACCACCCCATCCTGGAGGATTTCGGTAATTGTTGCCCCGGTCACTCCGGTGGCGCTGGAAATGGCGTTTTGCACCTGGGAGCGCGCAATGGTGGTGCCAGGTGTTCCCGGTTCACCTTGGGATTTTGCGCGGGCGCTGAAAAGGTCCCGGAGTTCCGTGTCAGCCGCTGCCATGGTGGCGGTGTTGTATGGGCGAATCTTGGCACGGACCACAATGGCGGAAACCTGGACACTGGCCACCCTTACATCCGCGGTGACAGGTTTCCTGGAGCGGTCCGTCACATAATCCACCACATCCTGGACCTCCGAAGGGGAGAGCACGGGTGGTGTGGCATTATAATTGGCCACCCGCAAGGTCACGGAATTGGCCTCCGGGTATTGGGGAAACACCCAGCAATCCGTCACGGGGGACACGCTGGTGGCCCAGATAACATAGTCTGCATCCGCTCCACCTTGGGGCGGGTTCCGCTTCTTATAGAGGATGCGCGCTCGGTACTCCTCATCACCCTCAATCTCCACGCCCTCGGAAATGGCACCGGAAGCGGTGACGGTATCCACGCCCACAATAGGGCTGACAAGCTCCAGGGAGATGCCGCTATCCTGGTTCCCTGCACTCCCAGCCACAATGGCCGTCACGCTTACAGCAGCGGTGCCAGAGGCCAGTGTCACATCCTGGGTGGTTTGGTATTCCACGCGGTCCGCCACGGTCTGGACCAGGGTCCCCTGGGGAATCACCGTCCCGCTGGTCCCGGTGAATATCACCAGGCCATTGGCAAAAGTGGCGGGTTTGCGGAATACTCCGATTTCCTGGCCATGGCGGTCCAGCTGGTCACCATCGGCCAGGTGGGCAAAAGCCTGGGCATAAATCCAAAAGAGGAAGAGGTGGAGAGGGTACACCACCCCCGCCCACACGCGGGCCAGGACTTTGAGAACGGAACGTCGGAGAGTTGCCGCCGTCCCGAAAAATTTCGTGTTTAGATCGCTCTCCACGCGGGAGATCAATTCCGAAAGGGTAGGGCTAGTCCATGCCATTATTTGCTCCTCCTGGAGGTCTGGGCCTCCCAATTCAATTCATACCGATAATCCACGAGAATCTGGCCACCCTTCAATATCTGGACCAGTATGTCCACGCGGTTTAGTTCCATGGTGGACCGCTCCACAGTGACGGCCACAGATTCCGCCACGCCGTCCTGGACCATCCAGTCCAGGCATTCCGCACCCCATTGCTCCAGCTGGAGGAATAGATCCGGGGTAATTTTTGAGCGCTGGGAAAGCCAGATTTTTCCGCCCAGGAAATCTCCGGAGGGTTCCAGGGTCTCATCTGCCCACCAGCCCATCTGGTCACCGCCTGGGATCGGGTCCGGATCCTCAGCGGCCCGGCGGGCCCATGTGAACAGTGAAATAATGACCGCGGTCTCCATGTCATCACCCAGGACCAGGTCCTGGCCGTCAAAGTCTAAATCAAAATCCCATTGCTGGGTTCTTTTTAAGCATAAATCAGACATATATCAAAAATACCTCATTGGATAAATTCCGGGAATGGTGTGGGGGTCGGTGGCGGTACGGGGATTATTTCCACCACCGTGACGGGTATTGTCTTGACCACGGACTCCGTGGTCTGGAAGAACTTGACAAAGGGGTCCGGGACTTCCTGGTCAGTGACCAGGGACTGGATGGTGGCGGTCATTGCGGGAATCATTGCCGCCCCGGCCACGGTGACGGACTCCACGGCGGTCCCGCCATGCGCGGGGATTCCAGGCGCGTCGAAGGTGGCCCAATAATTGCAAATCCCGGTGGCTAGTTTCTGGACCTGGGTGGTGGGGTCCACCACCTGGAAAGCATCCTCCAGGATAGATACATCTCCACCCGCGCTCATATCTGCACCCGGCACGGTGGCGGCCTTGGAATAGTCCAGGTACACCTTGGCCAGTTTCTTGGCCATATCAGCATTGGAGAGCGGGGTCTCCCGGCCCATTTGGGCCTGGATTTCTGCCTGGAATGCCTGGCCAGCGGAGGAGGAATCCAGCGCCATGAATTACCCCTGGTCCGGTTGGTCTGGTGGACTTGTGGGGGCGCCCAGGTTCCCAATGTGGGTGTGGGTGTTGTATTTGTCCCGAAGCCCGGAAAGGTTCCCGGTGGAGTCGGAAATCTCTCCGGTACTCGTGGTCTGGGGGGAATCTATCTGGATTTCCTTGGTGGCGGTGATTTTCAAGGTTTCCGTGGAAATCTCCACCATCCGGCCATTTTTCAGGTGGATAAAATCCCCCTCATCCGTGTGAAGCGCCACCTCTCCCTCTTTGAGCTCTATTCGCATTTCTGGACCCATGCCTTTGGTGGCAATGGCCACGCCGGAGTCACGGGAGCCGCCAAGGAATAGGACCACGGACTGGGAGTCAGCCTTGGGGCGGCTGGAAATGCCGTATTGTTGGACCAGCTCAATGTCATCCCGGACCTCCCCGGCCAAGAGTTTGAGCTCTAGGCGGATTCCACCGTCCGCGTCTTGAGTGGCGGTGATCAGTGATCGCGCTATCATTAGGCGGATCCGGTTCCGGATAGGTTCCAAAAGTCGATTTAATTCAGAAAGCATTAGGACCCCCTCACAGATTTCCGGACATTGGCCCAGGGGTCCGCCTTGGCTTTTACTTTCTTTGCATTTGGTCCGGCCTCTGGGATAGGTTCAAAAGCATCCGGGCGGGCCAGACTCAAGGTGGCCGTGGTGCCCCCGGCCCCATAGGTATATTTCACGGTGTTGATTAAGAAATCCTGGGATCCCTCCCCCAGCAAATAGGGGATTTCCACGGACACCAGGCGCGCGCATTGCCACAGTTCACCAGTGGACTGGGTCCACCCACGGACCACAACCTCCAGGCCTCCAGCCTTGGCGGCCCGTGTCTGGGCTTCCCAGGAGGCGCGGCGCTGGGCGGTTTTCTGGTCCAAGTTGTTCCCGGCCACAATGACGGTGGGGCGGAAGCGGACCACATCCGGGTCCTGGGCGCGGGCCTCCACTCCTATGGTCTTATTTGCGGAGGCGGTACCCGTGCTGGGGAACCCGTCCTGGCCGCGGACCACATAGAGGGAAAAACGGTCTTTGTTGCTGAATTTACCGGCGGCGGACTTCACATTGACACCATAGACCAGGCGATCAGCGGCGCGTCCGTCACCCGATTGGATAAGCGCAATATTTCCGGACCCGGTGGTCATGGGGAGAACTCCGCGAAGGGTGCAAGCCTTGTTCAAAGTCTGGAAAACAGAGTCCCCAGGCTCCGCGGAGAACTTGGGAAACGGTTGGCCCAGGTCCGCCGGAGCGGATTCCACCTTAAGCCCAAAGGGCGCGGCCAGCTGGGTGGCCAGTTGCTTGAGGTCCACATTTTTCCATTGCCCGGTGGTGTCGGTGAGTCCACAGTCCACCAGGTCACAGGTGAGCTCCCGCCCGGAGACGCCAATGGAATGGGAGCGCCCGTTCACCTTGGGGTCAATGTCATCCACCCACCCGGTCATGAACGGAACCCCGGCCAGTGTGACCTGGACCTGGTCACCTGGAAAAATCGGAATGGGGCGGATAGTCCCATCCTCATTGATGGCGGACTGGGTGACACTAAATGAGCCACATAGCTGGTCCATGGATTTGGAGACCTGGACCTCCTCCCACCCGGTGAGGATTTGACCATCCACAGAAATGGAGATTTCACTCATTTAGACAATACCTCCAGGGCCTGGCCACCCGGCAAAAATCCAGGGTGTGGCGCCGCGTTCCGATCCACAATGTCCTGGAAGCGCTGAAAAGTCCCGTATAGTTCAAAGGACAGGACCAATGATGGTACGGTCCGGGCCGGGGTCACAGTGAGGACCACGGCAAGGTCCGCGGAAGTTTCCCGGAGATACTCCAGCGCCGCGGCCTGGGTGTCCTGGACCGCCTGGTAAATATCCGGATCCTTAGTGTTTTCCAGAATGGATTCATAAGTTTCCGCCAGTTCTTCCTGGAGCGCTCCGGCGTCCTGGACAGAGGACACCTGGGCCTCTAAAACTTTGCTGGCAGTGTCAAAGGTGGCGGACTGTTGAAAAAGTGCCAGGAGGGCGTCCTGGTTCCGAGCCTGTTTTCGGCGCTCCACTGCATTCTGGTTCGGTACGGCCGGGGTATTGGAACCTATTCTGGCCATGGCTATGGCTTCCTGGAGCTGGGAACGATTGAACGCGGCGGCCTCCTCGTCCGTATCGAAGCTCACAGCATCCGGGGCGTAAGTGATTAGATCCTGGATCCGGTTGGCAAATTCGCCAGGGGTCAGGAGCAAAAGCTCCAGGTTTGCGCGGACTTGTTTAATTTTCTCCACAAATTCCGCCGCTTGGCGCATGGTGTTTCGGAGGCTTTCAACCTGGTCCAAAGCCTTATTGGATAAATCCACGGCAGCCTGGACCGTGGCGCGCGCGGCTCCCACCAGGGAGAACTTGTCTTTGAAACCGTTATTTGTTGCGACCAGTCCAGCGGCGGCTTTCTTCTTTGCGGCCACCTTGCGGTCTGTTTTTTGCCGGGGGGCGTCCTTGATGTCGGAGTCCAGAACAAAGGTGAGATTCATCCCCACCCATCGCTTTTCCTTGTTGTTCTCGGAAATCTGGAGCGCGCCACATTTGGCGTTCTTGGTCCCCATGTACGGGTGGACCAGTTTCCCGGAGCCCTCAGTCTCACACGCGGTGATCAGCTTGTCTTTCTGGGCCTGGACATCCTCCCCCACCAGATAGGCCTCCAGGGAGACGGAACGGGCCACGCGGCCCATGTCCTCATTGAATGGGTCATCCATTCCCGGGTATTCATGGACGGCAATTCTCCGCCCAGTCCCGAACTGGTGAGAGACCACAAAGAACGGAATCCCGCGAAAGGATCCGCCCACGGTTTCCACTTCCTTCCCATTGATCTGAATTTTTACGGTGCGGAGCGTGTCAATATACGCCATTTAGAAACCTCCAGCGAAAGCGAACCCAGAGGAGACCTTGACGGGCGCCTCTCCCTGGGGCTGGGCCACGCGAGCCCCTGCAGGTAGATTCTGGAAATTCACGGCCACAGTGGACTCTTGCCTGGTGACAGAGGTCCTGGTCTCATTTACGGCGCGGTAGTTCTGGGCTGGAGCCTGGGCGGCATCCGCTCCCGTTGGCTGGGCATCCGTTCCGAAGAAAGACACGGCCTTGGAAAGCACATCCCCCAGGATAGGGACGCCACTCACCATATCCGCCAATTTCTTGATGGCCATATCCACCGCTCCATTGAGCCAATCCCAGGCGCCTAAGAATCCGTCAATAAATGTGGAGAAGCCCGCCTGGATTCCATCCCATAACCCACTGAAAAAATCCTTTATTCCTTCCCAGTGCTTGTAGATCATCCGCGGGATCCCAATGAACGGCGTCACGAAAGTGAGGAGGACCTGGCCCACGGTGATCTGGAGGAATGCGGTGATTTGGTTCCATAGCCCCTGGAGCCATCCCCAAATGACATCCCAGTGCTTAATAATCAGGAGGGGGATTCCAATGAGAGGGAACACGAACACGGCCAGGATTTTTCCTATGGAGGTATCCAGGAACGCGGAGACCTTCCCCCAGGCAGACATAATCCACCCGGACACGGTGTCCCAATTCTTCCAAATTAGATACACGGCCCCGGCAATTGCAGCAATTGCGGCCAGAATCCAGCCCACCGGGGTGGTGAGAAGCGCCACGCCTATGCTATAAATGGCTGGCAAGACTGTTGCGGTGATAACCCCAGAAAAGGCCGTGAAAGCCCCGCCCACAGCGGCCAGGATACCGGACACGCCACCCACGGCGGCCAAGGTCGTGGTGAATGCGGAGCCCACAGAGACCAAGGCGGGGATGACACTGAGGAGGGAAAGCACAAAGGGCCCAGCAATAAACGCGGCCAGGGCGCCGAATATCACTTTTCCCGGCCCCAGCACATCCATAATCTTGAGAAGAGACTCAATCACAGGGCCCGCGGATTGTGCCAAAGACATGAGCGCGGATCCCACACGGTCCAGGATTTGGGGTAGCTTCTGGGCGAACCCTTCCGCGAATTTCTGCACAGTGTCTTTATTGGTAAGCGCCCACGCCTGGAAACGGACCATCATGTCCGAAATCACCGGAATGAGATTAGAGGACAGCTGGTTGGCCAGGGCCCCTAGGGTCACCTTTAGATTGGACAATGTATCCTCAAAGATTTCCGCGTTTG
>JBAZDQ010000074.1:0-6503 GCA_041654355.1 Bacteroidales bacterium
GGCCGCTTGGTCAGCAGTCGTCACGAAGAAATCGTCAGGATTTTCGCTGCGAAGCGCATCCATGACTTTGGCTTCAAAAATACCATCCGCGTTGATTGCATCGGCCAAAGCGCCCAATGTCGCATAATCCGAGAACAAATACGTATCAATTCCTCCATCGCTGGTTGTCAACACGACACTTGTCGCTTGAGTGGCCGCAACTGTGGTCACGGTGCCAGTACCGATATAACGAAGGCGAAGGCCTACCGCCAAATCGTTAGTTACCCGGCGAACGATGCCCTTCTGAAGAGCTTGTTTCAATAATGCTGAATCTAGAGATGCCATAAGTTTGTTTTGTTATTAGTTACAGAATTCTCATGACCCGGAGAATCCGTCGGGGCCCTTGCGGGCGGGGGCTTGATTTTTCGTCCCAAGCCCCCGTAGGACTAGATAGGTTACAACCCTATCGAATTTCTAAAAGGATACAATGCCTAACTAGGCACTAACCCCTTTCAAAATCGCATGTCTAGGCGCTTGCTTGCGTTCCAAACCAGCTTCAGTAATATACTGATCAACCTCACCGTCCACATCAGGAGCTTGGATATTGGTTTCGAGTTTGGTGTCGCGTCCTTCCATGAACCGATAGCGGAAGCATTCCATGTCCAAAAGATAAGCTGCACCAGCGTAATCTTCAACGAACAAGGGATTGTGTACAAGGTTGATGACGCCGAACGGAGTTTGCCATTCAGAGATCCGGATACCATAAGTGGTGTCCCCAGTTTTGGTCGTGATCTGGCCGCGAGCAATTTCATTAATCGCTTGCAAGACAATACCACCCGCGAACATCAATTTGGTGCTGTTCCCATAAGTGAACGCTTCGCGAAGGAAGGTATTCATGTCAGGAGCAGTGATCGGTCCTCCTTGGTTCTGTACGTAAGACGATCCTGAGGTGATAAATTCATCGATACCTCCAGTCGCCCGGCGAGCATGACCCTGAGTTCCAGTTGTGTCTAGTTTCTTCTGTCCGAACCAAAACGCTTTCTCGATGTCCAACGCATGTTCGGTGCCTTTCTTTGCCCGTTGATACGGAAGATCTTTACCACCATAGAGGTTAGAACTCTTTTCAGTGTTCGAAACCGCGATAGAAGTCTTGAAGATTTGCGTATAATTGGTTTGCGCCGATGCACGAGTTGTATTAACTGTGCGAGCTCCGGAATTTTCTTCATTAACGTTACCGACAATGAAGATGCCATCACCAGCCGCAATCGCTGCCGCTGAAGTCGTACCGAAGGCACGAGTCACCGTAAGCGAGTTGACACCTGCGATTGCTGTTACTAACAAGTTTTCTCCAGTGCGGGCAATGCGAATCACATCACCAACAGTAAAGATATATGCCGAAGATGAACCAGCACCGGTCACATAGATCGTACCGTCACCTAAAGCCGCAGCTGCGGAGGCACGAGCATACCGTCCACCATAGACATCCTCAAACCATTTGAATTCGGGGTTGCCGGTAGACGCTTTCATCATGCCTTGACCAGTCCAAGCCTTACCATCCCATACCTTGCCAACGTTGGTCAACAAAGAAACGAGAGGATGTTTGTTTGGTTCAAGCAAAAAGATTTTATCGACTGCATCCACGATCAGTCTGCCTTCAGCAGACGAAACTGTAGTTGTGCGAGCTGCATTGCCCGATTCTACAGTCACCTTGCCTTGATCATGAGTAGGCTCGGTGTAATAAGGAAAATTTGCCATATGTTTTGTTTAAAACTTAATTATGCTCCCGGGAAGAATGAATTTGGATTCGGTCTTCCAGAAATGAGCTTATCTACCAATGCTGATCCGTCGGCTGCGTATTGAGCTGTTTGTCCACCTCCTCCAGCATTAAGAATAATTTCTTTTTGCCGTTCGGCTGTGGCAGTCTCCGCAGCTTTCTTTGCCGCCGCTTCTGACATCTGACCCTTAACTGCATAATAGGCAACCTCAATGTCGGTCACATCATGCTCATCGAGCCATTTGTCAACTTCGTCAGCGTAATCCTTAAAATCGGGAGTGTTGTCAATAAACTTTTGCGTGTATTCTTGGAATTTGCCCAACTCGGACTTTTCCTCGAATTCTTTGCGGAATTTATCAACTTTGTCTTCGACCATCTTGGCAATTGCCTCAGGGGATGTGGCTTCATAAGCCTTATCACCCAATTTGGTTTTTACCTGGTCATGAGCAGCCTGCACAGCAGCAGCATCCCGAACGTCTACTCTGCCTTCTAAAACTGCCTTCGCGATATCTTTATCGAGTTTCCCATCGACAATGGCCTGCACCATTTCTGGCGACTGATCCAATTTGTCTAAGAGAGGAGCGATATTCTGAAAAAACTGACGATACTCGCCAAGTTCCTTACCCTGAGTCCCGAATCGCGTTTCGAGTTCATCGTAAGCTTTGGCTTTATCAATTGCACCTCCTGTCGGAAGCGTCTGCCCAGCTGGTGCGCCTGGATTAGGGTTTGGGGCTGGAACGATAGGGCTACCCGCCGAAGCGGACCCTGAATTAGGATTTTCCATATTTGTATTCATATTAGTTAAAAATTAAATTGTTAATCTACTTTGTCTTCTTTTCATCTCCTTTGTCACCTTCTTCGACCTGCGTGTCCATCAATCCCGCCCGCTTTTCGGTAAGTTTCTGGACAATGTTGAGAAGGTTCACACCCTTTTTAGGTTCTGAGATACTTGTTCTATTTTTTAACGCGGAGAGAACATTTCCCGCGGTGCTGGTTTTTGTTTTCATATTTATATTATTGACTTTATCATAGTCCCATAAATCAAGAGAAAACTGGCTTACGGGTTTTTAAACTGGGGAGCTTGGTCACCTTTCCAGTCGTCCGGTTTTTGAGAACAATACTCTTAACTTTTGCCTTTTTGGCCGCTCCTCCTTTGGCTGAAAATCCCAACGACTTTCCTTTTTTGCTCGATTTCATAATCGTCCGCGATACGCCACCGCCCGTTCCGGAAGAGAATTTAATTCCTAATCCAGACATTTGTTTTTTCTGGCCGGAATTAAAATTACTTTTAATGATTCCGGGGCCACCACAACCGTTTCTTTTGACGATACTTTTTAGCGCTTTTTTTAATGATTCTTTTTTTGACATATTATTTGGTAGCTGGTTCATCGTAATGGACAACTCCATTACCATCAACATTCATCTTACCAGGGACCTTTGACCTCCACGCATCTCGTAAGTCCTTATTTCTTTTATCCCTCCATGCATTTGTCTTCCTTTGTTGATTTGCGATGATCTCTTTAATTTTATTTCTAACAGCACTAATTGGGTCAGGGACTGCTTTTCCAATAGCTTGAACTGCATTGCCAACCGATTGTGCCATACTCTTAGCGCTTCCGATGGAATTTTGAGTAATCTTTTTTAGAGTATCGCCAAGAAAACCAGAGCCCCCGCGACCATCGACTTTTGCTTTTCCGATAGCGCTTTTGAGCATATCGGACTTTTTGTTTTTGATCCGCATACTTTTTGAACGAACACTGTCCTTCAACCTACTATCCGCGGCAGAAGAAGCAGTTGTTATTGGAGTTGAACATTGTGCCATTGATTTGTATTAATTACTTACCGGCGATAATAACACCTTCCGGTTTATTATTTGCGTTTGGAGCTGGCTCTTCGGTCTTTTCCGGAGAGTTCAGATCAATAACGTAGTTTTCAATATCGCATAATCCAGCCATGCATCCCTGGGCCCATGATATCTGATGAGCGCTTTTAGTCGGGTCAGAGGTCCGTAATATCGCATCAAGGGGAGCCATTCTGGTTTCTGTATATTTTAGAATAGCGATCCATGTCTCTGAATCGACAATTCCCTTCAACAGATTACTCATCTGCTTTATATTCATTTCCGCAATACGGTCTTCAATATCTTTATTAAAATAATTCCTCACATTTGAAGATATTTTTTCAGGTGCTGCTGGAGTATCATTTTCTTTTTTCATAATTTTTATGTTTTTAATACTGCCGTTGTTGCTGTTGAGGGTATTGAACTCCCAGACCGCCTGCTCCTGCCGGATTCTTTGGCGCCGGTTTCGGCTGCTGGATTCCATGCAAAGTGTCCCATTCTTTCGAATAGTTCTTATACGCACTTAAAGCAGTCTTGATACCACTGATAACTTCTTGCAATCCCTTCCCGGCGGTTCCGCCGACAGCAACGCCAATCAAGTGGCGAAGCAAAGTCTTTTTGTGCCCCGTAGGGTCCTGTTGTGTGTTTGGTTCCATAATTGTTTGTTATTAAAATTATTTTCTACCCTGGATTGAAAATGCACGATTTAAGATATTGGATTGAGTACTTGTTGTCTGTCTCAAAGGAACATCGGTGTTCACTACACTCCCAGGGGTCCGATTAGCTCCCGACATATTAGGAACTACAAATTTATCCATTGCCTTACTATCTGGAGCTACGCCGGCCGCTGTCGGAGGAGTCGCCCCCATATTCAGCAAATTAACCGGTGAGGCCAATTCACTGAACGGATTCTGGCTTCCGAAGGATTCCCCAGAACTCCGCAAGTGTTTCACAACACTATGCAACGAAGACCGTGGAATCAATCCACTGTACCCAGGCCCACCCATTCCTTGGGGAATTCCTCCGGCCTGAGGCGCTGGTTGTGGCGCTCCCGCTTGCGCGAGTGCGTCAGGTGCTGCCGGAGCTCCCGGCTGGCCGCCCATTGCTTGCGCAATCATGGCGTTCGGATCTTGAGCTGCATTAGGATCAGTCGCTGTGCCATCGCTCTCAAGTTTTGAGATACCTTCCAAATTCCAACCCCAGCTGGTGATAACCTTGCTAGTAAGTTTTTGAGGATCAACAAAAGGCAAATTGATAAGCAATTGGAATAAATCCATGTCCTGCTTCTTTTTGACTTCGTCTTGGCCTGCCAATGAAGGAAGAACCGTCGCCCGATAGTCATACATGCCCCGAAGATCATCGCTTTGAATCAACGGGAACATTTCCTTGCCATCTTCGCCAATGATCCGGATCGTCATATCTTTGGTGAACAACTGACGGGTCATGTCCATCCAATACCGTAAAACATCGGCATAGGCATCGCCCAAATGGTTCACGAACATCCGGACACGTTCCAAGGTAGATTCTCGTAAATGGCGGACCTCAGTCGCGGAATTTGATCCAGAATTTACGCCCATGGAGAAATCATCGACACCAGAAGCATACTGCATGTCGTTTTTTAACAATTCTTCCTCTTTATAAGCCGATGCCTTGATATCACTAAATTGTATTTCCCGTACCCCGTTGGGATCGATTGAGTAGATAATACCGAATGGCCGAGTCACCAGTTCATCTTTGTTAATATTCGCCAGCGGGTTCACAACCCACATCTTATGAATCGAAAGTGTAGCCGAATCAAGCCGTTGGTTTTTAACCAAATTCAACATGATTTGAGGACTCTCCAGGATTAATGGCAATCCATACCCTTCAAACTCACCAGGGATTCTTAGATAAGAAGCATCAATGAAAGGCGCCTCTTTAAAATCGAACGGATTAGGCATCGATCCTCCCTTGAAGATCGGGACATAACTTCCACCGACAATAACCGAATAGGCATCATCAAAAGGCCGCCACCATTCGAACACCTCATACATCTTCATGAAATCCTCCTGAGAATTATAATATTTATCAGTACCATAAACCGCCCCCATCGAAGAAAGGCTCTGTGCTGTAGAGCTCTTAGTCGTATAGAGATTGGTTGTTCTCACTTGCTGGCGAATCGCTGCATAATCAGTGAGATCTCCTCCCGGAGCCGCTAACGCTAACTCAAGTCTTTCCTTGTCTGCATTCGGATACCGACGCAAAATCTGCGCTTCAGTTAAAACTAGGCGTTTGAACCAATATTGTTTGTTCCGGCGTTCGGTATTGTGCCAGTCATACCACAAATTATAGTTATCAACCCATTCACACATCGGGCCGTCAAAAAACGCCTTTTCCTTCTCTTCCCATTTATATTTTCGACTCGAAACATCTTGAGTCTTTAAAAATTTCAATTTTCTGACATCTCTCTTCCAAGAGACCTGAAGGAATCCAAGACCATAAATCAAGATCGAACGGACAAAATCCTCATTAGTGGCGTCCATGTTTGCGACTTCCCAGAAATAGTTCATCAACTCCTGTTGTTTTTCCGCCTTCATCTGATCATCGGCGTTACGTCCCAATACCGTAAAATCAGGCCGGGCATCTATAATACGCGGAACGAGAGTTTCAACCGCAGCCTGGACATAAGGAATCTGAACGTTAGATTGCCAACTTTTTATCTCTTTTTGCCGATCACCTCCATAGGCGATGTAAAGTTTATAGGAACGATCTAGCCGCGGTTTAGTGATTGTCGTAAAAAAGTTTTTAGCATCTTCGCATTGTAGACGGAAAAGACGCTGCAGTTCTACCTCAGACTTCCCGAAATCACTCGCGGAATACATTTTATAGGCTCTTGATTGCATAATACTATTATATTAACTCAGTCCTAGT
>JBAZDQ010000075.1:0-6382 GCA_041654355.1 Bacteroidales bacterium
TCCGCCCCTTCAACCCCGCAAGTTAAAGGAGGTCGTAGGGATCGATATCTTCATCACTTAAATACTCAGCACTGATTGCTACAAATTTCAACTCCAGGTAATCACAGAAGTAATCCCAGACTGTCAAATGCCAGACGTATGCGTTATACATAAACAGAGGCTCGTTAAAACAGGCCACACTGTTATTTGGGTATAGATCATCAAAGAAATCGGTTGCTACGGTTTCATCGTTGCCAAAATTTATAATATTCGAAAGGGCGCTATTGCAATCCCCATCCGCAAATCCGGCATATTGTAAATAATGATAAACGGTTGGGAACTGTGGTCTAAATTGTAACCAGAACAACTCCCGGTCGCCCTTACTTTCAAGGGTTCGATGCTCTTCCCACCACTTCTCTGCCTTTATACCCTCCAGTATAAATGCTATGATCTCTGGTAAAGCGTTACTCAAGGATTCCATACTTGAAAATTTTGCTTTTAAATAATATGTTGCGTTTCCCATTTATGTCATCTCCCTCTAAACCAGCGTTGTTATATCAAGCGCGGGATAGTATTTCTTTACGATCTCTACAATTTCTGGACTGCCCATCACAACTTTTACCGTATCGAGATCGGCAAGAACGTTTATGTTCCCGAGTAATGTGAAACGTAATTTGTCATCCGCATCATACGCAGCATACACTTCAATATGAAGGGGACATTCACGGTTGTCATACGTAAACACAACCTTGTAAAGGTATGCGATATCCCCATGATATTCGTCGTTATTGCAAACACCATACCCGAGTTTTACAATCGAGTTGTGGTCGCGTTCCACTTCCGGGTCTGACCATCCGATGTCATGGTCTCGTCGTTCGCTTTTCTTTATAGAGTCCGAGTTTAGATACTCATCTTCATCTCGGCGTTTGTTCCAGTAGATCCAGTTTGCCGCCGTGTATTCGGGGTCATGCATCCTTCCCTGGTTCCACCGGATGAAGTTGAAGAGATCCGGGATCATTGCTTCCGGATAGCCATCACTGTGCCGGTATACAGTTCTTTTTTCGACATCTACGCCATCTATAATAACAAATTCAGTCTGACTTCGTGTGCTCATATGATTTCCCCCCTTATTCTTTGCACCTGGACATATCCAGAATAATCTGGTGTGCGACGGCATCGATCAGGTCGTCTAACCGGGTCATGTCGTTATGATCAAACATGCAGCGACCGTTATTGGTGTATATATTATACCGGATACTCCGAAGTTGCTCGTAAAATTCAGTTAACGTGGGGTATGGATCGAGATCTAATAGAGTAACACGTAAATGTTGCAGGGTAAATTCTCGTTCTTTGACATAGGCGATGGCCGCAGCGATCTGGTTTGCCAGATAGAGGCGGTCGACCCAGGTGAAAATCATAGTACTTTTTGCTTCTTCGAACTGATGAACGGTTTCGTGAGATTCAAGGTGTGTTAGGAGAGCGTGAATCTCCATATTTTCCCGTGTATCAAACACGCACCACGAGAAATCATCGGCATATTGCGGTCTCAGTAACGTCGATGCAATTCTACCGAACTCGGTCGGGTCAATCTGTATTACACTCATAATCGGTCACCTTATACGTAGTTTTTCAGTTCACAACTCTTCGCTGCAAGCACTTTCTTGAGTTCCCGAATAATAGTATCGGTCGTTATTGGATACTTGTGAATGATGCAGTTCTCGAATGCTGCACGGATATCACACCCCGTCGCACCGTTCCGGGCGGCAAGAATCGTTGGGATTGCGACAGTTTCATTCCCCCCGTACCGGTCGATGTAGAACTGCACGATCTTCTCGAATACGGCATCGGTCGGACTCTCGATGATACAGATCGGGCCGAACCGACCGACCCGTTTCAATGCGGGGTCGAGGTCGTTTGGTCGGTTGGTCGTTGCGATTATGCGTGTGTTTCCAAGACCGTCGACACCATCGAGAACGCGGAGTAGGGTATAGACGGACTGTTCACTGGTGTTGTTCGATTTATTCCGATCCATACCGATCTCATCGATTTCATCGATGATGATCAGGGCTTTTCGGTCGAGAAATGCGAGCAATTTATTTAATTTTAATATCAACCGTTTCCAATCATATAGATCGCTATTCAACTGATAATGCAACCAGTTGGGTGTGCGTTTGATAACCTGCTTGACAATTTCTGATTTACCACACCCCATCTCCCCGCCGAGCAGAATATGCCGGGGTATCAAGCGCGGGTCGTTGATTGTCAACACCTCCATAATCTCATCAACGACGTCATCCATTCCGGCAAGTTCGACGGAGTCAATGCTTACATTGAAGTTATGGTTCAAGACCTCAAAGAGAATGATGCGGATGTGACTGGTAACGTTGTATCCCGAAATTACAAGAACGGTCAGGAGACCGAGCATTGAATCGTATTTATTTGACGGGATAAACGAGATGTAGGTATCACCATCGACGTCATACCGATACGTTTTTGTGCCGAACCACTGGTTGTTGACATTTATATCGATGTAGTTAGAATATGCTTCAACCGCAATAAACGGTGAACAGTTATACGCATTCGCCGGGTTATCTTCATCATCGATATCCACCCCACGAAGATTTTTAATGGGCACGTTCGCTTTGAACGCCCATACTTCCTCGTAACCGAACCACTTGGGAATCAAGAGTTTATAGGGACGGGGATCAATGTATTGCTCACACTCTTTGAGTGCCGCAACGATTGAAGCAATCCCCTCAATCGTCAGCCGCTCGCCTTCGACGACCTGTATTTTTCGCTCATCCTCTTTATCATTGTCATCATCGGCATCCTCATCGAGATCACCGATGAGACCGTCGATCTCAACATATCGGGTCTCATCGATTACTGAACCGATGATACCCGGATTGGTTTCCTCTTCGGCGATCACGTTGACGATGGATTTAGCGTCTGAGATAAGGTTAACCATGTTAGATACCACATCTGCATCTACATCTTCCATAATTACTGCATCTTCTTCCATAATCACACCATTATTTATTATTTAAATTAGTTATCAATGGTGATATGCCACGTTGTGTTGCATTTGTTGCAATGAAACTCACAAGGTGTGGATATCTCACCATTAAATTTGATGGGCATACCATAAATGTGCTCGGTGTTGCCACACTCCGGACAGCGTTTCATCGCATCCCCGGTAAGAAAATCAATGAAACTGATGAACGGCTCCTTTCGTGAACCGTTGCGGTGTGCTGGAGAGCCAATAATGCGATACAGGTTATTCTGTTCTACCAGATGTACGGCATCTCGAATTTCGTCAGAGGTATACTTGCTTAGAATCTCATCTGCTTCCGCAAAAATACTATCAAACTCATCTGCATGTCGTTTGTGCAAGATATGATCAACCAGACTATTTCGGGCATACTGTATATCTTTATCAGTAACGGATAGTTGCGACACTCTATCTCTCCACGTTAGTTGTTATCTTTCCTTCTTGCATAAGTTCGGTGAATATCTCCACCATCAGTTTGAGATCGATGCCGAGTTCAAATCCGATGTCGGAGGGATAAAACGGCTTATCCGGGAAAGAATGGCAGTGCCCGATCACCGCCGTTTTCAAATCCTCCCGCTCGATCACTTTCCCAACAATCATATCACACCCATCACCCTCGGAACCGGCAACATAGATGTTACGCTCCGCGAGGCACTCCGTAAAGTGCGTGTCAAACACCTGATCCTCGTATGCTTCGCGGCTTCCCATGCCATAACAGCACGGGCATTCAATGTGGGGTTCGGTCAGTCGAATCACCTGCCGGATTTGATCGATCTCCCGCTGCCACTGTTTCGGCATTATTTTATAGTGTTTTCCCCGCCGCCGCATGTCCCGAAGATACTTCTGTTCAAGCGCCGCTGTCGCTTCATACGTTGCCGCATCGTATCCAATGTTTTTGATCGTTCCTTCACCATGACATTTTGGACATGGTTCAACGTTTGATCGGGCGAACGGCGTATAGTATTTCCCGCTCGGATAAATGCTGAGTACGTTGCCAAAATACGTTTCCCGGACGATCTGATCGTTCTCTGCATCGTACCGGGTCAGCCCATCCTGGTCGAGATTACGCATAGCCTCTAGCGCCAGTCCATGAGCATAATTCCGAATGTGTGACGTCTTCATCATACTAGTTTACCTCTTTCTTGATATTATGGTGTGTTCACATATCGCTTTTATAATTGTTAATTATTGCGTATCATCTTTCCCCCACAACCAATCTTTACAGCCGTTACTGACCCGATATAAAGGTTTTGAACGCACATTTTTCCGAAGAACCCCGGTTGCAATCTCACGTTTGTCATACCGTTTTCGTCGGATGATGTCGATTTCAAGAAGTTTCTTGACGCAGTTCTTTGGAAGGTGTATGTCAGCGTCGGATAAATCATCAAGCGTCCAATACCGACCCTTAAACTGTTCAATGATAATTTTGATGGTAGAACGGATGTCAGGGTTGAGGGTGAAATAGGCCGAGATGTATCGCGTCATGCAATCATTACGTTTAAATAACCGTTAGTTATGCTCTTCGGTTTCGCTGCCGTGCATCAATGAAAGCCACGTCTCCCGCGCCTCGTTAGTAATGCAGACGATCCGTACTTCCGCGATTCGTTTCCCGCCGCATTCTCCATAATCTTCAAACCGGGCATATACATTATACAAACCGTCGCCAAACCCCGAACTGAATGCAACGCCGATTCCTTCATGACCTTTTGTATAGTACAGTTGCCCGGACATCTGCTCCAGCGACGATGCTTTGCAGCATGCCCCATAGCTAAACCTACCGTTGGGTTCACACTGCCGGGTCTCTACCTTGATAATACCTTGATTGATGGCATCGATGTTGCTCCACCATTCGGGCGAACCCATTTTAATATTTTTTCGGGTTCCGTTCGGATAGATCAACGTGGAGATAAATTTCGGGTTGTCATTATCCGTCCACTGTGCATCGATGTATACCGGGTCACAGATAAGCAACTGACCGCTATCGACGCCGACCACGCCGATCTTCACCCACTCCTGCTCGGGACTTGGGTTCGACGGTTCGCCGGATATCTGTTCGAGGATCTCTTTATATGCTTGAATTGCGCCATACCTTGAAGCATATGTAGAGGTCATCGACAGATATTCACGTTCAAAATAATCCTTGTCACGACTTCTATACAAATGCCTTGTAGATTTAAATTTATCCATCTTATCTTTAAGGTGCGGTTGAAGGGTTTCAAGATCAGTAATTTGTCTCTGAAGATGTTCGCGTAATTCTTCTATTGTCATTATATATGCCTCCAGATTTTCACGGTGTTTTTTGGCGACCAGATGCCGGTATCGATATATTCGATATCGGGGTTCGGGATCTCCGGTGGGATCGGTATGCAACAGGGGATAGCGACCATCGCCCGCGTCTCTCCGGTCAGGTTGGTCAGCACTTTATCCAACGGTGCATGGGAATGAATGGCCATGATAAGCAGTTTTTCTACGTCGATTGTAACATTTTCGACGACATCGGGGATGCAGATCAGTCGCTTGATCGTAGTGCCCCCCGTCGGTACCGTCCAGGTCGTCTTTTTCATAATCGGATCGATGCTAATACAGTTCCACCGTGTCCGGAACGCACATAGTGCACCGACACGCGGCGTTCGTCCATCGCCGACGCATACCACGGTTACATCGGGATCATCCGGCCGGAAATCACGTTTCAGGTATTTCCACGCTGCACGGAACGCTCCGGTCGCTTCGGTAATTTCTTTCGTGTTTGGGTAAATTTGAGCACTCAAAAGATCTACAGCGGCTTCGAGTTCAAGAAAATCAGAAATGTGTTTTGTGAACGTTTTATAGTAGCCGGTCTGGATCATCTTCTCGGCTACCGCATGCATTATTACCGCATCGAGTTTCGTTACCATAGCACATCACCAGATATTGACGAACTTGTTCATGGAATCTACGATATCTTCCATCGCTTCGGAGAACCCATAAAATAAATTATTATCCGATTCGTCCTTACATTTTATTTCTACAATATACTCATCCGGTACAAAGCGGAGCGGATATATTATAAGTCTCGCACCGTCATTCTCATGACCGGGTAGGTCGAGCACCCATTCTCGACAATCATCGTCCGTCCCATCATCGACACGACGCCAGTAGTTCTCAAAACTTCCGCCACGCGGGAGATAAATGACACCGTCAATCATCACCTCGCCATCATCCTTACAGTTCGACCGATACTTTTCAAGGATCTCATCGTCAGTAAGTTTCGCAAGGTTTTTTGTGTCGGTAACACTGTTATCGACCAGAATTTCCCGAATCTCTTTTACCGTTATCATGGTTAACACCTTCAAATTGTTGTTTTTCGTTCAA
>JBAZDQ010000076.1:0-6288 GCA_041654355.1 Bacteroidales bacterium
AGTTGAATATCTCGTTTGATCTGCCAGAGCTCGGTTAATGTCACAAACTGTTGCTGAAGTGGTGTCAGGCTAAGCACTGTGCCGTTGCCTAACTTGTATCCAGCCAGCAGTTGAATAGCTAGTTGTTGCCCTTCTGGGCAGTCGAAAAATCCTGGACGTTTTCGCCTTCGCCGAATGTGATTTCTATTATTTTAGCCGCGATCTCAGCCGATATGCCGCCTTTCAAACCCTCCTTGAAGGCAGGTTCGAACCCGACTATCCCCTCTTCGCAAACCGCGATTGATAGGCGCAGGAGGTTGGCGGTGCTCAAGAGATCGGCAGAAGCGTTCTTCAGTTGCTGGAACGGGGTGTTGACTCCAGACTTCATAACGGCTCTGGCAAATGCTTCGTCTGATAACGGATGGATCTCAACATCGTCCCCCCGGACGGTGATCGTCTGGACGGCTTTGTCGCCTTGCTTGATTCGGTCTATTAACTTCATAATTATCTCCAAAAAAATAGAAATGCAGAGTGTTTACTCTGCAGATCTTGCTACGATTATCTTCACGTTTGCGTCCGTATCGACACTGGCATTCGTGAACTTCAGAGCGTTGCAGGTTGCCCCGAGGAGAGCTATCTGGCCGCCCAAGAAGAGCTGGGGCATATCGAGATCGATCTCAGCGATCTCTTCGTCCACGGTATAAGTCAGGTCTTCGTAGAGGTCGGACGTGATGAACAGTAACACCACGTCCCCCTCACCGCCTGGCTGGATGTTGATTGTAGTCGGTCCGGTGGTCTTCTCGATGCACGCGCTGATCACATCGTAAGCCTCGCTACTCAGCAGAGCAGTCTTTGATAGTGACGGCCCGTCTGTGACCTGCACGGTTTGGGTATATCGTATTGATTCCGCCAATCAAATCGCCTCCTTACTCTCCCGCGTCCTCAGTCGGATAGATGCTGAACCCAACGGAGTTATCCTCGAGCTCCTGGGTCTCTCCAAGAATACGTCTCAGAGCCAGACAGTTGTATTGCATCTCGGTGGTGGTACCGGGCTGCCCGATATTCCAGCCATCCTCCTGGAGCCTGCAATACTCGAATGCCTGGATCTGCACGCCTGTTCTCCTGTCGGTGATCCGGATGGTGAAATACTTGGGAATGCCTTCATCCTCGGGATACTCAAGGTGCTCCGTCAGCAGGTTGTTCCACATAGTGGCATTGCGTTCTCCTGCCGGATCGTTAACGAACGTTCCCACAGTAAACGATATCTCATAACCGATATCGCCTACTGTCAGGCCGCGCGGTAGATGCGATCCGGTGGCCAGCTCGGGAGTGAGCTTGATGCTCCTCTTCGGCTGGACGCTCTTGCAGGGGATCTCCAGGCCGTCCACGAGAATTACGATCTCAGACGGATCGACCGCAGTAAGCTTCCTGCCAGCGGCAGATGTGTAAGATGTCATTGTAGCCATTCAAAATCACTCCTCAGCACCCAGGATCACGCCAACACCGATCTCATACCAGAACTGTTCCATATGGCCGATGGGCTCCATGCCGATGTTGATCCAGACCTTGTTGCGGTTGACTCCGCCATTCTCCAGGTCGCTCAGAACTTCCAATGTGTAGACTCTCAGAATCTGGCGTCTCTTGAGTTCATCGAGAACTGCCGCGACCGAAGCTCGCAGGGCCTGCCGGTTCTGGGGAGTGTTCTTCCAGTGCTTGTAGCTGTCTGCAATGATCTTAGCGCAGACCTCGACCCAGTTGACGGTAACATTGTCCACCGATCGCCAGAACTGTTCATCTGAGGCGGTGCCCCTGTCCAGGTATGGCAGAATTCCGACTTTCTTGGTCAGAACGTTCAACCTGCCCTCGTCGAGGACATCTACGTCTTCATCTTCGAACTCGTTGAGCAGATCGTTCAGGCCCTTCAGCGCGTACTCGTCTTTAGCGCACGATTCGCCCATCGAAGCCGCTGCTCTGCGGGCTGCCAGAGCCACGGCACCGTTCTGCCGGGGGGAGCTGGTGTCCCAGGGGTTAACTACGATAGCGAGGTTCCTGCTGTTGTAGTTCGAAGCGATATCGAGAGCATCGTCTTTGTCGGTGTTCTCGGGCAGGCCGACATAACATATGCCGGGCTTGAACTTGTTCTCAATGTAGGTGGCGAACCCGTCTATCTCTGGGATGAGGTCGCCGGTCCCGGTCTCGACCTCGCAGGAGGTGAACGCATAACAGGTAGCTCCTCCTGCCCGTCTGCTGACCTCACCAAACAGGGCGTACATGGCGGTATTCCAGTCGTCCACGGTGATAGCCGCGCCATCACTGCCACCGGTCAGAGCGTGAGTAGCGGTTCCAGTGCCCACGCTCGGGAAATGGGTCTCGTACTCTTCAGGCACGAAATCGATCAGGTAAGACTGGTTGGTAAGCCGGGCTTCGAGGTCGATCAGGTCTCGAATGTGGTCGTAAGTCTCGGTGGTCTCGTTGTCAGTGACCACAAGCCTCAGGGCGGTGTACTTCAGGGAGCACGATATCTGGTCGGTGGTATCGGGAGCCTCAGACGCGAAGAACGTCAGAGATCCGTTGGTTATGTCCAGGTACACCGATCCGGCTATGAGATCTTCGACTGCATAGACGATATCAAGCTCTGTGCCGTTGACCTTCACCCAGTTAGAAGCATAGTTCAGAAGTCCGTGCTGCTCAAGATAATAGGGTCCGGCAGTCCCGTCGCCCGCCATGTCGGTAACGACCAGGTTCATTTTGTGGCTGGACCGGCTGAGCTTGGCAGTCAGAGCGTTCCCCCATATGCCTTCGTACTTGGCATAGAATGCTCCGACAGTTGATGGTTCTGACAGGCCGTCGGTAAGGGTGACAGAAGCCTTGGCGTTGCCGGTGCCCTTCACGCCAATAGCGCAAATGGCTGGTACACCGTTCTGGAATCCCAGTTCGCAGGCTTCCTTGAGGTCGCCGCTATGGAAAATCTTGCGGGCGCCTACATAAGATCCCAGCCAGACAGATTCATTGCACGGTCCTCGGGTGGACTCTCCCACCAGCCCCAGGATACCCATGCCCGCTGTTATGGCCTTTGGTCCTACTGGGAATAGCTCGATCACTACCTGGATCAGCCGGTTTGTTTCTCCTATTCTAACCATCTATTTCGCCTCCAGTCAGATCTTCGACACCGAGCATCTTTCGAAGCTCAGCCTCCGGTACGTTCAGTTCAGCCGGGTGACCCAACGACCTAATCTTTTTGTAATAGTCATCGCTGAGTTTACCAGACCTCTTCATATCGATTAATCTCATTTTCAGTCCTCAACAATTGTAAAAATCGCGTCTAGTGTGTAGAACTTCTCAGGCCACGTTATGACCTGTTCAATCCCATCCCCGATCGTCAATCCAATTTCATCGATCGGCGGCACTTCGATGGTGACCGTATCAAAATAGTCCACATAATATTCGATCACAGACCTAAAAGGCCACGTTGGGTCTTCCGTATACGGTGGCATGAACTTCGGGGGATCACAACCCCGAAACAGTATTTCGTCGCCATCATCGTATTTGTCTCGTTCCAAGCCGGCTTCAGTCAACCAGATCTGGTTATAGATGCTGTAAGTCACCTCCTCCAGCGTCTTGGCATCCATATGCTCGATCGTCAGCTTGATTGTGGCTCGGGAAATGTGACCCCTCAGCTCGGTCCAAGTTATACCATCGAACTTGTCCCACATCAGGTCCATGAATCCCGATTGTCTGACGCCCTGGCTGGCTACCTCAAAAATGACGTCCGGAGGAGAAGGAACCCAATTGACCAAGTTGCTGGTCGCAATTGGGTTGATCGTCAGGGTGGTGACCGGGTCGAGCCCTTCCAGGATTCGGTCTCGTTGCGTTTCGCTGAGCATCCTAATCAGTCTCCGGATCTATCCTGGAATCGTAGACTCCGCCCTGTCTTGGTATGGGTTTGGTGATCAGGTTCCAGAGCTGCGGAATTCTGCGTTCGAATGATACCAACATCTCGTCGGCCTGCGAATCGGTGATCAGAGCATCCAGAGTGTAGCCCATCGACTTCGGCCCCTGAATAGCAGCATAAAGATAGAACTGGAGCCTCTGCAATGTGCTCAGGCGAGCATCGATATCGTAAGTGACATCAAACGTCGCACAAAGGGTTGCTCCGATTTCATAATCTTCTGACTCGATCTTTTGGACCTCCGCGTCCAGCCGGTACTGTCTGGATCTTACGGTTTGAGCATAAGCATTCAGATAATAGCTGTAAGACCGGACATTGTTGATTATGCCGTCCAGCGTGTAAGTCTGCTGACGATCATTAAGAATCCTGGTGTCCAGCGTATATGATTTTGGGCGATCGTTGGTGATGATCACATCCATATCATAACTGAGCATCTGGATCTTGTGGCCGTCCTCGTAATCCCAATGGCCGTGGTTGTTGCAGTATCCGCTTATCCAGACCACGTTGGAGTAATCGAGATAAGTAAATGCTCCTCCCCCCGTGTCCGGTTCTTCATCCACGTTCCCGCTGTAGACCGTGATTTGGCTCAAATCGATATCATGGTATGTCAGGCCACCATCAGTCGAATACCGCAGGCTGATGACCGGGTTCCCCTGATCATCGACAGAACTCATAGCCGAGAACAGGAGCTTGTCCCAACTTGTACCCCCTGGAGTTAATAGCTGATAGCTCGACAGCTCGAGCATGCCGAGGCTTTCCGCCTGCTGGTAAACGTACTTAAACCAGAAATTGGAGTATTCTTCGCCCGCCGATGGCCCATAAAGAACTTGCCCCGACCACGTCTTGAAGACGCGGTTCATCAGAGGCTCATAACGATTGTACCGGACGATGATTGATTTGCAGTAGCTAACCCAATCGGCGTGAGAGTATAACGTTACCATCTCATTTTTCTTGCTGATGTAAGTCAGATTCAGGTCGCTTATGCTTCCAATCTCATCATAGAGTAGAAAGTCGTCGTCTGTGCCCGGTGAGTACATGGGCAGAGAGAACAGCTTCGTCGTCGGGTATGACGTCGGTCCACCCTGCGTCGTGAATGCGATGTCGTTGACGACAATCCGCTTATCTGCGGTCCCGAGATATCTCCTGTTTACATCTTTGCAGAGCATCACAAAGGCAACATCGCCACCGAGTGGACCGTCGATGCTGGATATTACTATATCTGATATCAGGAAGTTGTCCCGGTTGTACTCTACTATTTCGGTGGGCGGAAAGCTAGAATGGATGGTGTTCGTCTCGTAATCGAGCGCATACTGCTCTTGCGAATCCCAAAAGTTGTCCCAGGAGTGGCATGTGGTGAACTCGTTGCCGTTGTCCAGGCTCCAGGCCAGATACGGGCCATTCGATGCGTAGATAACACCGTTCGCACCATTGATAGCAGGAACCCTCAACCCGGTGTAATACAGGGCTTCATGATAATCATCAGCAACAATGGCAACGGTGTTGAGATCGCAAACGGTCGTCCACGTTCTGACAATGTCGGTAGACTTTTTGATGTATCGCCCGTCGTGATTGAAAACGATAACATTCTCTCCCTTGTGCAGCACGAAGAACGCCTTTCCCACCGGCCCGGCGGTGCAGACTTTAGTCCATGTCAGGCCGCTGTTGGTACTCTCCCACCAGTCGCCGTTGGCATCCGAGTACAGAACCCAGGTGAACGTTACCAGCTCGATGTCCATTATCTCGACAGCAGAGTTTTTCACCAGCTGCCAGTTGACTCCATAGTCGAACGACAGATATATGGACCATGTACCGTCCACCATCTTGGCCAGACAGAGATGCATTGGCCCGCCGACCCAAAGGGCATGCTCGATAGTCTGGATGGCTCCAGGCAGTGGCGCGGACTTCCACCAATCCTGATAATTGGTCAGGTCGAACGTGCCGATAAAGTAGTTCAGGCCCGGTAGATGCGTTAGAACCACTCGTCTCATGCAGCCTCAAAAATTGCCGACAAGCCGTAGCTCCGTGGCCGTTCCCGTTGCATATATGCATTCAGGTAGTAGTCTTTGGTGCGATAGGCTAACATCCGGGCGGACAGGCTGTAATCTCGAGACATTGTTTTGCAGATGTAGATGTCTAGCCCATAATCGGCATCAGCCGTGATAACAATATAAGCCCCTAGCCCATAATCAGTGTGATGATCGAACAGCATAACCCCGCATTGTAGGTTGTACTCCTTGGACAGGATCTTTTTGAGGTATCCGGAAATGCCATAACTCAGAGAACAGGGCCTGACGAACCGCACGCTAATATCATAATCCGTAGATACCTCGTCCTGGATCATGGCGTCCATGTCATATGTC
>JBAZDQ010000077.1:0-6190 GCA_041654355.1 Bacteroidales bacterium
GCTCACAGATGAAATCTGCGTATTCCCTTGCTCTCTCTTCAATCATCCCTACACACTCCTTACTTATAAACGACAACAAACCCTATCCCCACTCCACAACGGGAGCAAATCCATCTATCCAAGGCGAACACATAGCCACAAGATTTGCATTCATATTCTTTCACCCCTTCACCCTCCTTTTTAAATTGCATTAGAATCGACAGGCTCATTTTCTGCCTTGTTTTTCTTCTTTCTACCGCCTCTCGCACCGTAATATCTGGCTGAATAGCAGGTCAAAATCTTCATAATATCCTCTGCTAATTCTTCTTCATATTTCTTTTCTTTCGTCTCAACAACTTCAACCGTGATTTCTAAATTCTTGAAAATAGCGTCAAGATATTCATAACCAAATCTGGCAAGCCTGTCTTTATATTCAATCAATACCCGTTCAACTTTACCCTCAAAACACATCTTGATTAACTTGTGTATGCCGTTTCGTTTCTCGTTTATTCCGCTGGCAATCTCATCAATCATCATATACTTGTAGTCTTTGGCTTCTGCATGTTTTCTTAATCTTTCTTTTTGCCATTCAAGATTCTCTTTCTGCTTTGCGGTTGAACATCTGGCATAAATCACAGTCAACTTTTCTTGCTTCTCTTTCTCAACTCCCATATAAGCGTCTAAATTATCCTGGCGGAAACGCCTATGCTCTCCAGAAGTCTTGAAAGATTTTACCTTTCCGTTGTTGGCAAGCGTCTTGAGCGTGTTGATTGACACTCCCAAGTATTCAGAGGCTTCGGTGATTTTATAGATTTTCATTTATTTTCTTTATGATCCTCTGATCTTCTGCTAATTCAGCGTCCAACCTGTTTGTGTATAAGCTGGAATACGAAGGAAGATTTTCAAGATATGCATACAATTTTGATTCTATATTAGTAATCAAATGAGAATCTAATCTAATCAAATCAGCAGCAATAAGAAGAGCAGACTCCCTACATATATTTGCAATATTGTCGCCTATACCTGTTCGCATTTCTACCGAAGCCCTTTCTTCATCTCTTGCCTGTTTAACAACTAACGCACGTTCGATGTCTAGTGTCTCAACTGCATATTTAGCGGCTTCTTGTGCTATTTGATTTAATGTTTTAGTTCTCATGCTTCCTCATTATCGTCTATTAATTCCATAATTTTTGCTCTTTCGTTAAGCCACCAATTATTCTTTTTTACATCTTTGTCTAATTCTAATCTTTGAACCAAGGCAATAGCAGCTTCTTTCAACTCTTCTGTGTTTCCTTTTGCACTCATCCATATTTCTTTAGCAAATTGTTTTATATCTCCACCACACATAGATGCGTGCAATTCTCCGTAATTTTCCCAATAATCTTCAAATCTCATATTTACCACCTATGATTAAATGATTTATCAAAACCGACTCTATCAAGCGAGCAGGTAGCGCCGCTAACAACATTCCTTACATCGCAATTCCCAATTCCTTCAATAAAAACAACAACAGTATTTTCTTTTACAAATGCCTTTGTTTTTGTGTAACTTCGCTTACCGTTCCTGTGAATTATGGTGTCGTCTTCATAACGTGATGGATAGTAAACGACATGAGCGCCGATCTCGAAACATATGTTGAAAAGAGTAGCTGTCTTTTCTAGTCGTCCTATTTCCATCAATATGACTCCTCTCGCGTTGTAGTTTTTATATCAGATTCAATCCAGTCTGCCCTCCGAACACCACATTTTGAGCAAATCCACCCATCATCCCATTTATGGCGGTATTCACATAATTTTTTGAAGTCATCTCCAAAATTTATATCCTCACCATCATAATCAAACCAGATATTAAGCATGTAAATTCCGCTTTCACCCGGAAGATCCTTAAATGTAACGTCTCTTAACTCGGTACTATTAGAATAGCTCATATCAAGAAAGACTTCCCAATACGGATAAGTCTCTTGCGTTTTACCCGTTAATATTTTTACTGACTTAAAAGCTATGCCCTGGCTAATTCTTAATTCGTACTCTGTATCGTAGCAAGGAAGCACTTCATCATCTTCTATATCAACCGACAGAAACCAACTCCGTTGTTTGATTTTATCCAATTCAACCCACGGAGTTCCTTTTTCGAAATAATGATTCTGTATTCTGAATATAAAATCCATGGTTTATACTTCCAGATTCATTTTTGTTTTAATATGATGCCAGAACATCCGCCCACATTTATCGCACCGCTCATCTTTCGTTATTTGTAATGCAAACCATCTTGATGTCGTCCACGTTTGCAACTCATCAAACAAGACAGCTTTTTCTATGGCTCTTGCAAAATCAATCACATCTCTATCTGGAATGGCATCTTCGTATGCTTCATATCCACCACACACCCGAGTATATTTCAACGCTATATCTTCTATCTGTTTATCTGTCAGCACCTTTCAACTCCTTAACTAATTTTTCGTTTGCATCTACAATCTTCTGCAAATCATCAACTAATATTTCTTTTTCCAAAGGCTCGAAGAAATAAACCTTCTCGTCCTCTGTCTCGAAATACTCTTTTGTTACCTTTATGACTTTCATATTTCACCCCTTAAATATACTACATTTCTAGTTAAAAAGCAAGTGATTTTAACTGATTTCTTTTGATTTTGTTGGATTTTCATAAGCAGTTAAAACCTCCCTAACTTCGCAATCATCTCATCAATCATCACGTCGAACTCAGCCTGGTTGCTGGCGTATTTTGTGTTTTTGTTTTGTTCCTTTCTTATCCATTCTGCTCTAGCTGCCTTCAGCTTCTCTTGATGGCGAACCTCTACTTCTTCTTTATTCTCAATCTCAATAACGTTTTCCCATTTTACAAACTGCGTGCTGTCGGCAGTCCTAACGACTATTCCCCTTTCCGTTATGGCCTTAATGATCCCGGAATGTCTGCTACTTCTTCCGATTCTCACGATAGCCCTATCGTTAAGGCATACCATAAGCCTGTCTATCCCGATCATTTGCTCTCCTCCCATAACTTCCTTACCCGCTCCCACTGCGACCGGGCGCGGTCATGGCCGAGGGGCAAATATGTGTCCCTGGGTTCCCGAGCCTCATCGTCCCGGATGAATGCTTGCTCTAGTTCCTTCCTAATCAACTCCTTCGTGCGCTGGCTGAAGTTCGGCCACTGCTCAATTAGCCAGTTACAGCAATCCTGGACGATGTAAGTCATCCGGCCCAACGAATAGCGAAACGCCGCGATTACCATTGTCTCATCGGCTCCCCAAGGGCTTGGGGGTTCGATGTACTCTCCCTCATCTATCTCATGCAGAGCATCCATGACGGCCGTAACATCGGGATGTCTCGCCGTTACCTCGCCATACGCACCGACTGTAGCCATGAGGCGATTGACGGCATCGTAGAGAGGGCGGTATGTTGGGGGGGGGGCTATCAAAACTTTGTTATTCTCCATTATCAGCACTCCTATGAATATAAATATGCCATTCTCGGGAAATCAGTAGAACTCACAAGCCAGAAAGGCCCTTCTGGACTTTTGATATACATCCGGGTAAAGCATAGAGTGTGGATAGGTATATCCTCGGCTATATCAGTTTCACTCCCCGCGACGAAATGGTGCAGTGTGTAGTTTGGGTTAAGAACTCGGATAATGTGATTATCCTGCTTCCATGTTTCGGGGTGCGGCAGTTTGGAAATCTCACGAAATACCACGTGATATAACAACCTACGGTCTTGGCTTTCCATTATTCCTTCGCTCCCCCTAACTCCGCAATCATCTCATCAATCAGTGTGTGAACTCAGCCACAGCATTATGAAGTCTCACCCACTACCTGCATAACCGACGAACGGCAAATCGCGCAGAGAAAAATATGATAGCCGTCCCTATTCACATACATGTGTCGGTCCACCCTCTGAATCCCATCCCGATCCTCCAATCGAACGTTAATGTAATCAATGTGGTCTTCACATTTATGTTTATAAAAATCACACTTGGGATTAGAGCAAAAACTTCTCATCTTTAGCACTCCACAACTTTCTCACCCGTTCCCACTGCACCCGGTCACAATCGTGGCCAAGGGGTCGGTATTCCCGTTTGCGTTTCCGCGCCTCGTTATCGTCCCTAAACGCCGCTTCCAACTCCTTTTGAATCAACTCCCTCGTGCGCTCTCCGAAGCGTGGCCACTGCTCAATCAGCCAATCGCAGCAATCGGAAACAATGTAGGTCTGGCGGCCAAGGCAGTAGCGAAATGCGGCAATCACCATCACTTCTTGATCTCCCCAAGGGTTCTTAATGTCCATTGTTAGCACTCCCTTAAAACATACTCTAATGGCGAACCGTCAAACTCAATCTCTCGTAAATACTCGGTCACGCATCCTTCGATGAGTAGTTCTTCGTTGTCCATGCCATAGATAGATAACATCTCGTACATAACGCTGTCGCAGTATGTGTGCATGTAAAGCGAGTAGATTTCTCCACTGTCCGTGCATACCTGCCTATTGGCAGGATCCCCCTTTTGGATGGATTGCAGACAGCCAAAACACTGATGAGGCTTTCTAACTATGACGTCCTTTTCGCTAATTACACATACCATACTCTTCACTCCCTCATATCGCAGCCGTGCCCTCTCGGGCAGCAGCCGGTACGTGTCAATTCCGTGCCGCATATCGGGCATTGCTCAACATCAACCGGGTAATGCTCACAGCCGGTAACGTAACCGCGCGGAGTGTCGGAGCAGAGCGCTCCGCAATGCTCACAATAGAAGCTACTCATGCCTTCCTCATCCTCTCATACCGCGCGGCCTCGATCACCGCACGGATTACGTAGTGCTGCGGGGCGCGGAGAAATGTCTCGGTATCTATGTGCAGCAGCTCCCAAACTCGGAAGTGCTTATAGCGCTTGAGTTCCCATGCTAGTTTAACGGCCTTCATTGGTTTCCCTCCCCTTGTGCAACCCTTATTATAACGACTCACCGGTAGTGGTTTTGACATCAACTTCCGCTTCGGAGCCGTTAAATTCCGGTGGACTAACCGAGAGAAATGGAAGGCCACCAAGCCAGGCGCTTAACTGCTCATCATCGCTCATACCCAAATCCATCTCCATTAGTTCGTCTGGGCAAAAAGTTGCGGCCACGATAGTATCCCCGTAGAATCTCTGTAGTTCGAGCCAAAGCAGTTTCCCTGGCACTCCCCATAATCCGACTACACGGTAGTGATATCCATTAAACGCAAGTACAGTCGGGTATTCATCTCCATTTGGAACAATTTTTATATGGCCGGTTTCTGGGCAAGACCGGTCATATTTCCATCCCTTCATCGCTTTCACAATTTGCGGACAATTCCCAGTTATATGAAACCCACCACAATAAAAGCAGTGAAGCTCATATTTCTGCGTTCCAAGCCAACGTTTTTCTTTCATGTTTAATCCTCCTAAACCCATAGATTGTTTATGTTTCGCCGCCGAAGCGATATGCTAATGCCTTCATTCTTCATCCTCCTTAATCCATTCACCGCCTACCAGCTCCGGCATCCATCCGTACTTCTCTGTATCTGGAAACTGAAATGCCTGAGCATCCTCGGGCAAGACAATATCATCTGTTTTGTAGACGTATTCAGCCACAACACCATTGAAATCTGTTAGTGCTTTTCGCCAGATAAGTCGTATTTTTAACTTCATGCCGGGCCCCCTCTCATCTGGTGACATTCGCTACATTCGAGCGGCACCCGCGGACCGGTAGCCTCAACGGGTATTTCCACGACTCCCTGCCATGCGTGGCCACATGCGTCGCATATGCACGGCCCTTGCCACCAGTGCGTCTCAGATGAAAACCCGCCCGCTGTTCTGATCGTCTGTCGAAGCTCGTGGTACAGGTCTATGTCGTCCTGATTAAAATCGCACGCCGGCATGCACTCCTCCATCCACAACAGCAGCTTTTGGGCGACCTTGAGAAGCGGCGGCGCGGCGCAGATCAGGCGTGCGTTTTCGAGCTTAAAATCTCTTGGTTCCAGGTTACATATAGCTCGTTCTTTGTGCGGACTTGTTATCACGGCATAATCATCTTCTGGTTTTCCACCATAGCCTATTGTCCATGGCATTTCCGTGGCGTCATAGACCAACATTGTGGGATCTGTTTTGATCATAAAGCACCTCCTTTGGGTTGAATAATTCTTTACGTGGTTTAGCTTGCTGCTCATGCAGCCATTCCAGCATGGCGACC
>JBAZDQ010000078.1:0-6129 GCA_041654355.1 Bacteroidales bacterium
GCGGGGCATGACTTCTGGTTATCCCGGAACCACCACGGTGCGGGATTCTACGATGGCGACTGGCATGAACCAGCATGGCACGATATGTCGGCGACGGCAGACTGGTATGGCGAGTATAACCTCTATGTTGAGAATGGCATAGTCTATGGAGAACGATTCGCATGACAGACGATATAAAAAATGAGATTAAAACCGTTGATGAATTGAATAGGTATCTATCTCGGCACACCGGAACACTGAACTACTACCGGGAGGGGTTCACCAAACTGGTATACACGGATGGGATCAAAGATTTTGCCGATACGCTCAATGCCTACTGGCTGATCAGCGATATCGGCGTCGTTGTCAGAATGAAGTTTCGGAACATACCATTTCAGATCTGGCGGATTGTGATAAAGGATGATGACTCGGCGGTGCTAACCATGCGGGAAGACACCAACGAACCGGTACGGTACCGGCAGAAGTATGATCTGGTCGATTTCCCGGTTGGGACGTTTGAGTTCTATGTGATGCACGGGTCGCTCGATGGTGAGACCCTGGAACTCATTGCGCTGTTGAAAACGGAATATTAGAGGGTGATACCATTGCACGATGAAGACCATGCCACAAAACCCATTCAGACAGATATCTATATTCCCACACATCTCAAACGCTGGACACATCCGGACTCGTATATCGGGACGGAGTTTTCCGAACATTTTATTCTATTGGGCAGAAACCGGGACAGTAATCTCATCGATCAATCAAATTTTTGTGCGGCGCTCAGAATGCTTGGTGGGGAATCAGAAACGGTTATTGTTCACCGGGCATCGCATTGGGCATGCGGGTGGGTAGAAGTTATCCTGATCCATGAGTACGATGATGCGCGTCTTAGGATTGGCGATGCCATCCATAAATCGCTCGCAGGGTGGCCGATCCTGGACGAGGAAGACCATGCCGCTCGGGAAGCCGAGGCCATCGCGGAAGAGTTGGATACTATTCGGAAACACCCTGATTGGTATCCGGACGCCCCGACGGATGAAGAAGAATTGTATGAATATGCTCTATGTCTTATCTGTGAAAATTAACGGTGATGCATGATGATGTATGATGAAAATTTAGGTTATGAAGATAACATAACCAAAAACGTTCTTACATTTTTTGATGACCACATCGATGAACTTGAAGAACTTATTACGGATTGTCATTCGTTCGACGACTTTTTCATGACCGGTGAATTTAATGCCCATTTCGTCGACCCGCTCCTCGACGATCTGGAAGTCGAACAGGCATATCAAATTTTACAGGATTCGTGGCGACTGACGCAGGATGCGGCGTTGTGGAAAGGCGAGCATGATCCCGATACCGTATGCATTATAAAAGCGGCGTACACGTATGGAGATAACCTTCACGAACTTGCAACGGATATCTTCGAGGATATCCGCGAATCGTATGACGAGTTCGTTGCCATGAAGGGGTGTGAAGGGGGAAAGTCGAGTATCTTCATGAAAGCCTACAACGCGGTGAAGAAAACGTATCCATCATTCTGAAAGGTGAAATACTTATGCGAAAAAGTCATGAGATCTTACTACAACTCTTCCATGACCCAAAGTATGATTTTAGTAAGGTGACGATGGAATATGTTGACCGGGGATCACCCGGCGACCGGTCGATCGTTTCCGGGGTTCAGGTTACCCGGCTCGATGCACAGTATATCGAGGTTGATGCAATCACTCATACCGCGTATATCCCTTATCACCGGCTCCGCAATATTTTCTACGACGATACCGAGGTATGGGGGCTGCATGCAGATGACAGAAATGAAAGTGTGGGGTGATGTATGGCGGAATATCCCGTAACACTGACCGAGGATGACCTTGAGACGATTGGACGTGCGCTTGAGTGTTATTATCGAGCAAACCGTGGATCATCTTCGATAACAACTCTTCTTTCTTCCATCGATGTTAACCACTACGCCCGATGTGAACGGGATAGAATTGAAGACCTTGCGGCGAAACTCAACATCCCCAAAAAGTACTTCAACGCAAAAACCATTTGACATGATTACCGGTGATTGACTATGAAAGACCAAATTAACGTCAGCGAAAACTTATCCGAAACGATGAAATTCTGTGAGCATTGCCTGGGAACGGGGGTAATAACTTCTACGCAGGGTGAGCCAGATATCGCCACAGAATATTATCCATGCAGAGCGTGTGCCGGGATCGACCTTACCAGATTTGACCTATGCGACTGGTATGCCTACTACCAATTTCTCAACGAACGGTTTTTCAATGGGTTAAACAACCCGTATGAGAACGATTACTACTACCAGTGGTATCATGACTACAAGCAGAAAATGACGGCGCTCTGGCGAGAGCGTGGCTTTATTCAACCGGGGGAGACACTTGAGGACGCGGCGAAACCGCTGACCGTGTATTTCAACCTCACCCTTCAGCCATCGTTTGCCACCGGAGATGACCCGGTTGTCGATGCGGAAACCGTGGTTGGTGCGACCGCCGGTGCCCTTAACTTCCGTGCAGAACCGTTCACGTCGGGCATCCTCGGTATAGAGTTCCGGGGGAAAAACGATTGGGTGTTGAGTAACGGGGAATGCCCGGTATGCAACGCAAAGAAAATGCTCTATGGCCAGGGCCATACCTGTGAGAGCGTCGTCTGTCCGGTGTGTGGGTATAATGAAAACTATACGCGGGATTAGCCCAAACGGAGGTTTTGAATGGACATACCCAATATACTCAACAAAATCATTCTGGAAAGCGTAACGTTTTGCTACCCCTATAAGACAAAACAGTGGGTTAAACCCGAAAATATGGGAGTATTAAACCCTTATTACAAAGTCCCTCTGACTAAAGAGCAGGTTGATAGTCTTATCTATCAGATGCTCAAGCAAAACCCGTGTATTGATGGAGCCATGTATTTTGGGGTGGTGTTCTATGAACATGGTACTTACCACGGTGAACGAAACTGCAAAAGCATCTACTTCGCAGACAGTTTCCAGAATTACCTTGCCGATAATCAAACCCCCGGAGATCTCAACGTGAAATTTAACTTTGCATCTGAGGATGAGGTGAACCTATGAAGTATGAATACGACGGTCAACGGTATGATACTGATACTGACCTGCTCTTTGAGATTGCTCTCGAAAACAGTACAGATAATGATGATGGATCACATGTATGCGATATCTGCGGTGAAGTGTTTGATTACTTCTCGGATCTGGAGATGCATATTGGATACGGTCATCACTTTGTCAAACTCATACCGGAAACTGAACGTGAAATCCGGATTCATGAAACAATCAAAAACATGCCCGACACGCTCTCGGAAGAAGAGACGTATCGAGAGATACGTAAAGCGTTTGATCTAAACAGGTGAAACTATGCATAGGTATCCGTTACTGGTTAAAATTATTCATGGAAAGACGTCGCTCGTCGAGGACGATTATGGGACGTATGGCCGCATCGTACAGAAGTGGGAACATAACAGTACACAATTTTATATTGTGACCTCTGATGAGGCACTATGCGATCTCGAAGAGAGTTGCGCCACATCCGAAGGTGCGGACGCGATGGTTATACTTGAACACCTGGATTGTGAGGATCTGGAACCGCTTGGAAAATACCTGCTCGAAGTGTCAAATCGAGACCGTGGTATCAGCGCACTTAAGTGCCCGAAATGCGGTTCGCATGATGTTAATGTGGGTGATACGGATGGGAATATTGACGACCTCTTTGAAACCATACATTGTCCGGCATGCAACACGGAATGGACGAACTACTATCGTTTGTATGGCCAAGAGATCGAATAAGTTATCTCATTGAAGCGCAAGAAGGCTATCAAATGGCGATGATCCGGTGTGGTATCGGGGAGCCGACATCTGAACGGTCAGGTGAGTTAACGTATGGAAGCAACCTACGAATTTGGTGTAAGTGACCGCATGCGTGCGGTTCTCAGTGTAAAGCATCCGAAAAAACCAATCCACGGGACAGAGAGATTTGCCCATATCCTGGTGCAGGTCATCATCCCGGACGAGTGTGTCTTGCAGTTCTCGGGCATCAAAGTCGACCATGCCAGCCGCGTAAGTATAGGTGGCAATGTATCCAAACCCAAACTGGATGAGCAGGGTCAGGTAGAAATTGATACCCAGATACGTCATGACGGGGGCGTGTCGCCATACTCATGCCATCTGGAGACGTCAACAGTATCTCTTGACAGCATGGTTAAAGACTACATCGGGGATGCCATCAATACCGACCAGTTTGTCGAGCCGGTTGACTTATCTCCGGTCTTTGCCCAGGTGACGGCGTGGAAGAAGATCATTGATGATGCACAGCCGTTGGTAGATGCTGCCGAACAGGAGCGGGCAGCAAAGTATACGGAGCAGGAGCGGCAGGAAACCCTTAAGCAAAATCGAGAGGGACTTGAGAGGGATCGGAAAGCAGAAGAAAAACGTCAGACCGAAACCAGACGAGATACGTGCCGGAAAGCATGGATCGAAAAGTATGGTTCCGATATGCTGAAAGTTGCCAATAATCGTGGATACGATTGCAAATCGCGATTCCTGAAAGAGTGGGGGCATGCGATGCTCGGTGTCGATTATTTCCTTGATTTCAAGGGTGTTATTACAACTCAGAAACGGACATGCCCTTCTGATGCCGCGCTCGCTGAAATCCTTCGGTTAGAAACGTTGGACTGGTCAGAAATCGGGAATGGAATTTCATTCCAGGTTGTCTGGCTCCCACATGGTGTTGACGTTGAGTATAGCGACGAACCCCGTGAGGTGGTCGAGGTCGTTCTTAACGAACCGTACTTTGATACAAATTATTATTTCTATCTGAGGTAGGCAGTATGAATGGACGAACTGCTATCATCTATATGGCCAAGAGATCGAATAAGTTATTCATTTGAAACGCAAGAAGACTATCATCTGGCGATGATCCGGTATGGTATCGGGGAGCCGACATCTGAACGGTCAGGTGAGTTAACGTATGGAAACAGTCTATGAATTTAGTATCGACAACCGCATGCGTGCGGTTCTCAGTGTAAAGTATCCGGAAAAACAGGTCACAAAGAGCGGGAGAGTGGAACACATCCCGGTGCGGGTTACCATTCCCGACGAATGTGTTCTTCAAACTCCGGCAATCAGATTGGATGAGACCGGGAAACTATTATTCGGTTCTGATAATGTTTACAGACCGGTGCTGGACGATGTGGGCCGACCGAAGATCGACACCGGTATGTATCCCGATGGGTCAGTGCACAGATATTCATGTGAGGTGGAGACGAAGACTGTAAGTATCGAAAGTATGGTCTCCGATCAGATCGATGAACTCATCATCACCGGTCAGTTAGTCGAACCCATCGATCTGACGCCGGTGTTTGCTCAGATCCTCGCATGGGAGACAATCATCAACGATGCACAGTCGCTGGTTGATGCCGCAGAGGAACAGCGTGCTGCATTATATGCCGAGCAAGAACGGCAGAAAAAGATTGAATCTGAGATTCTGGTAGAACAGCGTCGACAAGAAGAGGCTGAACAAAAAGCCGTTCAACAGAAGAAAGCAACCGTAGATGCAGAACGTGCAGCGCGTCGGAAGGCGTGGATCAAAGCATTCGGGTCGGATATGGCAAAAGCGTCGGTCGAGCGTGGGTATGAATGCCGCTCCCGGTTCTTGAAAGAGTGGGCGAACGTTACCCTCGGAGATGGATATATCCTTGATTTCAAGGGGGAGGCTGATACACAGATCCGGAACTGCCCATCCGACCGAGCGATCGCCGAAATCCTTCGGCTGGAATCATTGAATGTATATGACCCGATCAACGATGTGCCGGTCAACATCTCCCAGACGGTTGTCTGGCTCCCGAATGGGGGTGCGGAAATAAATGACCGTTGGGATGAGAGAGATCCATGTGAGGCGGTTGAAGTCATTCTCCATGACCCGTACTTCGATCGGAACTATTATTTCTACAAAAAATTTTGGTGAGAGGAGAGGAAAACCATGCATGATGAACCGATGTTAATCCCCCGTTATGAAGCCTACTACGAGACGGAAATTGCTTACCACGAAGACGCCCTCGACCGCTACGGCAACTGGTTGGCCGGGAGCGTCCGCCTGTTCAACCCACAGG
>JBAZDQ010000079.1:0-6091 GCA_041654355.1 Bacteroidales bacterium
GCTTCCCTGCGCACAAGGTCACGGATCAGCTCTGACCTGGACGGCCAGATCGCCGGGACCATCATCTCAATGATCCTTTCTGTCCGGTCATCCAGTGACACTAACCTCTTAGCCATTCTTGGCATAATGTAGAATAGGCGTATATAGTATATATATATTATGGTGTTAGTTTCTGGTTGTCGGTATACTATTACTATACGGAATAATTGGGTGAGTATACTACACTTTCCACTAACTGACTGTGACTTAAATAACAAAGGATTGGGGGTTATTCCGTCTGAAATAAGCGATATTTGCGATTGTTTTGGAAACGAGCTGGTATGAGGTGGGATCCGCGAAATCAGGGTTATTCGACAAGTTTGATAGGATTGGTCACAACTCGGTTTTTAGGGTTGTGTGTTAGTTCATGGGCAAGTGCAACACTACCCGGAATTTTTGAATATAACGCCCGGAAAAATGGGGATCTGGGTTATCAGATCAGACGAGTTCGGCGACTGTGACAACACCATACGGCGCGTCAGTGATCTCCGATGCGACAGTCTTCCCGTTCTTCGTGATGCTTACCATCAGGACACCATCGGATCCGTCCATCTTCTGTGCGCTCACGGATACGATCCGGGCATCGTCCGGTAAGGTAAACGTCTTCACCCCGGACCCAGCCATAGATTTCTGTGACCCGTCAACCAGTATCGACCCCTGCCAGTCGCCGGGATAGACTACTCCTACCCAGAGAGTCGGGGTTGATACGGTTGGCGTTGCTGTGACTTTTGGAGCAGTTGTCGATACTGCTGGCTGTTGGATGGCGGTATCAGTTGACGGCCCGGACGAGCTTGACGATGTGCACCCCGCTACAAACACCATCGCCAGAACGGTGAGTATCCCCACCGTAAAAACCAGTTTTGAGTTTGGCATGGTTCCTTGATATATATTTTGCGGGAAATAAATGTTGTGTTTATGATTATATTATATTATTCAGACTTTCTCGGTGCGAGTGTGCCCATCGACGTTCGGATTCGTAACGGGCTGGCTTCCGAATGGCTTGTTGTTACCAGGTCAACGGAGCCTTTCGTCTCTTCCGAGATCCAGACACGGAGGTGGTTACAGTAGAGGACGGGATCGTTGATCGCGGCAATAGGTATCAGATACGTCTCGCCGTTACCCCTGACTTTCAGGTATCCTATTGGAGTCGGCCGGAGGATGTCGGCAGTAATATAGTTGGTTCGCGTTTTTGTGTTGTCCCCGCCGGTGTTCGTCACCTTCAACGATACCGAGAACGTGCCCTCCGAGTTGTAGACATGTGACGGGTTTTGCAGGGTTGAGTGTGCACCGTCGCCGAACGACCAGTAATACGAACTAACAGTTCCTGTTGACTGGTCTGTGAACTGGACGGTCATCGGGACGGTTCCGGTTGTTGGCGCACCCACAAAGTTGGCGACGGGCGGCGGCGGTAACCATGTGATCTCAACCTCAAACGCGGCTTTCCCCGACCCGGATATGGTGAAGGTTATCCGGTTGTTCGCGTTGCCGTTGATGAAGTTCTTGTTAACAGCGATCCATCCGGTTTTCGCACCGTTTGCAAGGAAGTTATTATACTGCGTTGTGATTCCGTTACAGACGGCTTTCGGGTTCTGGGTATTGTAGGTGTATGTGACGGGCGGATGCCATGTCGACACTTTCCAGTTTACCGTCGCTGTCGCGGTGATCCGCCAGGGTATCCCGTTGCTCCAGTTGGATACCCATAACTGCACCGTAGACCCGCAGGAACTGCATGATGGATGTAACGTGAACGATACCGATTGGCCGGGGTCAACATACTGGATAGGATCAGAAAAGTTCGTGGAACACGACGAGTTTGCGGAGCCCTCGTTCTTAACGGTGACTGATATAGATATGGATTCGCATGTCCCTTGTGACGGGTTCGGGACGGGCACGTTCACGGTGGCATACGACCCGGAATTGTAAGGGTATGGCGTCACCGCAGTGACTTGTGATCCGCTGTTACTCCCGTAATCATAGGTATAATACCCGGCTTGAGTATATTGTGTGCTGACACCCGTCCACCTGACACGGACGGCGGTTACTGTCCGGCCATACCCGTTCCAGTTGACGTCATGATACGTGCCAGAATTTTTCGTCCACGGGCCCAGGGTTGTTACCGCCATTTTTACAAGTCAGTCCTTAACCAGATTCTGCCGATAGATGCGCTGGGGTCGCTTGTCCTGCATTCAACCATCAGTGCTGTGCCGCTTGCTTCACGGACCTGTGCCGCTGTCTGGTGGATGCTTGCGGTTCCGGTATGTGTCGTGACAGTGGAATCCAGTGCCGCAAGGTCTGTTTCAAGGTCGTCAATGTCGGACTCTGCGGTATCAATATCCGCCTGGGCGGTTACCATCGCCGCCTGAAGTGCGGTGATCTCGTCTTCGTGGGTATCCCGCCAGCTTTTCAGGTAGACTGTGTTGTCTTCAATCCGGTTGAAGTCCGTCGCTCCCGGCACATCACCGGCCTTCCAGTTGGTTTTTGGTGTTGAATATGCCATATCTTCAATTCACTCCTTATGTCACAATCCTCCGTCCGAGGATACGGGTGGTCAACCCGCCGTCCCAATGTGTTTCCTGCCGCACAATCCCGAAATCGTTGTAGACACCTTCATAGTCCGGTGCGGTTACCCTGTGCCCAACTTCGAGCAGGATCAGCCCCCTCGTCTCCATATCGATGTCTCGTCGTGGGTCTGAATATGACGCTATCAACGAGTCGGCGATTGCCTGGGCGCGGGCCTTCGTCTGGATCAGGTCGCTCTCGAACCCGGACGTCAGTTCAATTCTCCCGTTCGCCCTGATACTTTCATCATTCTCCGCCGTTGCGACAAGACCCCCGGTCTTATCCAGTTTCTTACCGGAGATCTCGATGCTGGTCACAGACTGCGGGGTAACCCCCGTGTTCTCGAACACTACCTCCATCGCCCACGAATACTCGGTATAATCGTTGATGATTATATCGGCTCCTGATTGCGTGATCTCCGGCTCTTGCAGGTCGATAACCGGCGAGAAGTTGAACATATAGAACCGCGATACCGTTTCACCGGCAGGGACCTCGATCTCATCCGTATCTTCGTATAGCACTTCTTCAATCCCGGGTTTTCGTGGGGTGGCTATGATCTCGATGGCGTTCACCATCTCGTCCCAGGCAAGCGGGTTCGTCTTGTTGAAGATGTTGGAATCGGTATCAAACGTCCATCTGCTGTTCGCTTCGTTCTCAAACAGTTTCATTATGATGCGACCTTCCCGGTCACAGAAACAGACCGCGAGGCCCGCCTGGGCGATCCGTTTCAGTGCTGCCCGGTGACTCATCTTGTCGAACCACGCATAATCGACTGTCACCGTATCAAGCTCGTCGTCAACGAGATACTGTTCTGACGTCAGCCCGGCATCTGATAATACCAGCTCGGCAAGGTCTTTCAGTGAGTAGTCCTGGTATATTGTCGCCGGGTTGAAGAACGAGTGCCGCAACCGGTCAAGCCGGTCAAGCCCGCGAACCTCAACATACTGGTCGTCCTCCGGCGCTTCCCAATCCTGTGACCAGTATTCACCAACCTTATACCACTCGTTCGTCCCTTCAACGATAGCAACACCTAACCAGACCTCGATCCGCCGGTTCTTCAGCATCAGGTCCCTGACAGGAGAGTCCGGGTTGTTGACGTTGAACCTCCTGTCCTTGTTGTATAGGTTGATGACCACCTCGTTGCTCGAGATGTTCCCAATCGGCAGGCTGCCGGAGTTGTAGTCAAGCTCTTCCAGGAGGTCGATACTGATCAGGTCGTCCTCGTAATACCACTCTGCATGCGCCGTGAAGAACTCCGCCACCCTGCACTGATCGTTCGCCGTGGAGATCTTCGTGACCGACAACGATATCTTTTTCACATCAAGCACAGGAGACTCGAGCTCTTGCGACCATTCGACGTCCGTGTTATCCGTGACCGGAACCGTTTCCAGCAAGACGTCCTCCGAATCATACAGCTTGATCTCGAAGTCTACCGGGAACCCGCCGAGGATCTGGTCGCCATACAATTGTAGTGTGTAAACCGGTCTGGTCGATGCCAGCGTCGCGATTATCCCAACGGGCGGACTGAACTCGGCGTCACCGTCAGAGAAGTCCTCGCTCCACCACCCGATTGACGTTATATCCTCCTCGTCGGGCCCTATTGAGAACCCCTGCCCGAGCGTCGCCGCACCGACTGCGAACCATTTATAATCAGATGTAAACACATTGTCTGCCGTCTGTGACGGGTATGTGCCGTACGCCGTGTCGCTCGACCCGATCACTTCGATAGACTCGTCAAGCAACGGATCCGAATACGTGATCTTCACTCTCGCCCGGATATACCGCCTGTCTTCAGAACATCGGGTGAACACGTTTCTTACATCTACATTGCCGATTGCCGGGTTCAGATACAACGGATCTGATACCTGTATAGTAGCATCAAACTCGTATGTCTCGTCGATATCCGGGGCGATATATAGGGTATCGGACGCCGGGATGTTCACCGCACCCAACCACCCAACACCTGATATACAGGGATACAGTGTGTCGTCTGCGCTTATGGTTGCGCCAACATTCTGCGGTTCACCGGACACCATCGGGCATATCGACGCGGATACTGTTTTCGTCCGGTCGCCTGATACGGGCCCCGCAAGTTCCGCACCGATAAACGGGTATACCGTATCGTCAGCGGCGATCTCGGCGGATAGGTCAGCATCCTTTACGGTGGCAACGAGAAGACGGTCGGTTACCTGATGACCCTCCCATCTCCCCCTGTTGAACGGGATCGACCGGTTGAGCCCGGAACCCCTGTTGAACGTCATTTCTCAACCGTTCTCGCGTCTTGCAGGTCGGTAACGCCAGTCTTGACCGTATCCATATCAGATTCCAGTGTTGTTATCCGAGCCTTCAACAGGTCAATCTCTGTTGGCTCTGGTTCAGAAATTGGGATAACAGTAGTCTTGACCGTCTCATCTGCTGTTACTGCCAGAAATTCCTGGTAATCCCTGTTTCGTTCATCCATCGGAATACTCGCGCCGTCTGACCGTTTTATGGTCGTGGAACCGTCCTCTTCGTAGGTTACCAATTCATAATCTGATACTGTGAATTGTGCCATGAATATCAGAGCTCCGCGTCTGCTGATATGTCAGCCTGTGCGCTTGCTGTATGTGTCAGGTCGAACCCATCAGGACTTTGGTTAGCAGTGCTGCCTGTATCTGTTGTGAGCGTTGGCGATGCTCTCATAGTTGCGGGGAATGCAATCCATCGTGTCCCATTTTCTGTTTGTATGGATAGTGCTTGATAGAATCGTTGGCAATCCCGTAACTCTTCGCTGTATCTTTTTGGCTGGAATGGGAGAGCAATGTCACCTTCACAGAGTTGCACCTGTGAGATATAGACTACATCATCCACTGCGGCATCGGTATCATCCACCCATATGAAAACTGCCAGATTGGTCATTCCTGACGTATCAACAGAAATACCCTCAATCTTGAACGTAGTCCATGTATCAGCCACCAGAGCAAGGTCGGTTGGCGTGTTCTCATACGTCCATGTGGTATCACTGGGAGGTTCGGTTATAACAGTCCCCCATGCGCCGTGAGTGGGTTCGGTGGCGGCGTATTTCCGGCAGCGAACCCAATCCATCTCCAACGCGGCTCCAGAATTTCCCCCAATCCTTATATTTGCAGCATCACTGAAAAATCGGGTTGTGTGTGTTGCTGCGAGAACTCCATCCCGATAATACATAAACGATGATGATGTTCGTTTTATCGTCCAACGGTAATATGCGGTATCATCGACATCCGCTAAAGTTGAGTACTCACTTCCCCCGGCATTGGTTGTTTTTGCGATATGTCTGTTTGCTACATCAAAATTCCCAAAAAACCGTGCGTAATGACTACCAGCATTAGCACTAACTCCAAAATATTCATACACATTCTCATCTATTTTTCCATATCCCTCGATAATAACATTTGTGCCAAATGTTAGATCAGTGTCGGCGTATGATGTACCAGAAATGGTAACTTTACTATCTGATACGACAAAAACCCCC
>JBAZDQ010000080.1:0-6084 GCA_041654355.1 Bacteroidales bacterium
AGTTCAAACCCGTGACCACCCGCGCTTTAAAGCTTTCAGTAAAATTACAGGAAGGAGTTTCGGGTGGGATTATTGAATGGAAAGTAAAATAATTGCCACTCTTTTTCTTACTTTTGTGCCCGCATGAGAGGAGAAACCATCGCAATAGGAGTGGCAGTTCTCTGGTCATTGAACGCCCTCTTTTTTGAGCACGCCAGCAAAAGGATCGGATCTGTAAATCTGAACCTGATCCGTCTTGTTTTTGCTTTTGTATTCATAGGATTGACGCTATGGGCTACCAGTGGCAGTTTCCTGCCCCTGCATGCCGACCGGGCCACCTGGGGATGGATGTCTTTGTCCGGATTTGTGGGATTTGTCTTGGGCGACTATTTCCTGTTTGCCTCATATACCATGATCATGGCCAGGTATTCCCAGTTGATGATGACACTGGCGCCTCTTTTTGCGGCCATTTTCGGATTCATACTGCTGGGAGAACAGATGTCCTGGCTTTCATTGGCAGGCATGTGCCTCACATTGACCGGTATTTCCATATCCGTACTAAAGAAGCAGAATGGTACGGGAAATAAACGGGTTCGCATGGAACTTCCCGTTAAAGGCATTATCTTCGCATTGATAGGAGCCCTGGGACAAGGAGTGGGGATAGTGCTGAGCAAGCAGGGGATGATTGCATATGAAAAAGTGTACTCTCCGGATAATGCGCTTTACATTCCTTTGGCAGCGACCCAGATCCGCACCATTATTGGGGCTATCTCCTTTGCTGTCATAATTCTTTTAAGAGGAGGCGCAGGTAATTTTATCCGTTCCATTAAAGATAAAAAAGCCTGTGGGAGCGCTTTTGCAGGTTCTGTACTGGGCCCTTACCTGGGTGTGACATTATCCCTAATGGCTGTACAATATGCCAATACAGCAGTTGCTTCCACCATTATGGCCACGGTTCCCATAATGATCCTGGTCCCGGAATACTTCATCCTCAAACGCAAGGTTACCTGGCAGCAGGTCGCCGGAGCAATGCTGAGTGTTGGGGGAGTGACCCTGTTCTTTATCTGATAATCTGATACGTCATGAAAAAGCTTATTATTCCAATTATCTTGATCTTTATGGCATTGCCTTTACGATCGCAACAAGAAGAAAGAACTTACCGACTCATGGTGCTGGATATAACTACTAATGAGTTGACCCTGGTAAAAACCTTTCCCTACCAGGTGGAAGCCCCCAACTGGACTCCCGACGGCCGCTGGCTGGTCTACAACTCGGCAGGAAAACTCTACCGCATTTCGCCGGACGGGCAGGAAGGTCCGTTTGAAATTTCCACCGGCAATATCACCCGCTGCAACAACGACCACGTCATTTCTTTAGACGGAAAAGAGATCGCTTTGAGCAGCGGCACGGCCGAAGACTGGCGCTCCCGCATATACATTGTCCCCTTTGAAGGAGGTGAGCCGAGGCTGGTAACCCCCCTGGGACCGAGTTACCTGCACGGCTGGACACCGGACAAAAAGACCCTGGCATATTGTGCCGAGAGGGACGGGGAATACGATATTTATACCGTACCGGCCGGTGGTGGCACGGAAACCCGCCTGACCCACGCTCCCGGCCTGGACGACGGTCCCGAGTACACTCCCTGCGGAAAATACATCTGGTTCAACTCGGTTCGCACCGGTCTCATGCAGCTCTGGCGCATGCACGCCGACGGCTCTTCCCAGGAACAAATGACCTTCCATACAAAAATCAATTCCTGGTTCCCGCATGTTTCCCCCGACGGGGAAAATGTGGTCTATATTGCTTATTACGCGGGCGACCTGGAACCCGGAGAGCACCTCCCTGACAAAAACGTGGAACTGCGCCTGATGTCCGCTGCCGGCGGTCCTTCCCGCCTGCTGCTCAAGCTCTTTGGCGGCCAGGGCACCATCAACGTCAACTCCTGGGCTCCCGACAGCCGCCGGATCGCATTTGTGTGCGTCGGACACATTGTTCTTTCAGCTGATTTTTAGCGTTTTATAAAAATCGTACCCCGGGGGTATCAATTTTGTTATTGCCTGATTATCAGGCAAAAGAACAATGTGTCCGACGCACACTTTTTTGCTATCTTTGGGGATATGAAATATCTTGCTTTATGCTGGCTTTTGCTGTTGTCCGGGTGTGTGTCTACCGGACGCAATCCGTTCATTACCCATATGTATACGGCCGATCCCTCGGCAAGGGTTTTTAAGGATACGTTGTTCGTATATCCTTCGCACGACGAGGATGATGCCGTGAACTTCAGCATGAAGGACTGGTATGTGTTTTCCACTACCGATATGGAACACTGGACGGATCACGGGGTAGTCTTTTCCCTGAATGATATCAGCTGGGCATCTTCCCGTGCCTGGGCACCGGACTGCATTGAACGCGACGGACGGTATTATTTCTATTACCCGGTGGAGGCAAGCAAGATCGGGGTGGCGGTGGCCGATACCCCTTACGGTCCCTTCAGGGATCCGTTAGACTCGGCATTGATTCATATCCAAAGCAAAGGGGTGGTATGCAACCGGGATTTCATAGATCCGGCGGTCTTCATTGACGATGACGGTCAGGCCTACCTGTATATGGGTCAGCTGGTGGTCAATGCCATCAAACTGAACAGGGACATGATCTCCTACGACGGACAGGTCTACCTGCTGGAAGGTACCGATGATTTTTTTGAGGCGGTATGGATGCACAAATACAACGGAACGTATTACCTGTCGTATGCAGCTGAAAGCGGGGAGATCAAGTATTGTACGAGTGACAATCCGTTGGGACCCTTTACTTACCGCGGAGTGATCCTGCAACCCATGAACAGCGGAACCAACCACCATTCCATTGTGGAGTACCAGGGAGCGTGGTATTTGTTTTACCACAACTCGGACCTGTATTACCGGAACCATCCGGATTCCGTTGAAAAGTTCGGGTGGAGGCACCCGGGCAGCCCGCATCCCTTCCGTCGCTCCATATGTTTTGACAAATTGTATTACAATGAAGACGGGACCATCCAGAAAATGGTTCCTACAAAATAAATCACATGTTATGGGACTGATAAATTTAATTGTCGGATTGATCTTTATTGCCCTTGGTTTCCTTGTAAGAGTTTATCCGGGGATGTTAGCCGGATATAACACCATGTCGGCTGAAAAAAAGAAAAACATTGACATAGAAGGACTTACACGGTATATGCGCAATGGGTTGATCCTTATGGGATTGGCAATTATCCTGTTGTATCTTGTTTTCAGGTGGATCGGTTGGAGCTATTTGGCAAATATGGTGATCATTCTTGTAGTATTGACTGGGTCGGTGATCCTGTTCCTGACTTCCGGGAAATACGATCACAATACGGGAAAGAAAAGCAGATCCCATTATATTGTTCTGGGAATCGTTTTGCTATTATTAGGAGGCGTTTTCTTCTATGGTTTCATGACAACCAAAACACAGATAAACGGGGATATGATCCGTTTTACAGGGATGTACGGCAAGGAAATGATGGTTTCTGAAATTAAAAAAGTGGAACTTGCCGATTCCATTCCAAAGATCATAATAAAGACCAATGGATTCAGTCTTGGGCCCGTTCACAAAGGGAATTACCGGCTGGAAGAATTCGGGAAATGCCGGTTATATATAAATTCTGTCAAAGGGAAATACCTGATTATTACGGATATTGAAGGATTCAGAACCATTTTGAGGTACAAGAATGACCAGGAAAGCCTGAGTATTTATGAGCGGATTAGTGAGTTGATAGCGGATTGATCATTCCTGAAAGGCCTGTATGATTAATGCAGCCTTGTCATTAAATTGCAATTCGGTGAGTTTATGTACCAGAAATTGCAACCCGTGAATGTCTGTGTCGTAGAGGTCGGGCTGTTCTTTAATTTCCTGTATTTTGTGTTCCATTTCTTCCGGGCTGCCGGTCACGGCTATTTTGGTCAATTCAACGCTGGCAATCAGTTTGGGGGTTTCCAGAACATTTTGATGCATGATCCGGGCATAAGCCGGGTAAATGTAACTTTGGTAAGACAAGTAGGCTAGGTAATCGTTCATAAGGTAAATGATCAGGCGGTCGTTGTCCAGGTTCAAGATGGAATTGGACAGGTAACCGGGCAATTCCCCGCCTCTTTGAATAATGGTTACGGGGGCATCGGCAATGCTCCAGCCGTACCCGAAACTTACACCGTACTCATTTTCCCCGTATAGATTGTGAGCCAGGATGTGTTTTTGGATGGCTTTTTCAAAAGATTCACGGGTTATCAATTTCCCGGCATCCAATGTCCGGTAAAAACGGTACAGGTCTGTCACCGTGGAATAGACGTTGCCATCGCCATAAAAACCGCTTACGGCATAGCCCCCGGAAAACTCGGGTATCTTTATGGCTTCTTCATATTGTCCGGTGAAGGGGTAGAACAGGTATCCCTTAGCCACGTTGTCTGCCTGTTGGATCTCTTCCATGTCATAAACAGAGGTCCTTTCCATTTTTGCCGAGGTGAATATGTATTTGTGCAGGTATTCTTTGAAATCCAGGCCCGATGCCTGTTCCACGATTTGTGCCAGGACATTGTATCCCAGGTTGTTGTAGGCGCTGCTTTGGCCGGGTGTGAAACGCAGGGCAGGCTTTTGGGTATATAGTGCTTCCAGAAGGTCTTTGTTCTTGGCGATTTTTGATCGGTCCCAACCGCAATTTTGCAAAAGTTGGCTGTCTTCGGGCAGCCCCGCGGCATGGATCAAAAGGTGGTGGATAGTGACGTCGGGGTAGGGGAAACCGGGCAGGTGTTTTTCAACAGGGTCCGAAATTTCCAGCAGGCCCTTTTCTTCCAGTTGCTGGATGGCGATGGCTGTAAAGATCTTGCTTACCGAACCTGTATTGAAAAGGGTGTTTTCATTCAGCGGAATTTGTTTTTCCCGGTTGGCATAGCCCAGACAGTTTTGGTAAATGATCTTTCCGCTTTCTGCTATGAGTACGTTGCCGTTGAATTGCCCGCGTGCATGCATGGTAGTGAAGAGGGTGTCCAGCAGGAGGGTTTTTTCACGATTGGGGTTGTTGTGGCAGCCTGTGGCCAGACCGCTGAATAGTGTCAGAATCAGGATAGTGAGACTGAATCCTGAATACGTGCTGAATTTTCTCTTAAGATGCATTCTTTAGGCTTTCCGGGGTCCTTGCAAGGTGGCTAAGTTTTACTGTTTCCTTAGGGCTCTTTCGCGTTTTCCTAGAAAGTACCAGAACACAATGACCATCACGAGCGAATAACCGGCAGTAGCAATGATATCTCTCCAACCAACTGTACCCTGATGGACTATCCGGCTTGTAATAGTAAACGAATAAAACAATAAGAATAAGCAAAGATGCTTTACGTTTTTTTGTAAATCCATAATTGACAGTTTATTCGCAATAAAGGTATACAATATTTTTCAATGTATACTGTTATGCCGGGAATGCGGAGGTTTGTCCACATAAACGGGCTTATATGTGGATGAATGTTAGAAATTCGGGATTGATTAGATGAACAACAGCACCAGAACCTGGACTAAAAGAATACGCAAAAACATAGTCAAAGGGTAAACAGTGGCGTATGCTGTTAATTGGGCTTGACCGGGGGACATGGTATTGACAAATTCAAGGGCAGGGGGATCGGTCATTGAACCGGCCAATAATCCGCATATAGTAAGGTAATTCCATTTCATAAGCCGGGCTATTGTCCCAACAATAAGAAGAGGAAGCAGGGTTATTGCAGCCCCGTATACCATCCACATATAACCTCCGGATACAATGGTTTCTATAAAACTGCCACCGGATGATAAACCCACACAAGCCAAAAATAAAACGATTCCAAGTTCACGTATAAACAGGTTCGCGCCGGGGGTCATGTAAAAATCCATTTTCCCTATACGGCCTTTATATCCTAAAAATAAGGCAACTAAAAGCGTCCCTCCCGTTAAGCCCAATTTTGCCGAGGCCGTTAAACCCGGGAGCGTGAAAGGAATACTTCCCAGTAATATTCCTGCAAGAATGCCTATAAAAATGGGTATTATATTGGGATGTGCAAGTTCTTTCATTGAATTGCCAAGTAACTGGGACACTTC
>JBAZDQ010000081.1:0-6056 GCA_041654355.1 Bacteroidales bacterium
ACTACCCCCTGAGAGAGTTCCTAACGAAATCTGCTGTCCCCCGACGAGACCTTTTGGATGGGGAACCCCCCTTTCCCGAATTGGAGGGCTCCCCGAGAGAGTTCCTAACGAAATCTACTGTCCCCCCGGGGGAACCCCGGTTCCCTCGCCGCCACCCATATCTTCATGCCTCCCTGCCCCCATACCCCTCTCTATGCCCACCGTCACCCTCACCCTCACCGAAGAGCAGGCCGACACCCTCCTGGCGGCGCTGGATATTTATTCCCGGCTGAAGATGGGGCAGTTCTCGGCCGTCACCGACCTCTTCCCCGCCCGACACTTCGACCGGACGGCCGCGGCCGCAGCCCTCAAGGAGGCCCGGCAGGCCGTGATGCCCGAACTCGACCCCCGGGGGTATTATGGCATTCGGAACCTCGAAGCCGGAGAGCAGGCCCGGGTCGCCTTCGACGTCCAGCAGGTTCTGCGGCACGCGCTCGCCTGGCACCGGCACCCCGAAGGGGGGGTCACCATCGACTTCGATAAGCCATATCAGACCGGCCCCGAGCCCCTCCCCCGGGCCGAGATCCGCGACTGAGTTCCAGACGAAATCTGGAGTCACCCCAAAACACTTTTGCGACCGACACCCCTTCGTGGAAGTGTTCCAGCCGCTTTTTTTCTGCACGTGCAGGTTTTCCGGCACCCACATCTTCATGCCAAACCTCTCCAAAACCCTCCTCCCATGAAAACAGTCACCCTCACCGTCACCTTCCCCGGCTGCCGGGACGGCTGCCCCTACGCGGAGGGGCCGACCGGATTATGTCTCCGGTCTTCTGCACCCGGGCGAACCGGCGGGTCATCGGCTACTCCTCGAAGTCTTCCGAGATCCCGCCGGGGGCGGCCCACCCCCCCTGGTGCCCGGTGGCGGACACGGAGAGGGAGGCGGGGAGATAGGTATATCTTCTCTCCCGACCAAATACTCCTCATGCAATGTCCGAAGTGCGGCGCCGACTGCGTCAAAGCCGGCACCAAGGCGCTCTCCGGGCGGAGGGTGCAGCGGTACCAGTGCAAGGTGTGCGGGTTCCTGTCCCGGGAGCCGGATGGGGAGGAGGGGGGACATGCCCGGCCTTGATCTGCTGCCTACCCTCCGGGTTCACCCGGTCTCTCTGAACGTGGCCCGGCTCGTGAACAAGGAGGGAACGATCCGGCTGGATGTCTTCAACGACGAGGACGAGGGGGATCTCCAGATCGTCGTCTACACCGCGGCTCGGGAGCGGATCATCCGGGTGACCCCGGCCGGGACCATCGCGGTTCGGCCGTAATGTAGAATCTGTCGAAAAATGGGGGATAAAATGACTTGTAAACCATCCGAGATTGATCTCGAACTTGACCGACTTCAGGCCGAACTGGAGCGGTGCTGGGGGGAGCAAAAGGCACTTGACTCGTGCGAGCAGGGCCTCAAAAACCAGAGGGCCAGTGTGCGGCTGAAGAAGCTCCTCGATGAGCAGGTTTTCCTGCAGCGGACGTGGAGAATCCTGTTTTGGCAGGATGGAAAATACCGCCTTCAGGCATACCCTCCTGCCGAGAGGTGGGAGGACGTTGAAACCATTGTCGGCAGGGGGGATTACTGCGAGAGGATCCCGGTGACCCTGCCGAACGGGGGGGCGGCCACCTTCCGCCTCACCTCCGGGGATGACTTTGTGTTCGATTTCCCTACACCCGACCCCGAACAGGTACTCAAGGTCGTGTGGGGGTTGGGGCTCAGGGTCACGGGGCTGGGGGAACTCGAAGACGGGATCCGGCGGCAGCAGGAGGCCTTGAACCAGCGCCAAGCGGTGATTGAACTATTCAAGCAGGCCCTTGGCGGGCCCGACTCACCGGCCGGGGGGGCGGGGCGATGACCGGGGATACCACGTACCGGTTTGGGACTATCGATTCCACCAGCAACGCGAAGGCGGTTCGGATCACGGTCGCTGGCCTGACGGACGATCAGGTGGCGGTGCTGCGGAGGCGGATGACGAAACTGTACGCGGATGTGATCACCAGCCCGGCGGGAGAGGATGCTATTCAGGATACGCCGCTGCCCGACCCGGGCATGAAAATTGGGCCGGAGTCGTGCTCCTGGGCCATTAATCCCCCCAACCTCCAACGGAGGGCGCCATGAACCCTGATGCCGTAGCGGCCCTTCTCGCAAAGGTGCCGGCCGAGATCCGGATCGCCACAAAACCCCTCGGCTCGGATCGCTGCTGGGCGGCACTCATCCTGCTCCTGGACAACGATGCCGGGCTTCGGATCGGGGATCTTGAGCAGAACCTGGGGGGAGATCGGGCGGAGATCCTGCCGGTCATGAGAGCCCTGACGCAGGCCGGGCTGGCGAGCCTCGTTGCCCCCACCTTCGAGGACATCGGGAACCTTGATACCTCGTACTACCAAGCGTCGCTTCTGGGGAAGTCGCTGGTTCGAGGGTTGTACTGTTCGATTCTTCCGCAACCAGACGATAAAATGAGGAGTTAAAATGTCAAAACCCCCTATTCACCCAGCGCCACGAACCTTTATCAGGCCGTTAACCTACGCCCCGAAGATCCCCGGGGTGCTGGAGGGCACGATCCGGCAGACGATCCGGGTCGGCCAGCGGCTCGCGGCGGGCGACCGGGTTCTCTTCCACGGCTGGGAGGGGAAACCGTACCGATCGAAGTGGTCGTTCCGAACCCCGTACTATGTGCTGATCGCCGTGATCCCGATCCGGATCCGGCCGGACGGGATCCTCTTCGAGAGCAGCGGCGAGGTCCGGCCCTGGGCCGACCTGGACGAGATCGCGGTGCTGGACGGGATCGCTCCCCCCACGGGGGAGGGGCTCCGTGCGGTGCTGCTCGGGATGCACACGGTTCCGGAGTCCGGGGTGCCCGGGCAGATCCTGCGGTGGTGACGGTGCCTGACCACGCCACCCTCGGGATCGAGGTCGCGTTCTTCGACCGGTGGTGGCTCCCCGACGAGGAGCCGGAGCGGTGGCAGAAGACCCGGGCCGACGTCGAGCGGGCCGTCCGGGCCGCCCTCGCAGCGAACGGGTTTCCGGAAGAGAAGTATGACGTCACCCAGCAGGGAGACTAAAAAAATGGGAGAAAACATGGGCAACGATTTGATAGACCTGAAAAATGCTCTTGCGCTTCTTACGGCGCGAGAAGACGGAAAAGATCTCATCCGGGTCAAGCGGAAAGATACCGACTTCGAGATCCAGACCCTCGGGAACCCCCAAGGGGGGTTCTCGCTCTATTTCCTGAGTGAAGGGGTGCCGGCCGCGGTACACCTCACGGCTCGCGGCGGGGCCGCCGGGGAGTTCACGGGCCAGGTCGTCATGCCGGCGGGAGCGGTAGGAGCAGAGGAGGGGCACCATGGATGATCTGAAGGTCTGGAAACCCCTCGGCGAGGGGTCGGAGAGCCGGATCGTCGCGGATCCCGCTGGCACCTCCGCACCCGCACCCCGGAGGAGGGGTGAGATGAACCTTCCCGACTCAGAGGGGGCATGGTATACGATGCTGACGGGGCTCTGCCTCTCCTTTTGGGGGGCCCTCATCTGTGAATCGGGGGCCCTTATCACCCTCGGTGCAGCCCTCTGTTGCCTCGGGGCCCCCATCTGGTTCTTCGGTTGCTTCTGGTACTTGCGGGTTCGCAGCCAGGAGCGGGCCCGGATCATGGCCGAGACCCTGGCGGCCCTCAAGCGCATGGAGGCCCCCGAATGCCCCCGATGATCCTCCAGCGGGACCCCGCATGGTACGCAAACCACTGCTGTCTCTGCGGCCGGAGCCTGGCCGGGGTCGCCACCGCCGACCCGGTCCCGGTCACCCGGGACGGGGTTTTTGTCGAGGCCCGGGTCTGCCGGACCTGCGACCTCCTCGCGCGGATGGAGGTATAATGGCCGTCTGCCCCCACTGCGGGTGCAAAGGCACAAAAACCCCGCACACCCGGATCGCGGAAGAGGCGACGGCGCAGGAGTTCGGCTGGCGGGACCTCCGCTGCGGGTCCTGCGGCCGGCCGTTCCGGGGCTACCCGTACCCTTCCGTCATGCTCATGACAGATAAGAACAAATAAATAGCCTAACAAACCCCGGACGGAGGGCGGGCGCTCTGCCCGGTTCCCGTCCGGGGCCATCCCCGTAAAATGGAGCCATAAAAATGTTGTATTATCCCGACATAGAGGGCAAAGCCAACCAATTCTGTATCGAGACCGCCTGGGCGATCCGGCGGTACCTCCAGGACCAGGACGACCCCGACCTCCGAACACCCTTCACCGCCCGCGACCTGATCACGGCCGGGATCCCGGTCACCAACGGAGGGCTCGCGGTGCTCCGGAACCGGGGCTGGCTCCGGCGGGTGGGGACCACTCCCGCCGGGGTGCGATCGATCTGGAGCCTCACCGAGAGCGCCCGGATCTGGCAGGACCGGCAGGACCAGCAGACCCCCCTGAACGCCGGGGCGGTCTGAATGGTCGGGCTCAACAACTTTTACCGGTACGATGTCGAACTGATCGCGGTTTACCAGCGGTTCGGCACCCGGCCGTTCTTCTACAAGGAGATCGCGGACATCGTCTCCAGACGGGCGCAGGCCCACCTCACCAACTGGGGGTATCTGGTCGTCCACGAAAACCACCTCGCGGGCCGGGTCAAGACCAACCGCTGGCGGCTCCCGGCCACGGTGGCCGATCGGTGCGAACGGGCTCTTCAGGAGGAGGAGGAGGTGGCATGTCCCCCCGCCGCGTAGTCGGGCTGCCCCCTTGCCCGCACGAAGGCCCCGACGGGGCCTGCACCTGCCCGGACCGGACCGGGTGGGCCTGTGACCGGTATTACTGCCTCTGTCGGGAACGGAACCGGGAGGGGGCTTAAGATGGCCCGCAACTACGACCGGGGCTACTCCCCGGAGGCCGCTGCCCGGGACACCCTGCTCCCGGCGCACGGGTTCGTCGCGTGGCGGGCCTGGGCGTCCAAGGGTCCCTTCGACCTCTACGCCTGCCGGGCCGATGTGATGCTCCTGATTCAGGTCAAGCGCACCAAAGCCCGGATCGTCTCTCCCGATGCCGTCACAACCCTCTGCAAGCGGGATATCCACGGCGACGGCAAGAAGAAGATCGGGATGAAGAACATCCCGACCCCCCCTGCCTGCCGCAAACAGGTCTGGCTGTATTCCGATAAGGTCGTCGGGAAAGACCTGGCCGGCTGGCGGTACTACGCGCTCGAGGCAGACCAGCTCGTCCCCCTCACCGAACCGGTGCCGGGCTGGTACCCGCCGGCGGAGGGGCAGCCATGACGAAAGACCTCGAAGTCTCGCCCGCGGTCGAGGCCCACCTGGCGGCCCGGCTCCCGGGCTGGCGGCACCGGGTCCGGCTCGGCAAGCACGGGGCCTGGCACCTCCCGGTTCTCTGCGAGGTCTGCGGGAAGATCATCTTCTTCCAGGCGTCCGATCTCGAAGCCCGGCTCCGGGCCGGGAAACACCTGCCCCGGTTCTGCTCGGTCTCCTGCACGGCTGCCGGGCTGGGCTGGAGGCGGCCGGTATGACCCCCCGGTGCGAGATCTGCGGAGCGGCGATCCCCGACCTCCCCGAAGGGGAGGGGGTGGCGCAGGGCTACCGGGAACTGACCTGGGAAGGCCGGGGGCCGTTCTGTTTCTGCCCGGCACACTCGCTGGACGCGATCCTCCTCTGGACCGCCGAGACCCCCGTCTGCGACCGGCGGATCCTCGCGGCGGTGCGGGAACGGCAGGGGGTGCGGCCGTGAGAGGAGTCTGGTTCCTGGTCGGGTTCGTCCTGGGCCTCGTGGCGGCGCTGCTGGTCGTGATCTTCCTGCTCGGCGCTCAGGCGATCGGGGGGGTAGCGTGACCGCCGCTACCGATGCGCCGGGAGCCCCGGACTACGTCCCGGCCCGGATCCGGGCGGGCGGGAAACCTTCGGTCGAGAACTGTTTCGGGTGCCCGGATGAGATCACCCGGGTGACCAAACGGGGTACCCGGGTCCGGGCCTGCGCCCGGTCGGGGACGGTCATCTACAAGACGCCGCGGTGCCCGAAGTGGCCGGGGGGCGGGGCATGACCCCCCG
>JBAZDQ010000082.1:0-6026 GCA_041654355.1 Bacteroidales bacterium
CCGGCTACCCTATCACGATCTCAGCCAGCGCCGCCGGTTACGAGAACACCGGACTCAATTTTGCCGAGGTCCCCCGCTGGTCCTCGTGGTACGTCCCTCTCTATATGGTCTCCACATCACCCCCGGATATTCCCACCGACCCGGAAAAATCCATGCTCTACGGCTACGTCATCACACAGGGTAGCCAGCAGCCGATCCAGGGTGCGACCGTCACCCTCTCCGGCGTCGGCAGCACCACGACGAGCAGCGCCGGGTTCTACTTCTTTAACAACGTCACTCCTGGGGATTACACCATCAGCGCCTCCGCTCCCTACCACACGTCTATGTCGGAACCCGTCACTATCGGAGCAAACGCCACTCTACACGAACTCACCCTGGCGGGGACGCACTCCCTCACCGTCACCGTCAAAGACGCCAACGACCAGACCCTCGTTCCCGGCACAACCATCACCCTCAGCGACAGCCAGACCGCCACCGGCCAGAACCCCGCGACGTTCAGCGTTGAATACGGATCATATACCTTCTCTGTCGCCGCCGAGGGTTACTATCCCGCAACTCAGGCGATTTACGTCGAGCGGACCGGCACCACCACGGCCACCGTCCTGATGACCGCCATTGCCGCAACCCCGGACCCGGCCGACCTCACTAACTACCCCCCGCACAACGTCCGGTTCCACTGCATCGACGACTTCGGCCTCCCGCTCTCGAACGTCTCCGTCTCCGCCGCCTACCTCGAAACCACCTCCCCGTGGTCGTGGTTCACCGACCTCCTCGGCATCCCCTCCACCGTCGCCATCAACGAAACCACCCTCGCCGGCACCACCGGCACCGATGGCAGTATCACCTTCTCCATGGTCGAGGTCGTCCGCTACGCCATCACCGCCCACGACCCCGCCTCGAACCTCAGCGTCAACTTCACCCTCTACCCGCAGGAGACCCAGTACACCATCCAGTTCCGCACCCGGCCCCCCTCAGACGCCGAGACCCACCCCCTCTACGAACTCGAAGCCGTCCCGCTCGAGGGCGACACCCAGGTCTCTCTCCGCCTCGCCTACCAGGACCGCGACAACGCCACAACCTCCCTCCTGTTCTGGGTCAAGGACGGCGCCGGCGAATACGTCCACACCGACACCCTTGAACCCACCCTCCTGAACTGGACCAACACCAGCTACACCGTCGAGAACCACCCCGCCTCATACACCTGGGGATTCGACGCCGGACACGTCACCCGGGACGACATCAGCGCCGCCAGAACCATCACCCTCCACGGCTCCGGCCGCCTCGTAGACCTCGGCTTCGAAGACGACTTCTGGTACTACCTCCTCTCAGCCATCTGGATCATCGGCCTCGGTGCCCTCTTCAGCGGCTCCCGGGTCAAGTTCGGCGCCATCATCATCCCGCTCATCGGCGGCGGCATCCCCGTGCTGATCGGCTGGCTCCCGCTCGCAACCGCCGTCCTCGTCGGGGTTCTCACGTTCATCGGCGTCTTCGTCTACATGCGGAAATCAGAATACAAACTGTATCGGTGATATTATGCGATTCCATGACGTCCTAACTCTGCTTACCTTCTGCGGGCCGGCGATCGCCCTGGTGAACTCCCTCAGGGTGTTCACCTACAACTACTACACCGCCCCCGAGACCAGCACCTTCACCCTCTCCGAGATGACCTCCCTGGCAGGCCAGGCCGGCCCGCTCGGCATCGGCGATTACGTCGGCATGGCGGTCTCCTCCGTCCTCGGCGGCATGGGCTGGCTCCAGGACATGATCGGCACCATCGTCTTCGTCTACCCCACAATGGTCGATATCTTCCACATCCCCGCCGCGGTCGCCGCAATCCTTCAGTGCGTGGTCGTCCTCTCCATCGTCACGTTCCTGATCCAACTCGCCAGCAAATTCGGATGGGGGCAGGCCAAATGAGACGCTACCTCCTCGCCCTCCTCCTCGGGTGCCTCCTGCTCGTCGCCGGGGCCTCGGCGCTCGACGGCTACGACTATTACCAAATGATCGAGTACGCCGCCTGCGATCAGGAGATCTATCAGCAGGACATCGTGATCCACCGCAGCACCGGCACCGCCTACAACGAGACCGCCGGCGGGCTGGAGACCTGGCATATCTATGCCGGGGATCACTGTCAGGCAGATTATGATGATATCCGGTTCACCAACAGCACCGGGGAGCTCGCGTATTATCTCTGGCCGGACTACACGAGCAGCAGCGCCCGGTTTGCCGTGCGGCTGGAGGGGGCGGATGCTGCCGGAGAGGTGACAGTATGGTACGGAAACGAGGCAGCGACGACCACGAGCGACGGGGGCGCGACGTTTCCCCTCCTGTTCTATGACTTTGAAGACAAGTCACTGGATGGGTGGACGCCCCTCGGGGGTACCTGGTCAGCCCAGAACCAGAACCTTGAATCCTCAAGCATAAACACCTATATCGCCACTACAAACGAGATCGATCAGACAGAACTAGTATGGGAGTGTGATGTAAAAGTCGTTAATAACGCGGTAGTTCAGGTGTATGTCCTCGCTCATCAGGCGGCCTCGTACCAGAATCAGTGGAATGTGGCCGTCGAGCCGGCAGGGGCAAGTTTCTGGTACGGCGACAGCCGACGTGTCGCCGCAAATCAGGCCCTCCCGGCGGGGGAGATGGCCCATATTACCCTGTCTCGATCACCCTCCGGGGTGTGGAAACTCTGGCAGAACGGGGTGTATGTCGGGACGGCAACGAGCACGATCGCCCCGGGGAGATATGTTAAAGTCCGGACCCATTGGGCTACCCCCGCGACATATGCCTGGGATAACCTCCTCGTCCGCGCCTACAGCGCCGCCCCCCCCGCCGCGCTCACCTTCAACGGCGAACAGGAGACCGCCGCCCCGCCCGTCACCACCTTCACCGCCTCCCCAACCGCCGGCCTCGCCCCCCTCACCGTCCAGTTCACCGACATCAGCGCCGGCACCCCGACCTCTTGGCTCTGGAACTTCGGGGACGGCGGCACCTCCACCACCCAGAACCCGCAGCACACCTACGCCGCGCCCGGCACCTACTCCGTCAACCTCACTGCCACCAACGAATACGGCAGCGACTACGAACTAAAAACCGACTACATCACCGTCTACAGCCCCATCACCGCCCAATTCACCGCCAACGTCACCGGCGGCACCGCCCCCGTCTCCGTCCAGTTCACCGACCTCTCCACCGGCGGCCCGACCGCGTGGTCCTGGACCTTCGGGGACGGCAACACCTCGACCGACCAGAACCCTGCCCACACCTACACCACAGCCGGCACCCACACCGTCACCCTGGCCGCCTCGCACCCCTACGACAGTGACACCGAGACAAAAACCAGCTACATCACCGTCGCCGTCCTCCAGCCCTTCCCAGGCCTCGCCCTCACCCCCACAGATCCCGCCGGCACCGGCCTGTACACCGATATCAACGGCAACAACCGCCTCGACTACAACGACCTCACCGTCTTCTTCCTCAACCTCGCATGGGCCAGAGACAACGAACCAACCGAGTGCTTCGACTTCAACGCCAACAGCCGCCTCGACTATGCGGACGTCATCTCCCTCTTCCAGGTGATAAAAAATGCGTAGACCCCTCTTCACTATCCTGCTCCTCGCCATCGCCCTCATAGCGACCGCGAGCGCCGCCACCGTCACGGTCAGCGACGTAACCTTCCAGCGGGACAGCACCGGCACCGCCACCATCACCCTCACCGGCGCAGACACCGGGCTCTCCGGTTACTCCCTCACCGCCTCCGTCAGCGGCACCGCCGCCCAGATCTCGCAGGTCAGTTTCCCCGCCTGGGCCGTCATCCACAGCGCCGGCGACCTCCCCGCCTCCTCCGTCGCCCTCGACGCCGTAGACCTCAACAACGCCGTCACCGGCTCCTCAGCCACCCTCGCCACCCTCACCCTCTCCGGCATCAGCCCCGGCACCGGCACCATCTCCGTCACCGTCTCCTCCATGGACGACGACGCCGGCCAGCCCATCACCCCCACCACCGACAACGGCACCTACTCCGTCACCATCGCCCCCGGCGGCACCGACTACCCGCTCTGCGACGGCCTCACCATCAGCGCCGCCAACATCACCGCACAGGCCGTCACCCTCTCCGGCACAACCCCCTACCCCGAAGTCTGGATCGTCCTCGGCGCTGCCCCCGGAAAATACGGCTACCAATCATCAATCATCACCACCAACACCTCAGACTACTCCGCCACCATCGTCTCCCTCCCCCTCATCGCCGGCCAGACCTACTACGCCCGGGCAGGCACCGACGGCGGATACTCTCCCGAGATCTCCTTCTCCCTCCCGGCCCTCACCCCCGCCCCCGTCACCACCCACGGCGACATCTTCAGCACCCTCATGGCCGGCAACCTCTCCATTGAAGACTTCTGGACCGCCGAGGCCGACCTCTACGCCCGCCCCTTCGGCGGCGGAGGCTTCGGCGCCATGGTCTTCATCTCCCTCCTCTCCGCCATCGTCTTCGTCGTCCTCTTCCTCAGAAGCGGCGACGTGATCGTCCCGTTCATGGTCGGCGCCCTCGTCGGCGGCCTGCTCATCCCCTACCTCCTCCCGCAGTTCGCAGAGATCGGGTATGCCTGCATGGTCGCAGCGATGATCGGCATCGGCTACAGCTTATACCGGAGGTATCTGTAATGGCCCGAAAGAAAGACTACGTAGTAGACCTCCGCCCCCTCGGGGGCCGGGTGGTCCGCATGGACTCACTGGACACTATCCCGCTGCCCGTCTACGACCGGCGGCAGGGCTGCTCCCTGGGCCGTTACACGCTCAGCGACCTACAGAAAAAATTCCTCTAACTATATATTTTTAGAGTAAAACAATAGCCTCTATATATTTGAGATTCGAATCTATATCGTATGCGAAAGAGCCCCGCGCGAGAAACGTTCCTCCTCGGCAGCGTCGAATCCAATATCCTCGCCTCTGCCATTGAAACCGGGATTGCCTGTTCAAAATCAGACGCCGCCCGCAAAGCGCTCCTCTATTGGGGAGAACATCACGACATTATCCCGCAAAAGGCCAGCCCAACGAGACCTGCCCTGCCCCCGCACCGAAGAAGAGAGAATAATGGGGGTATGGGGGTGGCGGGAAGAGGTGAATCATCGACCGACAGCCCTATACGGCTACCCCTGACCGTATGAGATTGTGGGGTCGCCGGAGATATATGCTTTTCGTGACGCGATTCGTTCGCAGCGAAACGATCCAGGAAACACCGATTCCCGGACGAGACCAATTCCTCAACAGGCGTTTCCCGGACGCCTAATAGCGGTGAATATATATATTACCAGAATATATGGGAAGTATCCTCAACAGAGGTGAATCAGTATGAAACTCTCTCTTAACCAAAACGAAGAGGCAGTATCCCCCGTGATCGGGGTGATCCTCATGGTCGCCATCACCGTGATCCTGGCGGCCGTTATCGCTGCGTTCGTGTTTAACATTACGGGCGATGTGCAGACGACGAAGACAGTAATGATCTCCGCGAAGCTGGTGCCGGCTGGAATTGAGTCCACGATCCAGGGGGGGACGGGATTGTCGGAGCTGATTAGCCTGAATTACAGCGTCGCGGGGACTGAGGTGACGAACGCCACGGAGAACTTCCAGGTCGGGAATCGGACTATTATCTCAGGGGGAGCCGCCGGGAGCCAGTTCATGGTGGTCGGCCACTTCAGTGATGGCAGCAAACAGATCATTCTCGATAAGCAGTTCTAAGGATGAGCCCTAAAACACTCCTTTTTTGTTTCCTCCTGCTCACTGGACTTCTGGCGGCCGATATCCTGACAACAGTATGGTTCTGGTCCCTAGGGATGCCGGAACTCAATCCTGCGATCGCCCCGATCGCCGGGGATCCGCTGGCACAGATGCAGTATAAGATCCCGTTCGTCGCGGCCCTGCTCGTCGGGGTCCTGGCGCTGTCGCGGGGGTGTGAGCGCCTGCGGCCGGGGAGTGGTTGGGGTCCGTGGGCCGTGGTGCTGCTGATGTTCGCGGTGCCGCCGATC
>JBAZDQ010000083.1:0-5951 GCA_041654355.1 Bacteroidales bacterium
GCTTTCGATGGCCACGGACACTTTTTGTTCCAGAGTATTAACATCCGCTTCGAATTCTGAAACAGTTTGCGTGATCATCGAGAAACCCTACCAATGCACTGATGGAGTACGTAACTACCACCAAATGACTCATGTTTTGCGGATATTATCACATACTCCACATTCAGTGAATCCTTAATAATCCACCCCTGTTCCGGAATAGCACCGTCCAAATCTACCGCACTAATCACCCAACTACAATCCGTGGGTTCCACTCCTAATGCTGCTCCAAACGCCAACTGTTGAAAGTTTAAAGGTCCCGTACACGCTCGTATATTTTCAATGTCTGTGTGTGGATTAGTATTGGGATTAGTTATGGTAACGTATTGGAGATCGTCCCTCAGCAAAAAATCATTTTGTACCATTTCCGCATACGTCATCCGCGCAACCCCATGTCGTACTCAAAAGGACCTTGTAAAATGGTAATGTACTCGTTCAGTCTTTCCAACTCGTCATAAAGACTTAAACGGTACGCGCGATGCTCCACGGATCCCCCTATGCCACTACGAACGTCGGGTCGTCCGCCGGGTGCTTCGGAATCCATGGCAGCCAACTCGCGAAGAATGGATGACTTGCGAGCTAAAGCATTTTCGAGGTCAGTCACGGTTTGCCTCCTACCGGCTCACCGCACCCCTCGACTGCACCGGAGATTGGTAGCGCTTATCAGTTTCCTTCTGCGCTTCCCACTCCTCATCGGTGGCCGATTCCACGACGAAGTTATGAATGGTGCTGATGATGCCGTAAAACTTCTTGAATTCGTTAACAGCGTCGGCCTTATCACACAAGAACACGCGCGGTCTGTCCATATATGGAGCAAGCTTATGATCAGGAGCCGGTTGGAGAGAAACCTTCCAATATTCCCGATCGGCTTTGGACAAAACTTCTTCGATTTTGGTTTTGGATTCTGTCGCCATTTTGTTCACCTGGAGCAAAAAAAAATTGTTAAACTGTGTCGATTACGTATTGGTGTTTTTGATGACGTAGCGGGGATCGGTTACGCCAGCTGCTCCCATTTCGTCAGCAAAGATTGCCAACACCAAACCACGATCGGCCATTTCCCAATCGGTGGCATTGGCTCGAACCGTCGTCAACGGAATGTTTTCGTGCCAGTGGAACCCCTTCCGGAAGTCACCGGCGAACCACAAACCCGTTGCCGCTGTGCCCACCAGACCCAACCCCGGATTCACCCGTTCAGCCGGATCATACGTTCCGGACGAGGAATCGATCACACGCCGGTAAGCGTACGGGTACTTGGCGTCATTGATCAGCTTGAACATCCCCTTGGCCGGGTTTTGGCTCTTGTAGGCGTCGGTGGGCCAGTAGGTTCCCGCCAAAGCATTCGCCATGCGAGTGATTTCACTGGCTTGCAGAGCCACTTCCGCCGCCATGTAATTAGCAGGCATGGTGAGAATCTGGGCCTCTTCAATGGAAATCGGTTGTCCGGTTTCCGGGTCCACCATGTTCACCCACAACTGCAGGACGTTGTTGAAAGCGTCCCAAGCATTCGAGGACCCGATGGGGTTGTTGATTTCGTTGATCCAGTTTCCACCGATCGTGTCCTGGGCGGTTGAGGAATACGTATTGTAAGATGTTCCGTTGTAGTTGTACGGATTGTAAATCCCCAACAACACGTCCAAGCAGAGGTATTCCTTGCGAAGTCCCAAAGACTCGCCAACCGATTCGGCCTGTTGCATCAACTGCCGGGAGTAATCGAAGAGAATCGCTTCACGAGTAACTTCGATGCTGATGCCCCGGTTCCTGGTTTGCGGAGTTTCGGTATACCGTTCCGAGAGTTGAGCACGGGCGTGGCGCTGGCCGGGATCCCGAACATCGGAAACGTCCCCGATGTTGCTTACGCCGACCATCTTCAACCGACGTAACTTGCTGGGAATGTTTTCGAAGGTACCGGAAATCATGAAAGCCGGTTTCTTGTAGGCTTGCAAAATCCGTGCTTCCAGCAATCCGATAACGGCGGCATTAAATGCACTGATGTTAGCGAATTGTGAGGGAACGACACCGGTTCCAGCTTCCATCACTTGCGGGGGAGCGTGGTGGGCCAACATCAAGTTGTCTTCCAATTCCGCGTCGGTGGGACCCAGCAGATTGACTGCCAATTCCTTGATGGAAACACTGTTGGGGTTAAGCGTACCAGCCCCCGGTTTGGAAGAACTAGCCGACTCCAAAATACTGGTGCCGTCTTCCCTCAAGCAAATGCGCCGCCCCTGGTTTACCGAAGGAAGCCCCAACAGGGTATGAAAGTCTTCGACCCATTGACGGGGGCCAACCGACTGGTACCAACGACGGACATATGCACCGTTAATCATGATTTCTACCTCGCGGAATGTAAAAAGGTTGATCGGTTAACTCCCCCGGAGGGTCCCGTACGTGACCCGTCCGAGGGCGCTCCAGGTGTGGACTCCTGGAAATTTGTTAGGCTCCCGTAAGGGTATACCAGTTAGTTCCGTCACTAAAGAACAACACAGACCCTTCTGCCGCAACGTTTACGGCTTCCGAAGCGTTTCCGCCGTCGATCTTTTCAGTGGCGTTGGGATATACCAGCAACACACTGGTTGTAGACGTGTTTTTCAACACTACCGGTTTACCAGGAGCGGGCAACTTGACACCTGCGGCGTTATCCGCCGCTGCCACCGCCACCAAGTTGGACGTAATCGCCGTGGCGTTTCCTTGAACGGTTCCCGCCGCGTTAATGGCCGCGTCAAACATGGATACCGCTGCCGCAAAACTGGCAACCCCAGTAATTCCCAACGTTCCCGCCACCGACAAATTGGTGTTGATGACCCCGTTTCCTTCCACAAGCAATTCACCGTCCATGGTAACGTCATCAGCAACGGCCAAAGTGCCCGACAACGCCAAATTCACTCCAGTTTCGTCACTGGTGTTGGGAAGTCCACCGATAGGCAAAACACGACTGTACAACCCAACAAGGACCTTGGTAGTAGCAGTCGCGTACGTCTTCAAAACGTACCCAATTGCCTTCAAAGGATCGGTCACCTTAATGACCGTTCGGGTCTTCAAGGCCGTACCAGCAGCAATTTCGTCGGCCCCTACCATGTCCCCGAATCGGAACGTAGAAGAAGTACAGTCCATTTCACCAACCCAGCCGGTGGCGATGGACACGTTCTTGGAAGCACCTGCCTTAGTGATGTCGTCTGTGGCCTGCTTTTGTTCCACGCTCACCCCAGCGAACATGGAAGCAAATAAAAGCTGGTTAGCGGCGAGTGAGGTTTGGTCGGAAAGACTGGTGCACGGCAAAACGTACCCCGTATTTCCGCCAAGAGCGTTGTCGAAATAACAAAGTTCGTTCATGGGGATGGCAAGATTGCCACCATAAGGTGCACCCACGATTCCCATGTCCGGGTAAGCCACTTGCTGGTTAAAAGATCGTCCAGACATTTCAGGTTACTCCAAAGTTTGAATTGTATTTTCTACGGGTAACAAAACACACGGGACCGACTAACGCCGGAGCATTTTTTGTTTGACGTTGGACAGATCCGAAAACTCACCCGGAGTGGACGATTCGACGGCGGTTCTGGGAATCGAATTAGGTTTTTCACCACTTTTGGGTTTGTTGGTGGATGATTCCGAAGTAATCTTCCAGGATTCCGCCAAAGCCTTCCTATCCTTGTCATTACCAAGGGCACAGATGGCTTTCACTCGAACGGTACTCACCGGAACCCCCGCCGATTCCAAGACTGTCATGGCCGCATCCCACGTGCAAGCGGATTCCTTGGGAGGACCTTCTCCGCCATCGGAACCACCATCTTTGGGAGGATCGCCACCTTCACCACCACCGGTGGAAACTTCCTCTTCCAAAAGATCGATCGCTTTTCCGATGCGCTTCTTGAGAGTAGGAAGATCCATGTCCCCGCTCTTGTATTTCGCCACCAGTGAATCCAACATCATGTCCAGGGGATCGTTTTCCACCGGACCGGTTCCCATTTCCTGTTCCTCCACCGGCGGGGTTTCCGGGGGTATGGTAGCTTCTTCACGTTTCGGAAGATCGCAGTCAGTTGCCATAGCGTTGGTACTCCCTTGAGATTCAAAAAGTGTTCGAGTGGTGGCGGAATCTGCCACTAAATCCACCGAATGTACGTACTTAATGTGGTTAACTACTTCCACACCGTCTTCCCACACGGAGTCCAAATCCGCTACGTGGGAGAATCCACAAGTATCATTCAATTGCGGATTCTCAGCGGCTTCACAAATCATTTCCGCCATGGGGTTGGTCTTGAAGTATACCAAATCCCCGTACAATTTATTGTTAACGCTATGCACCCTAACAAACTTACCAAGTCTTCCCTCCACGGGCCTATCTTCGGTGAGTACATGTCCTTTAGGGTGATTCACGTTAACCATAACACCTTCGTACAACGGAGCCGCTTCCTTAACACAACTCTCCGTGTACACTCGGCGGACGGGACGACCTTTACCAAGAGAACGACTGGTGGGACCTAAAATGCACAGATTTCGTATAACGCCATGTTCCCGATCAACTTCCGGATGAACGCTACTGTCGCTTTCAAACACAAATTGGAAAAACCCAGCACTAGATGACTCCTTTTTGGAAACTTTAGCCGGTTCAAAAGATTTAGCACCAGCCTTGTTCACAGCCTTTCGGGCCTGCGGAACGGTGTAGCTACCTTTTTTGAAACGAACGGCTTGTGCTGTCATCTTTTCGGCACCGGGTTTTTTAGCAACGATGACGTCCACCCCTAGTTTAGGGTGAACAGTCCTGAATGACCCTTTTTTGAACTTAGAAGGTTCCTGAATCCTCCCAGAATGTTCGTTAGGGTAAGGCATTAGAATGTACCACAGGCGATATAACGTTCTTCTGTGAGTCGTACGCCTCTGCCATTCTACGTAGTTTGATAATATTCCCGCATTGGTCTTCCGACCATTTACCCCATACTCTGTCGTTGGGCCACCCAATGTCCCCTAAGTGTGTAATAAGCGGCTTACGAGTAGCTACTACTTTGGCCCCTAATTCGTCTAACCTCCTGGAATAGAACCAATCTTCACTTTCGAATTCTACTTTATAGGTTCCGTTATGATTAACCACCCGGTCTTTCATGGTGAAATACGCCACCAGTTCGTTAACGTTATTGGTGGACCGGAAAAACGATTTCCTAATGTCAGCCAACCAACAACCGGTATTAACCAACAGAGTTCTATTCGGAAATCCTGTGTCCTCCTTGGAAAACGTTTCAGGTAGTTCCATAATTTCTTTGGAAGTAAATCTTTTACCAGCTTCCCAGGTGTTCATCGGATCATCGATTCCGGTACTGGTAAGACCCCTGTCGTCTTTGATGGCCACCACAGCAGAAATCAAGTCCGCTTCCGTCCGAACCATTTCCTCCCACAGTACGTTAAGAAATCCCTGAGCCGGTAAATTATCGTCGTGCAACATCGCCAAATGCGTAATTTCACCACGTTCACACATTGACAAAGCCGTTGCCAAAATAATGTTAAAGTTTCTGCACAGAGCCGTACACGGGTTGGCAAAATGCACCACTTCCGCGTATTTACAATTTGCCCCCCAAAACGCTTGAGCAACCCGCATGTCCACCGGACCACTGTAAGGCATTCCCAAAAATATTCGTGGAGTTTGTACGACCGTGGGCTTCGCCGTCTTTTCCACCCACCAATTTCGGGTGTCTTTGATTTCCACACTGTATCCGGCTTTTATGAAAAACGCATTAACAGCCTGCGGTACTCCGGGATCAGTTCGTTGGTCGTAATCATGTCCGAGAATAACCCCACCCACCTTAACTTTCGGAAACCACGCTTCCAAGTCCCGCATAAGTCCGGGGAAAGTGTGGTTTGCATCGATGCTCACGACATCTAAGGATCCGTCTTCAAACTTTTTGGACATTTCCACGGAATCACCTTCG
>JBAZDQ010000084.1:0-5787 GCA_041654355.1 Bacteroidales bacterium
TTTGAGCTTTCAAAGATGGACAGGCTTCCTGTCTTATTCAACATTTTAATGTCCCACTAAATGGAAAATGTGTCCCATTGACTTCAATTATATGGGACAGGTTCCCATTTGTATTACCCGGCGGATTGTTCTATTTTTGTTGTTATAACATGTATAAATGAATTCGAAAGCTGCTTTCTTTTTCGCAACTTTATTGGTGGTTCATCTGACCTTTGCCATTTTTCTTTTTCTGATAAGGAGGATTTTCCACAGAAAAGAAGTGGCTTACATAGCCTGGGCACTTCTTCTAAAAGCCATCCTTGCCCTTGGACCGGCACTTCTGATGTTTAACATTGACATATCCTGGAACGCCTATTTAACCGGTACTATAAAAGTCTCTATTCTCCCCCTTACCTATTTGTATCTAAGAAAGCTTTCAGAAAACAGTAAAAACTTGACTATAAGTGACTTGTGGCATTTCCTGCCGGCTGCATTAAGTATTATCCTTACCCTGATAGTAGTTCCGGGTCATGCCCATGAGATTGTGGGTCAGCAGAATGAAACACTTCAATCCACTGTGAAAATGGTATGGGAAAACAATCTGCATCACAATATCCTGGCCGTTACCAGCCGGATCATATCCTTTGGTCAGGCAATCCTCTACTCGGCATGGATCGTTATCCTTTACAAAAAATACGTACGTGTAATAAAAGAGAATTACTCTTTGATATGGTACTACAATGCGTTATGGATCAAATGGGTTATTGTAATGATCTTATTGCAGGCATTTTTCGAAGGATTCGGACTGCTGGGCATCTACAATTTCCCATTCATGTTTCCGGCAGCATTTTCTTTCCAAATCGTTTATGCTTTCTTTTTCATTATTCATGCAACCACCCAAAAAGACCTTGCACCCATTTTTCATAATACCTACGATACACCTGCAGTCCTGCAGGACGAAGAAAGAAAACAGATTATTGATCGTTTCAAATCAGAAAAGATATTTTTAAAGCCTGATATTTCCCTGGATGAAATGGCACGAAAACTGGGCATATCCAAGAATAAACTCACACAAATGATTAAAGAAGCAGGATACGCTAATTTCTACGACTTCATCAATTCTTACCGGATAGAAGAAAGCAAAATCTTATTAGCCAAAATGCCATCAAATTATGTAATTGATGCCATCGTTGAACAGGCAGGTTTTAAATCCCGCTCTACTTTTTACAGGGTATTTAAACAAATGACAGGAAAAACACCGGGAGAATTTGCCTCGCACATCTGATGCACTCAGCCGTGGGTCAGGCAAATAATAAAAAATTAAAAAAATTCTATCTTTACATTTTAAAAACTAATATTTAGAATCATGAGTTTCTCCCCAAGATCTATTGCAGCCATTGTTTTAGCTGCCCTGCTAATTTTTCCTTTAACTATGGATGCGCAGAAAAAAATGCCCAAAAAGTACAAAAACGCTCCGGACAAGACTATTGTTATTGTCACCAACTCTCCGGTTCAGGCATTTGACGAATCTGAGTATCCGCAACTTAATTTTTATTACACACCGGAAGAAATGCCCGATTTCCTGGTAAGGCTACACAATGTGAAACCAATTCCAATGAAAGACGGGATAACCGGAATGGTAGTTGATAAAGAAGGTGTTATTGTGTATATCCGTGGATTCAACAATGCATTGGCAGAACACAACGACAATATGGATGAAATGAACTGGACCATCCTGACCGTTGCCGACAAAAAAGGCACGATAGGAGGATCAAAACCCATGGATGATTATCTGAAAGATTATGTCATTAAAGGGAAAAGTGCTAAGAAAGATGATGACAAAACATATACACCGGGAGAAGAACCAACATTTAAAGGTTGGGATAAAGGCAAAATTGAAGGCATGATGCTGCCTGATTTCACTTTGCTAACAAAGGATGGAAATGAAACCACTATAAAAGACATCCTTAACGGAGAACCTGCTTTCATAGTATTTACAAATATTTCTGAAGATGGGAAAGATGTGAGCCCCATGCTATGGCATGTAGAGAATGTGCTTTACAACTATTTTCCTCCCAGAAAGAGATAAATGACAAATCGGCTCAAAAAAGAACAGCAACCCTGATAATTGATTTCGTTATTGAAATCACTATCATAAACCCAGAAGAAACCGTTTAATGGCTTCTTCCATAATGGCTTTTGTTGCAGTAGCCCCGCAACGTGAACAACCTGCTTTTTGGACAGCAAGTAATGCATCCAATGTTCTGACACCTCCTGCAGCTTTGACCTTAACATCCGGTCCAACGCTTTTCCGCATCAATTCCAGATTAGGAATGGTAGCCCCCGTGTAAGAATACTTGCCGTCATTGCCTTTTATGAATCCAAAACCTGTTGAAGTTTTTACGAAATCGGCTTCGGCTTTTGTAGAGATTTTGCACAATTGTATAATGTCTTCTTTTTTGGTAACGTAATCTGTTTCAAAAATTACTTTTACAATGGCCCCATTCTGATGACAGGCATCAGTTACCGCTTTCATTTCGTTTTCAATATAATCCCAATCTCCCTGTAAAGCTTTACCAATATTAATTACCATATCAATTTCTACAGCCCCGTCTTTGCAGGCTCTTATCGCTTCATAAACCTTAACTTCGATTGCAGAATTCCCGGCAGGAAAACCAATCACACAACCTACCAGCACATCGGTATTTTTTAACAATTCAGCGGCTGTCTTAACGGCATAGGGTTTGACACAAACCGATGCAACATTATATTTTATTGCGACTTCACATTCCCTTCGCAGATCATCATCTGTCATTGTAGGATGAAGGATAGAATGGTCAATCATTTTTGCCAGATCATATATCTTCTGATTCATAGTTGATTCCCTTTTCAATTTAAGTAATTCCCGATCTTAACTATATACAGGTCATACCCGCCTTTGCCGCCGGGGCGGTCAGAGGAAAACACCATCAGATCCATTCCCAGGACCTGGAACAATACGGGCCGGAACTCGTTATACGGGGTGTTGATGTTTGGACCCAGTTTTATGGGATCCAGCCAGGTGTCGTTGTACTTCTGGGCGTACCACAGATCGTAATTGCCGTCCCTGTTGGAAGCAAACACCATAAAATCCCCGTACATATAAGGACATTTGTCATCGAATGTGCCCGAAAGGATTTCTTCTTTGGTGATTTCCACAATGTCCCCGTCCAAAAGCGATTCCTTTGAAATGATTGAATTGTATTGTGCCGAATAGATGTTGAAAGACAAGCCGTCCCGGTTGCTGCAAAAATAAATCTTCCGGTTTCCTTCATCTATGTATGGATACAGGTTATCACCACCCTGATTCAGACCTGCAACCGCCACCGGATCGCTGACCGTTTGCCCGGATCCATAATTCCAACGGGTAAGCTCCGCAAAACGGATCTCATAGACATCCCCCGGATCTGTTGCGTACAGGAACAGCATATCCTCCCCGGTCAGAAAGCTGAACGGTCCCAGCTCGTTGTGCGTGGAATTCACCTTGGGCAGCAAGGCCGGGGATGTGTATTCTTCGTCCCCTGTATTCAGTTCCAGGATGTTGTGGTCTTCGTGGTATGAAAAATCCAACCAGCCGCCTACTATGTCGAATTCTCCTCCAAGGGAGTTCCTGTTCGATGAGAACCAAATCTCGGATCTCTCCGCCGGGTAAGGCAGGTTGGAGTTGAAATCGTCATACGCCGAGTTCAAATCACCCAGGTTCACCGCCACTTCGGTAACAATAATGTTGAATTTATAGTTTTCCGGGCCGCAACCGGCCAGAAGCAACAAGATGGGTAAATAGAAAAATGATCTCATGGTGTCAATAAACTATATGCAAACCACAGCAAGGGAGCCTGCCCGTGCAGGTCACCCGCCACGCGGGGACGTGTAAGGTAGTGATTAATATCAGTACTTTGGCCGGTACCCACGCATACCTCCCGCAAAATTCCATCCTCATTCAGAAAATTGCCGAGCCCTTTCCACGCCCGCTTAACCGCCTTGCCGTATGGCCGCTGGGGCAGCAATCCCTGCTTCACCCCAACCTGCATGGCATAGCCGAACATGGCACTGCCCGAGGTTTCCCTGAAGGACTCCGGGTGATCTATGAGCTGACCCCAAAGCCCGTCTTCCCCCTGGTGCTGCAACAATGCCTCCATCATGGCACGGTACCCGGCAAGGATGGCAGGGTAATGCGGATCGCTTTGTGGCAGCTCTGTCAACAACTCGGCAAGTCCCGAGGCCACCCATCCGTTCCCCCTGCCCCAGAAAAAAGGACCTTCGGTGCCGTGGTAAAACAGGCCATTGGGCTGCTGCAATTTTTCCAGGTAAGCAGCCACAACCCGGGCCGTCCGGTGCAAATACTCCGCTTGGCCGGTCACCCGGAACGCCTGGATCTGCAGCGAGGCGATCATCCAGATATCGTCAATCCAATAACGCACCTGGCGCGTCATCCCGTCCGGCAACAGATCCTCCCACTGCCCATCTGCATACCGTAATCCCTGCTCCCGAAACGCCTCCCACATCCCCGCCCGGTACACATCCCCTGTCCCCTGCTCTCCTAACGCATTCCCCGCTTCTTGCTCCCCAAACACCTCTCCCATCCCCGCCCGGTACAGCTCCAGCGGCAGAATGCCGTAAACATTCACATCCACGTGATTTGCCGAGTTGGGCACGGTATCTGTCCGCTCCACCGCATACCTTTGCGCAAGCCTTTCAATCAACGCCGAGTCCTTCAGCGCGCCCGCCAACCGCACCGCCCCAAACCCCGCACAAGCCTCGGCATAATGAATGCCAAAGACCAGCGAATTTTCTTTCTTTCCAGACTCCTGATCCATTCCCTGCTCCTGATACAATAACATCATGAACTCCGGCCGTGAGAGCAACTCCTCTATCACCAACCGCCCCGCCTCCTGCGGGGTATAACCGGCACCCTCCTTTTTTACTGTACTGCAGGACAACGTCATTACAATCAGAATGATAGAAGGTGGAACCTTAGTGCGCCAAAAATTTTTCATGCGTTCGCGAGTCCTTTGAGCCTGGCCACCCTTTCTTTGAGTGACTTCTGGTGTTCCTCGTCCGTACTGTTGGGGTCCTGCATACGAACGAACAATTCGCAGGGCAGATTGGGACATTGTCCGCAGCCGTTATACTTTTTGTCCACAACGGCACATTTAAACAAAGGGCATATTCCCTCTGCAGTGTGTTCGGCCGCCCAAAAAGGAGCGCCATTTACCCGGTAACAACCGGCGCATTGCTTGCTGTAGAATTCGCATTCATTACACAGCAGGCCGCATGAAGATAGAATTTTCATAATAATAATATTTTTAGGGTCCGTCGGACACTTTGTTCTTTTGGCTGTTTTACAGCCTGTTACGCAAATCATACCCCCAGGGGTACGATTTGCGTAACTCCCTCATTTTGAGGGAGAAGAACAATGTGTCCGACGCACCCAAATCACCAGCACCCACAAAATTACCGAAAAGCTTGTATAATAAACAAACAAGGGCAGTCCCCCTTCTGTCAGGTTCAGTATAAAGAGAATGAATGCCGTTAGGCTGGCATGCATCAATATGACCGGGGGCAGGCTTTTGGTTTGCTCATGTAACCATACCAGGAGAACCCTATAAGGGACCAGTACTGTGTAATGACAAAACAGTCCCGGAAGAAATAGCGACCAGTCCAGTTCCCCGTTTACATTTCCGCTTCCCCAGTATACGGGAAGAAAGTGCCATAATCCCCAGAAAAAACCCAGGATCAAACCGGTTTTCACTACACCAAATCGTTTTC
>JBAZDQ010000085.1:0-5743 GCA_041654355.1 Bacteroidales bacterium
AGGTATCGGGGAGCGGGGGTGCAGGGAGCGGGTCCCGGTCGCCGAACGCCAGCCGGGTCCGGTCGGCCTCGAGCAGCACCGAGGCGAGGAAGAGGCCGAGGATCCGGTACCGGATCTTCTCGTCCAGGGGGCGGCGGGGGAAGGACCGGGCGAGGGCATGGAGGGCGGCGGCCACCCCGTCCAGGTCGGCGGAGGAGAACCCCGGCGTGAGCGGGACCTTGCCGGGGGCGAGGGTGAAGACGGCCGGGTCGAGGGCGGCGAGCTGCTGGTGGAGGAGCGGGAGGTCCCGGAAGACCGCTGCCTTGAGCCGGGCGAACCCGGGGTACCGGGTGTGGTGTCCGGCGATGGCACAGGCGATCAGGCCGGGGACCACATCCCCCGGCGGGAGGGCGGGGCAGGACCGGGCACGGTGAAACGCATAACAGGCAGAAAGAAGGGCGTGGCGTTTGAGGGGGTCGCCGGAGGGCTGGCCCGCGGCAAGGTATGCCTGGAACGCCGGCGTGGCTTTGGCGAGGTCGTGGCAGGCGGCGGTCAGGTCCACCGCCGCCGCAAGCCCGGCAGGGGAGAGGCCGGGGAACGCAAGCCGGTGGGACGCGAGGATTGTTCTCGCGACCGCGACCACCTCTTCTAGGTGGCGGGCGAGCGTCCGGTTATCGGAATGCGAGTAGATCACAGGAACGTGATCACCTCGTCCCGGAACCGGTACGCAGGTTCCATCAGCTGCATGGGGAGCGGGTGCGGGTTGAGATTCAGGAGGTAGCGTTCCGGCGGGCGGAACCCGACCTGCGGGTGTCCGGCGTTCTGGACCAGCACTTCCTGAAAGAGGCAACGGTCGTCGTCGGTGACCCGGTCCATGTCCAGCCAGCAGTAGCGTTTCGGGACGACGGTCGCCACCTCCTTTGCGCCGGGGGGTTCGGGGCGGGCAAGGCCCTCGCCGAGGTAGATGAGGTCCGCGATCAGTTCGGTGATCCCGAGGTACGGGGTGTAGATGCTGGTGTGATCTTCCAGCCGCTGCTGAAGGTCGTCCATCCGCTCCTCGTCGGGGATCGAGACGTAGACGGTGTATGAGGGGCGAACCAGAAACTCCAGCGGGATCAGGGTCGCGGTTTGGGCGTCGCTCCCCCGGCCGGGGGGGGCCTGCCGGAAGGTGATGGGGATCATCATCGTCCGGAGGGGGACGTCCGGCTTCACGGCGACCGCGAGGGTGTCGGGGTCGAGCGTCCAGGCAGGGTTGGGTTTGGAGATCCCGAGGACCGCCCCGATCACGCCAGCGAGCGCGGTTCGGGGGGGGAACGGGTAGGTCAGGCCGGTGCGGGAGGCGTAGCCGCGCCGGAAATGCCCGAACTTTCCGGCAAGGGTGAACGCCAGCACTCGTTTTGCGGGCACAGTCTCGCGGCCCCCTTCACGCCTGGGTTTGAACGATCAGCGTCTCGGGAAGCCGGGCCGTCAGGGACTCGATGAGGTCCGGGTACCGCGAGAGGAACTGCGGGGCCGCCCAGACCTCGATCCGGTCGATCCGGGGTTTCGCGGCGACGAGGGAGTCGATGAGGGCCTCGAACCGGATCCGGTAGTCGTCCAGGCCCCGGATATCAGTGAGGTCTCCGCCATCGGGACGTTCGACCCGGACCAGGTCGGTCAGCCGGCCGATGTGGTACTCGGTGCCGGAGGCGTAGGTGACGTTCAGGAGGAGGAGCGGACGCTGGCCGGTCTTGGACCGGGTGTTCGCGGACGGGGATTCTCGGACAGCCTTCCAGAGGGAGTCCAGGAAGAGGGCCACGTCGTCGTCGGTGAGCCCGGTGTGTCGGGCGGCATACTCGTTGATAATGCCGTGGAAGGCGATGGCGGCGTACGGGAGGACCGTCATCTCAGTGAAGGTCCCGGCGCCCTTGTCTTCGTCGGCGGCGAACTGGCTGGTGCCGCGGACGGTGACGGGCACGACCGGGTGAAGGCTCTCGCCGAACTGGATCTGGATCGGCCCCGTCAGGCTCGGGATCTTCTTTTCGCCCTTGGAGTCTTTGTTTTTCTTATCTTTCCGGAGATTGAAGGCGAGCGGGCTGCCGAACATCCGGAGGTCGATGAAGATCTGGCAGAGGGCCTCTCGGACGGTTTCGGGGGTCTGCTCCAGCTTGTCGAGCCGGGCTTCGACCCGTTTCTGCAGGGTGACGGGTTCGGTGCCGAGCCGGGTGACGAGGATCGCGTCTTCCCCGAACCGGGCGGCGAGCAGGTCGCGGATATAGCGTTTCAGCCGGACGTCAGTCACATAACACTTGTTGGTCGCGGGGTCGATCCGGGGGGAGTTGGTGTCCGGGTCCCCGTTCGGGTTGATGTTTTTCAGGTCATAGAGATACAGAAATTCACGGCGTTGGATCATACGGTTGCCTCCTTTACTCTGGGGTGTTCGGTCTTTTCTTTCGCGGGAAGGTAGACGGGGGCGAGGGTGTGGCCGACCGCGAACCAGTAGGCGGCCTCGTCGCGGGAGAGGGTCCACTTCGGGATCCCGGCCCCGGCGGTGGCGACCGCTTCGGCGACCCCCCGCATCTCCGCCGACCAGGCGGTCTCGTCTTTCGTGGTGCTGTACTGGTCGAGTTTGGTGCGGACCCGGACGAAGAGGGTTCGGAGGTCCGGTTCGGAGAAGGTTGCGGTGGCGATCCACCGGAGCGATTCGGGGTTGACCCGGCGGCCGAGCTGGACGGAGACCAGTTTGCCGGCCAGCAGGCCGAGCAGGAAGGTGAAGGACTTCTCCGGGGTGTTGAGGCCCGGGGCGGCGGTCAGGAACTCGTTCAGCGGGGTCAGGGTTGGGTAACGGGACAGGATCGGGTTCATGGTAGTCTCTCCTGGAGGGAGGGGGATGGTCGTCAGGCGGTGCAGGAACGCAAGGGTGGCGTGCATGGCCCGGGTGGTGCGGGCGAGGGCGGCGGTCTGGGCGGGTACGGAGTCGCCCCGGGCCTGCCGGAAGTCATGGAGGAGTTTCCCCGCGAAGTCGGCGTAGAGCCGGGCGACGGGGTAGGGTTGCGAGGTCAGGATCGCCAGGACCAGGTCGTCGTAGGAGACGTGCTGGGCGACGTACTTCGCCCCGACGTTCTTCTGCCGCCGGATCCCCAGGGCCGCCTGGAAGATGGCAAAGGATTCGGTGATCGGGGGGCGGCGTACCGGGGTGGACGCGGGACCCGATCCGTAGAAGGCGAACGGGTGGTCGTCGGGAAGGGCGGCGTAGGTGGTGTTGACGGCCCGGATCGCGTCTGCGACCGTTCCGAGCCGGGACGGGATCACGTTCGGGATCACGCGGGAGATATCGCTGACGGCCTGCCCGGCGACGTTGGCAACCAGGTAGGTGACGGTGGCGACGGCCCGCGATTGGGCGAGGGCGTCGTAGAGGAAGGTCTCGGTGGTGTCGGCGGTGGCGAGCGGGGTGTCGGCGGGAGAGTAGTCGTCCACCAGCCGCCGGAGCAGGTCGTCGGGCCGTTCGCCGTCGAGGAGGTGGGGGATCGCCAGCAGTTCTTTCCCGCAGATCCGCCGCGTCAGACCGGGGAAGACCCGCCACCGGGCGGTGTAGATCTGTTCTCCGCACTCCCGGCAGATCGGGTTGACCCGCCAGGCGGCGGCGGGGTCGCAGTCGGGGAAGAAACCGGGTTTGTCGGTGTTGAAAATGTTGAACCCCGCGCCGCTCAGGACGTTCGGGTAGACCCGCCCGGGCCGGCGGCAGAGGGAGCAGACCCCGTCGTCGTGCGCCGGGGATCCTACGGTCTGGAAGATGGTGTCGGGTTTGCGGGCGAAACTGTCGCGGGCAAGGTCAGGGATATCTCCGGGGTACCGGCCCCGGATCTTGACGGTGAAGACCGCGAGGTGCCGGGTCTTGGCTGCCCACCGCATCGCTGCCAGGAACGGGAGGGTGCGGAGGGAGCCGTCCGGGTCGGGCTCCGGCAGGATCACGGCCGGGGCGGTGAAGATCCGAACGAGGTCCGCCAGCCACGGCTGCGGGTCGGTGGCGGCCCGGGCCTGCATCGCCTGGATGGTCTTGAGGAGTTTCTTGGAGTCGGACCGCCCGGCTTTGTCCGCGGCGCTGACGAGTTTCCAGGTCGGCGTGAGATAGGTGCTGTTCGCGGACGTTTTCAGGAAGAGGTAGCGGGCGGCTTCGTCCGCCATCGGTTCAACCCGGAAGGAGACCTGCCCGGCGTCATCGAGGGCGAAGACCCCGATCTGTTTCCGGGTGCCGTCCTTCTCGGTGTTCGTAAGCGGTTCAAACTGGAGGTGGATATAGGAGAGGTCGTCCCCGGCAAGCAGGGCAGAACGCTGCTCAGCGAAGAGGTCCGGGTCATCGAGGGCGGCCCCGGTGAAGCCGGGAACCGTGTCGAGGATCCGCACCAACCCGATCCGCCGGACGGCATCGATCACGGGCGGTCACTCCACGGAGGGAGGGGCCGCCCCAGAAGGGAGGTATGAGAGCCCATTTTACATCACACATTTTACAGGGGCAAGCAGGTTGCCCGAATGACAATAAGAGGGTTTGATTAAGGTTTGTCATAAAGATGTGGGTGGGGGCTGGTTTGAATCCTTGTTCTGGTGGAAGGGGGGCTGCAATATGTCCCGGGGCCTGTCCCGGTATGCGTCCTGGTGGTTGGAATCCTTGTTCTGTTGGAAGAGGGGCTGCAACCTGAACGGGGAGATGCGATGTCTTCCTATGAAAGAGTTGGAATCTCTGTTCTGTTGGAAGTGGGTCTGCAAGTTGGAATCCTTGTTCTGTTGGAAGTTACCCTGCAACCGGGCGGAGGCAACGCTCCCGCCGAGCCCCATAAGCCGTTTGAATCCTTGTTCTGTTGGAAGTTGCCCTGCAACGGAGCAGGGCCAGCGCCAGCGTCAGATCGTGGTATCGTTTGAATCCTTGTTCTGCTGGAAGTTGCCCTGCAACCTCTGGGCAAGGGCCTCGAAGACCTCCCTGTCCTCCTGTTGGAATCCTTGTTCTGCTGGAAGTTGCCCTGCAACCCTCTCGCGGGGTGTGGGGCGGGTCTCGTCAGTGCCGGTGTTGGAATCCTTGTTCTGCTGGAAGTTGCCCTGCAACCGGGCAGCGGGGGCGGGGGGGATCGCCGTCATGTAGAGTTGGAATCCTTGTTCTGCTGGAAGTTGCCCTGCAACCGTGTTGGAGGTGGTACGTGATCAGCGCCCCCCCATCGTTGGAATCCTTGTTCTGCTGGAAGTTGCCCTGCAACGTACCGGGTTAAGGTAGGGGGCCGGTAAATGGGGATGTTGGAATCCTTGTTCTGCTGGAAGTTGCCCTGCAACCCTGTCGATTTTTGCGCCAATCTCCCAATACTCTTCAGGACTCCCCCCGTTTTTGGGGGGTTCGTTCTTCCTGCAGAATTATTGGACACTATATCAATTCGCCCCCCTTTGTCATAAAGATATCCTGGGCGGGGCGGAAGGGCCCCTGGAGCACCATAAGAGACCCTGCCGCGAATCAAAGCAAAAACCTCCGGCAAAGATCCCAAACAAAGGCCGCCCCGCCGAGATCGCCCGGCCCGCGCCCCCCCGCTCCCGGGAGACCGGCCGGATCCGGGAACCGGCGATCCGATCCCGGGGCCATTTCCGATCCGGCCCCGCAGCACGGCGATCCGGGGCGCGGATCTCACGATCTGCACATGCAGAAAAAAAGGGGGTCGGGATCAGGAGCGGGGCTTTCGCACCATCCGGGGGGTCCATCCCGGGGGATGCACCCGGGCGGGCTTCTCCGGCTCGACGTCCCCGATCT
>JBAZDQ010000086.1:0-5693 GCA_041654355.1 Bacteroidales bacterium
CAAGGAACGTGGAACGGGCGGAAAGTGCTGTAGCCGCGAAGCCACGCGCCGTCTTTTGGTTGATGCGGTCGATAACTGACGTGGCGGTATTGTAGGTTGCGACAGCGGAAGCAGTATATTTGGTCAGAGCAAAAGCGTAACCTGTAAAGGTCGCATCACCCTCTAGTGCATCGTCAGTGTCAATCGACGTGATCTCTGACCACGAACGGGCAGTTGTTGCGCTGTCAGCGGACAAAACATTCAACGTTTCGGTAACTGTATCACCAGCGCTTTCGGTCAGGTAATCTTCCTTCAAAACGCCTGTAAATATTACGTCACGCGCAGCACCGGCTGTTTGCGCGCCAATCGCAACAGTCACGGGGCCGTCAAAGGCCATCCACGTTGACGGGTCGCGGGCAATGTCGGTCGGAGCAGTAAAAGCGTAGGAAACGGACGTTGCGACATCACCATCAGCCGCGTTAGGGGCAATCGTCGCTTCGACAGCCGTAACAGCCCATCCTGCTGGTTTCGCGACAAAGGTGTCATCATACAGCAGGCTGACTATCGGAAGGTTGCCGCCTTCAATTTCGTATTCCACACCAGCATACTTCGCGGTGAACAATTTAGCTGTAACGTCATCAACGCCCGTTTCAACCTTCACCTGAATGTCATTACCATAAAGCCCCCAATCGGAAGCGTTAATGATCAATGCGCCAACAGCACCAACATCATTCAGCGTAATGGTTGACTGTGTTGCGGGATTGACCCGGCAAAAGACAACGCTGCCAGCGCCACCGAGAGTACGGCGGGGCGAAGTGCCGGGTTTGCCGGGACTGAAAAGAAGCTTACTCCAAATCCAAGCCAGATTCGCGGGGAGGTTTGCCGTCAAATCACCCGCCGATGTAGCACTCCACGGCACTTTGGGCTGACCGCCACGGCTCGCTTCGTACATGACGCCGATAATGCCACGTTCGGCATCACCACCGCTTTGAAGCGCCGATGTTGTAACGGTAACGGACGTTCCCGGCCTGTACTGCCGCTGCCCGCGTGAATTAGTGGTGTATGTTGCCATAATCTCTTTCGACCTCCAAGTGTCGTCAGCCCGCGTTTATTCGACGTTAGCGACCGGCACAACCCCGCTGTTATTCAGCGGTGGTTCTAAATCTATTATCCTTTTCAGGTAGATTTCGACAACAGCCGGTATGTATTCGCCATCCGGTAATGTGTTGACGGCATCGACCTGTTCCAACACTGTGTATGTGTACGTCCGCACCCAAACGTCATTCGGCAAGCCAACATCCGTGGGCGACAGGTCGGACGCATCATTGAACAACATGTTCGCAAAGCCGGAATCCAACATTCGCCGCTGTGCAATCAATGCTCCCTGTCGAACCAGTGTGCTGTAAATATGACCCATTTCGTCGTTCTGCGCGATTACATACACGCCAACTGTTGACTGTGAAATATCGCCCACAACCTCCATCATGTCGCCTTCGTCATCGTATGATTCAGTCATGCCGACAGCTTGGCCCATATGGTCTTCAACGACAGTTTCGTTTAACAGGATGACGGAAACAATCGGGGGTTTTTCATCTACACGAGGATAGCCTCCATAGACTTTCAAGCCGTTGTTGCCACTAAGAAAAGATTTGCGGGCGCGGGCGCGGATTTCGTCTGGATAAATATGAAGCGCGGAATCCCATGCTGCTTCGTTATTTTCAAGGTAGTCAAACCACGCTTTCAGAATTATTGCAAGCGCGTAGTCTGGCGGGCCTATATGTGTAACTGTTCCCATGTTAAACTGAATCCCCTTTTGTCAATACGGGCGCATGATGTTGTCTAGTTGCATAGCAAGGACTTCGGGCGCTTTCCGCTCGATATAAGCCACAACTTCCATCGCAAGGTTTCTTGCTTCAAGCCGTCCCTGCATCCATGACGCATTCCCGTCTTTCTTATCCGATATGGTGCGGAACATTATGTACTGTGAACTAGAATTGCCACGAATTCGATACATGCCCGCAAACAGGCCGGACTTGTGTAATGACTTTTCCTGGTTGATCAGTCTCAGCAATGGCCCGCCTTCGCCCTTCTTTATCGACGTGCCCCAATTCACGGTGCGGAACCGGACATACGTTTGTCCGCCCGCGCCCTTGAATGTCGATTGCTTTTGTGTCAAACCTTGCGATTCTTGTAACTTCGCCAAAGTCTTTGACCGAAGTCGGGCAACTTGGCGTTGCGTTAACATGTTTTCTTTCAAATACGCTGCGCCCATAATTGGGTTTGAACGGCCCGTAGATTCGGCCGTTGACCGCCGAAATGGAATTACACGATACCTTGTACCATCCTTACTGAATTGAATTGCGTTGGAACCCGGTCGGCGATTATTCAAAAGATTCTGGCGTAAATCTTGCCCCTCCGACCCATGTTCAATCATGTTCGCCAAAATGCCATCCGAGGACTTGTTTTCCAATGAAAGAGATTGTCCAAAGTCTTCGGTTTCCACCATTTCGATGGAATTTTCATAAGCGCGTTGGCTTGTGCGTAGTCTTTCTTTCGCCAAACCAATCCATTTCCCACGAGCCATGTGTGCAAGTACGGCCATGTGGTCACGAAGTTCACGGGAAGGGCCATCGGGTCGGCGGGGGATACCAGCGCTTTCAAGCAGGAATGGAAGTTCCGCAAACTCGATTTCGCCGGTTTTACTGCCACGGGCCATGATTGTATCCTACGCGCCAACATCCAGCCGGAGGTCGGTTTCAAGCATTGCTTTGAATTGCACCGGCATCGCATGATGTGTACCCGGCGCAGATTTAAAATAATTGGAAGTGTCGCGAATGGTGTGTGTCCATTCGGACACACGGTAAATTGGTCGCGTGACATACGAAACGGTAAACATCCCGTCTAATCCCGGAGTGACCGACGTGCTATGCCCGAGGCCGTCATTTTTCAGATCTCCAATGGCCCAATTTAACCGCCCCTCGCCGGTAGTGGAGTCATAATCAACAGTAAAATCGACACCCTCTACCAATTCCGGGCCGGGATACTGCGAGTCTGCATCTTGTCCGCGCACATACGTTACTCCAACAGAATACTGTGTGTTAACGTTGTTTGAATCGCGGTAAGTAATGGTTTGCGGGATTATCGGTACATTCAACGGTTCATAGGCTGTATCGCCCGCTAGAACAGCACGGGCGGCCTTGCGCCGCATGATTGCACTTATCCGCATACGGCAATTAGTCAGGGTTATGCGGTCGTACTTTGTGGGGCAGTGTTCCGCCCGCGCCGATACGATCACTTCCCCTTCTTCAAGTGTCCGGGGCTTTTCAATCCATCGCACGTCCGCGCCAATCTGCTGAATCAGTATCTTCGTATCCTGTGCGTGATGGAAAATGAAACCCCTTCCGCCGCATACCGGGCAATCCGATATGGGGTTGTCACGCGACGTGTTTGCGGAGCATGGACATCGTGAAGCCATTTCCCACCGCGCCATGACGCCCTCAGATTCAATCAATTGAATCAGTTGCATCGGGTCAATCGTTGGATTCGTGACCTTCGTTGACCATGTGACGGGGAACGGATTGTATGCCGGGTCTATACTTACCATCCAAGCACCTGCACGCCGTTGTATTTTCGGAACAGAACCGGCAACATTCTGTTGATGTCTTTTTGAAGCTGAATAATACGCGCGCCATACCCGGCGTTTGTCGGGCTGGACGTGGTTCCAATGCTTGCGGAAATGCCGTCGATTGACGTACTCTTGTTTGCGATACCAGCGCCGATAATCAAGTCACCGGCTGTGTTCAGGATATGGATGGACGCGGCCTTGCCAATCAGATCCATCAAATCCCAATCCATGTCAATGGTAATCGGGTCGCAAAGTTGGCCGCTGAATGTAACAGTGTGGTCATCCCATCCCGTCCACAGAACTTTTTTCACCTGCGACCAAGCGTTTTCAGTCGTTGCAGTTGTTGACCCTATCGGTATCGTAACGGTTTCCGGGTCAAACGCAGCACCTAACCTGCCGACGCCATCGAAAGGCTTGCCGTCTTCAAGTCGCCAACCGTACACCGTGAATGTCCGTTCAACGGTCGCTGGGGCGCTTAACGTAATCGTCAAATCACCCCAAACATGCTTTGCATCGCCTTCAGTATTAACATAGTTAGGAACCCACGAACCAGCGCTGGACGCGATATCTGCCGCATTCAAATCAGATAACGATCCTTGCGTTTCAAAGCCCGCGACGTAATCCACTTCCCAAATACCGGGCAGGTTGGAATTTCCCTGTTGTGCCATGTATAGCTGGTACAAGGGGTAGGATTCGATATTCGCGCCGCCAGCGCCGCTTGTTGCGGGAACGAACTGCAACTGATTGTCGCGTACAATAAACCAATCACCGGGCCAGTTGATAACCGGCGTACTGTTACCCAACACCCATTTCACCTGCGTAATACTTTGCACCTTGGCATCGGGCAGGGTTATCGGGTGGTAGTTCGACAGCGAGCCGCCAGAAAAGTCCAAGCGGGCCGAACAATCCGTTTTGTGGATGTTAATGCCTAGAACACTCTCCGCCCATGCCAATGACGCCTTTAACGGCATCTGAAACACCTCTGGCGGGTAGTAATTGCCGTCATCGTCCGTCAGGTTAAGTCCCGTCAGGTACGTTTTGACAAGCCATTCTGCGGTAAGGGGGATTGAACTACGGTAAGCCATTGCACACACCCTAACGGTGGAAGTTTAGGCCACCGCGACGTAAAGGTTCACAGGAGCAGCCACAACGCCGGAAACCGCTTGGATAAACACCGTGCGATTGCCAACGTTCACTATCGTTTCAACATCGTTCGATCCTGTGAATGTGACCTGCCGAAGCAGAATCCAATCAGGGTCGGTTGCGCCTGTCAAACCCGACCGTACCCAAACACCAAACACCGTATTACCCGCAGCACCCGTGTAAACCGGGTAAAGCGCCACACAGTCAAGCGTCCGGGTCGGGTCGTCTTCGGTTGCACAAATTAATCTGTCGTCATCGGGCGCTGTCACGTTGGGACTGTCATCAACAGCCGTAAGTGCAAACATGCCGCCTTCCGAATACGATGGTTGAAGCATCGCAGACGCGACCACCAAAGCGCCGGAATCTTGCGCTAAAGCCCGTCCAATATGTTGGCTTGACCACTTTCTGCGTATGGAGTCGCTCATTTTGTATTACTTCCCCCGCTTTCCGGCTGGACGACCACGTTTCTTTTGTGCGCCGCTACTAACCCGCGCTATGTGCCTTTTGTCAGCTGCAACATCAACGGTTTTCGCTTCGGTTTCATCTTCGGTTTCATCTTCGTCTTCGTCGGTTTCTTCGTCGGCGTCAACGTCTTCAGTTGAATCGACTTCCACTTCAGCGGGCGATTCCATAACATCGGATGGATCAGCCATGACACAGAAACCAGCAACTTTCGCTAACTTATCAGCTTCCGCTTCCGTCAGATCCAACACGATTCCATAAGAATTGATCTTACGGGGCGCGTCAGATACGACAATCTCGCAGTCGCGAAAAGTCTTGTGTTGAATCGTTTTCATTCGATTTGTTCCTATCGGGGCAGGGAACCAACCGAACCGAAGTCCGGTCGGAACCCCTAACCCCAAAGGTCAGACTACGAACACTTGACGTTCTTGAACCGAACCAGCGCCGGAACGCCGTTGATCGCGCAGCCGAACAGGGCGAACGC
>JBAZDQ010000087.1:0-5685 GCA_041654355.1 Bacteroidales bacterium
GCCGGGGGTGTAGCCCGCCGACCCCGTACCGGAGCCGGTGCCGTACTCGTTGACGTTGGTATCGACCGAGTTAAACCCGGTCACTTCTCCAGCGAACCCGGTGCCGCCGACCTTGCTGACGATGCCGAGCGCGATCTCCTCCTGGCTCGCCCAGGAGGCGTACTCCACGAGGAAGAGCATCCTGGCAGCGGAGAGGGTCCAAACGTTCATCGCGCCGTAGCCGTCTCCGAGGGCCTCGCCCGCAGTCTCAAAGGTGTTGATGGTCGCGGCGATGCCAGCGTTCCCGGCGGGGGTGTTCGCGGTGGCGAAGGCGGTGCCACCGGTCTTGAGCGGCTCGTCGTTGGTGAACGTGCCGGAAGTCTGTTTCAGGATGAGGTACCCGGCGGCGTCGCTCCCAGCCCAGGAGCCGGAGGAGACGTACAGGTCCACGACCCCACCCGCGGTGCCAGAGGTGCTGCCGGTGACGGTCGCGCCGATGGCGGGGGCGGCGGTGCCGCCGTCGAAGGCAAGCTGGAACATGCCGTCTTTGGGGTCGCTCCCGCCGTACCCCGTCCAGGGCTGCTCCCCGCTCCGGCTGTCGAGGACGAGGGTGCCAGAGGCGTTGACCTTGGCCGTGGCCTCGTACGAGCCGACGTAGATGTTGTCCCGCTCGGTGCCGCCACGCTGCACGAAGGAGGGGTGGAGGGTGAACCCGTCTGCGGGATCGGGGCTGATGAACCAGCGATAGTACTGGAACTGGCCGGTGGAGGCGTTTGTGGAGGCGACGTAGAACTTCGGGATCTCCGTCATGACCTTGCCCGAGGCGCCGGACATATCGAGGGTGTCGCCCCGGGGGTTGGTGTCGCGGATCACCACTTCGTCGTCGGTGAGGAGGACTTTCTTGACGTTGCCCCAGACGACATGGGTATCGAAGTCCGGCGGGCTGATGGTGTTGCCGTCCCCGTCGATCCACCGGAGCGACGGCGAGGAGTCGGAGGCGTTCCACTCGACCCCGACGACGGATCGGTCGTACGGCGGCACCCAGTCCGCGGCTGCGGCCGGGCTGACGGCGAGGCAGAGGGTGAGGAGGAGCGCCGCGAGGAGCGGGAAGGTACCTCGCCTCATGCCATCAGCTCCTCGCTGGTCGGCAGCGGCACCACGCCGGGCGGCTCGACCGTGATCGCGATCTCGGCGGTCTGGTTCCCGGTGGCGTTGCCGACCGTCAGGGTTGCGGTGTAGGTGCCGGCGGCTTCGTAGGTGTGCCAGTGGTCGCGTTCGGTGCTGCTATAGCCGTCCCCGAAGTCCCAGCGGGTGTATTCGAGGTCAGTGTCGTTGACGGCCGTGAATCGCACCATGAACGGCGCCGAGCCGTAGGGGGGGCTCGTGTGGTAGTCCACGGCGTAGACGGTGCCGAGGATCCTCGGCGTCGGCGCGGGGGTCGGGGTGGCGGTGACATTCTCCCCGGGCGTCGTCGTCGGTTCTACGGTCGGCACGGCCGTGATGTTCGTGCCGGGGATCTCGGTGTTCTCTCCTTCGGAGAGGGGGGTCGCCGCCCCGGCGGGCTCGCTCTCGGGGATCCACCAGGTGAAGAAGTCGATGATCGCTTCGAGGATCCCGCCGCCGGCGGGCTCGTCCGCTGCACTGACCGGGGCGATGAGGAGAGCCGCGAGCAGCAGGAGGATAACCACATTTTTCAGCCACATTTTAATCACCTCGGGGTTATTTTGAGATATAGTGCGACTCGAGGAACGCCATCAGATCCTCCTCGACCACTCGCCACGCCCGGGCGTTGATCTTGACGCCGGGGAGCGGGTGATCTTTGTCGTTCAGCCATTTCCGGACGGTCTTGGGGGCCACGCCCAGGAACGCCGCCGTCTCTTTGGCGGAGAGCAGGCGAACCGGTTGGCCTGCGAGCGCCGTCTTGCCACCTTTGCGTCGCATAATGCACTTGCGTGGTGGCCGGGGGGATATATACAATGCCTATGGAAGAGCCGGAACTCGCTGCGCGTGGGCCTGATCCATTGCCTTTGCGAGCGGGTTCTGGATGCCGAGGTCTTCCGAAGCCAGATCCATGATCGCAAGGATCTTCGGGTTCTCGAAGAGATACTTCCGCTGGAGGTTGTAGGAGTCGCAGTGCTGTAGCCAGCCGTAATACGACATCACCGAACTCACGACCTTCTGCGGGGGCATCGTGCGGTAGTTGTCTTCGATGTAGCGGATCTTCTTCTTGAACCGCTGCGCGGAGGATTTGCGGAGCAGGGTATACTCCCGGAAGTGCCGGTAGCCCAGAAAATCGATCCCGACCACATCAACATTCAGGATCGCGGTCTTCCGGTTGAGGGTCAGGTCGAGGTTGTCCGTGAGGTACTGCCCGATCTGCTCGCGGAGGTCGAGCACCTCCTGCTTGGTTCTGCCGAGGATCACCCCGTCATCGCAGTAGCGGAGGTAGTAGTCCCGCCCCAGATCCTCCTTGATCCAGTGATCAAACCAATTGAGGTAGATATTCCCAAAATACTGCGAGAGGTAGTTCCCGATGGGAATGTTCTTCCCTCCTTCGGCGCTGGTGATGATCTCTTCCAGCACCCAGAGCGTCTTCTTGCATTTGATCTTCCGCTTGATCAGGTCGAGAAGGATCGCGTGGTCGATGGACGGGTAATACTGCTTGATATCGAACTTCAGGCAGTAGCGCGTGTTCTCCGTATCCTTCATGAACCGGCGAAGCCGGTAGGATCCTTTGTGCAGCCCTTTTCCGGGGATGGCCGAGTAGAGATCGTAGATGAAGATCCGGTCCCAGATCGGCTGGATCACATTCATGATCGCGTGGTGGACGATCCGGTCGGGATTATACGGCAGTTTGTAGATCAGGCGTTCTTTCGGCTCGAAGATCCGTTTGGTGACGTAAGGGGAGGTGCAGAAGGTCTGCTCCTCCAGGGACTTCTGGATGGCGCCGAAGAAGACCCCCGGGGTCTTGTCTACCATCAAGACTTCTTGATAGCGGGCCTTGCCGCGCCGCGCCTGCTGGTGCGACCGAACGATGTTCTCGTACTCGATGATCCGGGAGAAGAGGTTGCCGTGCCGTTTCATGGTGGTGGAGCCCCGCCCGGCAGAGGGGCGTTCGCGCACGGGCTACTAACTCCTCTGCGAGGCATCGGTGTGTGTTTGACCGGAGTACCGGTTCGGGAGAGCCGCTGTTCAGGGCCGCCCAGGTGGCAAAACCATGAGCTCGAGGTGCGTGCCATTGTTACGATTGGAATTCGAGGCGGTGTTATTCGCATTAAGATAACCGAGCCCCGCATTCCGCCCATTATTCCAATTGCCCCCTGCTAGGAGAACACGGAAAGGGTTGGCTCACACAACGCGGCTTCCGGCAGGAAGGTCACCCTGCCGGGGGATAAGAGTTGCCTTGGGATCACTTGAGTGTGTAGTATCGGTCTATGGGGGTGATAGTTGCGTAGAACGGGATTTTGTGAGGGTATTTTTCGATCAGTGCCATCAGCACCTCTGACCCGGTGAAGGTAACGTGCTTCTCCCCATCAAGGATGAACTCTAGCGCAAGGCGGTTCCTTGGGCTCCCGTCCTTCGCTGGGAACTTGCTGGGGTCGATGGAGTACCCTGTTATCAGAATTTCTTTGTTGAGGATATCTGCAACCTTGAGTCCCGTACCTTCTAGCCGCTTTTTTTCGTCTGCAAAGTCGGAAAACCGGGGGAATTCAGCCGTTCCTTGCCCTTCTGCCATTTTGGATCGAGGAGGTAGTTTGTGCCAGAGGCACATAAGGTATACCGATGTTCTGGGATCACGCACGGATCCGATCCAATCGGAGCAAAAAACCCCGGCGAAGTTATCAAACCGGGGGCGCTGCATCGAGATCGCGGGGCCCGGCCGGGGTTCTCCCGGGAGACCGGCCGGATCGGGGATCAGACAGAAAGATCCCGGGGCCGGTTCCGATCCGGGGCCGCAGCGCGGCGATCCGGGGTCGCAGCGCGGCGATCCGGGGGGCGGATCGCGCCGCCTGCATGTGCAGGTCAGAACGGCCCGGGGAGGGTATCGGCCCGGAGGTAGAGGGGGTGCCGGGGGTGGCCGGCCCGGGTTCTGCCGAGGCAGGTGAGGGCGCACCGATCCGCGATGAGGTCCTGCACGATCCGGCCCCGGTCCTGCAGCGCCCCGTGGACGCCCCAGGCCGCGACCACGAGGGCGGCGTCTTCGACCGCGGCGAGGATATACTGATCGTTCTCTTCCCCGACCGGGTCCGCGACCGCGAGGAGGCCCTTCGGGTCGGTCGAACGATAGGCGAAGATGTTGACGACCTCGATGGCGCCGTAGCCCCACCGCCGGGCGTAGCCGCAGCAGCGGGTCACGGTGGGGTCGAGGCGGGTTTCGTCGGCGGTGGAGGGGTTCAGCATGATAAAGGTGGCTTTGTGGGAGGGATCGCCCCACTCCCGGTATAATGAGTAGCGGTAGGTGCGGGAGGGGTCGAAGACCGCCGGGGGGTGCGTCGGGGGAAGGAGGGGGGCCTGCATCAGGTACGGATCGGACGCGATCCGACAAAAGGGTGTCGGGGGATCAGATCCCCAGATCGCTCTCACCCATCCGGGCGTAGATCAGAATCCCCAGCACCAGCACCCCCCCGATGACGAGCCACGGGACCTGGAACCAGCCGATCAGCCAGAGAATGCCAGCGATGATCGGGATCGTCAGCAGCGCCCCCCGGATCTCGCCGCGAACAAAGGTCATGGCGAACCCGACGATCAGGAAGATCGATGCCCAGTGGTATACGAACAGCGGGATCCAGGGGGCGAGGTCGATCAGCGGCCGGGCCTCGCCCTCGAACCGGATGAACTGGTCTTTCTGGACCCTGCCATACTCCGGGTGCTCTCCCGCGTAGCCATAGGTGAAGACCTCGCCCGGCTCCCCGTCGAGGAGGTAGGAGAGATCGTCCTCCGGGGCGGCGGAGGTCCGGGTATACAGAACCGCCCCCGCTTCGTCCTTGACGGTGAAGGTGACCCGGGTCACGCCGGCGGCCGCGTAGCGGACCCCGACCCGGGTGCCCCCGGCCTCCTCCTCGGCGTAGAGGCTGAAGTCCCCGGCGGGGCTGCGAACCTCTTCGGGCCAGACGCTGACCACGACCGCGTCCTCCTGCGGGTAGAGGGTGATGCTGGTGTCGATCCCCCGCGAAGCGTCGGTGACGTCGATCCGGTACTTGACGGTCGGGATCATCGGGAAGACAATGGCGCCGTCCGTCCCGGTGGACCCGGCCAGGACGGTGCCGTTGATGTCGGCGTCACCGCTGATCCCGAAGAGGTCGCAGAGCCAGGCCCAGGGGCCGGTGGACTCGAGCGGGGTGGCGGTGACGGTGATGTTCTCGAGCCGCTGCCCGGCGTAGGTCTGGATGATGAACCGGACGGAGAGCGGGCCGGCGCCGGGGGTGGCGGTGGCGGTGACGGTCGGGGTCGGGGTGGGTTCTTCGTCGGGGAACCCTTCCCAGACGAGCCGGGGGTAGTCCGCGCCTTCCACGAGATACCAGACCTCGTCGGTGTAGGCGGCGGGGGTGGCGATGCTCCAGGCTTCGGCGAAGGTCGCGAGGGTCTGGAGTTCGGCCGTGGTCTTGCCGGTCGCTCCGCCGGCAGAGGTCGCCTGCCCGGAGGTCTCGGTGTCCCAGTAGGCGGCGGTGGCGACGACCCCGGTGCCGTAGTCAATCTGCCCGATCA
>JBAZDQ010000088.1:0-5677 GCA_041654355.1 Bacteroidales bacterium
AATGCCGGAGCATTTTTTTGAGCCAAAAAGACCATCTGGAAGAGGGGCGGTATTTTGACGCAATTAAGAATTCGCTCAATCAAGTAAAAAGCCACGATTTTATAAGCCTGCTTCTGGTTTTGACCTATGCGTCGTTCATTGTTCTTCCGATCGCGATCACCATTATTTCTATACGGTTCGTTATACTGAAGAAGAGGGGAAAAAAGACGGCGGATGATATCGATACGTATCTCGATCGGAACAGTCTGACGAACTTGAAACGAACGGACAATTTTATTCGTACCGTTGTGGCGGAGAGTGTGGAAGTCCGGCCATTAGGGGTGGCACTTCTTTTACTAAGAATTTTTGCGGGCGGCTTAGGTGGCAGCGGACGTGGCGGGCGCGGTCGTTCCGGTGGCGGCGGGGGTGGCGGCGGTCGTTTCGGGGGCGGTGGCGGCCGGTTCTGAGGAACAAATCGAAGATCGTCTCTCGATTGGTCTTCTTGTTTAAAATTTCATCTGGTTTTATTGTATAATCTTTGTAGAAAATGATGCGAAAGGAAAAAAATGGCAACATCTTATAAATGCCCCAATTGCTCTGCCAACTTGCTTTTTGACGCAGATCAGCAGTTGATGACCTGTGGGTTCTGCGGCGCGAAAATCTCGCCGGAGGATATCGTCTCGAATGAAGTGTACCTGAATTCGGAAGCCATGAAACAGGAAGCGGCAAGGGATGAGGAAATCAGCTCCAAACCCGAGGCGGCTGTTGCGGCTTCCGGGGCAGAGGCGACAGGCGAAGATTCGGAGGCGCAGGGAGTTGAAACAGCGGAACCGGAGTTTTTCGCGGAAGAGGAAACCGTTCAATTTGTCTGCAACAGCTGCGGTGCGGCGGTCATAACCGACAGCAACACATCGGCGACGTTCTGCGCGTTCTGCGGGTCACCGGCGATTATTCCGGAGCGTCTGGTTGACGCAAGAAAGCCGGATTATGTCCTGCCCTTCAAGTACGGTCGGGACAATGCGATCGACAGCTTTTTCAAGTGGTGCAAAGCCGGTCGATTCACGCCGGTCGATTTTGTTAAGAACGAGAATATCGAGAAAATGACCGGGCTTTATGTGCCGTTCTGGCTGTATAACAGCGTAGTCGACATGGACTATGAGACGACGGGAACCAAGGTAAGCTCCTCCTCGTCCGGAAACAAGACGACCACGACCACGAAGTACTATCTGGTAAAACGCAAACGCAAGGTTTGTTGGAGCATGATTCCGTTTGACGGCGCGACCCATATCGATGACGCGCAAATGGAAATGATTGCTCCCTATGACTATAAAGCGCTTAAAAAATTCGATATGCTCTATCTGTCCGGTTTTTTTGCGGATCGGTATGATCTTCCTGCCGAGAGGCTCGAAGACAACTTGACCAAGAAGGTGAATTCTTACGTCGACCGGGTTTTCCTGGATTCGATACGCAGTTACGGATCGGTTACCGAAACCCAGAATCGTACCAAGATCTATAAGCCCGACGTGAAGTACGCATTGTTACCGGTGTGGATTTTGAACTATAAATATCTCGGGAAAATGTACACATTCGCGATGAACGGGCAAACCGGTAAGATCGCCGGCCAGTACCCGATCAGCCGTTTGAAGCTCATTCTTCTGGGACTCGCCATTCTTCCCGTCGCCGCGGTGCTGTTTAAGCTTGTGGTCGGCGGACTGATATTGGGAGGATTTTTTTAATGAGCAACGAAGGTAAAACCGCAAAACGAAAACTCAGCGTATTCTCAGAGCTATCGGCTCTATCCGCAGTCGTCGTCGGATTATTGGTTTTGGCTGCGCTCGCGTCGCTGGCGTTTTATATTTGGATGGCTATTCCGCCGGGTAAGGTGTATAAAATTGCCGATCACGCGGATCTGTACACCGATGAAGAGGAAGACGAACTCTTATCTGTGATGAAGAGCATCAGTCGAAAGAAAGATATTAATGTCATGTTGGTGACCACTGCGGATAAAGGACCGGATTACGGTCAACTTAGTAACAGTGAATCAGCCCGGTATGCAGAGGATCATTTTCGAGAGCTCACTGGATTTGAAACTTTTCGGGACAATTCCGGAGTGCTTATTCTTCACGATACCAGTAACCGATATTTCTACATCGCGACATACGGAACCGCCAGAGCATCCATCACAAACTCCGAATGTGTCGAAATCACCGGTATGCAAGGTCCGTTACTGAAAGAAGGGGATAACGCCGAAGCCGTGAAGCGGTCGCTCGAAGCAATCAAAGCGCATAATTTCGGCAGCGGATTACTCCTTTTTACCTATACGTCGTTTGTGATCGGGCCGCTTCTGATTGTCGCCCTGGTACTATGGATCATGGCTCACAAGAAGAGAACGAAGATCACCGTCAACTATAAGACATATTATGATGCCAAAAACTCCGAGATTCTCGGAGACGAGGATATTTTCCAGCGTCAGAAGGTATCGGTCACTTATCACAGCAGTGGTTCAAGCGGTGGCTTTTCGAGCGGCGGCGGAGGCTTCTCGGGCGGCGGCGGAGGCGGCGGCGGCGGCGGAGGTTTCGGCGGCGGAGGCTCTCACTATTGAGGATTTCGAAGTGAAGCGTTTTCCGAGACATTATCGACTGATTCTCCTCATACTGGCGGTTGCACTTGCGGGAGCATGTTTGGCATGTACCCGAAAAGCAGACGCGATTCAATCCCTGACCCTGATCGTCCCTTCGGAGGGAGAAGCGTCTCCTTCCGATGCTCTGAAATCGGACGCTGTTCTTGCACCGGAGACGGAAGAAACTGCCGATCTCGGGCTTCGGCCGTCAACGAGCGCTGTGCAAGAGATCACCGTTCCGGACGCAACAGAAAGAACCGAGGAGATCACCGTGCCGACTTCACAATCCACCCAAGGGACAACGGTTCAAACCACGATACAAGCGGATGCGCCGCCCACGACGATGGAAGAACCCTCTTCAACAGCCAAAACCGCTGCGATGACTGCGTTTTTGAGCGTCGATGTCTCGGAATGGAGTGAACAAGAGATTCGCGACTGCTTCTACGCTCAAGAGATTTCCGATGATGTGTTTGCGCGCATGGACGGCAAGTCGTTTAAAGCCGATTGCACGACGAAACGATCGGATCTTCGCTACATTCGCATCCTTCATGTGGGCTTTGACGGACAGACCCGAGTCGGAGAACTCGTTGCCAACAAGAAAATCGCACAGGACTTTGTCGATATCTTCTATGAGCTTTATCTGAACCGTTACCCGCTCGAAAAGGTGGTCCTGGTCGATGAATACGGAGCGGACGACAACCTCTCCATGGCGGACAACAATACTTCCAGTTTTAATTTCAGAAGAGTGGTCGGTACGTCGAACCTGTCGCGCCATGCGCTGGGGATGGCGATCGACGTGAATCCTCTTTATAATCCCTGGGTCTACGAGCTCGACGGGGAGGCGATCGTCGATCCGCCCGGCGGAGCGCCCTATGTGGATCGCTCGGTCGATTGCCCCTATATCATTGATCACGATGATTTATTCTATCAACTATTGATACAACACGGCTTCACGTGGGGCGGGGATTGGGCCACGGAAATGGACTACCAACACTTTTCCAAAGCACCGTAACGGAGACCCGGTCGCGAGCCGGGTTTTTCATTGCGTTTCCTTTGTCTTCGCCGATCGAAAAGCAACGAGAAACGATACTTCGCAGCGCCCGTTAACGGGGTGAATCCTTGCGCGTCCGAACCCGGTTGACACGAGGAGAACATTATACTAAAATCAGAGCCCGGTAAAGGACTCGGAAGGCCTTGGTATTGTTTTTTTGCAGGCTCTCCGGGGCCTCGAAAGTCATCAAAAACAGAGCCAAATCTTGAGTAAATAGTGATTGACACTACCTATTGCCGATGCTATTATATATGAGCGCGTTTGCGGAAATGCCCGCGCAACGGACCTTGAAAATTGAATAGAAAAGCAAGACAAAAGACGAGCCTTAAATCAATTCGTAAAGAGTTGAAAAAGAAAAAAGTAAACAAAGAGCCAAAAGGCTCTCAGATTTTGATTTGAGAGTTTGATCCTGGCTCAGGATGAACGCTGGCGGCGTGCCTAACACATGCAAGTCGAGCGGAGATATTGAGGAGTACTTGTACAAATCTTTATCTTAGCGGCGGACGGGTGAGTAACACGTGAGGAACCTGCCCTTAAGTGGGGAATAACACCGAGAAATCGGTGCTAATACCGCATAACGTCCCGGGAGCGCATGCTATCGGGACCAAAGGATTTATTCGCTTAAGGATGGCCTCGCGGCCGATTAGGTAGTTGGTGAGGTAATGGCCCACCAAGCCTACGATCGGTAGCCGGACTGAGAGGTTGAACGGCCACATTGGGACTGAGATACGGCCCAGACTCCTACGGGAGGCAGCAGTGGGGAATATTGCGCAATGGGGGAAACCCTGACGCAGCAACGCCGCGTGAAGGAAGAAGGTCTTCGGATTGTAAACTTCTTTGACGAGGGACGAAACAAATGACGGTACCTCGAAAACAAGCCACGGCTAACTACGTGCCAGCAGCCGCGGTAATACGTAGGTGGCGAGCGTTATCCGGATTTACTGGGTGTAAAGGGCGTGTAGGCGGTTTTGCAAGTCAGATGTGAAATTTCCGGGCTTAACCCGGACGCTGCATCTGAAACTGCAGAACTTGAGTACTGGAGAGGATAGCGGAATTCCTAGTGTAGCGGTAAAATGCGTAGATATTAGGAGGAACACCGGTGGCGAAGGCGGCTATCTGGACAGTAACTGACGCTGAGGCGCGAAAGCGTGGGGAGCAAACAGGATTAGATACCCTGGTAGTCCACGCCGTAAACGATGAATACTAGGTGTAGGGGGTATCGACTCCCTCTGTGCCGCAGCTAACGCAATAAGTATTCCACCTGGGGAGTACGGCCGCAAGGTTGAAACTCAAAGGAATTGACGGGGGCCCGCACAAGCAGTGGATTATGTGGTTTAATTCGAAGCAACGCGAAGAACCTTACCAGGGCTTGACATCCTCTGAACACTCTAGAGATAGAGCTTCCCTTCGGGGCAGAGAGACAGGTGGTGCATGGTTGTCGTCAGCTCGTGTCGTGAGATGTTGGGTTAAGTCCCGCAACGAGCGCAACCCCTATGGTCAGTTGCCATCATTTAGTTGGGAACTCTGGCCAGACTGCCGTGGACAACACGGAGGAAGGTGGGGACGACGTCAAATCATCATGCCCCTTATGTCCTGGGCTACACACGTAATACAATGGCAACGACAGAGGGCAGCGACTCCGCGAGGGGAAGCGAATCCCAAAACGTTGTCTCAGTTCGGATTGCAGGCTGCAACTCGCCTGCATGAAGTCGGAATTGCTAGTAATGGCAGGTCAGCATACTGCCGTGAATACGTTCCCGGGCCTTGTACACACCGCCCGTCACACCATGAGAGTCTGCAATACCCGAAGTCAGTAGTCTAACCGCAAGGGGGACGCTGCCGAAGGTAGGGCCGATGATTGGGGTGAAGTCGTAACAAGGTAGCCGTACCGGAAGGTGCGGCTGGATCACCTCCTTTCTAAGGAGAACATGGATAAAGCATCACGTTTGTCCGTATTCTTAAGTCGACGCGAAGGAAATATCTTTCGCGGCCCGGTTCTTTAAAAGACCGGGGAAATAACTGGCTCG
>JBAZDQ010000089.1:0-2554 GCA_041654355.1 Bacteroidales bacterium
AGGTACAGTTTTTGGGCGGCGGGGATCCGAAGCCTACAGGCAACCAGAATCCGGGCGGCGGAAACGTGACGCCGTTTCCAGGCAAAGCACAAGATGCCTGGGACGGGAGTAAGGCCGCGCAGATTCCGGAGGATGATATCCCATTTTGATGCGGAAATACCTCAAATACCATCTACGTTGGCAAGTGTCTTCGGTGGTTATGCTGCTGGTTATGTGGCCATTGGAGCACCTGTTTGATCTGCCCATATGGGCGAACCTGCCCATAGGTCAGGCGGTTGGCGCCGTGGTTTTCTGGCGCGTGGATAACTGGATACTGAACCCCAAACAAAGCGAGGAGGGTGAACGTGGTGCGAATCGGAATTGATCCGGACGTTGAAAAATCCGGATTTGCATACATGGTCAACGGGAAACTGATAGCCCTGTGCAATCTACCGTTTTTCCGCCTGTGCACGGAGCTGGAGACGTGTGCCCAGGGTACAAGCGATTTGTTCCTGGTGACGATTGAAGCGGGTTGGCTGATTAAAAAATCAAACTGGCACCCGGCCCAAGGGAAGGGTATCCGGGACAAGATAGCCAAGAACGTGGGTGAAAATCACGCAGCGGGCAAACTGATAGCCCGGTGGTGCTACGAGCGGGACATACCCTATGAGCTGATACCACCCAGGGGCAAAGTTAAATCTGCGCGGTTTAAGAGGCTCACAGGCTGGGATGGGAGAACGAACCAGGATATGCGGGACGCAGCTATGCTGATATGGGGGAGGCAATGATGGATAAAAACCAGATATGTGAACTTGCTATAGAGTTTTTCACGGAGAGTCTGGCCGAGCAGACCAGCATAAGCCCCGCGCGGCGGTGGCTCAAAGAGAACCATGAGTTCTTGCAGGATTTTTTGCAGCCCCCGTTTGAACTCGCCGGGTATGCGCCTGCTGAGTGGGATGCCCTGGTGTTGTGCGCGGCGAAACACGGGGTAAGCGGCGGGGAGTTGGTGGATGCGGGTCTGGCCCTGGAACGGCCAAACAATCCCGGGCACTACTACGATAGATTCAGAAATCGGATTATGATTTCTGTTCGGCACAAGGGGGTTGTGGTTGAGTTTGGAGGGTACTCGGTAACCAATGCTCCGCCGAAACTGGTTATAGTGGTGCCCCGGCACATAAGGGCCGATCCCGTATTCTATCAGGACGTTCAGGCCATGATGGACCGTGCGGGTGTTGAGGCACTGGCCAGGCTGATAGACCAAATGGTTGTGGAAAAGAAAGGCGAATCATAATGCCAGACAGGCCGATCCGGTGTCCATACAACAATAAATTGAAATGCTGGATAGTCAGCGGGAAAACCCGAAAACATGCCTGCCCGCTTAATGACCGGGCGTTTATCGAGGACGCGGAAGTATGGGCGTTTACGAACCGGACTCCCAGGAGCGTCGATGTGGGGTTTGATCCATCATACGGTGCGGCGAAAACCGGGGATTCCATACTGGTTGAAAAGGCGGAAATGTACTGCAATTTCCGCAATGGTACGGCGGTTTGTGAGTTTGTAACCGGGGATCGGCCCATGAACAAGGATATCTGTAAGGATATGATCGCAGGGCGGAAGAAGTGGCAGAAGAAAAAGGCGGAGGGATAAAAAAAGAGGGGGACTATCCGGCCCCCCTCTTAAGTGTGCACTTGGTTTTAGCAAGTGCACGTTTCGTGCACTTTGTTTTAGCAAGTGCATGTTTCGTGCACTTCACTTGAACAAGTGCACGGTATTTTCAACGGCGGTTCAGATCAGTGTGGCGGCGTATTTTTCAGCCCCCTCACGCTGGTTCTCCCAAGAGTCGTGGTTCGTCCAAAACCCCTGTATCCACCACTCCAGGCAGGCGCGATCAAAAATAGAGAGCGCTCCGACCTTCTCTTTGAGTCGAGTGCCATCAATGCCCCACTTCTCGTCGAGGCGATCCAAATCGATACCATCGACGACATTGGCGTCGATGTGCTGTCCGGCGATGCCGGGGGTCAGCATCTTGCCGTTCATGGCGTCAACCATCAACATGAGTTCGTCGAAGTCGAACCTACCTTTCAGATCGTGGATGGTGCGTTTGTAGAGCGCAGGCCAGGAGTTCAGGACGAACTCAGCGCCCGCGTTCGACGTTCCGAAAACCTCTTTCAGTATGGCGTGGGCGTTTTCTTCTACCCTGGGTGAAATCTTTCGTCTCATATCAACCTCCATATGGTTATTGCGGTATAAGCCCAAAGCAGGGTGTTTCCGGCGATGATGATTGTGTCTATTTTTTTCATGGTGTGCTCCTCTCAAATTCAAATGGTTTGATGCCCCTGAAATCATCCGTGAATTTCCCTTGGAAATATGTGATGTCGGATGCTGGCAGGGCTTTTTTGTAGTCTGTGGTGGTGCAAATGGTGTGGGTTTGCCGATTGTAGCAAAACACATATTTCCAGCCGCCCGGAGTATTGACCTGCAGCGCGAGTTGATTCCTTTTCATGATGTGTGCTCCTCTTTTTCAAATGTGGATTATTTCTGTTTTTCTTCCATCCCTAAAATCATGGCGGCAATA
>JBAZDQ010000089.1:2654-5647 GCA_041654355.1 Bacteroidales bacterium
TGTGTGGGTTGTGGTTTAAACCCACCTTATACGGGTGTTTTCGCGCTGTCAATACTTTTTGCAATACTTTTTGAAACAAAAAATAAATATGGCCGAAGCCACCGAAAAGCAGGGTTTTTGGGGGTAAAAAAGTCAAAATCGGGCAGGTTCATTTTTTTTTGGTTTTTCGGCTTCCAGCAACGGCAAGCTTCCGCGCAATTTTTTCCTTGCAATTAGCCGGAAATCGCTATAGGTGATCGGTCAGAGTGGATTTTTAGCCGCAATGGCAAATAAATAGTCCGGCAAACCGGGCAACTGAGCAACCCGCCCAGGGGGAAAACCCCTGGAGCGGGTTTTTTTATGGGCGATGCGCGGAAACAACAACCAAATCCGGAAAGAGGTCTATGAGGACTATCTAATTGGCCGGATAGACAACCACGCCCGAACGAAGCTCGAACGATTTTTCCGAAAACCAAAAGCAAAGGACAGAGCAGATGCCGGAAAACATGCAGGACCCGACTCAGATCAGCCTGGGAGCTGAACAGGAAACAGGAAGCGAAAACGAAGTGGTGGTGGTGATCGTCCACGATCTGACTGCAGACACATACACCGTCGAGACCGACGCGGGACCGGCAGAGGCCGGAACCCTGGATGAGGCCCTGAACGCTGCAAGAGGAGCCCTTGAGGGATCGCCTCCCGACCAGGTGCGCGACGAGATCGCAAACGAGGTTTATCCGACCGAGGAGGGAATGGGTGAATAAACCAATTCTGTGTCTGGATTTCGATGGCGTCATTCATTCGTACTCCAGCGGATGGCGAGGGGCGAGGGTGATCCCCGATCCGCCTGTCCCTGGGGCAATCCGCTGGCTGCGGTCTTTGCTTTCCGATCCCGAGTGCATCTGTGCTATGGCGCCGCGTTACCTGGATTTTAACGTTCAGATTTATTCATCCCGCTCCCGGTATTTCGGGGGCCGCCGCGCTATGAAAAAATGGCTTGCAAGGGAGTTTGAAAAAATAGGCGATCCGCCTCAACTTGTCGAGCTGATTAAATTCCCGCGGATGAAACCACCGGCGTTCTTGCAGATCGACGATCGGGCTTTGACATTCCGGGGCGTTTTCCCGACGGTGGCTGAAATGAAGGCATTCAAACCGTGGAACCATAACAAGTAAATAATTAGGGGGCTTTTTGAAAACACTACACAACACAGACGTATCAGGCGCAAGGGAGAACGTGAAGGATATCAAGGTTGTCGGAAACGGGGATATGTTCCGGCTCCTCTGCAAAGCCTCCAGCGAGAGCGAAGGCTGGATGAAAAGCACCAAAGCCTGTGAGGTCCCGGGCGGGTGTATTGTCCAGGTAACCACGCAGCAACGGAACCCCGACGGTTCGTATGCCGTTGCGGAGGCGTTGACGTATGTTCCTGGTGCCAGAATCGTGGACGATGGAAACAACGGGAGGAGGTTGGTTTGATCGGATATGTGGTTTACGTCGAAAAGAGCGATCCGGACACGGTGAGGACGCACACGTTCAACGAGATCGTTTCCCTGGTCGAGGGTGTCCTGGTCCTGGAAACCGATAAGGGCAGGCGAGAACATACCATGGAGAACTACCAGGATTTTGGCATGTTTCCCTATGGTCCTGCAAATCAGCCGTGGGTGAACTGATGGCGGATGCAAAAAGGAAAAAGGCTTCCGGGGTTGACTGGGACCGCGGGGACCGCATGATTAGAGCCGGACAACTCTCATTGAGAGAGATCGGAGTTGCTATTGGTTGCGGCGAGTCGGCGGTTCGGAAACGGATCAAAACGCGGGGATTGGTTAGAGATTTAACCCCACAAGTGCGCTCCACGGTGCGCAGCCTATTGGTGCGCAAGGGAGAGCGCACTTCCGCACTCGCCAAAGACGCGGAGATCATTCAAGAGGCGGCAGAAACCGGCGCGGAAGTGGTGCGCACTCATCGGAAAGATATCCTCGCACTCAGACGGGTCGAGCAGGCGCTTTTGGCCGAGTTGGGAGACGCCGAGAACCCTCCGAAAAAAGTTTACGTCACGCAGTATCAAGGGCAAATCATCGAGCGCGAGTTTGCCATCACCGTAACCGAGCGAGCAACCGCGCTGAATGCCCTGGCGGGAGCCTCGCAGAAGCGAATCCAACTGGAACGGCAAGCGTACAACCTGGACGAGGATGGCGCCGACGATGCGGAATTGCCGAAGATAATTGAACGGACGATTGTCCACCCAGGGGACGCCGATGCCAGAAAGTCCGAATAAGCTCAGGATTCCAACGGCAGCGGTATTCGAACCCCTGTTGCACCCTGCGAGGTACAAGGGTGCGTATGGAGGCCGAGGGTCAGGCAAAAGCCATTTGTTTGCCGGGTTGGCAATCGAAGAGGCGTTAAGGCGAGCGCGGTTCGGCGGGCTGAACATGGTCTGCATTCGTGAGATACAGAAGACCCTGGATCAGTCAGTTAAGAAACTCCTCGAACAAAAGATCGCTGAATATAAGGTCGGCAGCGCGTTCGTGGTGCAGGATGCCAAAATCAAAACCCCGGGCGGCGGGCAGATCATTTTCCAGGGTATGCAAAACCATACTGCAGAATCGATCAAATCCCTGGAGGATTACGACATTGCATGGGTCGAGGAAGGGCAATCCCTGTCTCTGCGATCATTGGACCTTCTCCGGCCCACGATCCGGAAAGACAACTCGGAATTATGGTTTTCCTGGAATCCGTATTCCAAGGATGATCCCGTGGACAAGTTTCTGCGGGGAAACCCTCCCCCTGGCGCTGTGGTGGTAAAGGCCAACTGGGAAGATAATCCCTGGTTTCCCCAGGTGCTCCGGACAGAGCTCGAATACGACCGGCGCAGGGACATGGATAAGTACCTCCATGTTTGGGGAGGGGCCTACCAGCAGAACAGCCAGGCGCGAGTTTTCAAGAACTGGCGCGTCGAGGAGTTCGAGAGCCCGGCAAACGGCATCTATCGGTTTGGCGCCGACTGGGGATTCTCCAAAGA
>JBAZDQ010000090.1:0-5572 GCA_041654355.1 Bacteroidales bacterium
GGCGATGCGTATGGGAATGGAGCAATCTATGCACGCCCCAGAACGGAAAAAGAGATTGCGTTGATAACTAAACTGATAGCATCCGGCGAAACATTGTCCGAGGCATCTGGTAACGTGGTCGATACGAAAGAACAACTGGATACCAAACCAGATAATGACCATAAGATAGAGACAAGATTTGGTATCATAGAACGTACCTTTCTCGGGCATGAGGATCATGGGATTTTCACGTTTGTCCTGCATATCAACTTCGGGATGAGCGGGCAGGGGTTCGGCACCTACTCTCTGAGCTATCGACCGGATGGCGATAAAGAGCATTATCATCCCCTGATTGGTGAGGCGATCGGGAAGATCTGTGCAGCAGTCGGCGTGAAGTGTTGGGAAGACCTGACGGGGAAAGTGGTTTGTATGACACGGGACACTGAGAGTGGGATGCTCGTAGCAATCGAAGCCCTTCCATCGGTGCCGCACGGAGCCGCATACAATATCAAAGAGCATCTCGACCAGGAGATTGAATACTAAAAATAGAACAGGTGTAGCACGTGAACGATAACGTAATAGGTGAACTCCTCGCCAAAGTACCAAGCGAGATCAGAAATGCCACGGAACCCATGAACTCGAATCTCTGTTGGGCGGCATTCATCTTGCTTCTCGACCACGATGATGGGTTAAAGATCAGCGAAATTGAGCGTCAACTCGGGACGCCGCGTTCTGAAACCCTCCATATAATGAAGAGGCTTACTGTGGCGGGATTGACGCGATTAGTGGCGTTGCGGTTTGAAGATATCGGAGACCGCGAAGCGTCAATATACCAAGCAACCCGGATGGGAAGATCGTTGGTGCGTGCATTATTTCAAGGGGTGCTTCCGCAACCGTTGGTGAACGTAGAAATACATGTCAAATAGGTTTATTATCGAAGGACGCTAAATAGGTTTAGCACGAGGTGAATCATGCGAGATATTAAACTGAAATCGGAAGATGAGATTAAAGCCAAATATGATGAACTGGAACAACGTTTCCTGGAGTTAAGAGCAAAAACTGATGCAGATACGTTCCTTGACCCAAATGACCTTCACGAGATGGGAGAAATTATGAAGGCCCGGTATTATCTCGCATGGGTATTGTATGACATCCCATTCTCTCTTGAATGATAATGGTCAACAGGAAATTACGTTATGAAACACTTACTTATCATCGGACTTATCCTGTTAGCCGTCATGTTCTCCGGTTGTATCGATACGGGGGAGATAGAGAGAACTATCACAATCGTTGACAAAACCGCAGAGGTCGTTAGAGATGGATTCGGATCAAGCACCGCGTATAAAGTCCTGGCCGATGACGGGGATGTTTACCACACGTCATGGACGTTATACCGGTCGTTAGAACTCAACGAAACCTATACGGTGCAGGTTCGCGGCTATAGCACAGCATCTGAAGGGGCGTTCTGGTGGATCTTCGCAGTGGAAGGATCTGAATAGATGAGGTTATTGATGGGCAAGATATCGCGCGAACAAAAGCAATTCCTAAACGCATTAAAGCAAGCGCCAACTGATACCGAAAAGACTGTAGCGTTCTCTCTGCAAGGCGTAACGCTCAGGGTTACGCCTGCTCAAAGAAAATATGACGAGGAGAAGTAGCATGGTTCGAACTGATATAGTATCTGGATCAGTAATAGTTGTCCTCGGCCATTGTATCCTGAACCTCCTGGCTTACCTCTCCTGTGGCGGGGATATTGACCTGTTGCGTCGAAGCCGGGATTATGCGTTTATTCACAAGCAGACGAGGTGAACACAATGATCGACAAAGAAGCAATCTATGACGAGAAGATCAGCCCTCTGGTAAACCAAATTGTTGATATCTGCAAACAAGAGAATATCCCGTTTCTGATGGACTTTGCCCTCCGGGAAAAGAGTGGTGCATTGGATGAGATTTATTGTTTCACGGCAATTTACGGTCAACCGGGTATGATGGAAACTCCGACGTTCCCGAGATCCATCAAAATACTGAGAGGTGAGCCGGAGTGTTTCGGGGTCAGGATTCAGCGGAATAACGAATAGGATTAAAACGGGAAGATGGCGATGGAGACAACGCTTCAAGACGAGATCGGATGGGATAATCTGCTGGAACACATCTGCAAGAACTGCAAAACCGTTACACAGAATAATAACTACTGTCCCTACGAGGGGTGCGAGGAGGATTGTAGCAAGGTTAAAAAGGTGATCGAGAAAGGCATTATCAAGGTGATGCCGATCGGAAAACTTTACGCAATTACCATCGACGGCGTAACGAAACACGGGTTGTATGCAAAGCATGAAACTCCGGCTCGTAATGGCCATGCCGCATTCACGCAGTATATTCAGGTTATGGAGAAATGAAGGTGTGGAATGTGGGAACAAAATCTATTTCTACCTACCCATTTATCAATTCAGAGTCGATAGATATTTATTAGAAACCTACAAATTATAACGTAATGTATAAAACGTATCGGTGGTAAAATGGGGAGACATATGAGCGGTTCTCTACAAAATTATTGGGATGAACGGTATGATGCGGGGGGCACGTCAGGCCCTGGATCGATCGGAGCGTTACAGAATTGGAAACATCAGACTATCTCCGCCTATATTGATCCATTTACCTCGGTGATCGACATCGGGTGTGGAGACCTCTCCTTCTGGGGTAATCGTCTACCGGCGACGTATACCGGGATTGACTTCTCAACTGTAGTCATCGCTCACAATTTGATTCGATTCCCGGATCGCCAATGGATCTGTGGTCCCGCGAGTGAAAAACACCCAATATCTGCTCAGGCCGTTATTTGCTTCGACGTACTCTTCCATATTATGGATGAAAACGAGTTCCGTCAAGTGCTGACATCAATTTGCTCATATTCGGAACAGTGGATCTTCATCTATACATGGTATACGAACCCAATTCCCACACTTCGTTGGCAAATTCGGCTCAAGCATCTTCGGAACTTCCGGTTGCAGGCACTCATTGAATCATTCAGGGATCTCACCAATGATCAAGTCTATGAGAGATTCCGAAATCTTCAGGAATACCTCCCGATCTTCGACGATGCAGGGTTTGACCTTTACCAGTTCATCCCCTATGACCAGATCGGTGGAATGTATATCTTCCGACGACGGTGAACCAATGCTGCGATGGGAAGACACTAATTCATATTCCGGGTGTCATGTAATCAATGGTTATTCAGGAAAGGCCGTTATATTCAAGATCTACTGGGACGATGGATTCTATCGTCTACAAGCGTTTCTGCCGGGGTATAAAGAGGAGTTCACAAAAAAGGATGATCGTGATATTATCATGAAGATCTATGCCGAGACGATTTTTGTGAGATGGCTTAAGTTTGCAAATTTAACCGAGGGTATCGAACCCCAAAAAAGAGGAGAAACGGATAATGGCTGAAATACGAATTACCCTGCCGGGGGTGACGTTCACCGATAAAGAACTGGTTGATATGGTGTCCAGTGGAATTATCTACAAACCCGACGACACGAAAATAACGCTTGATGACCTGAAAAAGATCGGCATACCGGTGGTAGAAACGGGGCGAAGCACGCATGAGACTAGATAAACTCCGTGATGCGATCCTGAAGGGCTGGATCGGACAGCGCATCTGGTACCGGCATATCAAACCGCCGGGAGCCTATTGCAAAACCTGTGGTCGGTACTATTCGTATCGCCAATATGATCGCCTGCCCAGAGAGCGGATATATCCTCAGTACATGGCAGCATACATTATCTGCGAGTGCGGGTCGCACACATGGCATTTGATCGGATGATAATGTTAAATTATCATACGACCAATTGTTAATAGAGGTCTAACGATGTTTGAGCATGCATTTTGTTCCGGGTTCGGGTATGGGCTCATCATGGGATCGGTTCTCAGCCTGGGGTTGACGTTGCTCTATTGGGGGATCTGGTACTGTGCGTAGAGAACTGGTAACCATGCCTGCGGAAAGTGCAACCTTCCGAATAGGTTTCTGTATCGGTATGATAGTTGGAATAGTTTTTGGGATCGTGGTGGCTAACCTTGTTATCACGGTTATCTAGAGGTATAAAAAGCATGAACATATGTCATCTCACCACCACGCATCCGGCGAATGACGCCAGAATTCAGCGAGAGCGCCATTCTTCGGAATTGGGTTGTCATTGCACCACGTTGTTTGAAGGGATTGCGCCGGGTTACCCTAAATGGCAACACCCGTTTAAGATCTTCGACTTGGCAACTCGGGCCTTCGCCAGAAAGTCTGAAATGTATCACTGCCACGAGCCGGATGCTCTCGGTATCGCTCTCTTCCTTAAAGCCCTCCGGGGGAGTCGGGTAATCTATGATGTGCACGAACACTGGCCAAGCGAGTTGCCGCGAGATCTCGGGGCACCCGCATGGCTCTCTCGTATCATCGATCCCGTAGAACGATGGTTGGCCCAACGGGCGGACGCGGTGATTGTGGTTTCAGAAAGTGTGGGGCACCGGTTCCCGAACGCCATCGTGCTGCCAAACTACCCCGACCCATTACCACCGCAGTCGCTCGATAATGATATCCCACTCCGGTCGTTTTCTATCATTGGGGCGAAACTGCATACCTATCATATCCAGAACGGCCTCGATGCGGTCACACGACTTCAGACGCACTGGCCTGAGACACGACTTACCCTGGTTGGCACGCTGGCATCCCCGCTTCCGGTGGATGCGCCGATCACCTACACGGGGTATCTAGCACAATCTGTGATTCCCCCTGTGTTACGGCAAGCAGGTGTTGGGTTGGTTCTAATGTCTCCCGAGTATGAAAATATCCGGATCGGTCTCCCGAATCGTTTGTTCTCCTATATGGCAGCCGGTATACCCGTGATTGCTTCTGCCCTTCCGGAGATTGAACGGATAGTTGCAGAAACCAGTTGTGGGGTATTAGTTCAACCGGACGATATAGATGAAATTGTTGAAGCGGCGTTCTGGTTAGATGAACATCCAACCGAGGCGCGAGAAATGGGTGAACGGGGGCGGCAGGCCGTAGCCTCCCGGTATAACTGGCATGCTGTGGAGGATAAGTTGTACAAGTGCCTTACAGATTTGGTAGAGAAGGAGTAGGTCAACATGGACGAAGTGGTGAAAGGCGCATTTCTTCTATTTCTGAGAGAGTTCCAAAAAGTAACTCCCAGGACTGCAGAAACCGAGGCATTGCATGTGCTTATAGATGAGTTCCTCGCACAACTGGTCTGCTGTTCCGCGTACTATGATGAACGGTGGGGCATGCATCTAACGCGCGACGACGAACGGACGTGGCGTAGCCCACGAACCAATGAAGTTAAACCATGCCCCCAATGCAATGGGGTTGGAACGCATAGTGGTGCATTGAACATTCAGCGGATATGCAAGGTATGCGAGGGGAGGGGATACGTTTTGAATGAGGATGTTGTAACAGAGGAACGATGAACCCAAATACCGAGGATGTTGAAGAGATCTGTGATGCATGTGAGAACTCCGGCATGTCCCAGGAAGAAGACATCCTCATCTGTCTCAGGTCTCCGGCACCCCCTCCGACCGGGGTCT
>JBAZDQ010000091.1:0-5559 GCA_041654355.1 Bacteroidales bacterium
CCGCACGGGCCGGAAACTTCGCTATGTGGTCTGCGATGCGTTCCCGGAGCCGGTTGCGTTTGTACTCCCTCTCACGGTCGAGTTCTGCGGAGTATTCTGGACCGACATACTCATCGAAGATGTACTTGAGCTGCTTTAACATCAGTTCGACATCCGCGTGCTCTGTTGCGATTTTCCTGACCGTTTCCGGGGAGGGGGTCCGCTTCCACTTCTGGAGCGCCACAATCAGTTTTCCGAGTTCAATCACTAACTCCCCGGCCTCTTCCGTGACCATCTCGATTTGAGGGTCTACGTTGAAGGCTCCAACGGCATCCCGGCAAAGATCTAGATCTCCTTCCATGTCTTAGTCCTCCTTCCTGTTTTCTACCCGCCTTATTTCCTCTTGATCGACATTCCAAGGCTTCCGGTAGGGCAGACATCGTGCCCGTCAAGAGGGCATTTTCTGATGTGGGTCAGGAAGTCCTTCGCTTGGTTGCACCCGATAAACTTCGGGGCGTAGTGCTCACAAGTCATGCACCGAGCACAAGACTCAGGGAGATGGACTTTTGTAACGCATTCTGTCATTTTATTCCTCCCGGTTACTGTTTTCTACCAACTCAGTTAGTCTACGGACTCCCGGGGGCTCCGCTGGAATTTTAATCTCGATGATTTCTAACGTAGGCTCGACCTCACAATAGAGGTGGACGGTGCCGTTACCGTTGCACACAGAGCATTCCCGCTGCTCCCCCTGGCTGCACACCCCGTACCATTTGCATTCCCGGCACCGCAAGGACGCAACGTAGAGCGGGCCGCCACAGATCTCATAGAGATCGTTCGGCAACTGTCCCTTGCCGCCGCAGACGTGACACGGTGCGGAGTAGTGCCGCAAGGTCTTGATGTTCTCAGCCATCAGCCATCCTCTCTTTCAGCCGGCACCCCTTACACTGGCTGTACAATCCCGACTTGTTCCGGCGGTCAACATGGAACGCTTCTTTCGGGAGGATCCGGTGACATGCCGAGCATTCTTTGTGCGTGAACCCGGTTATCCGGTTGAGGATATCCCGTCTGAGGAACGCGGGCAAGGCGTCCTCGAACTCGTTCAGCGCGTTGGCGACATCTTCTCGCTTGATGTACGGACTGTAGACCTTCAGATATTCCACCTCACTTGTCTTACAATACCGTAGGATAGATAGGCATATAATTGTGTCGAAACGTATCTGACAGGAGAAGAGTTAGAGGAGTCTGAGTCTGCGAAAGGGGCGGACAACCCCCATCCGCAGCGGGGCGGGCTGTTTCAGATCGGTGGGGTCATGCATTTTTGGAGCATTGATGGCCCGGGGTCCGTTGATGGACTTGAGCCCGAGAAAAGTTATTTTCGGTTCCTTCATGCCTGTTCACCGCCTGTTGGTGCCGAACCCTTTGCGGATGAGGTTCGCCGCTTTCTTGGAGGGACGCATTTTGTTGAGGGTGCGTTCCGCTTTCCGGTCGGATGTGCTCTTTGTCATGCTGAGTTCTTCTCCGTTATAGGTAATCATCCTTTTTCTCTGCGGTGTACCCGCAACACGGACAGTTCCATTGCGTGATCCAGTGCTTTCGCTTCTGGAGGTGTTTGGGTTTTATCCCGGTACATCCGCACTTCAGGCACTCGCCCGTCAGGGTTTTGCCGCTTCCGTGCTTTCTGATTGCGGTTCCATGGGTGGAGAGGTTCTGCGCTACCCCCATCTCCCCGCGATAGGGCCGGAACCCGGGCTTCAGCAGGACGGCAACAGCGTAGGTTTTTCCACGCGGGACTACCCGGACGCCCCGGAAGGCGCCTCTTGCACGGTAATCGTTCGCGCACTGCTCTGCGGAGAGTTTGGAGGGATACTCGGCACGAATGGAGTAGGTCTTCCCCGCTATTTTGATGGGTTCGCATTCCTTTTTTGCCATCGTCAGTATCTCCTACGTCGCCGGGTCGTGCCTCTCTTCGTCAGCCCCCAATAAATCCACCAGCGACCTCCCCACGATACCGCCCGCGCGACATGCCGGCCATCACTACGGAGAGACCTGGCGTTTTTGAGCGCGACTTGTTTGGAACACCCGTTCCGGCAGAACGTGTCATCCAATCGACGGTAGGTCCGTCCGTTGAACTCCATTTCGGAGGGAGCCTGTACTTCTTTTGCCGGAGTCATCAGTCGGGTCTCCTCAGTCTTTGAAGGGGAGATTGCGGTTTTGCCCCTTTCTTCGGGGAGGGGAAAGATACCCGCCCCCCTGAACGTCTGCCTTTTGCCATGTTACATTCCCCATATCTTGTCGAACCGTGGCCGCTTGCCTTTCGGATACGGGCGGGTCGCTTTGTCCAGGGCTTTGAGTGCTGATTTGATGACCCCTGCAGGCCGCCGCTTCGTTCGCTTCGTGCCGGATTTCTTCTTTTTCTTTGCCATGGTTTTCGTCTCCTTTGCAGGTTGGGTTCGATTGACGACAGGATTTGGTTTTCTGGCAGTTATCTCAACATCGGGGTCCATTTGTCCTTTCAAGGGGATTACCCTAACCGCAATCTTCTCGAACCCCGCACCCTGTATTTTTGCGGTCACGTTTCGCACGTTACGAGGGTCGCCTATCCTGACCTGCAGTTTGCCGCCAGGTTTGAGGACGCGGAACGCTTCTTTGAATGCTTTTGCACGTCCGAACGTTCCTATGGAATGTTGACTCACAACCGTCGAGAATACCTTTTCTGCGTAGGGGAGGGATTCGTTCATGTTGACGTTGTAGCGGTAGGCAACGGTTTCCGGGATTCTCCTTCGCTCTTGCCGCGCTATGGCTGCAAGCGCCCTTGGAGAGTGCAGGTCAACGGCGTCGGTGGCGCGGGGATGTGGAGCGGTCCCTGCGCCGATATCGAGAACACGGGTCATTTGTTTTCAGTTCCTCCTTTTCTTCTTCGGTTTGCCGAACGCTTTGGTACCGACTGCGCTCGTGATGTCCTGAAACATCTCTTCCAGGTTGTCGGCCATCCGTTCGGCTTTCTGCATCCCCAGAACGTCGCCCCGCTCTTTTGCGGTCATGTAGAGGTTGAAGCCGCGCTGTTGCTGCTGGGTGATCAGGTCTTGCCGCCGGCGGAGCTCTTTCATGGAGAGCGATTCAAAATAGCGGAGGTCTTTTGCCCGCTGTTTTGGAGTACGGTTCTTGAGGTTCATTTCAACTCCCTGCGTAGATAAAATTCCTGCCATACGTGCGCCGGTAGAGTTGCTGTAGACGGTCCAGGGGATCGTCCGGCTGGAAGTGTTTGCCCGGGACGTACCCGGCCCTGACGAGCGCGGCCTTGAGCGCTGTGCGTTTCCTTGCTCCTTTTGCTGTCCGTGCGTATCCCATGTTGTTACACCTTTGTTACACCCTATCCGGAGTGTTACGATTTGTTACACCTCAGTAGACGGGTACCTTTTTGACCTGGATATCCGCAAAGACGCGGTGAATGAGCCCGTCAAGTTCGGTGAATACTTTTGCTCGTTTGGCTTTCGAGTACCGCAGGAGGGCGAGCTGATACGTCCGGGCCTGCTGCCGGCTGGGGAACGACCCGACATACTTCAGGGTGCGTTTCTGTTTGGTCGGGCCGACCCGGAGTATCCGGGTCCGGTCTTTGAACTCGTCTTCCCAGATCCCGCCGAAATCCTTTACTGTTGCTGACATCTGTTTCCTCGAGGGCGGGTGTAGATACACCACTTCCCGAAACTGCGGACGACCCGCGTGTTGAGTCCCTGCCGGCGCCGGGTCAGGAACGCAATGCTCTGGGCCGTGTGTTTGGTCGGATACGTTCCGTGGAGGGCAAACCATTGTCCCTGAAACTGTTTAGAGGGGTTGGGGGGGGCCATTACCGCGTGGTCCTCCGCTTTGAACTGGTTTTCCGGTAATACCGTTTGCAGTAGGGACACTGTTTCGGGCTGGGTACCCGGGGGGCTTTGTTGACGCGCCCGCAGTGAGGGCATTTCTTGGGGGGGTAGGTCTTCCGGTTCTGGTTTGCCATGCTCTGTCCTTACCTTGGCTTTTTCCTATACTCCACCCACCATTCGCGTTTCGGCCCGGTTCTTTGAGACTCGGGAACCAGCTTGCCGATGGTGCCGTGCCCGACGCGATCCCGGTGGGCTTTTGCATCCCTTAACAGGACGAAAAACCGATTCCAGTCTGATTTCCTATCCGGCTTCCATGCCCATTTCTTGACTCCCATTTGTGTCGCTCCTTTTTGGTGGTTTACGGGGTTTTCCGTACGTACATGTCCCAATGCACGAGGTTTCCGTGGAAGTGCTTCTTGCCGAATGTCGGATCCACCGGGATGTACTTGACGCGCTTGATGGCCCGGACTTTGTATCCCAGCTCTTTGCAGCGGTCTTTGTACTCTTTGACATCCTTTTCCTTGAAGAGCCGCTTGTAGAGGCGGTAGGTCTTGCCGTTGAAGGTTCTCCGCTCGTCGTAGGCTGGCCGGATGGCTGGTTTCTCGGTCATATGTTTGTCACTCCACGATCTTTCGGTAGGTGACGTTCCTACCCGCGTTTGCTGACTCTACCCGGCCAATAGCGGCCTTGAGACCGCGCTGACTGCCGGAGTAGAAGTAGTGGTTGGTTCCGGCCTTGATGAGCCATGTGGGGGACCAGATTTCGGTCAGCCCAGATTTCTGACTTGCGATTTTTGCCATGCTTTTTTCACCGCTTCCTGTAGTAGATCACGTAGAAATTCCGGTCAAGACGGTTCTTTGTCGGAATGCCGGTCTCGAACCACGAACGGTACTGGGTCTCAGGGAACCCGACGATTCTGGCAAGATGCCCCTGCTTCCGAAGGTTACTCGCCGCTCGCAGCGCGGCAAGCTGGGATGAGAAGATACCATCGTCAAAGCGGTTGTACCGTTTCTTGTCGAAGGTGCGGGTTCTGGGGATGTCCTTCAGCCCGTAGGTTCCGGCAACCTTTACGCCGCGTGGACGGGTTGACCGCACGATGACCTGTGAGGGAGAGTAGCGCGATCCTGCTGTCATTTTTCGGACAGCTTCATCCGCGTTCCCTGCATAGATGCTGTGCCAGCCCATGCCTCTTGGCGTCTTGTATTTGCAGTAGTAGTGTTGTGCCATGATGTCTACCTCTTCGGGAGCCGCAGGAACACGGACCACCCGCGAGCCTCTTTGATGACCCGGGCGCGCCACGGTTTGCCTTCGCTGCGGTAGTTCTTGGCGACCTTCTGCGCCTGGGGTTTGGTCATCCCGACCCAAGCGCGCTCATAGAGCTTGCCGTTGAATTTTCTGTAGCCGACCATGTTACCGCTTCCTCGTCTTATGGAGATTCCGATGGGTTTCGGTCAGGTAGATGCGCCCGTAATCTCCCGTATCGACATAGACGGCACCAGCCGCGTTTACCTTGGTTTCGTAGAGCCGGGGTTTGGTGTACAGTCCTGCGTTGCTTTGGAAACGTCCGACGATGTGAGTCTGGGAGATGCTTGTCCGCTCCCAGATCAGGAACGTGCCGCGACCCGCATCGCTGACCTTTGTTTTGTTTTTTGCCATGGAAAATAATAATATTATCATCTGTAATAAACCTTCTTATCTGAACCGGGATTCTGCCAAA
>JBAZDQ010000092.1:0-5525 GCA_041654355.1 Bacteroidales bacterium
GACGCTTCTTTCAGCAGAATGGTGTTGAGCAGGTGTGTAATTTGGTTAAAGGAGATATAACTTACATCCATACCACATATTTGGAAAATAAAGGCAAAGACGGTGAGTATTATTTCGATGAGAAGTTTTTGGATATAGCCGATAAATGCAAAGAGGTGGACGAGCAAAAATACAACAATGTATTTTTAGGCTATTGGGCTTCCCTGACCGAGGGCAGAATCTACAAAGGCTGGAAGGTTATAGCAGATGTGGACTACCCTACCGACCTACCCTGCTGGTATGGTGTGGACTGGGGATTTTCAAACGACCCGGCCGCCGTTGTACGGATATGCTTCGATGCTTCGACCTATACAGTCTACCTGCATCAGGTCCTGTATGAAAAAGGATTACTCACAGCAGCCATAGCGCAATCGATAAAAGACGATATGCACAAAAGGAAAAGAACACTATACCATACAAGTACGATTGACGTAACAGCAGAAAACGGGGCAATAATGATAAACGGTTTTTGTGTTGATCGGTTGAGTTCCTTTGATCCGAAGGTATTACCCAAAGAAGTGTTTTATGAAGTTTCCAGGGAGTTGGGCAACATCTACACTTACGTTGGCGAGGTCTATTGCGATCCTGCACGACCTGAGCAGATCCGGGAAATGAAGATCATACACGGCCTGATGGCCACAGGTGCGGTCAATAAGGACAAGACAGGCAGGATTGAATACATGAAATACTTCAATGTCTGTTATACCGAGAGCAGTAAGGATCTTCACAATGAGTACGTGAATTACCGATGGAAACAGAGTAAAACAGACAAGACAAGGTATATAAATGAGGCGGAGGATGGGAATGACCACGCCATGGATGCACTCAATTATGGAGTGGCCACCCACCTAAGACGTCAGGGAATAGCAAACAGAATAGGAGAACAATAAAACTATGGCAAATATTTTCACATTCGGCAGAGAGATGAAAGCGCTCGAAGCTAAAATATCAGAACTACAAGTACTGCAAACAACACAAGCAGCACAGTTGCAAGAAAGGAAAGGCTATCTCTACGGTGATAACTCGGACAACGAGTTTCTGCGTAAACTTCTTAACGTAACTTTCTCCACTACCGACTTCGGGGACTTCGGCAGGGAGGAATTGTACCTGACATATCGGACCAATAGCGCGGTATTTGGGATAATCGACAGGATCGCAAAGGCCTGCGGAGAGATCGGGCAGTACATAGAGCTTCTGGATAAGGATAATCAGGTGGTGGAGAACTCGCCACTAATCAACGTGCTGCACCGGCCAAATGACCGGTTCTCACTGTATCAATTTTTATATGCCTGGGCTACGAACTATAATGTCTTTGGTGATGCGTTTGTGTACGCTAAAAAAGGTATTGGCAAGGATTTAGGCAATGTTGCGGGGATGTACGTTATTCCAAGCCACAAGGTAAACATTGAAAAAGGGGATTTGAATCAACCTATTAAGGGTATAAAAATAAAGGGTACAGCAGACTTAAGCGTCATTAATACAGGCCAGTATTTTCAATCATTCATCTACAACTTAGATTCTGACACATACTTCGGGTTCAGCCCATTGATTGCCGCTGCTTATGACTGCCAACTGCTGAAGAAAGGAAAACTTCGGATGAATACATCTATGGACAATGGAGGTGTGAACGCTATCATTGCCCCTGCAAAGGACAAGGACGGGTTTGTTGTTCCCCAGGCAGCCAACGAACTGGAAAAAGACCTGAACAGCAACAAGAATGCCAACAGGACCATGTTCCTTCGTCAGGCGGTTGAAGTAACAAAGGTAGGCAGCACCCCGGTAGAATTGGGGATTCTCGATGGAAGCAAGGATGCTGTAACCGCTCTGTGTTTCGCTTTCGGGATTCCGATGGACCTGTACTATGGGCAGAGTAAGTATGAGAACGCCAAAGAAGCCAAAAAGTCCCTGTACGAGAGTGCTGCCATTCCGCTGATAAATGTGTTTTGCAATGATTTGATGAACTTTGTAAAATACGATGAATCGGGAAAGGAAATCAAGCAGTATGCAGGAATGAAGCTGGTCTTGAACACAGACAAGATTGAAGTTCTGAAAGCAAGCACCACAGAGGTCTTGACAAATCTTAACCTGATGAATGCCACCCTGAATGAGAAACGCGAGGCAATGGGATACGCGGAGATCGAAGAGGATTATGCCAACAAACCGATGCTGACATTGGGTGTTCAGTTCGGGGATATGTATTCTCAGGATATTAACGAAAATGCAGAAGCGTAAAGTCATAACCCCGGCCATGAGAGCACAGCAGACAATCTTACGTTTGCAGGCTCTTAGGCTATCGGAAGGCTACAAGGCCAAGATTGCCAGGGAGCGGACTACCGCTATCCGTAAGGCGATAAAGGAACTGTCCAAGTATCCCTATTCAGAGTGGGAGGGTATGGCTGCGGATCACATCATTAAAGAGCCCAAATTAAAGGAAACCATTACCAAGTTATATCTGAATGTCGGAACACCTGTTGCCCGGGTAGCGGTGAACAGGTTCCTGAGTAGAAAAGCGGACACCTCGGATATGTGGGAGGAAGCATTGTATGAGTGGACCAGAAAGCACATGGGCGCAAAAATAGGTCTTATGGAGGAAGCGGTCAATGACTGGTTGAAAGACCAGGTTAGAAAGGTTATCGAGGACAACCCAGGTGCAGGGATAGAGAAAATGACACAGATCATGCAGCGATCCGTATCTAAGAACTGGAACGCGGTAAAAGAATGGCAGACCAGAAGAATCGTTCAGACCGAAACTATGGGAGCCATGAACGTGGCAGCCTCCGAGAGTATCGACTTATTGGGAATAGACTACGAAAGGACATGGAGCATTGCGGGTAACAACACCCGGCCCTCACATGAGGTGATGGACGGGGTTACTATTCAGAAGGGCGAATTTTTCAATGTGGGTGGCTTCATGATGGCTCACCCGATGGACGATTCCATGGGCGCGCCGGCAGGTGAGATTATAAATTGTTCCTGTTGTGCTATCGACACCCCTAAGGATAGCGGACTAATAATTTAACCATATCAAAACAAAATATATGCAACCGGTTGCAAAATATATGCAACTGGTTGCATACTTTTTAATTAGCGTTATGTAATCGGGTATTTTAGGGCGTATAAAAGCGCGCTAAAATGGAGAAACTCGAATACAAACAAGTCGCCACATCCTTTGAAGTCAAAAAGGAAGGCGATAACCTCTACATAGAGGGCTACGCGGCCAAGTTCGGCAACGTAGATTCATACAATGACATCATCCAGCAGGGGGCATTTGCCTTATTTCTTACGTCAGAGGATGCAAAGAGGGTAAGGTTATGCTATCAGCATGACTTCGATAACGTAATCGGGGTCATAGAATCCATGTCTGAGGATGAGCAGGGCCTGAAGTTTAGGGCCAAAATCAGTAATACCACATTAGGAAAAGACGTAGCCACACTTTTGGAAGATGGGGCGATCAATGAGTTTTCCATCGGGTACAAGACAGTAAAGTACTCGATGGATAACGACCAGAATATCCGCACACTCGAAGAGGTTTATCTATACGAAATAAGCCCTGTAACAAGGGCAGCAAATGAAAAGGCAACCTTGCAGGCTTCAGAACGCAAGGAAGATAATAACATTAAAAAAGATTCTAAAGAAATGGAAGAAGAAATTAAAAAGTTGCAAGTGGACCTTGCAGAAGCCATGAAGGCCAAAGGGATTGCAGAAAAAGCCCTGGCCGAAGCTGGAAAGGTGAAAGACCTTGAAGAAAAAACCGAAGGCTACAAAGCCGACATTGAGAACCTCGATGCCTCCATCAAACAGATGAGCGCACAGATCGAGAAACTGAGCAAAAGCACCGAGGGGAAATCCCTTGACAAAGTGCTTGCTGAAACCTTTGCATCTGACGAGTTCAAAAACGGACTTAAAGACGTGGTAGATGGCAAACGGACCTCTTTTGTTCAAGAGGTAAAACTTGATTCCTCTGCCGTAACTGGTACCGTCAATCTGACTATGCCAAATACTCAGATTGAGGCGGATGCTCAGAGAAAACTGGTGCTGCTTGGTAGCATTCCATCAAACGTGGTGCCTCAGGACAAAAATATTATCCTTTGGCCCGAAGGCTCGTTTACCGATAATACCGGGTACGTGGCAGAAGGTGATGCACCCGCAACCGCCTCTGCGGCAGCCCTGGAAGAAAAGACCCGTAAGATTGCTAAGATCGCAGCAAAGTTACCCTTTACACGGGAGACATCCACAGATATGTCCTATTTCCTGAACTGGGCCAAGAATGAGGCTATTCTGGCCATCAGGAACAAGGTAGACACGGAATTGCTAAGTGGCTTGGGCGCAGACGGGTCCAGTTCTACAGATAAAAAGATCTACGGACTTATCGGGAGCTCAACTGCATTTAGTGCAGCTACTGCCGGAGTTTCCGCTGCTATTCCCGATGCAAAGATTTTCGACTTGATTAACGCAATAGATGCACAGATTGCGCTTTCAACAAACGGTGCTTATGCAGCTAACCTGATCATCATGCATCCTTCGGACTTTGCAAAGTACAAATCCATGAAGGATAGCAACGGAGCCCTTTTATTCCAGGCCAACGGAGGCGTATACTCTTATATGGGTAAAACCATTAGAGAATCCGCGAAACTTACCGCCGGGCAGATGGTAGTCCTTGACACCGCAGCTTTGCAGATGTATGAAAAACTCGGTTTCGAAGTAGAGATTGAACGAGTTGCCTCTACTGACAGTTATGTAATGTATCTCCGCTGGAGAGGTCAGTTTGTAATTCCTTCAAACAAAAAGAAAGCGGTTATTTATGTAGCTAACATCGAAACCGCTATTGCTGCCATTACCGGAGCCTCCAATACCCTTCAGATGGGGGTTGTTGCCGTCAGTGGGCTTACCGCCGCAACCTCTTCAACCGCAGCAGCAAAATTGAGCTGGGCTTCCTCTGGGGATGGCGTGAAGTATAAATCCTCTACCGACAATGTAAACTGGGGTGCAGACATTAGTAATTTGTATCTTGACCTTACGGGTCTAACTTCTGAAACCACCTATACCTACTACATCAAAGCCGTTAAGGCCGGTATGGTGGATAGCACAAGCCGTGCCGTCTCGTTCACTACGCCTGTGGCAGAAGCCTAATCAATTATGAAACTATGGCTAAAGGAAAATCTATAAGCAGCAAAAGGGAAGCACCGCCTTACGAAAACAAGGCGGTTGCCCCCTTGGTTGTAGATGGTAATATCAGGATCGTAGTTGTTAAGGAGCATGACGGATTGAAAGAGGGAGAAAGCTACGTGAAGGATGTGAACACGGCGGCACAGATGGTAAAATTAGGATACTGGAGGTATGAGTAAGCTAAGATATACGGCAGTAGGGACAAACGCAGCCATCACCCTGGCTGACTTCAAGTCCTATATGCACATCACGGGGACCACCAATGATGATGCGCTGACCGATGTGCTTAACCAGGCCATTATCCGCATACAGGAATATTC
>JBAZDQ010000093.1:0-5525 GCA_041654355.1 Bacteroidales bacterium
GCGCTTACTGATAATCCACACACCCCTTGCAGCAATGGTATCAAGCTCATCATCGCTGAAGTTATGCGTATTGGTAACCCCAAGTGATGTAAAGGCCAGGTTTGTGAGTGGCCGGTGAGGCGGCTGTGCACAGCGCATTCCAGCTGCGGCTGCCGCTGCGTATGACGACGATAGGCTGGTTTCGCCCAGCATTTCAGCGCCATCCACGAACACCGGAGAGGCTCTGCGTGTGGTAACTGCCACTTGGGCGGCAATCGCCGTTGCAAGCTCTGAGTTGGTACGTGTGCGCCACAACTCTGTTTTTACAGCCACAACAACCTGCGGCGACACCGAGGTTGTGAGCGTAAGCTGTGTTTCAGAGTCAACCGATTCAACTATGTAGCTGTCGTATACCTCTGCGCCAGTGGCGTCCTGTCTGTAGTTTATTCTCATGGTATCGCCAGCCACTATGCCGGCGGTTATGAAGTCGCCGTCTGTGGTTGTAACAACTGCCCCGCTTGTTGTCGAGGTGAAGGCCACTACCTGGAAAGCATCTGCCACATCATTGCCGAAGAAAACAACCTTCCACTTCATCTTTGCCGGTGCTGAGGAGGCCAGTGCCGCCGCAACGGTAAGCGATACTATTGCCGCATCCTGGCTGTAGGGCACCATGCTATAGATATAGTCGTTGGTGGATATGGCGTTAACAGCTGCGGTATATCCTGCAAGATCGTTTGAGGCCACACCTATGTAGTAGCAACCTGTTCCACCGCATTCCGTCAAGGCCGAGTAGACCATGAGCGCCAGAGGATTCTGACTCGATACAGTGCCTAGTGCTGCCGCCACATCTTCAGGGTCTGTTATAAGCCCTGCTGTAGCTATATTGTCCTTTATGAGTTCTCTGTATGTTACCGACAGATCGCCGCCCAGTAGGTCAAATGCCTGTCCAGCAGTTCCCAGATAGCTGCCTATAATCTGCGCTGCGGCAGCGATGATACCGCCATCTTCATCTATGGTGTAGTCATTGGGCTCCAGCTCTATGTCGTCAACCAGGCAGAGGCTGTATGTGAATACATCCGCTGCAAGGTATCCGGTGAGTGCTGAATCCAGTATGAGTGTGCGGTACGCCCCGGCGCCTGCCGCAGTAACAACGACTGTGAATATGTCGTTGGTGCAGTACTGATGCGCGGTTGTAAGCGTAAGCAGTACGCCATATGATCCTACGGCCACGCTGCCCGCCTCTGTAACAGAGGTTTCCTGCATGGTATCGGAGCCATCTGCGGTTATGCCCGAGAACTTGACTGTGTCGGTACCTATTACGCCGCCCTCTGTCACCGTTACTATATAGGTTGTAGATGCCGTACCGGTGTATGTTCCGGAGGCTGTGGGCACAACAGGTGTGAAGGCCATCGATGCTGTTACCGTGAAATAGTCGCCTATTACAAGATCCGGCTCCGAAGGCTCTTCTGCCGTTATTATCACTCCAAGTGCACCCAGCTCTATGGCTGCATCATCGACCACAACCGTGCCGCTATCCAGGCCTGAGGCTGAGGTATACCTTATTGTTGAGCCTATCCAGTTACCATCGGTAGCTGTTATGGCACAGGTGTACGTTTCGCTGGTTAAGCCCAAGGCCAGACCATCAAAGTCTGTTCCGGTTGTAGCCAGCGTTGTTTCTCCTGTGAAATGTGCTACTACCGCTGAGGACGCTGTCTCTGCTGTTTTGTTGGCGGTGGACGCCGCAGCGGAACCTGTTGCCGCTGCCGCTGAATCGGCCGCAAGACCTATAACTGTTTTAGTTGTGGTGATGCCTGCTTTTGTCACAAGCAGTTTGTCGCCGACTGCGACGTCACGTGTTCCTAGTGTCGTGGTTCTGGCGTATCCAGTGGATGTTTTGAATATTTTGTTGTACATGCGGACTCTGTTGCCGCCATTGACAAGCAGACCGTCCCAGCCTGATGCACCATGAGATGTACCGTCAACGGAACCTGCAAGGTATTCAAGCAAACCATCATCAGCCGAGAACACTGCAGATGTCAGGTCTATGTCGCTTCCGCTAACATGGCCAGGCCAGCTGGTGAAAGTGACTCCGTCCGCACTGTCGTACTCCCCTAGGCTTCCAGTGCGCGAGGCGTACTGCGGCCCTATTACGCACGGATACAGTGGAATGTCGTTGCTCACCGGAGAGGTTTCGAATTCCTGTGTAATCTCTATGCTGGGTTTTTCATAGCTCATGTTGCATCCCTTCCATTATCTTATTCACATAACTCTTTCGCCATTCACGCTTGTACGTATCGAGGCCAGCACCGGACCATTCGAATCAAGCTGCCAACTCTGTATATTTGTAGCCAATGCTCCTATAGTTGCTATGTACAAATCATCTACAGCCTGCTTCTTTGGCTGCAATATACTATTAACGATAAATCCTGTGATTTGCAAATCTTCTTTAATTACACTTTCGTAGGCTATAAGATATTAGTAAACAGCCTCAGCCAGCTTGGCGCAGGCGACGGCCTCTTTGGTTACTCCTATTGCCACCGCTATGGGCATGTTGAACTGCCGTCTGAAACCTATGCCTCTAGATATATGCCCATTCATTGCACACTGCATTTCCTGTCCAACTGGAGCATTGTTGCTGTCTCCGGCTATAACTGTTATAAATGGCGCTCTGTTGGCGGTCCACGCATTGTCGGGAAAGGCCGTGTCTATATGTATAGTTTTAAGCTTTTCTATAGCAGGCGTTGATCCGGTTCTCCAGGATAGTTTTATCTGTGGATTTGTTATATTGTCGTTGCCGTAGGCGAATTGCTGTACCAATATATCCTTTATACTTGCCGCTATTCTGGTGGGCGACACAAAGCCCATGCCAAGTACCGGCACACCTGTTTCATCTATTTCTATAAAATTACTCATTCCCAGCTTACCCCTTCACTATCCGATTCCGATGGTTCCACTATGTCGTTAGCTTCATCCGAGTATATCACATCAGTTCTGGGCAGCACTGCCAGCCGAAGGTTATATTTAACAGGATAATTTCGCAGCATCTGCGCCTGAGCAACATCCTCTATAAGCCACCGGTTGTTTGTACGCTCTTCCACCCATATATCTCTTGGCTGTATGAAAGGATATGCAACACAACCACCCTCCATCATTTTAACAGTGTTGTACATTTCCACAGTATCAGCTGTCTTCATGGCAATAGGGCTGTTTATAATATTGAGTGCAATGCCAGGGTAATATCCTTGCTGAAATCCAGTACCAAAACACTCAGGACATAGCGAGTCTACTGGGCGCCCGGTATCGTGGTCTATACATAAGCTGCAGGGCGTACCCCATGTTTTGCGTTTAAGCAACCTGCCGTGCAGTCCGTTCCTGCAGGCCTGCAGTTTTATAAGTCTTACCATATTCCTTGCAGCCATATTGTCCGGCCAGTCCAGGACGCTGCCTGTCTGTACCGCTTCAGAGGTATATACTATTGAAGCATGCTGGAAGCTTACCCTGTAAAACAGGTCCAGGTGTTTGTTGAATATGAGTTTTGTTATATCAGAGTAAAAGCAGGCACCAGTAACAGTGCCTGTAACAGTCCAATTACCTCCGGCATAGGCCCATTCAATGGTAAATTGTGTGTCTTCGGATACTGGTTTGGAGCCATCCAGTGACCAGGTTATTATACGCCGGTCATCAACATCAACCCAGACTGTTACGTCTTTGAACATTAAAATGATGCTCCCTGAAAGTAGTCTATGCCCGTGCCGCCCATGCATTCCGAACTTGTTATTGTAACCTTAAGCTGCTTGGCCCAGGTCTGCCACTCCTGTTTGGCACTCTGCAGTACCGCCATATAGGGCTGCATCTTTGCCATATCATCGTATGCCACGCCACCAGCATTATACGGCATTTCGTTACGAGCAAATCTGAATATAGAAGCCTCCAGCAATTTGCAGCATACGCCTTTCAGAAACCCTTCTTTGGCCGGCAGCCCCTGTGGCTCATACAGTGTATTTATGGGCGGCTGCATTTCATTGAACTCCTGAACTGTACGGTGTAGCGCAGTTGCTATTTCATGATCGGAGAACTCCATATCGCCAAGCAGAACGTTGGCTCCGGCTGAGAAATCGCGCATGGCCTGTCTGATATCTCCTGTCCTGGGACCCACACCATTGAGCGGCGCTGTGTCTGTAAATCCTGGCTCTACCTCGAACCAGCACCTGTATGTCCCTATAACTTTGCCGGCAGTATTCTTTAGTACACAGGCTGCAAGCCATATGCCAGGGTATACGTCTTCAGTACCATCGAATTCCAAAAGGAGTTTGCCCTCTTCGGCATCCAGGATTATAAGAGTTTTTGAAAGCGCTATTATCCTCGATATATCGGAAGATTTTACGGCGAATACAGCAGAGTGTGCTGTAGTAAGATCTGTTGTGGTGGTGCCCTGTATGTCTGAATGAAGTTGAATTATAAAACTTGCCACCGACTCTGTGGTCATGCGTATAAAGGGAATACCATAATCGGTATTGCTTGTCCCTGAAGCTGCCGAGGACGCTGCACCTGCAGAACCCTGACCGCCCGCAACGCCTCCAGCACCCTCGTACAATTGCACTTCACATGTTGCCATCGTAAAATCCTTCCAAGCTCAAATTTTCCGCCTGGGCGGAATTTTCTATTTAGGTAAACCAACTCACAGCATTGAGGATATAATAACAAACGTGCCTGTTACCAGCATGGCCATCAGCCACACAAATTGCTCGCTTGAAATCTTAGTTGCACGGTCAGACCCACTTAATACGTTAGGCACAGTGTGGTACTGTATGCCATGTCTTGTCTCATTCGGCATAATCGTTTTCCTTATTTTATAAGTTTTTCCAAGCGCTTCAGCAGCACATTGCTCAGGAATCTAAGTACTTCCTTAGAAGAGTATCCCGCACAACCTGCTATGGTCGCCCTATATCCAAAAGATACCTCGCACTCAACTAGAATGCAAAAGAGCATCAGACCTGCAAACATGGCTGTAACCACTTCGCCCATGGTGCTCTTCAGGCTACGGATACGGCTCTTGGGGCCATCCTGCGACAAGCTTCTCACAAACCCACCTGCAGCCGACATGAATAATGTTACCCCGATGGATACTGCCGTGTCCCATGTTATCTGAGGCCCCATGCCGCCGCTCCTATGGTTATTTCTTTTGAGTTAAATATATGATATAGGAGCTCGGTATGCTAATTAGCCTATCAGCAACTGTCTGTTAGCCTGCACCACCTCTCTTTTATGTTTTGCCCACACAAAACCACCGCCTGCTTTTACAGCAGACCATATGGCATTGCGCGAGAACCAGGAATCACCATCAGCTTTTAGAGACTCCAACAAACGCCAGTCACATTCGGATCTATCCTTTGCGGCCGTGGGGCATTTTTTATAGGCTTTATCCCATTCGAAGAACTCCGTACCATACAGCCAATCGTGTCCAAGAAAGTGCTGATCTCTGAAGGTTCCTATGGGCGGATATATGTTCTGCACTATCCCAGGTACGCTGCCGAAATCTGTAGTGA
>JBAZDQ010000094.1:0-5479 GCA_041654355.1 Bacteroidales bacterium
ATATTGGATGAAGTGTAGTACAATATAGATGCTCCTTTTGCCAGCCCCACCAGTGTCCTCAACCGTTACTACACAAAGAGACAGGGTGGGGCTTTCGCTTTTGTGGTTTTTGATACAATAACTTTGGGGCTGGAAGGTTCGCTGGAAATAGTGTCACACTTCCTCACAATAGGAGTGTGAGGAAGTGTGACACTATTACTCAAGCTGTATTGTGCAATAAACGCGCAGGTTGCTTTTCGTTTGTCGACCATAATCGACAATTCTCGCGAACCCGCTTACTTTATCGGTTATAGTCGACAGAAAGTTGTATAATAGGTTAGTTACTGGAGAAAACAGATGCCAACATACGTATATAGATGTCCGAAGTGCAGCAGGGAAAAGGTACAAGTCCGCAGCTATGAGGTGGATGAGACAGCAGCGCCAGAGTGTGAGCACTGCGAAGTAAAGATGTCGCGTTCCTGGAATGATACACCAGTGATATTCAAAGGCAAGGGGTTCTACAAAACAGACAATAATACTGTATAATAAAATGGTTGAGGAGGATTAACCTATGAAACAAGATACAGAATACAACCCCAAGTCAAGAGGTGCGAAGATTGCTGACCTTGTCACAGGTCGTTTGAGCAAGCAAATCAAGGTAGAGCTGCCAGAGGAAGGTGTTACGCTGGTAGAACGGCGCATTATCCTGGCTGAAGCGCTTATTCAGCTGTTAACAACTGGAGAAGTAAAGCTGCCTGACAGACGCGACCCCGACACTGGAGAGCTGATAAAAGGCAAAATCTTCACGTATGATGCCGATGGGTGGATTGAGCACGTCACCAAGCTTTTGCGCTACATTGAGCCGCCTGTTCAGCAAATGGAAGTGAACGACATCAAGGGCGTTTTTATGAGCAAAGACTTTGAGCCAGATGAAGAATGAGCTGGTCCAGTGGAATGAAATTGTAGGCTTCACGCCAAAGCAGTTAGAAGCCTACAAAGCTATCCATAAATATAAGTTTTTGTTATATGGCGGTGCTCGTGGTGGTGGTAAATCAAGATGGGGCAGGTGGTCACTTGCCTCTTTGCATTTATACTGGGCTTCAAAGGGGATAAGAAACGTCACGACAGGGCTGTTCTCTCGCACTTATACTGATTTACAAGAGCGCCAGATAGCAAAGATAGGCGCAGAGTTCCCAGATTGGCTCGGTACGCTCAAAGAAAGCAGAGAACACGGTCTCGCTTTCTACATAGACCACAAGTTTGGTGGCGGCGCTATCACTTTGAAGAACCTGGATGACACTTCTAAGTATAAAAGCGCTGAGTTTGCTGCTATTTTTGTGGATGAGCTGACTGAAAATCAGATAGACGTATTCAATACCCTGCTCGGATCGCTCAGATGGGCGGGTATCAGCCACACCCCCTTCTTTGCAGGCTCTAACCCTGACGGTATTGGCAACGAATGGGTATATAACTACTTCATTGAGAAGGAATATCCGCCAGAAATGCAGAATATGGCTAATCAATTCCATTTTGTGCCTTCAAAACCAGGGGATAACCCCTATTTAGACGAGAATTACTACCAAATGCTAAATTCTTTGCCACCAGACCTCAAAAAAGCGTGGGTAGACGGCGAATGGAACTTGTTTAAGGGGCTTGCCTTCAAATCTTTCAAGAAAGAGACCCACGTTATCGAGCCTTTCTACATTCCAGAGCATTGGTCACGCATTATAGGCATAGATAGCGGGTACGCAGCCCCATTTTGCTGTTTGTTTGGCGCACGCAATCCCGATAATGGACGTATTTATATCTATAAAGAGATTTATAAGACTGAACTCACAGACCAGCAGCAGGCTCGTTTGATTCTGGACTATTCAGACCCAGAGGAACGCAGAGCTGTGAAGTATGCCGACCCTGCTATGTGGGTTAGAAAGACTCAGCGTGAAGTTACATCAAGTAGTAAAATATACGCAGAGAACGGCTTGTTTCTCAGGAAAGGAAACAATGACCGTATTCAAGGGAAAAGGCAGGTTGACCGCTTGTTACAACCGATGGAAGATGGGATGCCAGGTATTGTGTTTTTTGAGAATTGCACTAATATTATTAAACAATTGTCTCACCTGGTTTATGATAAGAACAATCCAGAGGATGTAGACACCAGAGCGGAAGACCACTGTTTAATCGCAGAAACACTTATCAAGACTGAACGTGGCGACATCCCCATTATAAAAGTTAAAGCAGGTGATAAGGTTATGACAAGAGAAGGATACTGTAAGGTACTTAGCAGTTGGATGGAGTCACCTTCTTCTAAGGTTATCAGGGTGTCTTTCTCAAATGGCAGCTACTTGATTGGAACAGGCAATCATCCCGTCTGGGTTGCGGATAAGGGCTGGACCCGACTGGACACACTGCGATATGGTGATATAATTAATGTATGGAACAACGAAGCGAAACAATCATCTTCAACGGCACAAAGTACAGGCGATTCCCGAATAGCCCACACTGGGCTAACAAATGTTATTACACCCCTTCTGCAAGCGATAAGCGCAAAGGCAAAGATTATTTGCACAGGGATATTTGGAGACACTACAACGGAGAGATCCCCATGGGCTACCAGATTCATCACAAAGATAAGAACACTCTCAACAACGATATCTCAAATCTCGAGTGCCTGTCTCCTGAAGAGCATACTGCCCGGCATGAAATCTCGAGTAGCAAACTTGAGTGGCTACGGAAGCATGCCAACAAGATTAGACCGCTTGCTATTGGCTGGCACAAATCCGAAGCTGGACACGAATGGCACATGGAACACGGGAAAGAAACCTTCGCTGACAGACCGACAGTTACAGCAACCTGTGAAGTCTGCGGCAAAGAATATCAAGTTACTGACACCATCGCCTGGAGAGCCAGGTTCTGTTCCAACAATTGCAGAGCACAATGGCGGCGCGTCTCAGGGATCGACAATGAAGAGCGCACCTGCCCAGCATGTGGAAAAACGTTTATCGTCAATAAGTACGCAAGGAAACAATGTTGCTCCCGTGTATGTGCTTGGGTTATGCGAAGAAACAGATCAAGCGGTCTATAACTTAGAGGTTGAGGGGATAAACGAATTTTATGCCAATGGTATACTTGTACATAATTCCTACGATGCTCTTAAGTATTTGCTTACTTCTGTAGGCGATTACAAGAGGAAAACACCAATAACGCAAACAACTTCACCGTTTGCTAAACTGACGAGGGTATAATGGCTATCAACATAGACGCTTTCAAAAACGCTAAAGACCACGGCGAGGAGTTGTATGCAACTCACTCATCTGCAAGGGCTATCCATAAGAAGATTGATGAGATGATAAATATGAAGTGGAGCGGGCAACCTGACGTTCAGAACGTCAAGGTCACTATCTCACCTTCGGTCCGCAACCAGTTTATGGGAGCTGTTAGAATCCTAACCTCTACTGACCCACAGATAAATGTGCCCCACGATAAGAACAGTGCCCAGTCTATAGCAATGGCTGAGAACATTGAGAAGATTTGTAAAGCCGTCTGGTATCACTCTGGCAGACTTCTACAAAAACCTGTGCATTATGACTTGACTAACGCTCTCTTGCGCTATGGTCAATTTCACCTGGCTGTTACCGACACGACTGACCTTCTGGAGCACTACCGCAATGGGATGACCAATAAAGCTACCCTGGCAAGGTATGAGCGTATTGCTAAGTACACGCCATTTCTCTTTACCCCTATAGACCCAAAGACTGGCAGCGCTCAGTTTGATGCTTATGGCTTGACCGCTTACTACCGGCAGACTGAAACGACATATGGCAATATCCGCTCTATGTTTGGAGACCGTGAAAGCTACGCTACTAAGAAAGCCACAGAGGTTGTCACCTACAAAGAGTATTGGAGTTTAGAGCACCACTTCACCTGGATTGACGCTGAGGACATACCGTTTATAGGTGCAGATAACAATGGAGAGCACGGCTTGCCGATTATTCCGATTGTAGTGCAGTCTGCTGAGGGGGTAGCGTTTGAAAAAGACCCTGAGCTGAAATCACAGTCTTTCCTGTATGGTGTTCAGAAGTCCGAGATGTGGGAGCGGTTGAACCTAATCAACACGCTCAACTTCACCAACCTGTTTGCCTACGCTATGCAGCCCGCTTTTGTGCACGAGAAGGGCGAGCAGGACAGCGAGATAGTTCCTGACTTTTCTGTGGCAGGCGGTGTGTTACATCTGAACCCTGGCGACAAGTTCGGTCCTATGAAACGTGAAGTAATCAACCAGGACATTATGTTTAGTAAGCAGATGCTCGACCAGCAGATAGAAGAATCCACTATGTATAAGCAGGCGCTTGGTGGTGGGGACCCTGGCAATGCCGCCTTTTCTACCATTGCCCTGTTATCGCAGTCTGGGCGCTTGCCATTGATTGCACCCCAGCGCTGCGGTGGTGCTGGCATTGGGCAGGCATTTGAAACGATGTTTGCTCTAATGAAAGACAACCCGACCAAACGCACTTACCTTTCAGAACACGGTCTTGAACAAATAAAGACGGCTGAGATCCCTGACGACCTTATTATTGATGTGAAGCTGGAAGCCGACTTGCCACAGGATAAACTGCAGATGGCTAACGTGGCAGCGATTATGAAACAGAACAGCTTTGTTTCTGACGAATGGATTAGAGAGAACATTCTCGGTATCGGGCAGTCTGATGATATGACTAAGAAGATTGTTGAAGAGCGCTTTGCTGATATGCGTATTGAAGAATATTTCACTGGCGCTATGCGACAAGAGATAGAGCTGCAGATACAACAGCAGATGGCTCAACAGATGGCGCAGCAACAACAAATGATGCAACAGCCACCTATGCCACAAGGTATGCCACAGGGCGCAATGCCCCCAGGTATGCCCCCAGGTGGTATGCCACAAGACATTCAGTTTGACCCAGCGATGGGTGGAATGCCACCAGTAGTAGGCAAGGGCGCTATCCCTGCCAGCCGACCTAACATGAAGCCAACTTCAGCCAATGGTGAACCGCAAGGTATTCAGGAAGGTGAAATGTGATAACAATCAGAGATGCGATAGATGCTTTTATTAAAGCAAAAGCTTCGTTTATAGAAATACAGACGGAGTTTGAAACAGCTTGGGCTGCGCCTGCGGATAGAGCAATTAGCAGAATGCTCGCACAGCAGATGAAAGGCATGCCAGAAGTCAATCAAGAGGAATTGTCTCAATTAGAGAACGAGATAGGAGTATGATATGCCACTCAACTATAACGTCAAGCAAACAGATACCGGCACAGGTGGTGGCTACAACACCACCTTCACTATCAAGCCGCCTAAGAAGAAAACGCCAATCAATAACTGGTTTTTCCAGACCCCTGTAATCCAAAACAAGCAACCTGCGCCACCTCAACCTGTTTGGGATAAGTACAACACAGGCTGGCAGCCTAATTCGTATAATCCGTATGACCAACCAGTCTATGAAATATACGGTGGTTCTAACAGG
>JBAZDQ010000095.1:0-5344 GCA_041654355.1 Bacteroidales bacterium
CAGAATGACCCGTTTTCATCTTCTGATTCTTCGGGATGCATAACATCCCACATTGTCATGAATTCAATCGTTTTCATATTTCTTCACCTTTTCAAATCCGCAGTTTTTGCATTTGTATACTTTTACAAGGCATCGTGCCAGGTCTTCATAAGAGACAGTTCGGTAGTTCATACGACAGAAACACCAGTCACAGTATTCTGTCATTTCTATCCCACCATAGGAGTCTTTCATAGACTTCGATACTGTCAGGCAATTCTGTTCTTTTTATTGGTTTGTCGATGTGCAGCATTCTGCCATCCCATAACCAGTCGTCTGTGCAGTTCATGTTACCAATCCTCGTTGAATGTGGTTCTCCACCATCCCTCAATGGGTATGGCGGTGAATTCATTGTGCAAGTTTTCAAGTGTCAGTCTTAGTAATGCCTTGGTATGGCTGAAACTGTTGCCTTCAACCTCTACTTTGATATTACTGTAGTTTGGGAGGGCTATTATGCCCCCTAATCGAATTGCTGTCATGTTTTTCATCTTTGAATAAACATTGTCATGTTATGATACCACCATTGCTGCGAGACCAACATATGATACGATGAACCACCCAACAAGGATGGTTATGGCTGTTCTTGGTTTGATATACATTTGAAACACCTTTGTGAATCTGGGGTTTAGGACGTGTACGATGTTTATATACCCAGATTCGGTTTAAATAAAAGAATTAAACGTGGTAACGCCTTTGTTGTGTATGTAACAACAATTGTCACAATCGTGTTAACGGGTAGCAGTGGAAGTATACCCCTATATACCTTTGTTTCCACTGGAAATCACAGTGTGAATTGCATGATTAATAATCAATCATTATACATCAATGAATTAATGATTCAATGATTATACATTGATAAAATAGATGATTATGCCGCCGTGATGATTATATGTTAATTATTGAATGTGTCACACACCCTCCATACGGAGGGGGATCATCACTTAGATCATACATTATACATTCATAGATGATTAATGTATGTGCGGCACGTATGATGAATACAACATATAATATTGGGGGTGCATGGGGACATGATTGGACATGGCTACATTTCCACTGGAAGGGATGGAGATACTACCCACGAATGATAAAAAAAGAAAGATTAGTCATCCCCGGTCCCGTGCTTCTCCAGACTATTCTTCCGAAAGTCCGAAGACCGAGTCCTGGCATGCTTGGCACATACCACTGATGCTATACTCACGCTTGGATAACTCATCTCTGAACTCCCCCACTGGCTTGCCACAGCATGGGCAGAGGTGTTGTTTGACTCGCTGTGCTGCCTTTGGCATTGCTCTGAATGCAGGCTTGTTGAGGTCTGGCATTGTCTTCATGATAATCACTGTAAGATACAAGAATTAAACGTGGCTCGTGTGTGATCCTGCTCGATCAACCGATTGCACGAAGCATCAGCGAGTCTTGTAAGAGCAGGGTGTGAGCCCTCAGTCAAAATTTTTCAAATTTTTATTTTCGGGTGGTGTTTACTCATAGACATTCGTAAACATTAGCCCCCACTGAAAAAATTTTAATTTTAAAATTTCAGGTCAAATAAATACAAATATATACCATTGAATACAATTTGTATTCATGCAAGTGAATTTGCATGAAGAAGTGTATAAACGGGGTGAGTCAATGAAACGGCCTCGGGAATCGTGGTCAGCGTTTATTGAACGGCTCATGGACATGTTTGAGGAATCAAAGGCGGAGATGAATGATGGAAGATAAGACGTATAATGTGGACATGTCGTATCCCCGTGTTGCTGCACTATTACGGCGTGAGTATGCTGGTATGGATTGTATGGGTATGATACTGGAGAAATGCATATCTGTGACCCCACAGGGTATCATGCAACAGTTTGAGAGGTTACTAAAAGATACGGAGAAAGATTGTGGCATACTTGAAGTGAATGGAAAGTGCGTTGGGACTGTGGCGAACATTGAGTTTGAAGTCGATACGGACAGATGTGAAGGATTTGAGGAGTTTGTTAAAATGATGCGTGAAGCAGCAGAAAAAGAGAAAGTGATTCTAAAATATTGCCCGTTTGACAACACCCGTGGGTGCATACGGGGGGGCGTGTGGATTGTTAAGCAAATTGAGCATGAAACTTGTTTTGAAACCGTATAAACCAAAATTAATGGCCGGGTATGCCAGGCATGGTCTTCTGAACTTGGGAGGTGCCTTAGGATTGAACCGGTCCTTGAACACGAACACGTTGAAAAAACACAGCGAGCAAAGACATACAGGGACGATGGTAGTAAAATCCCCCCACAGGTGGTGTAAAATGGCAATTAAAAAAGTAACAGTAAAGTTTGACTCTTGCAGGGATTGCCCGGTTATGATGTATAGTGGGTGTGAATATGCTGTTGATTGTGGGATGTCTGCATCATGCCCGCTGGGCGACTCTACCATGATGAACCGCTATACCGACATAAAATCGCCTGCTAATGGTGGTGTGGTAACCATGGTTGACACAATTGCAAATACACCGATTCCGAGGTCTCTGCAGTATCGCGATGCAGATCGCAAAGGGGATGAAAATGGCTGTTAATCGGAATGAAAAGGTTATAAGTCCGGAAGTGAAGCGTGCGAAGCGCCTGTCTGCATGCAATGCATGTGAAGTCCGGACGTTCAAGGACGGGATGTTGGTATGCAAGGATGTATGGAAGAAGACTGCTGAACTGCTGGTGTGCCCCCGAAAACGGTGGTAACATGTCGTGTAAAACCGATTTGGTGGCAGAAATTATGGAAGGGCTGGATGAAGACCTAATTTTTGACTTGGCGTGGCATTTGCTTGCGAAGTTGCCATTACCGGTGTTAAAACACCTGGAGCACCTGGAAGTGCAGAACTATACACTGAAAGAGTCAAATGAGAGTCTCCGGGCTCGGATAAAACTGTATGAACTGCAATATGGTATTATTGGGGTAGGAAATGACAAAAAAGATTGAATTGCATGGTTCGAAACCCGGTCCCGCGTGTCCTGCCTACCACCGGCACAAGAACCGGGAACACTGCCAGAAGGCCAAATGCCGCTACTACCACAACCACCGGGTATCCCCAGTCATTCCAGGGGGCGGCGAAGCCATTGAAGTGGACTATGATGAGAACATGAACGCGATGAGCGTGAAACATCCAAAAGTGTTCTTTGGTGGGAAAGAGTTCTTTGAAGAGTTTGAAGAGTGTGCCTGGCACTGTGTGAAGTACGACGAACCGTCGAAATACGTGGATCTGCCCTGGGAGTTAGAATGGACCGTTTAAATGTGGATTTCAAGATTGATGGCATTGAAAAGGCTGCTGGAGAGTTTTCTGATGAGTTTATCACCCATCTTTTTGATAACAACGAAGTTGTGGTAAACCAGACCTATCGTGCCCGTATGTTCTTGAAATTTATCAACGAGATTTATAAAATCCACAAAAATGATTATGGCAAGAAGTCCCCGGTTGATATGACCATGCAGTTTGTGCAGCACCCGAAACTGGGTGCGATGTTCCTGGTGAAGGTTGGTGGACACACATATGGGCTGTGCCCTACAAAATTGGTAGAAGATGCCATGGAGGTGTCTGATTGAACCAGGAGGCCCTGTTGTTAGAGATGGAACGGATTAGGGGGACCGCCCCCGGGGTTTCTGTTCGTTACCTCCTCGAGTACGCGGGGAAGCCCGAATATCCTGAACTCACTGCATTGGAGATAGAGGGGAGGCGACGGATCAGGACAGCGGTTTCAAAAACCCTGCATTTGGCTGGGTATGTGCGCAGAACTCCAAAATCAACGTATTGGCTGGCGCCGGGGTCTGATGAGTTTAAATGATACTTGATGAGATTGAGATGGCCAGAGACGGCGCCACAATATTTTCACTCAACAGGTTGAAAGATGCAGTAGACGCAGATCCAGAAAAATATCCCGCCTTGGGGGGGATATTTTCAATGCATCCAAAAATGGCACGGGCAACGTTGTCGAAAACCATGAGGGCAGAGGGGTTTGTCCGGTGGAATGCCGGGTCTAGGACAAAACGCACCGTGAGCGTTTGGAGGGTGGCAGATTTATGCTAGAGTGGAGGAATAAAATGTCGCTTTTTGATTACGTGAAAGAAAATTATTCGTGTTACAAGAACTGCCTTGGGTATTATTACCAGGCTGACCTGGCAAGTCACCCGGAGATTCTGGATGAGGTAAACGATTGCGATTTCGTGTTTGTGGAGTCTGACTATGCCGAACCAATAGAGGGGTGCCTTGCAACCCAGTTTATGACATCTGCAGAGTATCCGTATACGGCAATGTGGCTCCGCCAGGATTATTCGTCATATTTTCAGTTGCCGCATTCAGAATGGACTGAAGTTCCTACTGTGGGGTTTGTTGGTAGATTGCCGATTTTTCATGTCCCGGTTGAAAATGGTGGTAAAAAGTCGGTTCAACAGGTGCTTCATAAAGGGTTTATGGAACGTGCCATGGCATTGCAGTTGCTCGGAGAGTCAACCGAGGTATGCAGCGATTTCCATGTGCGGTATAAGCCGGAAGGCGATTCGTGTGGGTTCTGGAACGATACATTGCCGGGTTTCAAAAAGAGCGGGCCGCTGTTCAAGACGAACATGCTGGCAAACCAGTACCAGGTATGTGCCAGGGGCAATGCAAACTGGTCCCTCCGGTTCTTTGAGACTCTTGCCTGGGGGCGGATCCCAGTATATGTTGAGTCTGGCGGGATGACACCGGCAGACTGGTGGTATGGGAAACTCCAGGACCGGCTTGATGATTTTCCGGGTGTGTATGTGAAAGATGTCAACGACATTGAATGGGAGATACTGAAATACCACAATTCAATCGACAGCCTTGCGGAGATGCAGGATCTCTGCCGTGCCTGGTATATTGATAACTATTCGCAAATGGCACAGGTGGCAGCGTTTGATGCCATGTTCAAGGAGTTACGAAATGACTGAACTTTGTGCATTTTGTGGGAGTGTTCTGGATGGGCACCCCGGGGAGTTGCACGACGTTGTCATAGAGGGGTCTATATTCCTGGATCTCTCTTTAGTGGGTATGAGTATAGGCAAAGGTGGGTACTGCGATTTTAGGTGCCTCTATGGGCGTCTGCAAGAACATGTAAGTTTAATGCGGTATGGGAGTGGGGAATGACTAAAAATTCTGATGTGTCGTGGATACCAAAGTCCGTAGGTTGTTCACTGAAACGATTTACAACCGCCGACCTCGTGGCGGAATTGAGCAAAAGGGATGGTGTGATAGTGCCACATCCAGATCTATGGTTTGGTACTATCAATAATGAAATTAAGTGTGGGAAACCCCCTAAAATCTTGGTGGTG
>JBAZDQ010000096.1:0-5231 GCA_041654355.1 Bacteroidales bacterium
AACGATTACGGCTTGACGGCCATTGGCTACGTACCTTCGCAAAAAGGTTTTTCCGGGATAGCAACCTCCCTGGGACACGCTCCCGTTCCGGGTCTGATAGATCCGGCGGCCGGCAGCCGTCTTTCCATTGCCGAGTCTTTGACCAACCTGGTTTTTGTGGTGCTGGACGGGGGCTTGCCGAGTGTTTCGCTGAGTGCCAACTGGATGTGGCCCTGCCGGAACCGGGGGGAAGATGCCCGTTTGTACCGGGCCGTAAAGGCGGCGGGCGATCTGGCCTGCGAATTGGGGATCAACATTCCCACAGGGAAAGATTCCCTTTCCATGACACAGAAGTATCCCGATGGCACAAAAGTCCTCTCTCCGGGAACGGTGATCATATCTACCGTAGCACCGGTGGCCGATGTGCGGCGTAAGGTGCAGCCGGTGATCTGTGCAGATGCCTCTGACTCGGCTTTGATCCACATTGACTTTTCGGGAAGAAAGGAGGGACCGTCTTCTCTGGGAGGGTCTGCCCTGGCGCAGTGCCTGGGGAAAATCGGCACCCGTTGTCCCGATGTGGAAGATGCAGGGGCTTTTAAAAGAGCGTTTGAAACGGTGCAGGAACTGATTGCGCAAGATATGGTACTGGCCGGGCACGATGTGTCTGCCGGCGGATTGATCACCTGTTTGCTGGAAATGTGTTTTTCCAATGTCCGGGGAGGGATCCGTTTGCGGGAGCATGTGCTGGAAGAATTATCCGGTGCAGACCGGGCGGCTTCGCTGTTTGCCGAGTATCCCGGCGTGGTGCTTCAGATAAAGGGCTGCGACGTTTCCCGGGTACTGGGCTTGTTGTTGCAGAATAACGTGATGACGCGGATCCTGGGGTATCCCAGCCCGGAACGCAGGATCACGGTGGACAGGGACCTGTATTTTGATATTGATGCACTCCGTGAACACTGGTTCCGGACATCTTACCTGATGGATATGCGCCAGAGCGGCCCGGAAAAGGCGAAAGAACGTTTTGAGAATTTCGGAAAGACGCCGTTGAAATTCCGTTTTCCACGGTGGTCGGGGAAATTGGCATACACCCGGGAACAATTGTCCGGAGAAGGTCCGATGCCCCGGGCGGCTATAATAAGGGAAAAAGGTTCGCAATGTGACAGGGAAATGGCCTGGATGCTTTACCTGGCGGGTTTTGATGTGCGTGATGTGCATACCACGGACCTGGTCTCGGGAAGGGAAACACTGGATGATATTCGCCTGATCGTATTTGTGGGCGGTTTTTCGAATGCCGATACATTGGGCTCGGCAAAAGGATGGGCGGGGGCTTTTCTGTACAACCCAAAGGCGAAAGAAGCGATAGACCGTTTTTATGCCAGGGAAGATACCCTGAGCCTGGGTGTTTGCAACGGCTGCCAGTTAATGGCCCAATTGGGGCTGATCACTCCGGGATCACCGGAAAAGTCACCCAAAATGCTGCCTAACGATTCCGGAAAATTCGAGTGCAATTTTGTAAATGTTACCATAGAGGAGAATCCTTCGGTATTTCTGAAGGGTCTGCAGGGAAGCCGCCTGGGTATCTGGGTGGCACACGGGGAGGGCAAGTTCGCTTTTCCTGAAAACGGGGAAGGTTATGCTGTGGCGGTCAGGTATTCCTACGATTCTTACCCTGCCAATCCCAACGGTTCTCCCGGAGCCGTGGCTGCAGTGTCCAGTGCCTGCGGGCGTCACCTGGCCATGATGCCGCACCCGGAACGTTGCATTTATCCGTGGAACTGGGCTCTTTATCCTGCAGAAAGGGAGTCAGACGAGGTGTCTCCCTGGCTGTCTATGTTTATTGAAGCCCGGAAGTTTTGTACGAAATAAGGTAAATCTTTCCGTCCAGCGTAGAAACGACCAGTCGTGAACGGCCGGCAGGTTGTGCGTAATTGATCAGTCCGTCGGACAAGCGTATTTTCCAAAGGTTTTCCCCGTTGTCCTTGTTGTAAGCATACAGTACCCCGTTTGCCGAGGGTACAAATATCTGTCTGTCCTGTGATGTTACCGGGGAAGGCCCGATTTCGTAACCGAACCCTCCGGCTACTTTCCATTGGGATACGGCCTTTGCGGGGGCTGTGTGAAAGACATAGAGGGAATCGAACATGGTCTTGACATATACCTGCTGCCCGTCTTTGGACAGTCCCATGCTTTCCCTTCCGCCTTCGGCTTCCCAAACGGTTCGGCCTGTCTTTGCATCTATGGCGTAGCATTTTCGTTCGGGTGTGGTTATGAAAATCTTCCCGTTGGCTTTAACGGGCCATACGGCTGCAGGAGAGTACATGCGGCCTTTGCCGCTATTGTTCCAAACCCATTGGAGTTCTCCTGTTTTGGGATGAAAGGAGTACAGCCGGTTACCCCAGGATCCGGTAACCACCTGGAACGTATCTGCGTACGGTTTGGATTCCATGAACCCGTTTATTTTGTCGTATTCCCAAATAAGCTTTCCGTCTTTTGCATCCAGGGCACGAAAGGTGTTGTCCGATCCGCCAATATAAACCACATTTTCAAGCACTACAGGAGATGCTACAACGGATTTTCCGGTGGGGTATTTCCAGAGGATATCCCCGTTGTGGAGGTCCAGACAATAGACGTTCCTGTCTGTAGATCCAATGTATACTTTTTGATCTGCCAGGCAGGGAGTAGAAAAAATCTTGCCTTTTGTAGGGGTGGCCCAGAGTGGTTCCCCGTTGTCCAGACGAACGGCTTTTACGATTCCCCTGGTATTGGCATATACTACCGTTCCCGTAGTGGTATCGGCCATGGCGGCAGAGCCGATATCGCTGTCGTCGGTGACAGACCATAGAATCTCTGTCAGCGGGGAAGACCCCGGGATTTGACTTTCCGGAGCTGTTGATGTGGTCTCGCTTTTCCATAAGGGCGGGTTGGTGAAAGCCAGGGTATGCCAGGGCTCTTTTGTGAATGAATCAACGGGATCTGTTTTGGCAATGCGTTCCCGGAAGGTGACGTTCCCGTTGTGTATGGTTACCAGGTTGTATCCGGGGCCATCGTATCCGCGGGACTGGGAGGAACGGCATTTTACCGAAGGGATTCCGCCGGCGGTAAAAGCTTCGTTGATGTGGTAATGTCCGCAAAGAGACATTTGTATGTTCCCGGTTTTCAACAGGTCAATAACCCGGTAATAATTGCTCATGTCTTCTGTAAGCGGGTAATGGTTAACAAAAACTACGGGCATTTTTTGGGGAACGGTTTGCAGCAGGCTGTCCAGCCATACCATACTCTCACGGGGAACCAGTGCCGGGGCCATCCGCATATTGGGTCCGGAGTTGGTGCCTATGAACAGAATTTTGTTATGGATAAAAGAAAATTGTTCGTAACCGAAAGTTTCCAGGAATGTATTGCATCCGCTTTCGGACCATTTGGAGTCGTGGTTGCCGGATAGAATATACCAGGGTTTTTCCAGGGAATCCAGCAGGCTTTTTGCTATTTGAATTTCACGGTCGGATCCGAATTCGGTGATGTCCCCGGCCAGGATCACAAAGTCTATGCTGTCCTGAGAGTTGATATCCTTTATGACGGTGATCAATTCTTTTTGTGACAGGGAATTATAGCTGTTGATGTGTATATCTGCGATCACCGCAAAACAGGTAACGGAACCGGTCTTGCAGCCGCTCATGAGGAAAACAGCTGCAAGTAACCATAAAATCCTTGTTTTCATATTTTAAAATATTAATCAGGTTCTTTGGCCGTGGTACAGGCATCTACAAGATATACCAGGGACATATACGGAATACCCCCGTTGGACATCAGACCGATTTCGCACGTGCGGCTGTTGGAATACCCGGTTTTAATACCGGCAGCTTCCAGTTGAGGCCGGAGTTTTCTCAGGGCGTAAGCGTTTATCCCGGGTCTTGTAAATCCTTTGTCTCCGGCAAACCCGCAACAACCCACCTCGGCAGGGATGAACACGTTTTTGGAACAACGTTCGGCAAGCCGGCGAATTTCATTTTCCAGGTGCATTTTGCGCATGGTACAAGTGATGTGAAGGGCAACCGTTTCTTCCGTGGGATGGAAATCCAGCCGGGGAACCAGGAATTTTTCAATGAATTCAACCGGTTCGTAGAGCTTCATGTTGTTGATTTTGTGCTTCATACGGTATAAGCAGGGGCTTTGGTCACAAAGTACGGGGTATTTCCCTGCCTGGCTGGCGATCCAAAGGGCTCCGTTTAGTTCGGCAGTCTTTTCATCGGCAATATGGGGCATGCCTTTGCTTTCCCAGATGGTGCCGCAACAAAGGTTGTCCATGTTGTCCGGGAAGAGCACCCGGTACCCGGCTTTTTGCAGCAGATGCACCATTTTGTCTGTCAAAGGGGTGTTGTCGGGGACTCCTTTGGCCACGCCCATGCTTTGGTTGATGCAAGAGGGAAAGTAGACGACGGTATCTTTTTCCGGATCCTGATCCGGGTCCTGATTCGGGTCCTGTTTTCCCGGTTTTACGCGGTGTGCCCCGGGCATGGCCGGTGTCCACAGGGGAAATCCTATTTTGTTGGCTATCCGGCAGATCCATCCCATCAGGGACGTTCCCAGGACTGTATGAGCGGTGCGGGCCAGGCGCAGGACCACTCTCATGATGTTCTTCAGGCCCTGGAAATGGTCAGCAGCCAACCGGCCCAGTATTTCGTCACGTGAACCGGGCGGGTGTGCCTGTTGGCGCAGGTAATGGGTCAGTTCACCGGTGTTGATATCCATGGGACAGGAAGTGGCGCATAATCCGTCTACGGCACAGGTAGCCCTTCCGGGATAGAAATAATCTTTTTCAAGTTGCTGCAGCAATTTCGAATTCTCTTTGGAGTTCCTCAGTCGCCTGATCTCGCGTTGCACGATGATCCTTTGTCTGGAACTGAGCGTACATCCCCAGGTCAGGCAGTTCACTTCGCAAAAGCCGCATTCAATGCATTTGTCAACTATGGGATTGAGAACGGGCAGGGGTTTAAAATTCCTGATATGGCAATGGGGATCGTCATTAAAGATCACACCCGGGTTCAGGATGTTTTGCGGATCAAAAAGTTGCTTTACGCGCTTCATGATGTCGAAAGCTTCTTCTCCCCATTCCTGTTTTACGAAAGGGGCCATATTAATGCCCGTTCCGTGTTCTGCTTTCAAAGATCCCTGGTATTTTTCAGTCACCATATTTACTACATCCTGCATGAGTGCTTCGTAGCGTTGGATCTCAGCGGGTGTGTCGAATGATTGAT
>JBAZDQ010000097.1:0-5223 GCA_041654355.1 Bacteroidales bacterium
CAGCTTGGACCCCGGCACGGCCACTGCGTACTTCCACCATCCCCGTTTCTTCGCTTCGTCGGCCAGCCAATCCACGATGGTTTCGAGGTTCTCGCGGCAACCCGACGGCCCCCATGCGTTCATTTTAGCGATTCGATCCGTGCAACCACAGCCGCGCGTCGGGCCTTCGCCGACCCATCTTAGGATTGCGAGGTGTAGGTAGTCGCCCGGGCCTTGCTTCGGTTTGGATGCTTTGCATGTGTGGCGAGGAAACGGCGTATTGCGTTGCCACGTCCAGCCGCAACGAGTGCAGCGCTTGCCGGTAATGTCTGGGGTGCAATTCATGCGGACTCGATATAAACATTTCCGGTGTATCCGCTGATCGATACAATGATGGACACGGGGTCAGTGCAGTTCCACGCCGCGTTGCCGACTGCCATAGGGAGGCACGTAATGCTTTCATAAGACGGATGGTCAGACCCAGGAAGGCAACTGCCGCAAGGGAATATGTCACTAACTAAAAACAGCCAGGGAACGCCGTTATACACTTCCACACCCGCGAAAGGGCCATAGGATAAAAGAAGGTGCGATTTTCCTCTTATAGGTTCTGCCAGTTCGTGAATCCAGATGCAATGCTTATTTGACATGCCGTAAAGGTACATTGCACAACCCCAAAACTCCATGTAAAACTCGCCGTCTAGCTCCGGTGCACTAACGCCGCCATATTCCATGTTGCTGTTGGTCAAGATTACATCGTGGGCACAGTCAGTATGTCCGCATAGGCATTGCGCACACCGGCACGGCCCTCCTCCCGGCGTGAAGATGAAATTGCACCGGGTTGTTGGCCGACGGCGGACAAGCCCCTCGCTGTATGACGCGGGAACCGACAGGCCGGATTCGAGTTGTTTGTATTGTTTTGCCATTACGGGCACTCCGCTTCTGTGACATAGGGAACGCCGTTAATCCAGCGAATTAATACCTTCTTGCCCGCTGCAATGTCGTCCGCGCCGGACTTCATAAGCCAATCGTAAGCGGTTATATTTATGCCTGTGTCGACCTCCGAGCCGCCTTCCCCAGACCAAATAGAAACAGTCGCCGATCCACCTTGAGATAGAGCGCCGTCGAGCTTTCCGATAACTTCTTCGATTATATGAAGATTCGCCCACATTATCTTGTTGGTGGAATCGTAAATGCCCCGACATATCAGACATTCCGGGTAGTTGACTGCAGCGGTAAATTGATCAGGTTTGGCCCCATATCCGTCCCCGATGCTAGGAGTACCGGTTTCGTAGGCTACGAGGACCACCGGACCGGTATAACAGCGTCCCATGGCACCGTTCGGGACAGTTACCGGACCATTTACCAGAAAATCGCGACAGAACGTGGAGGTAGGTTGAACAGCCGACCAGATCGGTACGTCCTGTACGGAATTGATAGCTCCACGGGCACATAGTCCGTACGGTGGTATTTCATAACCACTGTTGTTTATAAACCGATCCATTAGTGGTTGATTACGACCGTGGGGAATCATGTGTGTTTCCCTTTACGCATAGCTCGCGATATCCGTTTCCGATCACGTCGTCTTAAATAATTTATGTGTTTAAGCCGGGTAATGTTTTTACGTTCCTCCTTGGGAGGAACCCACTCTAACTGTTCAGCATTCATGCTAACCACGGTAGAAAACCCACTATCGTCCACTCTCCACGTTACGTTTTGAATAGATCCGTCCATTCCAATAGGTAAAATCCCCACGTAGTATCGGGTTTGGGGGAGTTTAGCGGCATACGATGCTAGTATACCGTTCAAATAGTCGTAGGCTTTGTCCCACAAAGATTCTAAATTATCTACTACTTTTAAAATCCCACCGTTATTGTCATATTGTGGATAATAGGACGCTATTAGATCTTCCGCAGGTTCGTAGCGAGTCCCGGACTTAAGACTTCCGCCGGTCCCTTTGGAAAACACGTGCCTAACGGGTGCAAAGTTGTATTCATCTAATAATGTACAAGCTGTTTTCAAATACACCTTAGCCGGGGCAAGTTGTAATCCGTTGGGATTGACGTTGGCAGCCAGCCCGTCATCCAACTTGTTACGATACATAGGATCCGTAAAAGTTACGATACATGTCGCTGCGTCCAACGTCCAGCGCCGCCGATGACCCTGTAAATCTTTCCCGGAGAAATCCAGAGTGGTAATGTTGTTCTTATTCCTCCAATCATCTGGATTCATCCACATTCCATAAATGATGGCTGGTTGATTTTTCCATACCCCTTTACTTTCCTCGTACTGTTCTACTTGTTCGGTTTCGAGTTTTAACTTCCAACGATCACTAATGGTGTTGGTCGGTGCTGCTCCCCCTTTCATTAAAGGATATCCTACGTATCCGGGTATCTGTATAGGCACCTTTACTCGGTACATTTTAAAAATGCATTCTTGAGCCAAGGATTGGGCATATTCCCCAAATTGTTTAAAGACGTTATCGAACTCTATGGTGTCCGCTTCCCATCCACCGGCTGGCTTGTAACTCAATTCATCAATAGGCTTAATGGTACCGGCAACATCCGTGTCCTTACCAACTGCTTCTAATTCAAAAAATGCCTGAAAACGGCTGGGTCCTCCTACTAACGCGATTTCATCCGGGATAGTTTGAAACTCCATAGTCAAACTATCCTGTTCGATGGGACCATCCGGCAAGGATCCAGTACTCACCAAACATAATTTAATAGTGTTGTCCGGACGGAGAACCACTGTTAACCCATGTTCTTCACACAATTCGGAAATGGCATCAGCCGGAGTGGTGTAATCCCAATGTACCTCGGGGTTGGCGTACGGGACTTCACTAAGATCGGGATTGTTTTCGTCCAATGCCAAAAAGCAATAGCGTAGCAATTGTTCTAAAGACACTTTTGTGGTTACGCTATCCGGTTGACCGGCTTTGGAAACCATGTATTCCCCGTTATCGTCCTTGATCCCAAACAATCCGGATACCGCTCCCCCACCGGACATTCTATTCCATTTCCAACGTCGGTCCTTTATGGCTAGCTGCCAAACTTGTCCCTCATCATTAAATTGAAAAGTATTGCTGTCCACCAAACAATCCTGAAATTGTATGGTGTGCACTCCATCAGTGATAGTCAACGCACCGACGAACGGTATCGGGGAGGATTGTGGAAGAATGGTCAAGACGGCTACGGAGGGTGTAATCCCCGTGGTTAGACTAAATTGACCACTAAGAATGGCTTTAATGCCTGGAAAAGTGATGGAGCCATATTGCATATTACGAGATTGTTAGCGTTTTTCCGGGTGCAATGTCCAGAGTTACCTTTTCAGGAGTAGTTCCCACTAAGGTTAAACCAGCGGACAACGTTACTGCGTCGAATGGGTCATGATATTCGGAATTCGGACCTAAAAGCAGAGCATTTGTAATGGTTTTATCGTACGGATTTTGTCGGGCGTCGTACACACCATTAACGGTAACAGTAGTCCATGTACCACTACTTTGGTCTACCACGGTACCATAAAATACCCCGGTTTCTACCGTAGCTGATCCACCAATTACAACTTTCCCGGCGTATTGTGTATAAGTGGTTACGTTGGATTGAATAGAAACCGATCCACCGTTTTGGACGATGGTTCCCAAAGTAGCCCCACCACCACATTGCACCGAAGAATCGGATGTTTGATTAGTAATGTACCCAACACTAATAGTGTTAAAAGTGGTAATTTCCCCCGCAAAGAATGCCGTTCCCACGGATCCTTTCATAACAATAAGCGTGTTGTCAGCATCGGTTCCCTTAAGAAGTATAGCCGGGATACTATTTTCTATGGAGTTACCGGCATTATACACAACGGCAGCAGTAGTAACCGCACCAAAATTAATCTTAATACGACCAGATCCCGCTCCATCCCCCAATCCCAGCACACAACTACCCCCGTCAATTGTTAAATATGTGTCTCGATATTCCCGGTATGATAGCTGACCGTAAGTAGCATATAACGGAAGTCCGATCGTACCCGTAAAGGACTGATACTGAACGAGTTTAACCCCATCCAGGGCATCCAAATTGTATAACAAGGAACTAGAGGAATTCTGTAAAATCAACGTATCCCCGGAGGACGGTACGGACCCTCCCACGTAATTTTCCGCTACCGCCACGTCATTAGGACCGCTGTTGGTAGTGGTGGTGGATACACTGATGGTTCCGGAACCGGAATCCTTACTAACGGTAATAGTAAACGTTTTACCGGCGGTTCGAGCCGTTATCAGTATGTTGGGATTATCGTCGGAAGCTACCATTTCCATGATTTCCCCAATATCCGTAACAGCATTCCAAGCCGCTACCAATCCCGCCACTACTGCTGCTACCGTTTCCGTAGCACCCACCGTAAAGATAACGTTCTTACCGTTACAAGTTATCGTAGCTGATTCCCCAGTGGACCAGGATCCACCCACTACAATGGTATCTACTTGAGCGATAGGTTGAGCATCACCACGCCATAAAATATTACTAGGCATTTTTTATTCCTTATAAATATCCGCCTGCTCTCCGGGAAAGAGCTATGGAATTGGTGGGAATGCTGTACATCATACCATTTTGTACATTTACCGCTGCTGAAAAATGATATGCCCACGTAACTGATTTTCTACGATACTTGTCCCGCATAGAGGCTCGACCTATTTCCCGTAAATCCAAATGTTCGTAATCCGGCCAAATTGGATTAGGGGGGTATGGATAAGCGCCCACGGCCTCCGCCCTACCTTGTTGTATTACATGAATTACTGTAGCCTGTTTAATAAATTGAATCTGCGGTACAGTGTTAAGAGTTTCCCGTAACCTCCATTTAAATCCACCCGTCCCCCGGAATTGAATAGTTTCCTCGTACCCCATCAACACCCCGTCCGTAGTGGTGGGGTATTCGGCCTCCAAGGATATTTGATAGTTTCTAAATGTTGAAAACTCACCACCATCCCCTTGGGGAAACCGGGGTGGACGAACAACTTTTACACCATACAGAGACTGTGAATTGATAAGGACGTGAGCGGTGGGTGTGCCGTCATCCATGTAGAATCCAGCGTCCTGATTGTTTCTGGAGTAAGCAGCTTCCAACGCTTTAACGGCAGCGTTTACAGTAGCCTGATTGGAAGCATGAATCCTACCAACAATGTCCCACCGGATCCGTTCGGCAAATTGTACGCCGTCCGGGCTAAGAATAGCTTCCTTGTCGATCATCAGAGCGACTTCG
>JBAZDQ010000098.1:0-5215 GCA_041654355.1 Bacteroidales bacterium
GGGAACATCCCACGAATGCCTTGAAGATGTGGCCCTGATGAAAACCATGCCAGGGATGACCGTCATGCAACCGAGGACGCCTGACGAATTGCGGGCGGTCATGGAGTGGGCCGTTAATGAATCGACAGGGCCGGTCTATGTGTCGGTGCCCTGTTGGGAATTGGAGGGGGTGAGGCGATGACCCTACCCTTCAAAATGCGAACCGTAACGCCGATGGAGAAATACCGGGCCGAGACATTCTGGGAAAAGGAACCGGAGACAATCGCGTGGATTAAATCTTTTGCGCCCACGGATGAATTTGTGGACATCGGGGCGAACATCGGCGTGTACTCGCTATTCGCAAATTCCCTCTATCCCGAAATGTGGGTTTATGCCTTTGAGCCGATGAAAGAGAACATGGAGGCGCTTCAATACAACCGCCTCTTGAACCGGTTTATGCATATCGCCTGCTTTTGGTGGGCCATCGGGTCTTTTGACGGATTCGTGGAGTTTGGTTCCGACAAGACCGGGGCCGGGGCGTCCGGTGGACAGGTCGGCAAGCGGGGACGGTACACCATTATCAGCACGCTCGACACTATCTCAAAGGCGCTCGTTATGGATAATCTTCACGTCAAGATTGACATCGACGGGCAGGAATTGGAGGTGGTCCGGGGGATGCAACTGACGCTCCCATATATCAAATCCGCCCTGATCGAAGTATCGAAGACAAGCAAGGGGCCAATCATGGACATCATGACCGGGGCCGGGTTCACGACTGACAACCGTTTCAACGCCATGTCGCCGCACAGCCGTGAACGCCGGGAACGTGAAGGGATCGACGCGGAGAACATCGTTTTTACGAGGTGATGAATGTCAAGCACGGCAAACAGGGACATCCCGCACAAGTCGCTATTCCGGCCCGATGAGGTGGCGGCGATCTTTCAGGTTTCCGTCAAAACCATCTACTCATGGCACAATGAAGGCAAGCTGCCGGGCCTGAAGGTGGGGGATAAAACCCTCCGCTTTCAGCGCCCGGTGATCATTTCCATCATCTCAAAAGACCCCGCCAGTTAAATTCTTTTACGTTGGTGCCGTTTGGTGCCCTCACGTCCGGGATAATTCTTTCGTTCTTCCCCACAATGTTTCTCACAGGGGGGAAGAATGTCCATTACACACCGAATCCGTCAGTTCAAAGATAACGTCCTACTTCGGGGGCTCTCCGACCCGAATCATTGGCTATCCCGGTTTGTCCAGCAACCCGCATCTTCCGGTGTATCCGTCACGGCGGATTCATCCCTGAAGGTCGCGGCGGTGTATGCCTGCGTCAAGGTGCTTGCGGAAACCATCGCATCGCTCCCCCTGACGATTTACGAGCGCGTCGGTTCTGACGGCAAAAAGCCCGCCACAGGTTATCCCCTATATCCGATCCTGCACGACGCGCCCAACGCCTTCATGACCTCGTTCGATTTCAGGGAGTCTCAGGTGGCGCACCTGTGCCTGAGGGGGGAATCCTACGCCCGCATCGTGCGTAACTCCCGCGATCAGATCGAGGAAATGCTCCCGCTGAATCCCGCCCGGATGGACGTCGCCGTTGCCAATGGCCTGCCCGTCTATGTCTATCGCTACGAGGACGGCAAGCAGGAGCCCATCCCCCGCGAACAGATATGGCACGTCAAGCACCTCCCGATTTCATGCACCTATAACGGCGATATGCCCGAAGGCTACCGGGGCGTGTCTCCTATTCAGGTGGCGCGGGAATCCATCGGCCTGTCTATGGCGGCGGATCAGTACGGCGGGCGGTTTTTTGCGAATAACGCCTCTGTCGGCATGGCCCTGAAATTCCCCGCCGGCGTCAAGCTATCCGAGAACGCAAAGACATTCCTGAAAGAATCCCTGGCCGAGTACGGAAAACTTGAAAACAAATTCAAGTCCATCGTTCTGGAAGACGGCGGCGACCTGTCGCGGATCGGGATGAGCAATGAAGATTCGCAATTCCTCGAATCCCGGCAGTTCGGCGTAGAGGAAATCGCCCGCATCTTCCGCGTCCCGCCCATCATGATCGGGCATCCCACGAATACGATGACATACGCGAGCGCGGAACAGTTGTTCTTGTCGTTTGCGACATTCACCGTCCGCCCCTGGTGCGTCCGTATCGAGCAGTCGATCAGCCGCAACCTGATCCCCAAGCGGGACCAAGGAAAATATTTCGCGGAGTTCAACCTCGCCGGATTGCTCCGGGGCGACCTCTCGACCCGGTATCAAGCGTACTCCGTCGCCCGTCAATGGGGATGGATGAGCGTCGATGAGATCCGGGCCCTTGAGAACATGAACCCCCTCCCGGACGGCAAGGGCGAGGAATATCTCGTACCCCTGAACATGATCCCCGCCGGCCAGGACCCCCCCGCAAAGCCCGCAATACCCACTCCACAGCAAGGAGACGACGAAGATGCCTGACAAGCAAATGGAATACCGGACGTTTAACGTCACGTCGATGGCGGTCAACCGCGACGATTCAGAGAAGCCCCGGATCGTGGGCCATGCCGCCGTTTTCGACGTCATAGGCGATGGCGGTTATTTCCGCGAGCGCATCGCAAAGGGGGCGTTTGAAAAGTCCATCGTCAACGACGACGTTCGCGCCCTGTTCAATCATTCCCCGGACTATGTTCTGGGCCGCAACACCGCAGGCACGCTTGTCATGCGTGAGGATGAAAAGGGTCTGTTTGTCCAGATCGACCCGCCCGACACGCAGTTTGCCCGCGACCTCATGACCTCCATCAGCCGGGGCGACATCAGCCAGATGAGCTTCGGTTTTGAAATCATCGACGAAGAAAGAACGAAAGGCGAAGGCGGCGACCTGGATTTGTACACACTCCGGGAAGTGCGGCTATGGGACGTCAGCCCCGTCACCTTCCCCTTTTACAAGCAGACCGATGTGAGCGTCCACTCACGGTCACAATGGGCTGCATCACAGGAGCGGCGCGGGTCCGTCCCCGCCGGAATGAGGCTCAACTTGCTTAAGAGAGAGTTTGATCTCCGCAGAATTTAAGGAGGAAACGATGGACAAAATCAAGGAATTGAAGGCGCGAGCCCAGGAAGCAATCGACAAAATGCGGGCCATGCTCGACCTTGCCGACGGGGAAAAGCGTGACCTGACGGATGAGGAAACGGCGCAGTACGCCGCGATGGAGACTGAGGCGGACCAGCTTCAGCGCGACATTGAGCGGCTTGAAAAACTGGAAGAACGCGAAGCGAAGAACGCAGCGGGCGGGGATAAACCCTACCGCGTGAGCTTCAAGCGCACGACCAGCACCCCGAGCGAGTTCCGTAACCTCGGAGAGTTCATTTGCTCCGTGCGGTTCAACCGGGATGACCCGCGTCTGGGCCATGTGGAATACCGCGAGCAGAGCATGGATCAGGGCGTCGAGGGTGGTTTTGCCATCCCCGAGCAGTTCCGGCCCGAGCTCCTTCAGGTGCAGCCGCAGGAAGCCATTTTCCGGCCCCGCTGTACCGTCATCCCCGCGGGCGATCCCCCGGACGCCCGCATTACCATGCCCGCCCTTGATCAGACGGCAGCGAAAAACGTCTATGGCGGCGTTGTGGTTGCCAAGGTCAACGAAGGCGGGACCAAGAACGAAACGGATCTCCGGCTGAAGGAAGTCTCCCTGGAACCGGGGGAAGTCGCTGCTTACATCGTCACGTCAGACAAGCTCCTCCGCAACTGGCAGGCGGCGTCCGGCCTGATCGGGACGCAGCTCCGCAAGGCCATCATCGGGTGGGAGGATTATCAGATCCTGCGCGGTGACGGGGAAGGCGGACCCCTCGGGATCATCTCCGCGCCGTGTTCGATTACCGTGTCACGCACCACGGCCTCCCAGATCGCCATTGCGGACCTCCGCAGCATGTACGCCCGGATGAAGTTCGGCGGTTCCCTGTTCTGGATTGCCAGTCAGACGACCCTTCCGCAGCTTCTGGCCCTGGCCGATGGCGGTTCCAACCTGATCTTCGCACCCTCGGCAGCGGACGGCGTACCGGCGACCCTGTTCGGTTATCCGCTGTATTTCGCGGATCGCTCCCCGGCTCTCGGGTCCAAGGGCGACCTCGTTCTGTGTGATGCGTCGTACTACCTGATCAAAGACGGGTCGGGTCCGTTCATCGAGGCATCGCAGCACGTCTATTTCACCAGCAACAAGACCGTCATCAAGGCGTTTTGGAACGTCGATGGCAAGCCCTGGCTTTCGGCGGCGCTGCCGCTTGAAGGGTCCACGTCCAACACCGTCAGCCCGTTCATCGTGCTGGAATAAGGAGGTAACGAAATGAGCAAATACCTTGGAGAGAGCGCAAAAATCACGGCGGCGATTATCGGCGCGGCGGTGTCTTCCGCCGATTCCGAGCCTATCGCCCTGCGGGATGTTTCAAAGGTTACGGTTCAGGTCGGGATTCTTTCCGACCTTGCAACCGCGAAGGCTTTGGGAGCGGCCCCCGCGTCGTTCACGGTTGTGTGCGGGACGGCGGGCCAGGGGGTGAGTTCCTTCACCGCCCTGACGGGTGCGGGAATTGGACTCGGCGAGGCAACCGCCCTTGAATGGCACGAATGGGATACCGTCCGTGTCGTGGCCGGAGCGGGCGCGACGGCACAGAAATCGGCAAACCGGACCATCATCCTCGATGGCGTGACGTTCCTGATCAAAGAGGACGCGACGGTTGCGGATAAGCAGATCGGCGCGAGCGCGAACAGCGTCACCATCGAAGACCTGGCGTCCGCAATCGCGGTGCATTGTACCCACCTCGAAACCTACGCGGTGACGACTTCGTCTTCGGCAGAAGAGGCATCGCTTCGAATCCGGCGCAAGGCAAGCGGTCCCGGCGAAGCGCACGGCATCGACATCGCCTGCGCGGGTGCGTCCGGGTCCACGGGTTGCGTGTACGTCGAAGGCATCAAAAAAACCGGCGTCATCGAGTTTAACCCGTCCCAGGTTCTGGCAACCAACTCCTCCTATACGCATTTCGGTGTCCGCTACAAGAGCACCGGGACGTTCGCGGTGGAGTCTGTCGTGATCTGCGTCACCGGCTACCAGTCCACGAATATCAACCGCGTCGTGGCTCCGTAACTGAACAACCAACAGGGGAAAGAAAGGGGAGAACAGGTATGGCAAAGAAGGAAGGAAAGCAGGCAGAAACGGGGGCCGTCGTTGTTACGCAGGCGGCGGCTCCCGCCCCCCCTACTGAAAAGAAGATC
>JBAZDQ010000099.1:0-5191 GCA_041654355.1 Bacteroidales bacterium
ACCAATCCCCAATGAAGCGTCCGGACCCCGCAACGGCGGAGGGCCAGGCGGAGGTCAAGGGTTTACTCAATGCCCTTAGGGATGTTTTTATTTCCAGGGTGTCCCGCAATCGCGGAACCACCCCGGAGAATGTACTGGAAAATTTCGGAAAAGGTGGAGTCAAGGTAGGCCAGGCGGCCGTGGATAGTGGCATGGCTGACCAGGTGACTACTTTTGAGACTACATTTTCAACTATTCGCAACCATAAACAGGAGACAACCATGTCTACACCACAAAACCAGGCCTCAGCGCCTGCCCAAACCGCCCCGGTGACTGTGCCCCAGGCCCAGGCCCCGGTCCAGACTCAATCTGCACCGGCCGCCGCTCCGGCCGCCGCTCCAGCCGCCCAAGCTCCCGCTATTTCGGCGGATGAAGCTGTCAAGGCGGAACGCGACCGCGTGTCCGGTATCCTTTCTGTCTTTGAAGGGACGGTGTTCTCAGCCGATGCTACTTCCTTTATTTCCGAGGGAAAGAGCGTGGCGGACGCCCAGGCATACGCCATCCAGAAATTGAAAACCCCCGGAGCCATGGCCACCGCGCCCAAAGCTCCGGCCATGACCACTGCCCAGATGACCACCGAGGGGGCCCAGGCCTCCGCGGCTGCCGCTTCCCAGGCTCCGGTCACTCCAGCAACCCAGGCCAAGTCCGTATTTTCGGCAATGACCCAGGGTGCCAACGATTTCCGCACCCGTGCAACCGGGGCGGGAGCAAACCGCAAAACTTCCAAGTAATCCAAGGAGGACAAAATGGAAATTGGAACCAATACCCCTGACAAGCTCCTAGCGGGTGCCCTCCATGTGGTTACCGGGGCCGTGAATATCGCGGCTTCCCAGGACCTCAAGCGTGGCGCCGTACTAGGACTCAAGACCGTTGTGGCCGCCATTGCGCGTGTGGCCAGCATCACTTTTACCGGGACCACTGCGGTGGGATCCGGCGCGGTAGTTCTGACCGTGGGGTCTAAGACCTACACCCACACGACCACCACGGGAGACACACCCACGGTGGTGGCCACCGCCCTCAAAGTGCTGGTCAATGCGGACGCATCCCGCGTCGTGAATGCCACGAACACCGCCGGAAAACTAGTCCTTACTTTCATTGTTCCTGGTGCTAATGCTGAGACCGTGGGAGCTACTTCCGCGGATTCCAATATCACCGCGGGCGCCACTGCGGCGGATACTGCCGGGGTTGACGCGGTCCATGGTGATGGTGTTCTGGTGAATTCCAATGCCGTGGATGGATCCCAGGTGGCCCGCGTGGTCCTCTTGGACGACATCAAGACCGGAGCTTCCGAAACCAAACCCGCACCCGTGGCAAAAACTGGCGAGTTCAATTCGCTGGCCTTGACCGTGGGCGGAACCGACACGGTAGCTGATCACCTGGACTCCCTAGGCCGCCTGGCCGGGAATGCCGGGATTTTCGTATCCACCAACCAGGCCGCCATCAACTAAGGAGAACCACATGGACACCATAGAACTCTATGACCCAAAACAGATGACCCAGGCACTCCTGGAGTCTTTCCCCGCGCGCCGCTTCCTATCCGCCACTTTCTTTGGCGAGGAAACGCACGACACCAAGTCTTTCCAAATCGACCTCTACAAGGGGTCCCGCCGTCTTTCACCTATCGTCCATCCTAAGATGGCCGGAAAGGTGGTGGACCGCGAAAAATTCCGTACTCTGGAATTCACTCCACCTTACCTCAAGCCTATGAAGGTGACCGAGGCGGACAATATTCTCACCCGCCAACCCGGTGAAGTGGTATACACTGCCCCGGGTGCCAATACTCCGGCTACCCGTGCCGCCGTCCTCCTGGGCTCCGACATGGCGGAATTGGATGAAATGAACCTCCGCCGCGTGGAGGCCATGGCCGCCGAAGCTCTGTTCTATGGCCGTGTCACTGTGAAGGGTGACGGCGTGGACACTGTGGTGGACTATGACTTTGACGCCGCCCACACACCCACGCTCTCCGGCGCGGACTTGTGGAATACTTCCACTGGTGACCCTATCAAGAACCTCCGAGCATGGAAACGCCAGATTTCCAAGGACGCCGGAATCACCGCTACGGATTTGATCCTGGGCACCGATGCTGCAGAGGCGTTCCTCAATAATGAGAAGCTTCTCAATCTATTGGACAATCGGAATCTCATGATGGGATTGATTAACCCCGCCGACATGGGCGAGGGCGTCACCTATCTGGGCCGTCTCACCGCTGTGGGTCTGGATGTCTGGACCTATGACGAGTGGTATTATGATGAGGACACGGACACGGAAAAGCCTATGGTCCCTGTGGACCATGCGCTGGTCATTGCCCGTTCCATCCGCGCCACGGTCCACTATGGCGTCATTCAGGACATTGAGGCGGGCCAATACGCGTCCCGTGCTTTTGCCAAGTCCTGGGTGGAGAAGAATCCTTCTGCCCGCTTCCTTTTGGTGCAGTCCGCACCGCTCCCAGTGGTCCACCAGGTCAATGGCCTAGTGTCCGCCATCGTGGTGTAAGGAGGCGACAATGGCTCAGAAAGAAAAGACAAAAATCCAGATCCTCAAGGGCCTCCTGGTCCTTGACGGAACGGAATATCCTAAGGGTTCCACCGCTGAGGTGGACCTCTCTGTCCTTGAATGGCTCAAGGGTAAGAAATCCCACACCCTGGATTTTTCCGTGGTGAAGGGTGACAATCCAAATAGCACCAACGTTCCTACCGACAAGGAGCCCGCCGACCAGGGAAACTCCGGATCCTCTGACCAGGACCCGGACTCCCAGGCCGCTGGGTCTGATGAGGACCAGGACGGTGACCAAGACCAGGACCAGGATGGCGAGGGAGACCAGGACCAGAGTGGAAACTCTGACCAGGAAGTCCAGACCCACCTGGGCCTCAAATCTGTGGATGCGGCTCTGGAGGCCCGCCTGGCTGAGGCTGGGCTGGACTCTTTGGAGAAGCTCCAGGGGGTTTCCGTTGGCAAGCTCACCACCATCAAGGGTGTGGGCAAATTGCGCGCGGAGACCATTAAAGCAGAAGTGGGAGCATTGTAAAAATGACCTTTTTGGAACAGCTAGACCAGGACATGGTGGACAACCATTTCCGCCTCTCCGAGTTCGGGGAGCTGGTGACCTATATCCCGGCCACCGGGTCCGCTGTACAAATTCCGGCCATTTACGATGAGCCCGCCCTCTCTGAAAATCTAGGGGCTGAGGTGGAGGCAATCTCCCACCAACCCCGTATTTTTTGCCGTCGCTCCGATCTCCCCAGCGGATCCCCGTCACGCGGGGACCGTGTGGAGGTGACGGCCAATCTTTTCCACCCGGCCAAAACTCTGGAGGTGGTAAGCACCGCCAATGAGAAATTGGGCCATGTGGAGCTCATTCTCCAGGGGAACTAATGCTCCAGCTAAAGCAAATACGTGATAAAATAACCAAGGCGCTGGTGGCTGCTTCCATTCCTGGAGTGCTTTCCAAAGTGTTCCCCAGCCGCGCGCGCCGCGCATGGCCAGAAGAGGGGGACTTCATTTGCGTATACACGCAAAACTCCGATTTTGACGACCAGGACACCGCCCCCACCATTTACCAGGTGGACACGGATGTGGTGGTCCAGGTAATTGTACAACAGGCCCCCACGGGCCAGGACCTTGAGGACCGCATGGATGAAATCACGGACGCCGTAGTCCGCGCCCTTCTCCAGGTCCACGATATTTCCGGACCATTTGACGGGACCCTGGAGTGGTTTTTTCTCCGGGGAATCCGGCCAACTATGTCCGCGGAAGGTGAGGCTTTAAAGTTCTCCCAGTCCGTGGTATTCTCCGGGCGCTGGAAAGCTATCCTCCCCGATGAGGTACCGGACGCCGACTTCCTCCGCATGGGTTCCACCCTGGGTGGTCCTGAGTCCGTATCCGCGGAGGGTTTGGATATTAATTTTATTTCTGACATGAGGATCCCATGAATACACAAAAGAAATTCCTGAAACCTGGCACGGACCCCGTGACCGGGCAACCTTTCCAGGTTTTCCTCCCTTCCAAGGGGCGGAACATTTTCCCGGAAGGTGAGGCCCTGGTCCTGGATTCCTACCTGGAAAAGCGCGTCCTTTCCGGTGAGCTGGTGAAGGGTGTATCCCGGGCGGAAAAGCCCGCCACCAAGGACGCAAAGAACAACAACAACAAACCCACCACCGGAGGTGAAAAGTGAGCATAGGTTTTAATGAGGTCCCTAGTGGATCCCTCACCCCGTTTTTTTATGTGGAGATTGACAATTCTGGAGCTTTCCAGGGTTCCAATACCATCCCCTGGCAAATCCTCCTGATTGGCCAGCAACTCCCCGCCAAGACCGCGCCAAAGGAAATTGTGCAGGTCACCAGCAAGGCTCAGGCCGTCACGCTCTTTGGCGCTGGCTCCCAGCTTGCCCAAATGGTGGAGGCTTTCCTGGCTTCCAATTCCACCCAGCCCCTATACTGTCTCCCTCTTTCGGACGCTGAATCCTCTGTGGCCGCCACGGGCTCCGTGGCGTTCTCCGGAACGGCCACCGCTTCCGGCGCCGTGTCCCTCATGATTGGTGGCCGTGCCATCACTGTGGGCGTGGAATCCACGGACACCGCCGCGGAAATTGCCACCGCTGTGACCGCCGCTGTGAATGCCGCCACTGACCTGGCCGTCACCGCAACAGCCGCCACCGGAACGGTGACTCTCACCGCAAAGAACAAGGGCACCGCGTCCAATGAATTGGACATCCGTGTCAATCATTACCAGGGAGAGGAGACCCCAGCTGGGATCACCGTCACTCTCACCGCCATGGCGGACGGATCCGTGGACCCTGACCTCAGTTCTGAGGGCGTTTCCGGTATCCTCTCCAATCGGTGGTTTCAAGCTATCGCCATGTCATGGACCAACCCTGCCGCGGTCACCTACATGGAGACTGAGCTGGCCACCCGCTGGAAAGCGGACCACATGACGGGCGGCGTGGTTTACACTGCCAAAAATACGACTTTCTCCAGCCTCACCGCTTTTGGTGATGTCCGGAACAGTCCTTTTTCTATTATCATGAACGCGGAAAGCGTTCCCACCGCTCCCTGGGAATTTGCAGCGGAAACGGCGGCTCTTGCGGCGTATTATTGCGCCATTGATCCGGCGCGCCCACTCCAGACCTTGGGTTATTCTTTCGCCAAGGCTCCGA
>JBAZDQ010000100.1:0-1576 GCA_041654355.1 Bacteroidales bacterium
TACCGATGATTATTTGTCTATGTTTGAGACTTATCACGATACACATGTCATACAAGGATGGGATAAAGCGCGATGGGTAAGAGTGTCGCAAGCTGCCAGAGACGCACGAGAAGCCCTGAAGGAGGCCCCCGATGGACTGGCAGCAGAAAATAGATAAGTTCCCAAAGATTAGGGAGGCCAATGAGAAATATTAACGCAAAGGTCATAACGGAATGGTAGGAGGGTAAAATGAAATTTGCGATCAGGCATAGATACAGCGGTAGCGTGCTGTTCGCGTTGGAAACGGAATCACTCAAAATGTGCGTAGAGGCGGCGATTCAAGGGGGCGCGGACCTTCAGGATGCGGATCTTCGGTGTGAGGATCTTCGGGGTGCGGATCTTCGGGGTGCGGATCTTCTGGGTGCGGATCTTCTGGGTGCGAACCTTCAGGATGCGGACCTTCGGGGCGCGGACCTTCGGGGCGCGGACATTCGGGATGCGAACCTTCGGGGTGCGGATCTTCATGGCGCGGACCTTGTGGGTGCGAACCTTTGGGGCGCGGACCTTCGGGGTGCGAAACTTCTGGGTGCGAAACTTGTGGGTGCGGATCTTCAGGATGCGAAGGGAATAAACAAACACCGCTGTACGCCGCTAACAATACTTTTAGACCAACCGGGGAAAATACGAGCTTACAAACTTGTCAATGGGAACATGGAGGGGCCGTATCAAGGCGGGATCACATATAAGATCGGCAAATCGTATCAGGTGGACAACGCTAACACTGACGACACGGAACATTGCGGAGCGGGAATCAATGTCGCCACGCTCGATTGGTGCATGAGAGAGTGGTGCGATGGTTACAGGATTTTGATTGTGGAGTTTGAGGCTGCCGACATAGCGGCGATCCCGATAGCCACGGACGGAAAGTTTCGGCTGCATCGCTGTAAAGTTGTTGGCGAGAAAGACCTGAAAGAAATTGGGCTGGCAGAGGAGGCCCCCGATGGACTGGCAGCAGAAAATAGATAAGTTCCCAAAGATTAGGGAGGCCAATGAGAAATATTAACGCAAAGGTCATAACGGAATGGAAGGAGGCCAACGATGGACGATGAGAAACTTGACCTGATTCGTAGGTTGCAGGGTGTGATTAAAAAGAACATGGGGGAACCCCATGCAGGCGATCTCTATTACTGCCCTTTAGGCTCAGAGGACCACAAAATAAGAGTGCTAGAGGAAGATTACTTCGATAGTATGCAGTACGATAGAGACGGACATCTTGGTAAGTGGGTAAAATCTGAACCTTGCTGCCCTGATACCATTATTCTCATCCCCGACCTCTACTCCCGCGACGAGAGCAGGTCGGAGAGGGGGCTCTGGGGAATGGTTGATTGGAAAAGATGGGCTATATCTCTTGGTATAGATGGCAGTATGGTTCTGGATGATATGGATGATCCTTCTGAGGGCAACAGATATTCAACTGACTGGAACACACCCACCCTTGCTCTCTTAAAAGCCCTTGCATGGCAGGAAGGGGTTTAGCGGTACAAATTCGTCGGCAGATGATGCAGATTGCCGACGGGAAGGATAATGGCCGTGCGGC
>JBAZDQ010000100.1:1586-5119 GCA_041654355.1 Bacteroidales bacterium
CGTCGGCAGGTTCGGTAGATTGCCGGGAAGGGAGGCCAGGGTGCGGCCGTATAAAACCCCCACCCCCGAGGCGATGCTGACCAAGAGCGTACGGCAGATGCTCAAGGCGGCGGGGATCTTCCATTGGAAGGTGTGGCAGGGCATGGGATCGACGCCGGGGGTTCCCGACATCGTGGGAATCCACAACGGGAAATTCATCGGGATCGAACTCAAGGCGCCCCGTGGGGTCGTGTCCCCGGCGCAGCAAGACTTTATCGACAGGATCAATCAGGCGGGAGGATGTGCATTCATAGCACGGACCCTTGACGACGTGATCAACGGCCTCGGCCTTCAGGACAGGTTTTTGATTCGATGACCGACACAACCGACAAGTGGATTGAATACGAAACCCGAAAGCGGGACCTCCCGCCCCTGCCGCCCGCCGAATACGACCGGGAGATACGGCGAATCTGCGAGGAATTAGAGATATGAGCGCACAACAGCCACATGATATTGATTCCGAGCGGTCGGTCCTGGGGTCCATCCTCTATGACGCATCGTGCCTGCAGACGGTCATCGACGAGGGGATCACGGCCGAGGCTTTCTATGCGAACGGCCACCAACTGATCTTCAACGCCATCCTCGATGTGCAGGAGATGGGCATGGTCCCGGACCAGGTTACGGTATGCGCACGGCTGAAGGACCTCCGTAAATTGGACGCGGCCGGGGGGATGGTGTATGTGGCCACCCTCGCCGAGAACGTGCCTTCCGCGGCCAACGTCGCGCACTACTGCCGCATCGTGCAGGATAAGTCGATCCGACGGCAACTCTTAAAGAAGTCCTACGACCTGGCCATCCAGAGCCAGGACGCCTCAAACAGCGTTATCGACATCATCGCGCAGTATCAGGCCGGCCTCGGCATCGAGCAGCCACGGAAGGTTGAGCCGTTTGCCATGGATGCGGCGATCAAGGACCTCCGGGGCAAGATTGACAAGGGATTTCCCGGCATCGATCCGGACTACGACATCCTCCGGAAGACCATCCGGAAATTCATCCCGGGGACGCTGATCATCGTCGGCGCCTATACCTCCATCGGCAAGTCCGCCTTCGCCGTTGACCTCGTCTCCCGCCTATACCGGAAGGGAAATCCGTCCATCGCCATCTTCTCCGTCGAAATGTCGTCACAGCAGTACATCCTCCGGCTCTTAGCGAACGAGACGACCTTCCCCACCTACGCCATACGAGAGAACCGGATCGCGGTTGATTCGCACATCGCCCGCCTGGACCTGGCGTATCGACATTTTTCGGAGAAGAAACTCCATATTTATGACAACCTTTACAATTTCTCCGACATCCGCAAGTCCGCGGCCGACATCAAGGCCATGGGCGGGCTCGACATCGTCATCATCGACTATGTTCAAAACGTCCTGTGCGAGGGGCGGACCATCTACGAGCGTATGAGCAGGCTGTCAACACAGATATTCGCCATGGCAAAGGACCTGGGCGTCACCGTGATTGCCCTGTCCCAGGTGAACAACGAGAGCGCGAAGGACCCGGATAACCCGGTCATCGGCTACAAGGGCGCCGGGGAAATCGCGGCGGCGGCCGACGTGGGAATCTGGCTGGAGAAGGGCGCGAACGACCGGGTGACGATCAAGGTACGGAAGAATAGGGACGGCCGCACGATGGAGGGGGAATTACAGTACGCATACGATTACACGCGGTTCGAGGAAATCATCGAGCGAAAACCGGACGGACGGGAAATTTATGAGTAGGGGCATGGGGGGCAAAAATGGCAAGGCCGAAAGCTAATAATGTAGATTATTTTCCCACATGGAAACCCAGGAAGAGTTTTTCTTATCTAAAAGACATTCTTGATCCGGATGTTTTTGTTGATTATATTAGAAACAGCTCTTACGCTTTTATTAAAAAACCTGCGGTGAGAGGGTTTATATTTTCCCGCGACAACAACAAGTGTGTTATCTGTGGGTCACAGAAAAACCTTCACGTAGATCACGTCAAAAGAATAGCCCACGTAACCATAAACAATTACACAGAATACAATAAAAAAGATTCACTTCAAACTCTTTGTGTATCTTGTAATGGAAGGAAGGTGTCGTGATGGCTAGGCCCAAAAAAGAAAATATAGACTACTTCCCCCATTATTGCGATCACGGTAAAACCCTTTTTATAATTGAGAGTTTATATGGAAATGACGGTTATGCTTTCTTTTATAAATTACTTGAACGGCTTGGAAAATCCAGGGGTCATTTTATTGATTGTAGAAACCAGGAAGACTGGGAGTTTCTAGTGGCCAAAACAAACGTAAGTGAGGAAATGGCCGAAAACATACTTAATAAATTATCTTCTATGGGCAAAATAGACACCGAATTATGGTCCACAAAGATAATTTGGATGCAGACATTTATTGACTCAATCGCCGATGTTTATAAGAATCGGAGGATGGAAACACCAGTTAAACCCAATTCCTACAAACCAGAACCCCAAGAAGCTGTAGTTTCTACAGTCCATAACCCCCAAAGTAAAGTAAATAAAAGTAAAAGAACACTATGTGATTGTGATGAAGATTTCGAAGCGTTCTGGAAAGCGTACCCAAAGCACACAGCGAAAAAGGCCCCCTTCGCCGAATGGGAAAAGGCAAAGAAGGCCGGCCTACTGCCACCCATCAAGGTAATCCTTTCTGCGGTTGAAAACCAAAAACGAGCGAGGGCGCAAGCCGCGCAGACGGGAAAGTTTTACCCTGAGTGGCCAGATCCTGAGAGATGGATCAAGAAAATGCGATGGGAAGATGTCCCGGAATCGCTAATCGGGAGCGGCGGCGGAAACGGGAGAACCATGCCCACGGGGGCGGCTAAACTGCCACGGCCATCCGACGTGCCGGACCCGGACCAGGAGTGGGAGGAAACGTGCAGGCGGAGAGAGATGGGAGGTGCAACCTGATGGACGTCGCGTTCGGGAGGAAGGAAATCATGCGGTCAATGCATTGCCGCGATTGGGGGACCATCCGAAACTGGAAACGGCGCTACGGCCTCCCGTTGAGATACCTCCCGAACGGACGGGCGTTCCTGATGCTGGACGAGGCCAAAATCTGGATGGTAGAATTCGATAGGCTGAAGAAACTGGAAAGAGCAAAGCGGATTTCTGAGTAATCCCAATCTCTTTCGAGAGTTGCAGGGAGGAGATCCCCTAACGCCATTCGGCCACAGGCGGGATTCCAGGTATTTTCGGGCGCTCTCCTGATCCGGGAACATCTCAAAAAGTTGGAACGTGCTGACCGTGATTTTGTCCGGCATGGCTACTCCTCCCGTTTTGCGGAAACATATCGGGTTATTAGTTCTAATATCAAACCCTGCATACTCTTTCCTTCTTTTGCCGCTCTTGCCTTGAGTTCGCGCCTTATTGATTCGGGTATGTTGCGCATAATAATAGTTTTATTGTCGTCCATCATTGTTCCCCCCTTAAATGACCTTTGCGCTGTTGTAGGCTTCCGTCGCTGCGTCCCCATTGTAGAGGTATTCATCCGCCCAGTTTTC
>JBAZDQ010000101.1:0-5110 GCA_041654355.1 Bacteroidales bacterium
TCGTTAACTGCGATAATGAATAGAATATGAATCGTTAGCTAGTCGTGGAAGGCGGCGGCGTACACTTGTGCGAGTCGGGCGCGGGAAGGGGTTGCTACACCCCGGATAATGTCACGGACGTAGGTTTCCTGCATGTTGGCCCGCTTTGCCACGTCCGCATAGGTGAATTCGCAAGCCTTGTACGCGGCCTGAGTCTTTGCCATGAATTCATCGTAGTCCATGCTTGCGGGCATCGTGGCTGGTATCCATTCGGCGGGTTCGTCTTCGCAATTGTTGCAACATTCAACGTCCTGTTTTTCGTGTGGAGCGGGTTTAGACCGCTTTGTACTACCGGCGCTCGCTTTCCTAAAGAACCCACCCTGACCCGCAAGGAACGCGGCCCGTATTGCCGTTTCGGGAGCAACCTGCATCGTGGCCCTTGCGTAATGCATCAGAGCGTTGAAGATAATCGCATGGTCGGGGGGTGTGCCGGAAGCTAAGTGAGCGTCCCATGTCGAATCGGCCTTCACCATCATCAAAGTGCGTTCAATGTAATCCTTAGTAAGTGGCAGGGCTGTCGGACACGCGCCGCCCGTGTCAACGGTAACTCCCGCCACGTCGTTCCAGCGGTAACGAGCGGGCTTTATGTTGTCGCTGATTTCGACCCGGCTGTCTTTTGCTGGTATCCAGCGAAGGATGTTCCCCATGTTGTTAAGATCGCGGCCAATCGGAATTCCGTCGGGATTCATTTTGTCCCATACCTGCCGCGACGTAAGCCATTGCCCGCCAGCTTCCCGTAGCACTTTTACCGCTTCCAATTGTGTATCTGTCAGCCCGACGTTTTTGTTTATAAGCATCCTTCAATCCTCCGTTTAATAATTACCCTACCAAGTGAATCTTACTCGTAAATGTCACGCCGCGCTTCGGATGCACGGACATTAACACTTGCGAACAAGACCCGCTAAGGCCCAACACCTTTGCAACCCATTCGTCGTCCGTAACGAAACAACCATTAATGATAATCTGGCTGTGATTCCAGTCCATCATTGCGAAGTTGTGGAAGTGGCCGACACACATAAAGTCGAACGCGCCCAACGTGTCCTGCCACCGCATTGACCTGTTTGTAAGGCCGTACAGCGGGATATTCAGGTACATGTTAATCTGGTCGCCATGTGCAAGCAAGAACCGCCAGCCGTGAATGTCAACAATCTGGAAGAACCTGTGCGCGATTGTGAATTCCACGTTGTACGTCGTGCGGAACCGGGATTCAAGGAAGTAGTAAATGAAGTCATCCCAATTCGACGTGACTGCGTTTTCCTTGCTTATCTTGCCGTGATTGCCCCGGACGCAGCGAACCTTCACGGATTCAAAATTCTGCGCGAATTCCGCGATTGCGTCTTCAAGCAGCGGGATTACCACGTCGAACATTTGAACCTTCACAACATCTTCCAGTTCGTCCAAGTCAACCGTCTTGCCGACACGTTCACCGTGTACCAAGTCGCCAAGCAAAAATATTTCGAGGTTCGGTATCGGATGTGACTTGCGGTGCAGGGCTGTGATTCGCAGCGTCCGTTCAACCAGCTTCCGCATACGGTCGCGCAAGACTTCAAAGTTAAAGGTTTCCGTCTTGTGGCCCGCTTGCAGGTCAGAAAGCAGCAGCACAAAGGTTTCGGGTTCGTAGTCGGAATCCGATGGAATGATAAGCGGTTGCCCCGGCGGTGCAAGGTGCAGGGGTTCAACGTCGTCGGACTTGGCGTAGTCAATTAACCTTTCGGTAATCTCCGCCGCGATGTTTCCTTTGTTCATTCTGTTTGTTGCCTCGCGTTTGTGAAAGCGCGGGGTATGTTTTGGACTGCGCCCATGTACAGTCCGCCCCGTGATTGAACATTGTACGTCAAGCGCGAAGATTGGTCAACAGTTGTGAAGGGATAGCGGCGTTGAGTTAATTTGCACGATAGCCTGAGAGTTTGCCGATTAGCGGCGATTACCGATAGAATTCAGGATGTTCTTTAATTGACGGTCAATTGATAGTTGGATAGATTGCGGAGCCGGAATCGAACCAGCCATGCGTCCATGTTGCCCTGTGCAACCCGCAATACAGTTGACGCACATTTCCTCACGTCAACGCAAAGACCCTTTCGGGCTTGACCGGCAGTTACGGTTTCGCTTTCGCGTAATCCCGCGCCGGGAATGGTTGCGGAAACTGGAGTTGAACCAGTCTGCGTAGGTTATGGGCCTACTGACTAAAACCGCTAGTCTATTCCGCAAAAGTCCAGCGCCGCGCCGTAACAGCGTGCGCCGATCTGTTCCCACACATGGTAGGTCAGGCTACGGATAGGATAGCAATATGGCGCAAATCACGCAATAGGGATAACAAACGCAGTAGATGGTTTTTGTAGATTGTTTAACGATTACAGTTACATGTGACTAATCTTGGGGTTTATTCAGTGGTCATTATCCAAACGTGGCGATAATAAATCGAGCGGATTTAACACTTAGATCTGAATAGATCCGGTGACGGGATTTTCGTTGTCGGTGACTTTGATCATGATGTGTTCGTCAAGCCCGAGTGCCGCCGCAGCCTTTTCGTAGTATTCGGGCATCATCAGGATTGCCGTCTTCACGATTCCTTCAAGCATATCCATAGGAACTTTTGCCACACCGGGCACGAAAGGCGTCAGGATGTCCACGACATTGCCGGTCAGATCAATGCCTTTCGCGGCAGTTTCAGAGATTGTTTTCAGCGTTTCTTTTGTCTTGTCGGAAAGCATTGCAGAAACCTCCTACGCTGCTACTTGCAAACGTTCATACCGTCAGCTTCAAATGAATATGACGTACCCGGGGCGCAAGGATTTGGAATACAGATTGGCTTCCAATCGGATGTCAGTGTTGCAACCATGCCCGGCGCGCAAGTGATTTTGAGCAGAATGTCTGTATATGGCGCGTCCAGTCGGAATGTCTCAGCCCCAGCCACGTTTGCCACGATAAACGCGGGCATCGTCGGGCGCAAGTCGGTTGTGACAAGATCGCCCTTCGCAACTGTAAAGGTCGTACCGCACCCTGCCATAAAAGCCAGCGCAATACCGGCAACAAGAACCAGCACACCAAGCCTTACAAACCCTTTTTCTGCCTTCGTCTTTCTTTCCACGGATGTTTCCCCTTTGCTTTCATCTTCGGGCGTTGTTGGATCGTCAACGCCGAGGATTAACGCAACCTTCGTCTTGAATCGCAGCAACACCATCAATATACCCATGATGGTAGACGTGATTGCAGCGTCCATTGTACCGGATTGCGCCAAAACATCAACCACACCGAGCGCAACACCCAAGATTACACCCGCAATACCGAACCACACCGTTTTGCTAGACTGCGGCATTTTGCCCGTGCTTGCTTTTGCTTTTCCCATAATTTGTTCCTTCCTTATGTATTAAATCAATCCCATTAGCGCCACAACGATAGCGGTTAGAGTCGGCACACCTAATGCTAGTGCCGCAAATACAAAACCCCTAACCCGCTTATCAGCAGCGACATGTTGTTCAATATCGGCCAAACGTCGAGAGTGTTCTTCGCAGCGGGTTTTACCCGAAATTAGTGTATCCATCTTTGTATGCAGGGCAGCTACTTGTATTTTGACCTCGCCGACACTTTCGGTCACTTCTGCCTTTACGTCGCTTATACGGTCAAGGATTTCCGTGTCTGACAAGCTCATTATAATTGCCCTCGCCTTTTTCGCCTCGCTGTCGTCGTCGCTGTAACCAACTCTTTCTTTTTTTACCGCATCCATTGAAAATGCATCGGGTCGGGATAGGATTTCCATTCCCCTCCCCACGTTGCCCCCCACGCCTGCAAGATAGCAATCACCCAAGCTGGGATATTGCTCTTCATACCGACGCCGTTTTTTTTAGGATCTACATCTATTGCCGCAGCCCAAGTGTGGACTGTAAGCGCGTATGCTGCATCCCAACGCATATGGCGCGGGCAGTAGCATTGAAGTACAAGCGGACTCCATCTTTGTTCCACTGGCAGGGTTCTGTTGTGTCTTTTGATTTCCGCAAACGCGCAAAGCAGGTTTAGGGTGATTTTGCGGTTGACCATTATCTTAAACGTTTTACCGTCGTCCGAAGCCTGTAATTCAATCGTTGTGAAGTTTCTGCGCCATTCGGTAGGATTTAGGATGGTGATAGCGCCCTTCTTTGGGCCTTCTTTGTACTTCGGGGTTCCGTAAACATCGTTGATTGTACGACGTGTCGGTTGGTTCAGTTTGAGGTTTTTTTTGAATGCAATCCATTCAGGCTGTAATACATCAACCTTGCCGTCTAAAATTGCTTGCGCAAGTGCCGACCCTGTTGCTGGCCCTGTTATGCCATCTATCGCGCCGGGAGCGTATCCAAGTGATTTCAGCGCCGTTTGCGCCCACTTCATCGACGGGTTCATTTACTACGCCTCTCTTTTGCCGATTCTCTTTATGATTCCGCGAGTAATTCTGGAGCCAGCACCGATAACGCCACCTGCGGGAGCGATTAACTTAACGGTGTTGCCTGTATAAATCGAACCCATTTTCCCACCCTCGAAAGGGCCAGTAGAGCGAGCGGCCACCGAAAGGCAGCCGCCCGCCGCGTAAAGGCTTACTGGATGCGCTGAATCGCAAGCTGCGCGTTAGTCACATTAATCGCGCCGCCGCTATCCTGTTTCACCGCCAACCCAATCGTTTCTCCCGCAACGAAATAAGCTGTCAGAGACCCGGCCACCGTGTCAGGATTAGCACCATCCGGCGCGGCAGTATTAAGTTCAACGTCCGCGCCATCGATGCGCGCATAAACAGTGCGATAAGTACCAGCACCAGCCGCAAAAATCGCCCATGCTGCGATGGTGTAAACACCATCCCCATCAGCAGGAATCGTCGCAAGTCTGGTAACACCGGCATCATACGTCACGTCACCGGCAAGTTCGACGTCCTCAAGATCCAAAAGCGTCTCCGTTGCATCAGCCAAAGACTGCGCGGTGTCGGTGCTGTTGCGCATCTGGTCGGCGAAAACAGCCAGCAGAGCGGAAACGTCAGCACCAGCGATTGCCGAATCAGTCAGAGCGCCGGTCGCGTCAAGGCCAGCCAAGTTATCAGCCGCAGCGGGCG
>JBAZDQ010000102.1:0-5109 GCA_041654355.1 Bacteroidales bacterium
CTGCCGGGACCGTTCGGCCAGTTCCCCGCGGGTCCAGGACAGGTCCTCCCGCAGGTGCGAGATCTCCTGATCCCGGATCTGGATCGCATGGTCCAGCTCGTGCCGCGGCACCCGATCCACTGCCGGCACCGCCGCCGCCCCTTCCTCCACCGCCAGCCGGTCGATGACCGCCCGAGCCACCCATTCGGATCGAGAGAGGCCCTCGGCCGCGGCCAGGGTATCGACCCGCAGGATGATCTCGTCCTCCACGTTTGACGTTATTCTTCCCATCAGGCGGTACAAGGGTCCTGATCCTATTTCAAGACCGCCGATCCGGTTCTGCTGCCCGCCCGGCCCCCGGCGATCCCGGCACGGATCCCCCCCACCATAGGTATTGTTTAAACCCCGCCCGCGCCCACCTCTTGCTATCTCTGCTCCGGGGGGAGGATAAAATGGGTGTTAATATGGGTTTTCGCAACGATATCGGCACGATCAGCGCCATCCCCTACGCGGTTCTGGTGCTGGTCATTTTCGGACTTTTCTTGATTGGCATGGGTCCCGTGATCGATGAGATCGTCTCGGTGGACAATCAGATGATGGGTATGGCGACCGTGACGACGTCCCCGCCCACGCCGACGCCGACCGCGACCCCGGTGCCGACGCCAGATCCCGGGCAGATCGCGGCAGGAGCCGAGCACGCCCTCCATCTCACAGGGGCCGGCACCCTGGTCGAGTGGGGTAGATCGGGCTATCAGGCAGGCAATCACATCGACGGATCGGACATAGATATGGTCGCGGCCTCCTGGGGTCATTCGTTTGCGCTCAGGAATGACGGTACCGTTATCGAATGGGAGGCTGGCGACTATGACAACTACTACTCTCCCCTCAACTCTCCCCAGGACGGCAATGTTGTCGCGATCTCGGGTGGGGGGGTCCACGCGCTTGCGCTCCTGAATGATGGCACGGTCGTCGGGTGGGGGGAAGACCGGGGCCAGGCCACCCCCCCTGCGGGTCTGACCGATGTGGTCGCGATCGCCGCGGGGTATGGGCACTCGCTCGCCCTCAAGGGCGATGGCACGGTGGTCGGGTGGGAAGATGACGGTTATGGTCCGGCTACCCCCCCATCGGGCCTTGCGGGCGTAACGGCGATCGCGACCGGATGGGCCCACTCGCTTGCGCTGAAGAGTGATGGCACGGTGGTTGCCTGGGGAGATAACGATTATGGTCAGTCGTCCCCGTCTCCCGGCCTGAGTGGCGTAACGGCGATCGCGGCCGGGTGGGACCACTCGCTTGCGCTGAAGAGCGACGGCACGGTGGTTGCCTGGGGAAAGAATTCCGACGGTCAGTGTTCGGTTCCCCCGGGGCTGGATCACGTGGTCATGATCGCAGCATCCCCCATGGGGAGTTACTCGCTTGCGCTCACGGCAGACGGAGAGGTGGTTCAATGGGGATCGATGGAGCTCCTGTTATGATCCCGCTCCGCCGGCTGGCGCTCGCCCTCCTCCTCGCCCTCGCCCTGGTGGCGGGGGCCGCGGCCGACCCCTTTGAGGTCGCGACCTACGCGGACCTCTGCAAGGTCGGCACCGGGGCGGACGGCTGGTTCCTGAATGCCATGTACCTCCAGACCGCCGACATCCAGTGCCCGGATGGGGCAAACTTCCCTCGGATCGGGCAAGACCCCAACACCCCATTCACCGGCACCTATGATGGGCAGGGGTATGAGATCCGGGATCTCCACATTGACTATTCGGATTTCCACACAGGGATGTTCATCATCATTGGGTCTACCGGAACCGTCCGGGATGTAACTCTGGTCGATGTCAGCGTAACCAGCACTACGAGTCGGACAGGGGCGCTTGCCGGGCTGTCGGAGGGCACGATATCGGGATGCGTAGTCTCTGGTATTGTAACTGGTACAACCTACACGGGGGGGCTGGTGGGTATGATGGCAGACGGGGCGGTTACAAACAGCCAGTCTTCTTGCACGGTTATCAGTGGGGATCAATCAGGAGGGTTGATTGGATACATGACCGGTGGCACGGTCACTCAGTGTAGTGCATCTGGAACGGTCGTCCCCCCCGGAAGTTCTGCATTCTCGCTGGGAGGACTGATCGGGCGCATTGACGCGGGGGATGTCCTGCACAGTAACTCCTCCTGCACAGTTACGGGATGGTCTCAGAGCGGGGGTCTGATCGGGTATATGGTGGACGGCACAATTACCGACTGTCACGCATCGGGAACGGTGGGTTCTGGCGTTTGCCACGGGGGCTCTGCACTTGGCGGTCTGGTCGGCCGCATCTCTGGGGGCTCAATCACGGATTCCTCTGCCACCGGGGATGTGGACGAATGCGGGGGTCAGATTGGGGGGTTGATCGGAAACGGGGACGGGGGGTCGCTCACCCGCTGTTCCGCATCCGGCTCCGTTTCTCATTCTCATACGGGGTCTGGTGTCACGTTCAGTGAGTATTGTGGGGGACTGGTTGGGTACTCACGCCTCGTAATCACGGAATGTTATGCCTCTGGCGCTGTGGGTGGGGGGTATTTCGTTGGGGGGCTGGTCGGAAATGTGGTCGCGGGGCAAGTCTCGGATAGTTACGCAACCGGAGCCGTCACCGCGAATGCGGAGCCTTATGGTGTCGGGGGGTTGGTGGGAACGTTAACTCGCGGCATAGTCTCATCCAGTTATGCGACCGGATCGGTCTCTGCGTCAGGGGCTTCCGCAGAAGCCCAAGCCCAGGGGGTTGGGGGGTTGATCGGGTACCTTAATTACCCGGGGACCGGGATTACAGAAAACTGCTTCTGGAACACCGAGACCACCGGACAGGCGGCGTCTCGGTGTGACGAAGTGGGCAAGACCACGGCCGAGCTGCAGACCCTCGCCACCTTCAATGAATGGAACATCGCCACCGTTGAGAACTACAACGGCGAGACCTGGTTCCTTGTGGAAGGCGAAGACTACCCCCGGCTCGCCTGGGAAGGGCTGCCCGACGCCACTGAGCCGACCCCGACCCCGGTCTCGGCCGCGTTCACGGCCTCCCCGCTCACCGGCACCGCCCCGCTCGCCGTCCAGTTCACCGACACCTCGACTGGGTCTCCGACCTCTTGGTTCTGGGCTTTCGGGGACGGGGGTACCTCCTTGGCAACGAACCCGAGCCATACCTACACGGTGGCTGGCACCTACCCCGTCGCCCTGACGGTCAGCCGGGCGGGGTATAGCGACACCGCGACAAAGACCGGGTATATCACCGTGAGTGCGGCCCCGGCCACCCCGCCCCCCACGCCCCCGTCCTCCAGCGCCCACTCGCTCCCCTACAGCGAGCAGCGCAAAGATACGATGGGGTTTTTGTTGATGTGCTGGGGGGCGCTCCCGTTCGTCGGGGTCTTCTGCGTCGTCATCTTCCTGGTGATGAACGGGGGCCAGCGGGGGAGCGGCGGGATCTGATCCCCCTTCCATAGCTATTGTTTAAACCCCGCCCGCGCCCACCTCTTGCTATCTCTGCTCCGGTGGGAGGGTAAAATGGGTACAAAAATGGGATTACGCAACGACACGGACACTGTTTCCCGGGGGGCCGACCCCCGGCCGGGCAGCCCCCAGAGCCGAACCGGGGGCATCTGATGTCCCGCCACGACCCGGGGCTCACCCAGGCCCTGATCATCTCGGCCTGCGGGATCCTCATGCTGATCATCTCCCTGATCGGGCTCGGCCCGATCGTGGACGAGTTCATCTGGCTCGGCGGATCATTTGAGCTCTCGAGCTGGGGGCAGCAGCACATGCCGGGGATCATGCTCTACGGGGAATGGTTCTACCTCGTCATCCGGATCCTCGGCGTCATGTACGTGATCTGGCCGTTCATCTATCTGTTCCGCCGGCACCAGTACCGGGACCTCGCGCCCGAGGAGGACGAACTATGGGGCTGACCCTCCGGCGGGTCCTCCTCCCCCTGCTCCTCCTGGCGCTCCTCTGCGTCGCCCCCGCGGCCGCGAGCACCATGATCTACTGGGAGGACTCCTGTGACAGTTTTACCTATTGGAGCGGCTGGTACCAGACCTGGTGGACGGTCTCGCCCGAGTACTCGCACGGAGAAACCTCGTATGGGATCGGGCACCCCTGGATACGGAGAGACCAGGAGATCTCCCTCTACTTCCCCCGCCCCCCGGAAAGCAGCGGGGTAACCCCCAAATACGTGACCTTCTTCACCCGGCTCGACTCGGACCCCGCCAATCGCGATGATTACGGGTTTGACAATTCAGCCGGGTATGTCACGATTGATGGGGACTACGTCGAGTACGATGATGACGGGGAGGCCAATCTGGGCCGGTATGTGAACCAATGGGTCTACGGCTACTTCCCCTTCCCCGCCTCCGCCGCCTCCGGCCCCGCTGACATCATCCTCCGGCTCATGCTCCGGCCCGGTAGCGAGGGCGACGGGGCCCAGATCATGATCGATACGGTCCAGTTCGTCACCTCCCCCATCATCCCCTCCTTCACCGCCACCCCCACAGGAGGGGAAGGGCCCCTGACCGTCCAGTTCACCGACACCACCCACTGGAGTGCCGGCAACATCGTCGCGTGGGACTGGTCGTTCGGGGACGGCGCCACCTCGACCCAGCAGAACCCGACCCACACCTATCCCTACCTCTCCGCGGGGCAGGCGTATGACGTCACCCTGACGACGACGACCCGGTGGGGGGAGTCCAACATGACCGCCAAACCCGCCTACATCGTGGTCGGTACGGTTGCAGAAGGCGACTTCAGCGTGGACTTCACCGGCACCCCCACAAACGGCACCAGCCCCCTGACCGTCCAGTTCACCGCGAACGTCTCCCCTGCCGAGACCAACATCACCACCTGGAGATGGGGGTTCGGGGACGGGGCCGAGGGCTTCGGGCAGACCGTCAGCCACACCTACAACGCCTACACCGACACCGCGTATGACGTCACCCTGGTGGGAATCGCCTCCGGCTCCGGCACGTCAAACACCACCACCAAGGCCGCCTACATCACCATCAACGGCTCGTCCGGGAGCAGCGGCGGCGTCGCCTCCCTCTCGACCGTGAAGGTCCGGTTCGTCGTCCTCGACTACGTCGGGCAGCGGTTCAACAACGTCACCGTCACCACCACTCCGCTCG
>JBAZDQ010000103.1:0-5073 GCA_041654355.1 Bacteroidales bacterium
AATGGATATGATGACAATTCTTTTAGGATGTATAGCCGGAATCTCCCTGCTGGTAGGGGGTATAGGGATCATGAATATTATGTATGTTTCTGTAACGGAACGCACCCGGGAAATTGGATTACGTATGTCCATCGGAGCCAAAGGCATACATATACTTATGCAATTTTTGATAGAAGCCGTGATTATAAGTGTCACCGGAGGTGTTCTGGGCGTACTTTTAGGCGTGGGTGCATCGTGTTTGATACCTGTAATTACCGGATGGCCTGTTTCTGTACAAGCATATTCCATTATTCTTTCCTTCCTGGTCTGTACTTTTACCGGCATGTTTTTCGGTTGGTATCCTGCACAAAAGGCTGCCAGACTTAATCCGATAGATGCTATCAGGTACGAATAAAGAATTTATTATATTTGAGAATGAATATGATATCGGATAAAAAAAGCAGACGGGCTTTCATCCTCATGAATATAATGGCCGTGGTGCTGTTTTACAGTTTGCCCTTTTTTATTAACCCACGCAACGAGACACTCACTTTCGTGAGGTACCTGGGATACTGTGGCAGCATCACAGCTAATTTACTGGTTTTTTACGTTAATTTTTTTGTATTCATTAAACGATTTATGCTGCAAAAACGCTGGATCGTATTTTTTGTGTCAAACTTATTATTAATCAGCACAGTAAGCATTCTGCTTTATTTATGGCACGGGTATTATTTTACCAATCTGGCAGGCATTCCCATGGAGCACATTCCGCCTCCGCGGAATTCATTTGTATTTATTTCCAGAGATATGTTTTTTATGATGCTTACCGCTTCCATGGCTGTTGCTATTCGCGTCACTCTTGAATGGCAACACACTGACAGAGAAAAAGCAAAAATGGAAATTGTTGCCAGCCAGGCAGAGATTAAAAATCTGAAAAATCAACTTAATCCACACTTTTTGTTCAATACGCTGAATAATATCTATTCCTTAATGAGAATGGATCAGGAAAAAGCTCAAGAAGCCGTTTTAAGTCTCAGCAAGACTTTGCGTTACGTGCTGTATGACAACAATCAGGAAAAAGTGTCTTTAGATAAAGATCTGGCTTTTACAAAAAGTTACATTGATCTTATGTCCCTGCGCCTTACTGACAAAGTCAATGTAAGAGTGAATATTTCAGAAAAAACAGAAGGTTTGACAATCGCACCTTTAATGTTCATTACACAAGTAGAAAACGCTTTCAAACACGGTATTTCTCAGGCGGCCCCTTCATTTATTGATATTGATATAGATATTCATGAAAAAGTGATCCTATGCTCTGTGAGAAACAGTTTTTTCCCTAAAGATGTCAATGATTACAGTGGTTCCGGAATAGGAATTGATAATTTGCAGCGACGCCTTTCTTTAATTTACCCTGGGAAACATTCTTTTAATTATTCCACGCTTAACAACGTATATATCTCTGAACTAAAAATTACATTATAATTTGACAAATGACACAATTAAGATGTATCATCGTTGATGACGAACCACTGGCGCTGAATCTGCTTCAGGATTACATAAACCAGACCCCTTTTCTGGAGCTCGTGGCCAGATGCAGCAGCGGTATTGAAGCATTGAGCGTGTTGAAAAATGAAAATGTAAATCTCGCTTTTATTGACATACAAATGCCCCATCTTAACGGATTGGAATTGTCACGTATGATAAGCAGTTGTTCCGTCATATTCACGACTGCATTCGAACAATACGCTTTGGAAGGTTTTAAAGTCAACGCTCTTGATTATTTGCTAAAACCTTTTAGTTACGCGGAATTTCTCACGGCTGCCAGTAAGGCACAGCGACATACAGAATTAACAAATGCTTCTACTTCTCTGCAGAACAATACAAAGACACCAAAAAGTCTTGTAATCAAATCCGACTATAAACAACAAATTATTAACACCCTGGATATTGTCTACATAGAAGGTATTGGCGACTATATAAAAATCCACCTGGATACCGGCGTTTCCGTTCAAACTCTCATGACACTGAAAAACATTGAAGAAGAATTACCGAAAAACCAGTTTATACGGGTTCACCGTTCTTTCATTGTGAACATTCAGAAGGTGAAAACAATTGAAAGACAACGGATCGTCTTTGACCATGTAAGGATTCCTGTTTCCGATTCTTATAAAGACGTTTTTTTTCGGGCCCTGGGTATAAAATAGAATTACTTCCCAAAATTTCTTGATACAAAAGGCAAACAGGTATATAGTGCCGAACGCCAGTATTCACTGGTATGCCCGCCGTCTCGCACCCGGAATTCACAAGGGATTTGCTGACGGCGCATGGCCTGGGTAAATTCAATATTACGGTCAAGCAGAAAATCATCATCACCACAATCGACATACCATTTCACACTGCGCAATTGCTCTTTCCGTTCATCATCCGCTTCTTCAACATACTGTATACAATTATTTTCCTGAACAGACTTCGTAAGCAATGCCATTTTATCTTCAGGATCCTGTGAAGGAACCCCTCCGCCCTCCGGAATGTCCATTAAGGCACTCATGGCATAAACCGAGGAAAACATGTCACTGTGTTTTTGGCCGTATACAGTGGCCCCGCCGCCACCCATCGATAAACCGGCAACGGCACGATGCTGCTTGTCTCCTGCAATACGGTACGTTTTCTCAATAAAGGGCAGGAATTCAGTGAAGAAAAACGTCTCGTATTGCCAACCGGGCATATTAAAATAACCATTCCACGCGCCTTCGGCCAGATTGCCTCCCGCGTTGGGAGATACAATGATCATTTCACAAGCCTCACCCGAGGCTATCAGTAGGTCGGCAATCTCTTTGGCATGTTCATTTTCAAACCAACTGGTATTGACACCCGACATGCCGTGTAGAAGATAGAGAACGGGATATTCCCTATTCGTCTGGGTTTCGTAACTTTTGGGAAGGAATATCGTGTATTCACGGTTGGCATTCAAAACTTCACTGTAAAGGGTATCTGTTACCACCTTGCTTTGCGGCCCCCACCATCCTGTTTGTGCCGATGCTTCAACACCAAATACTATAAGAAATAATGCTAAGATAAGACGTTTCATATATGGTACCGGATTTTTATTGTAATGAATCGACAATAGTAAGTCGGGGTGAAAGGACTCGAACCTTCGGCCTCCACGTCCCGAACGTGGCGCGCTAGCCAACTGCGCTACACCCCGATTGATCAAGGCTGCAAAGGTAAATAAAAAATTAATATCCTTACCTTTGATTTATGAAACGTACTTTTTTTCTTTTTCTGGTTGTTCTTTTGGTGGCCGGGTGCCATCAAAGTAATCCTAAAAATCCTTATAACCTGCCCATTGCAGCCACAATGGAAGATTATCTGGCCCAGGTAGCAGAAAATCCGGACACGGAACTTGTAGATCTGGAAGAAATCATTCCGGGCATCAGTCTGGATATTGCGTATGCCAAATCCCAAAATTTTACCGGAATCCCCATTTACACTTCTCCCAAAGCCTTTTTATGCCGCCCGGTTGCAGAAGCATTGGCTTTGGCACAGGATTCCTTAAAAAAAACCGGACTTGGGTTTAAAATTCTGGATGCATACAGACCTTATGCCGCCACGTTGTATTTTTATGAAGTCTATCACGACACTACGTTTGTTGCCAGCCCGCGAACGGGGTCCATTCATAACCGGGGAGCCGCAGTGGATCTTACGCTGATCTGCCTGGAAACCGGGAACGAACTGGAAATGCCTACCCCATTCGATTCTTTCTCGGACACAGCATCACATGCATTCAATGACCTTCCGGAACATATCCTGAAGAACAGGGCAACACTGAGAGGGATTATGGAAGCTTTCGGATTTTCCATTTATGAACCCGAATGGTGGCATTACAATTACACCAATGCCCGCTCGTATCCTTTAAGGGATGTATCGTTTGAAGAACTAATGAACCACTAGAGCAATTTTTCTGGTAACAGGAACCAAAGACCCATCCAGAAAAGGAAACGGAGGGCTTTACCAATAAACATAAGCACAGCGGTTCTCCAAAAAGGGATCCTGTAAAATCCCAATCCTACGGCAAAAACATCTCCTATAACAGGCAGCCAGCAAAACAAAGCCACCATACTGCTCCATTTACGAATAACTTCCTGCTGTTTTTCCAATTTTTCCCGTTTTACCCGCAGCCATTTTTCTATCCATTCCCATTTACCCAGGTAACCCAGGCCGTAACAGGTCAGGCTTCCCAACCCGTTACCGGTTGTGGCTACGGCAAAACAAAGCCAGGGATTCCCTCCTGCCAGGAGCATCCCAATGAAAAGGAATTCGGAGCTAAACGGTATCACTGTAGAAGCCAGGAACGAACCTACAAACAAACCCAGGTAACCCCAATCCAATAGAAATTCCATAAATTAAAAAATTTGGCACGCCGTTTGCAAACTATTAAGACAGATAGTTTTTTTCATCTATTAGGTTTTAGGTTAAATGGGTCTGAACAGACAACGCTTCTAGTTGTCTGTTCTTTCTTTTTCCAGGCGCAGTGCTCTTACGTAATCCTCTTCAACGCTGCAATTTTCAAACAAACACAACTCCAGAAGATCCTTCATCGCACGTCGGCTCAGCTCCTGGTCAGGCCGGGCCTCCCTGATAGCGGCATACGTATCTCTTGAGGCTTCGGAAAAGGCGACCACCTGCTCCCAGTTTTCAGGAGTACTAATAGAGACGAAACAAGATCCTCCCATTTTTTTATACGGCCAGAATGTATACCCGATGTTGTTTTCTTCCATTACCCTGCAAAAAGCTTCCATCCACTCAAGGGTATTGTGCCCGATCTCACCCATATACATAGGTAAATTTGTTTTGTCTCTAAATTCAATGAAATGAGAGATTGCTTCTGTTGTCGCATCTCCACCGTAACGGTGGCAGGAATACATGATCTTATCATCAAAATTCCAGTCGGTAAACGGAGTAAAATTGCTGTTCCATTGAGGGGCTCCCAGTATGACTATGTGATTCGTATCCACTTTGCGGATCTCTGACACTGCCCTTTTGTACAAAGGTTCAAGCATGGCATTGAGCTCATCTTTATTACTGAAATACGGT
>JBAZDQ010000104.1:0-5063 GCA_041654355.1 Bacteroidales bacterium
GTATTGTCTCCCTGCCATTCCCAGCTCTGGAATTCATCCGACATCTTCCGTTTTTCCATGGGTTTGTAACTCAGTTCCAGTGTCTGATCCTTAAAAGCGTCTGTTTCTATGGTTTTCCATGTTTTGTCTTCCATATTGAAGACTACCAGGGAATACTGGGGCATGTTTTTTTCTCCCGGCATTTCGTATTTGTAGCGTTCCAGTTTGGGACGCGGCTGGGCAAGGACATTCACCACGAAAAGGTCCTGCACTTTCGTTTCATCGGAACGGATCATGGCAAAATGTTTTGAATCGGGGCTCCAGATCAAACCACGCACGCCGGTGCGTTTGTTCAACTCGGTGGAATCGGCATAAAAATCCTGGGATCCGGACCCGAAGGCAAAATCGCGGGTTCCATCCGTGGTCAGCTGATGTTCCACAATGGTGGAATCTTTCTCGTCTTTGCGGGCTTTTTCAAAATTTTCCCAATCCATCCAGAAGAGATTGAAATTGCGGGAAAAGACCACATATTCTTTGTTGGGGGAAATGTTGGCCCAACGGGGTACGGGGTCTTCTTTTTCCTGATCTTCCAACCAGGTAAGGGTGCGGGTTTTCCAGCTGTATTCAAAGAAGAACAGACGCGGTTCTTTGCCGCCTTTCTTTTTGTCAGCTCTTTCTTTGTTGCCCTCACCCTCTTTTTCATCACCTTCTTTTTTGTCCTCTTTTTTGTCCACCATTTCGGTGCCCTGAATGAAGAAGGTAAATGTCTGGTCATCTTTTAGTTTCAGGTCTTTTAAAGGCAGATTCTGTGCGTCAAAGGGATCTTTTACAATACGGGTAAGTTCAGCGGCCAGCTTGTCCCGGTCAAAGAGTTCCGTGCGGGTTCCCTTTCCGGGATCGATAACATACCAGTTGTTGCCTTGTGGTGTTTTGTATTCATACCAGAAGAGGTCCGAGGTCTTAAACCAATTGGGACGAACATTGGTGGAGAACACCATTTTGTTGATCTTTTTTGCGGAAAAACGTGAAGCCAGTTCGTAATTGGCTTTTTCGCGCACCGGCCCTCTCTGCGGTTGTGCCTGGAGTGATAGTCCGGCAATAATTACAAGGCCTGCAAGCAACATCCTTTTCATTATCATAGATTCAGGTTTTAAGGTTTATATTTTAATGATGATCTTTCTTTTATACAGGGCTATGGCCATTAAGGTAAACACGGCCACATACAGGATTGCATAGGCCAGGGATCCTGCCGGGTTATCTCCCAGTACAGGAACACATACGTTATTGTAAAGCCAACCCAATGGGGTAGCCGTTCCACCGGAAGCCGTTTGCCAGTGAATAAGCCGGCCAAATACCTTTGCAAAAAGACCGGACATCACAAAGGCAAACAACGGGTTAAGACCCAGGGCCTTGAAAGGCATGAACCATTTTTCCTTTCCCTTAATGTCAATCAGGTAAACAAAGAAGCCCAGCAACAACAGGGTCCAGCCTCCGGCATAGAGCACATAGGAAGCGGTCCACAACGGTTTGCTAATGGGCAGCCAGATGCTCCAGATCATGGCGGCACCCAGGCTTACCAGTCCCCAGGTATAAAGACTCCCGACTGCATCAATTTTTGCGGTGCTTTTCCGGATACATATCCCGGCCAGGTATCCCATCAGAACGGTTCCGGCACCGGAGATCATTCCCAATACGCCTTCGGGATCAAAAGGCAATCCGTAACCCCGGTAAAGATGACCGGGTCCTACCAGGAACAGGTCCATTATGCGGGCAAAGTTTGTCTCCCTGGAATAGGGATCATCACCTCCGAAAAAGTACAGGAGTCCCCAGTGAAGCAACAAAACCAGGCCGAAAGCCCATACAATGCGACGCGGTTTTTTAAGCCAGAGGGCCAGGGTCCCGCCCAGGGCATAAGCCATGGCAATGCGCTGCAGCACCCCGAATATGCGCAGGTGGGAATAATAGGATCCCAGGTTTTCCCAGAACGTTAAACCGGGATCCGGTTTTACAAGGAAAAAGGGAAAAGCATTTAACAGCAGGCCTACTAAAAAGATCAGTACGGCCCGTTTGTACAATTTGGCATACCCGCTTCCCATGGAAAGGGTTCCGTCCAGGTACCTGGAAAAAGAAAAAGCCATGGCCGTTCCCACAATGAACAAGAAGAATGGGAATACCAGGTCAGTAGGCGTACAGCCAAACCATTCGGCGTGACGCAACGGGGGATAGATCTTGCTCCAGGTTCCCGGGTTGTTGACCAGGATCATACCGGCAATGGTCATCCCGCGTAAAACGTCCAGTGCCACGTACCTGTTTTTTGATGTAACCGAAGACATTTATCAGATAGTTTTTACAAATATACATTATTTGAAAGAAGCCAGGAAAACCGTACTCAAAGCGGCCGTTTCCGTTCTTAATACCGATTCTCCCAGGTCAACGGGAGTACAACCGGCATCCATGGCTTCCTGAATTTCCCGGGGGGAAAAATCGCCCTCGGGCCCTATTAAAAAAAGGATCCGGTTCCCGGCCTTATGAACCCATTCCTTGACGGGGCTGCGCTCTTGATCGGTCCAAACACAGGCAATAGCAGCGGATGCATTATCCAGAACCCCGGATTCCAGGAACCCGGCAAACGAAACCGCCCGGTTAATAACGGGCATCTGGGCGCGTTTGCATTGCTTCATGGCGGAAATGGCAATACGTTCGGAGCGTTCTGTCTTGCACTGTTTCCGCTCAGACCGTTCACAGATCAGCGGCGTAATGACGTCTATGCCCACTTCGGTTGCTTTTTCCACGAACCATTCAAAACGTTCCATGTTTTTTGGAGGGGCCACGGCTACATGCAAATGATAAGGCCTGGCGCCGTAATTTTCCTGTTTTTCTATTATCCGTATGCGGCATCCCCGTGGGTCAGGGTCTGTTATCTCTCCGGTACACAGGGTCCCTTTTCCGTCAGCCAGGAAAACCGTATCTGACGCCTGAAGTCTGAGAACCCGCGCACAATGAGTGCTTTCCTGAGGGGAAAGGATGTATTCGGGTAATTGGATGTCAGGGGCGTAAAAAAAATACATATAAGCCTATAAGGTTAGCCATTCCTGTGGTAAAGGGAACGACTTTCCGGTGGATTTATCAAAAGTTGACATAACACTCCGGGAGCGCACCCGTATAGTTCCCTTTTCATCTACGATTTCCTGCAGGAAATGAAGGCTGCGTTCCCCGGCTTTTTCAACAGAAGTTTCTACATAAAGCGCATCTCCCAGGAAACAAGGCATCATATAATCGTACTCTGTGTGAACCAATATCAGCACCCGGGTATCTTTAAAAAAATCGGGGTGGTAGGTTGATCGGTTAATAAAAAAATCCGTGCGGGCCACATCGCAATAATGCCCGAACATGACGTTGTTCACATGCCCCAACATGTCTATGTCATTGAAACGGATCTGAATGGGTGTTCTCTGCATGGTTTTATGGATTAAGGTCTTATGATCTCAACTTCGTTGTTTGTCCCCAACCGTATGATAGAAGAAGGCTTCCCGGTGGCATTTTCTTCCAAAAACCGGGGAGCGGTCCAGTCGATCTTCCGGATCAAAGCCGGATCGATTTCCGAAAAATGCACCGGGGCTTTTGCCCCGCTGGTATTTGCCGAGGTGGACAACAAAGGCCTCTTTAATTTCCGGATCAACGCGCGGCAAAACCTTTGGTCGGGGATACGGATGGCTACACTTCCGTCCGGGGCCGCCACGCCGGGGGCAAGGTTCATGGCACCGGGGTAAATGATGGTCAGGGGTTTGTCGGCCACTTCCAAAAGTTCCGCGGCCATGGATGGGATTTGTTCCACGTACCGCGATACCATATTCAGATCGGCTGCCAGAATAATGTAATTCTTAACGTCAGGCCTGTTCTTGATCTCCTTAACTTTTTGAACGGCTTTTGCGTTGCACGCGTCACAGCCGATACCCCATACCGTATCTGTAGGGTACAAGATGATCCCGCCGGCGCGAAGTATTTCACCGGCCTTTTCCACGTGCGGATATATATCCCGATTGTCTTTCATACTGTCAATAATAAAGTCTGTTTCTTTTTTTCCAGTACCGGATCAGAAAATACCCGAAGATCATCCCGCCCAGATGGGCAAAATGGGCAATGTTTCCGCCACCTATAAGGCCCAGTATCAGTTCAATGACGGCAAATATGATAACAAAATACTTGGCTTTCAGGGCTATGGGTAAAAAGATGATCCGTAGTTCATTGTTGGGGAACAACATCCCGTAGGCAAGCAAAATACCGTATACGGCCCCGGAAGCACCCACGGTGGGTGTATTCATCAGGATCCGGTAACGGGCCAGCGCGTTCATGGCATCGGCCCCGTTTTCATTAATGGCATTGACCAGCGAGGAGGCTTCAATCCATTGTACCCCCATGTGCAGGGCGGCTGCCCCTAATCCTGTCACCAGGTAATAAAGGAGAAACTTTTTGGGACCCCAAAGCTGTTCCAGAACCGATCCGAACATCCAGAGTGCATACATATTGAATAACAAGTGCCCGAAATTGCCGTGCATGAAAATATGAGTTACAATCTGCCAGGGTTTGAAAAAAGCAGAAGCCGGGTAAAAGAGGGCAAAATGTTCTATCATGAATTCCCTGTTGATCATGGTCAGGATCAACATGAATGCGTTGATGATAATAATGTTCTTGATTACAAGAGGTATACTGGCGAAAAAACCGCCCCGGTTGTATTGGTACATAATTTAACTAAAGTATTTGTCAATTTGTTCAATAGGTATTATGGTCGTACAGACCCTTCCGTCAGGTGTTCTGTCCGGTTCCCGGCAGGCAAACAGTCTGTCAATAATGTTGCGGTTTGCCGTTTGATTGTTTTCCTTTTCTGCCGCGGCCATCCTTCTTGCCAGCATGGCGGCCAGCCGTTCTCCGTAAACAGAAGCCGTTTCTTCTTCTTCTGGACCCGAGAGGATTTCCCTTACCGAGTCAATCACAGATTGCTCATCTACCGGGTGTTCCGGAGGTACGGCCGTGATGTTTTCATTCTGGTCTGTCTGAAAGCCCATTTGGAGTAGACGTTTGCGGTT
>JBAZDQ010000105.1:0-5018 GCA_041654355.1 Bacteroidales bacterium
TCCACAAAAACAGCCTTATATGTGGATGGATTGCCAATAATGGTGCAGAAGGTGGAATCTTAGAGTGGCCTTTCCTGATTTAGTTGTCAAACAGGGCCTTAATTTTGAAATTTTATCATTTCAGCCAACTGTAAGAAGTTATCATTTGACCAAATTTCAAACTCTTCGGGATTGTTGATGAATGGCAAAACATCTTGTCTGGCCAACTCAATATCTGTATCGGCCAGCCGTTCTTTTAATTTTTCAATAAATAATTCCGACTTATTGTTGAGCTATATTCCAGATATGAAAATGCTGCACTTAAAAATTACCCCGGTGGTTGAATAATGGGGAGTATTAAAATTTGGGGATAACAATGACAAATTCGGCATATTCTCCAACAGTAGAGTTAACGTTCATCTGGCCCTGGTGCTCCTGTACCACAATGTCAAAGCTGAGTGAAAGCCCCAGTCCGGTTCCCTGTCCTGCAGGTTTGGTGGTAAAGAACGGGTTGAAGATCTTATCGATGATTTCCTGCGGGATGCCCGTACCGTTATCCCATATCCGTATTTCCACCGTATCTCCCAGATTTTTGGTGGTGACGCGCAAAATGGGGAAGTAGGCGTCCTTTCGTACCTTTTTCTTTTCATTGGTGGAATAGCAGGCGTTGTTGATGGTATTCAGGAATACCCGGCTCAGGTCTTGCGGGACGGCGTTGACCATGCCAACGGCAGGATCGTAGTCTGCCTGGATCTTTAGGTTGAAATTGGCGTCCTGGGCCCGCATTCCATGGTATCCCAGGTTGATGTATTCGGCCAGCAACGCATTGATGTCGGTGGGTTGTTTTTCGCCAGCTTTCCCGCGGGAATGGAGCAGCATACCCTTGACGATGCTGTCAGCCCGCTTTCCATGGTCACTGATTTTCTTTGCATTATTAGTGATGTCGTGGAGAATTTCCTGCAGGTAGTCTCTATCCTTCGCCGTGAGATTTTCGGTGAGTTTATCGAGTTCTTCCCTGAGTTCGGTGGCAAGATCCACCGTGAGTTCGGCAAAGTTGTTCACAAAATTAAGTGGGTTCTTGATCTCGTGGGCAATGCCAGCGGTGAGCTGGCCCAGCGAGGCCATTTTTTCGGATTGCACCAGCTGAGCCTGGGCGGACACAAGTTCGTCGTTTTTCTTTCTCAGTTCGGAGGTACGCTCATCCACTTTCTGTTCCAGAGTGCGGTTGTACTCTTCGAGTTTATCGTAGGATGCTTTCAGCTTCTCCGAAGCTTCCTTAAGGTCATTGATGGTGGAGGCAAGAGCCTTCTGCATGTATATGAACGAGTCGTTGAGCTGTCCGATCTCATCGTGCGACGTAATATGTGGCAACTGAACATTGAAATCACCCTGGGCAAAGTTCCCGGCTGCATTGGTAAGCGTTCTCAATGGCCCGGTGATGGACCGGGCAATGAGAATGATCACAAACAGAACAAAGGACAGACCGATCACGCAAAGAGCCACTAAATTCATTGTCAGCTTGTTGACATCGGCCATAAATTCGTCCACAGGGAACACAATACCTACCGACCAGCCATTGGTGGGAATGGGCGCGTAGGCCAGCCAACTGAGTTTCCCGGTATTGACATTGCGGTATTCAAATTCGGCGAAGCTGGATTCTCCGCGAATCATGTTTTTCCCTACTTCCCGGAGCAAAGGCGATCTCTGGGAATCGGAAATACTGAAGATGGTCTCGTTCATGATCATTTCCCGTTTGGGATGGGTCACGATGGTTCCGTTGGAGGAAATGATATATCCGTAGCCTGTTTCGCAGATCTTTATGGAGTCCATGGCATTCTGTAACCAATCGAGGGAAACGTCCGCGGTGAGGATCGCGATGATTTTTTTTCGGCCGTTTTCTTCTTTGTAGAGGGGCACAGAATAGGTGGACATCACGGCATTACCGGCTCCCTGATCGTAGTAGGGTTCACTCCAACATGCCTTGTTCAGTTCTTTAGGGATCTGGTACCAGTCCAGGGAAAAATAGTCATACTCAATATAACTGAAGGTAATGCCGCTGTCCGTACGACAGAAATAGGGCGAGAAGTTTTTCCGGGACACGTCGTAAGCGTATGGTTCAAAGGCCAGGGTGGCTCCATACACTTCGGGGTTTGTCTCCACCATCTGGCGTACCAGGCGGAATATTTGTTCCTGCGAAAAATCGGATGCCTCGATGGTTTTGGAGTAGTTGAGGGGGATCTTCTGGACGGCGCCAAGGACTTTCTCTACCCTTAGTACGGTGGAAGCGGTGATGTCCTGAGCGTTCTTAACCAGATTCTGGTGGACTATTTTGTCTGTGATGTAATAGTTATAAGCAAAAATGAGCAGAAAGATAATGGAGATGCTGGAGAAAACATAGAGTATTAACCTGAAGGCCAATCCCTTCTTACGCGAAAAATAGCTCATGGCGGTCAGTTCTTGTTAATGGGAATAAAAAACGAATTGTAGGGAGGGATCTCTTCAATCAGTCCGGCATCTTGTAACACCTTCCCGGCAAATGTATAATCCTGGGGCAAAAGCAACTCGTTGAACTCAGTCTTCCCCTCGGGAAGATACAGGTCTTGGTAGCGGTCGAGCATCCATCCCTGATGAACCTTGTTAACAGGCAGTTTGTCTTTATGGGCATATTGCACTACGATGTCGATGGCTTCTTCCTTATGATCAAAGGCATACCTCCAACCTTCAAGCGTTGCTTTAAGAAAATCGGCACACAACTGCGGGTCGTTTTCACGCATATCGGACAAACAATAGATCCCGTCTTCCAAAAAGTTCAAGCCGAAATCTGCAAAGAAAAAGGCATTCAGGTCTTCAGGGTCATATCCCGCGTTTACGATAGTATGATATTCATCGAACCAGTTGGCAATGGTGATATCCACACCACCTGCAAGGAACAGGTTATTGGTACTGCCAATGGGAACTATAGTGACATTCACTTTGTATTCACTAAAGAACGCCTTGGGCTGGAGTTCAAAACCTGCCCAAATGCCCACTCGTTTTCCTCCCATTTGGGGTATGGAATCAATGCCGCTCGACTTTTTGGTCAGGAGCATGGCCGAGGAACGGGTTGAGGGTTGGGCAATATTGACGATATCTGTGCCCTTTGCTTTCAATTCAATCGCATTTACCAACCAGAGAGCTGCAAAATCGGCCTTCCCGGAAGAGATAAGATCCGAAGGTGTGTTGAATGGTTCATACGGAATGATCTCCAGGTTGATGCCGTATTTTTTGTAGATGCCTTTTTCTCTGGCCACATAATATCCGGCAAACTGGGCATTGGATACCCAATAGGGCAAAAAAGTCACATTCCGCATCTTTCCCTTGTATGCCGTGGTTTCTGTTGCCAGAGTGTCGATGCTATCCGAAGAACCGGGAGGACCGGTACTTTTGATCTTACATCCGAAAACCACGAACAGAATACACACAAGGATAAATGCCTGAGAACGAAACGGAGTGAAAGAGTGTGATATCATAACGGCTGTCTCTGATAAGTAGTGCTTTCTGCCAGCGTATAAAAATAAAGAAAAATCTGACATCATTGATTTCCTGACGGATATAATTAAGCATTTCTATACAGAATTCAGGTCAGGACTCAATAAGTTCCTCGACTGTCTGGAAGAAAACCATGAAACGCTCATCATTAAGAGAGGGACCGGGTATGGAAAGGATGTGACGGTTGAACTGATGGAGCGGAATGATTTTGCGCTGGCGTTGGATCTGGTGCAGCCGAAACTATCAACCTGCGCGGTGATAGAGATATGAAGTGGAAAAGTTACCGTTTAGAAGCCATCAAGAGAAACAGGTATCATTTATATTTATCAACCGAGTCAACTTTACCCAGAGATAAGACGTTCAGCTAGTCAACCATAATCAGGAAAATACAAAAGGCAGAAAATCCCGGGTTCCTCCACAAAATAGGCCTTGTATGTGGATGAAAGGCAGAAAATCCCAGGTTTGTCCACAAAAACGGCCTTATATGTGGATGAGTTGCAAAAAACGGAGGTTTATCCACAAAAACAGCCTTATATGTGGATGGGTTGCAAAAAAACGGAGGTTTGTCCACAAAAACAGCCTTGTATGTGGATGAGTTGCAAAAAAACCGAGGTTTGTCCACAAAAACGGCCTTATATGTGGATGGATTGACAATAATGGCTTGGAAGGTGGAATCTTAGAGTGGCCTTGCCTGATTAAGTTGTCAAACAGGGCCTTAATTTTGAAATTTTATCATTTCAGGAATTTTTGAACATGAAAGTATTGTACCCATTGAAAAAAATAAAATAAAAAATATCTTTTTCATTTCGTTTCTGTTTTTCTATAAATATTGTGATTTTTAGAAATCAACAAGAAATCTACCAATCGATTAATAAAAATCAAATGAGTATATTTGTTTATTAAGGCGAATCCTTGTTGAGCTATTAACCTTTATACAGCATGAGCAAAGTTTCTATCCGTTTCTTTAACGACCGAGAGGTTCGTGCCGTTTGGGACGAGGAATACAACAAATGGTGGTTTTCGGTTCTTGACATTGTTGCTGTCCTTACCAACCAGGACAACTACAACAAGACACGTAACTATTGGAAATACTTGAAATCAAAGCTCAAAAAGGAAAATAGCGAGTTGGTTAGTGCCACTACCCAACTTAAACTTGTTGCAAAAGATGGCAAACGATATTTATCTGATATGCTGGATTACAATGGTATCATTGCCCTGGCCAGACAATTCCCAAGTAAACAGGCAAGCCGTTTCATAGATTGGTTTACCTACAGCGACGAAACCATTGACGGAAAAAGCAAGCATAAGGCATATGCCTTGTTTGAAAGTTCATTAATTGACAACATTGAAGTGGGGTCCGTGAAAGGATTGCAGCAAATTCACTCGTATCTGTTTGGCGGGCTTTACGATTTTGCCGGACAGATAAGGCAGAAAAACATCTCCAAAGGCGGTTTTAAATTTGCGATGGCTCAACATCTGGAAAATACTCTACGGCAGATTGAACAAATGCC
>JBAZDQ010000106.1:0-5004 GCA_041654355.1 Bacteroidales bacterium
GGGCAATTTGCGGGAATTGTTGAATATGGTAAAACGTACGGTTTTGTTGTCCGAAGGGCCCCTGGTAACGGTGGATGATCTGCCCGAGGAGATCCGCCAGGTGCCTTCTTCATCCAAGGGGGATGACACACAAACGTTGAAGGAACAACATGAACGTCAAATGATCCTGGAAGCGCTGGCACGCACCCGCAACAACCGTACCCGTGCGGCACGGTTGCTGGGTATTGACCGCAAGACTCTATATAATAAAATGAAGCTTTATCACCTGGAGTAATTGCCGGGTTTTTCCGATAACGCTTTGTACCAGGCCCGGATCCTCTTTTCCGGACCGTTCCAGAATTTCCAGGTCATTAACAAGTGGAGAATGCAATTGCCTGAACATAGGCAACATTTTGTGCGCAACCGAAGATATCCTTGCAAAATCTTTCTTTTCCAGACAGCCCTGCATAGTGTCCAGGCTTTCTTGGGCCGAGGTGTGGAACACTTTTAATACCTGGGTGATCGCTTCCAGATCACCGTCAACCATTTGCCCCATTTCTGCCAGAGAAAAACCATCGTAGGATACTGCAGGGATGACGGGTGTAAGAATATGGTTTAGCTGGGCTTTTACAAACGGTTTTTCCAGGTGACCGGAGAATCCTTTTTCCAGGAAATGCCGGGAACCGTAAACGCTGTTGGCCGTTACCGCAATAACGGGAGTGGGATAAAGGTTACGGACCTTTTCCAGTAAATGGAACCCGTCCCCGTTGGGCATCTGGATGTCGGTCAGTACCACGTCAACGGGAATGGATTGCATGATCTTAAGGGCTTCACCGGCACCGGAAGCGGTTGCAACCAGGTGTCCTGAAAGTTTGAGCATTTCCGAGGATAGGGCCAATTGGGAGGCATCGTCATCTACCACCAGTACACGCAGGGGGTAGCCGGATGGTTTTTCCGTAGCCGGCGATGCAGGTAACGGAAGGTCTTCTGCCTGTTTGTCTGTAAGTTCAACCGGAATGGAAATACAGAAGGTGGATCCCGAGTCTTTGTTCCCGGACAGGGTGATGTTGCCTTTGAACAGTTCAACGGTGCGTTTTACAATGGAAAGGCCCAGTCCCACGCCTTCTTTTTCAGGGGTGCTGGGCGTTTCTGCCCTGGTGAATTCTTCAAAGATCCGGGAGCTTGCTTTGGAAGAAATGCCGGTCCCGGTGTCGTATACGGAAAAAAACAAAATGGAACCGTCCAGGGAAACAAACAGATCCACGTGACCTTTATCGGTGAACTTAACGGCATTGGAAAGCAGGTTCATTACGATTTGCCGGAGGCGCAGCGGATCGGTTATTATACATTGTGCGGAAGAAATATCTGTGCGAAGATTCAGGGTCACGCCTTTTTTATTTGCCGTGGGAGTGAAAACCGCGATGGCCTCCCGGAATAGCCGCGTGACCGGAGTCACGACGGGATTGAGTTGTGTTTTCTGTGCTTCCAGCCGGTAATATTCCAGCAGGTTGGCCAGTAGTTCCATAACGTGTTCTGCCGAGTGGGTCATGGGATCCAGGTATTCTTTCAATTTTTGTCCGGTTCCATTTTTCGGGGGGTTTTTGAGCAGGTCCAGGTACCCGACAATGGCACTCAGCGGGGCTTTGATATCGTGCGTGACAGTCAGCAGCAATTTTTCCCGGCTTTTCATCAAAGACTCGGCACGATTCCGCGCCACTTCCAGGTCTCTGCGGTATTTCCTGCTTTTGTTCAGATCGGCAAAAATGAACAGCACCGAGACAAGGATGATGAACAGGGCGACACCTCCCAAAAGGGAAAGCGAATCGCCTGCCTGCTTAAGCGAAGCGCGGCGTGTCTCCAGCGAAGTCAGTGTGCTTTGGAACCACTCCTGGTTCAGTTCTTCCAGCAGTTGGTTGATTTGCATATTCAATGCCCGGTCTGTTTCAATGAGTTCTTCCAGCTGGGCCGAGATGGCTTTCAGCTGGCGTTGCCTTTCGGCTTCCACGTCGTCCAGTACTTTCATTACCGCCTGAACGACCGTATCGCGACTGGGCGTTCTTTGTGCAACGGGTTGAGGAGTGCCGGGAATGACGCGTACCAGGGAATCGGTGATTGTCCTTCTGATCTGTTTGATCTCCGTAATGCTGTCCTGCATACGCGAAGGATTGAAGGCATTTCCCAAACGTTCAAAAAATGAAAGGCGGGGACGTTGTACCGCGGTTGTGATGGTGTCGTAAATGATCTCTTCACGGATGACTACAGGACGATTTCCCCGGGAAACCACCTCGGTCAGTTTTGGAGTTTCGGCAACGGTGGGTATTTGAGGCAAGGCCCGGTTTACCTTTTGTGCTACCTCACGGTTGCTGCGGCGGCTGAGTTCCCTCTGCTGCCGGGCAATTTCCTGTATGTTCACATCCCTGTAAACAAGCAGGCTGTCAATTTCATCCAGAATTTTCTGCTGGCGTTCCAGAACAGTCCCTTTCCCAAGTGAATCCAGCATGACATCCACATTGTCCAGCGCAGTGCGGTAAAGGTCGTAGTTTTCCGCCCTGGGGTCCTGAATAAAACGGGTTCCCAGCCATTCGGCTTCGTACAACAAGGAAATGGTATTGCTGATAAGCAGGCTTCGTTCCAGGATTTCTTCCCGGCGGTCTTCACTTTGGAAAAGAAAAGGATATACGCGTTTATACACGTACCATCCGGTACTTACGGCAAGAGCCACAAGCAGTAAATAGCTGAAGACGATCTTCAGGCGAAAACCCGTATCCGGTTTCATAGGACTAAGGTATAAAGAAATTCCGGGTGGTACAAAATCCCGTGCTTTTTGGAGCAATGGGGAAATATTCCCCAACACGAGACCCCGAATTCCCCAAAAAGAGGAATAGGGCAACGGTCCCCGGAAAGAGAGTAATTAATTTTTATTTTGATTATCAGGCGATTGTGGTTTTGCGACGATTTTTTACTCCAGATTTGCCGGTTTTTTGAATTGGGGAATTTTTATGGAACGCTTTTTGACTTAAATATTGACAACGAACACAGTGAGCGCGCGGAATTTTTTCATGCAAACAGAAGATCCATTGATCGCGCCACGAAATAAAGAGGGATACTGACAGGCGACAGTATCCCTCTTTGCATTTTTATGTACTTGCGGAGAAATCAGATTTCCCAGTCGGTTCCGTCTTTGGTATCTTTGATTTGAACGCCCAGTCCCGAGAGACGGTCACGGATCCTGTCGGACTCTTCCCAGTTCTTTTGGTTTCTGGCTTGTTTCCGGAATTCAAGTATCATGTCAATAAGACCTCCCACCAACGGAAGCCGGTCTTCATCCTTTTCTTCACGAAGACCCAGTACATCATTTACCAGTTGGTCGTAAATTTCTTCAATCCCTTTGACATCTTCTTTAGATACCGGTTTTTTATTATCGGCAGTTGTATGTATCCAGGTAACCAGATCAAACAATGCGGCAAGTGCTACCGGAGTATTCAGATCATCGCAAAGGGCTGCATAGATCTTTTCCCGGGTCTCCTGAACAAAGGCTGAGGGAGATTCTTTTTCCGATGTCACCATTTTTTTGATCACGTTCCTGCCCCTGAGCAGACGTTGCAGGCCTTTTTCAGCAGCCAGCAAGGCATCGTTGCTGAAATCCAGGGGGCCGCGGTAATGTGCCTGAAGAATGAAAAAGCGGATGGTCATGGGATTGAATGGCTGGGACAAGAGTGAATGAGTCCCTTCAAAAAGCGCTTCAAGCGTGATGAAGTTGCCCAGTGATTTGCCCATCTTCTGGCCGTTGATGGTAATCAAATTGTTGTGCATCCAGTACCTGACACTGTTTTCTCCGCGGGTAACCGTATTCTGTGCCAGTTCACATTCGTGATGAGGGAATAAAAGATCCATACCGCCGCCGTGAATGTCAAAAACCTGACCCAGGTATTTGGAGCTCATTACCGAGCATTCCAGATGCCAGCCGGGGAAGCCTTCGCTCCATGGAGAAGGCCAGTGCATGATGTGTTCGGGAGAGGCTTTTTTCCACAGGGCAAAATCAAAGGGAGACCGTTTGTCATCCTGACCGTCCAGGGTCCGGGTGTTGGCCTGAAGGTCTTCCAGTATGCGCCGGGACAGGATTCCGTAATGGTGCAGGTGGTTGTATTTTTCCACGTCAAAATAGACGGATCCGTTGATTTCATAGGCCATACCTGCATCCAGGATCTGTTGGATCATGGCTATCTGTTCGGTAATGTGACCGGAAGCCCTGGGCTCTATACTTGGGGGCAGGGTGTTGAGGGCAGCCATGGCCCTGTGGTAACGAATGGTGTAATATTGTACCACTTCCATGGGTTCCAGTTCCTCCAGACGTGCCTTTTTTTCGATTTTGTCTTCTCCGGTGTCAGAGTCGTTTTCCAGGTGTCCTACGTCTGTGATATTACGGACGTAACGGACCTTGTATCCAATATTTTTCAGTAGCCTTACAAACACATCATAAACCACACCGGGACGGGCATGTCCCAGGTGCGGGTCCCCGTATACGGTGGGACCGCATACGTAAAGTCCCACATGGTCCGGAATAAGCGGTTGAAATTTTTCCTTTTCCCTGGTCAGGGTATTATAGATAAAAAGATCTCTTGGCATAATGGTACATTTACATTCTGAACAGGTGCAAATGTACGCAATTTTTCAGCCCGATATTACCTCCCTGAGTGACTGGGCCGTGATTTCCTGTATATACCGTGCCTGTCCGTCCTTTTCATAGGATTTGGTCCGGATTTTCCCCGTAATCAGAAGTCTTTTGCCCTTTTTAACGCTTTCAAACGGGGCAATGTCTTTTCCTTCCCAGGCTACTATCCGGTGCCAGGTTGTCTCTTCTTTTAATTCTCCTGAAGCGGTCTTTACCACTTCTCCGGTAGCCAGGTTGAAATTCATGACCTTACGTCCTTCCTCGGTTTGCCCGATCCTGGGATCTGCACCTACGCGTCCCATCAATTCCACTTTGTTTACAGATTGTTCCATAACTTTTGTTTTAAGGTTATA
>JBAZDQ010000107.1:0-4979 GCA_041654355.1 Bacteroidales bacterium
CCGCTTCAATTGCCGCGTTGATGGGGTCGATGACTCCCTGGAGCCGGGCGTGGGCGGCTTCCCGTTCCCGGACGGTGACCGGGACGGCGGCGGCCGTCTGGAAGTATTCCTGGGGTTTCGGGCCGATCTCGATCCCGAAGTTCTGCTCAAGGCTTGCCTGTGCCGCCGCACCGATCTGCCGCTGCTCCTCGATGAGCTCGCCCGGGTCGCGGCCGTAGTAGGCGGTTGCGCCGGTGTAGCCTTCCCGGGCGACGGTCTGTGCGATGAGCTGCGCTTCGGTGAGGGCAAGGCCGAGCTCGTTTGCGCGCTTGATGGCCTTCTCTTCGCGGATGGCGGCCTGGAGTTCGGCGTAGGTCGAGTATCCGTATTTCTGGGCTTCCGTATCGCGGGCGCGCTGTTCGGCCAGCGCTGTGTTATACGCGGCTTCCTGCTTGGCGTTATACTCCATCTGGGCGAGGTATTGCCGCTCGCGCTGGAGGTTGCCGGGGAGCACGGCCGCGCGATACTCTTCTTCCTGTATCCATTGTTCGCGCTCGCGCTGCTCGCTCTGGATCACCTGGTCCTCGAGTGAGACGAGGCCGGGGGCGGCGCCCTGTTTGCGCATGGTGATCACGTAGGCGTCGGATACCGGAGTCTCGGGAGCTTTGCGGATCTTCATCTGGTCGCGGCGGTGGCGGAGATACTTACTCCGGCCGTATTCCCGCTCGATTCCCTCGAACTTCTCCCGGGTTGCCGCTTCCCGGCGCCGGCTGCTCGATGGGGTGGGATCGGTCATGGTCCGGGCGCCGGGGGTATCCATAGTGGGCGCGGAGGGGGCGGAGGTGGACGGCGCGATACTCTGCCGGGTGGGTTGCCCGGGCCGGGTGATCTCGGGCGTCACTTCAGAACACTCCCATGGTTTTCATGATGCCGATGCCGATACACGCGGTGACGATGACGAACCCGAGCGCCATGATCTGCGGGTTCTCGTAGAACTTCTGGTCACGGTCGGCCCGGTCGATGTTGAGTTTGGTGTCGCTATACGCTTTGGTGATCGCGGGTTTGTTCTTGCTGAACCCTTCGACTTTCGCGGGGTCAAACTGCCGGATGAGCGGGATGCTGATAGTGCCGTTGTCGAAGCAGACGGTCTCGCCTTTGAGGGTGAACGAGTCGCCCTTGAACTTCCCGGCCCGGAAGGCGGCCATGAGGTCGTCGATGTTGGTGTACCCCATGCCCCGGAGTTCCTGCACGGCTACGACGAGATCCGGGGAGGTGGCAGTACCGGCACCGTCATAAAATAATTCGAGGTCGGCGGCTCCAAGTTTGTAACTCCCGGTGTCGGATTTGAAGAACGCGAGGGGGTTCGTTGGGTCGGGGTCTTCGTACATCCCGGCAATATATTTCCCGGGCGTGGCCCGTGCCCGGCCGTTCTGCTGGCAGAAGAGCATGAGCGGGGTTCTTGGTTTGCCGCGACACTTCAGGTAGGGGATAGCTACGGGTTTGAGCCACACGTATCCTATCGCCAGGATGCCGACGAGGATTGTGATGACGGCCATGAGGCCGAATGCCAGGTATACCCACATCATGGGATTCGTGAACATTGTTTAGTACCTCCGTTTGCCGAACAGGTTGCCGAGGGCGGACAGGGCGCCGCCGCCGGGTTGTTCGCCTTTGACCTCGGTTTTCTTGTGGATGCTCTGAATAGTCCACCACTCGCGCTCGTTTGGTTTTCCGTCATAGGTGATGCTCCGCCGGAGCTGCCAGTGGGCGAAGAACTCGATCTGGTCCATGATGTAGATCGAATCGTCTTCGGTGATGGCATCGGAGAGATAGAGGGCGCGGATCAGGTTCTCCACCTCCATGCGGGCGATCCGGTAATCTTCGCGTGATGTGATCTTCCCGATGGCGAGGAGCGAGCTGGTGAGCAGCGCGTCCCGCTTCTTGTCCGGGGTTTCGATCGTGTGTTCGAGGAGGACTTCGATGAGTTTCTCCTGATACTCCGGGGTCCGCGGGGGGAAGCCGGGATCGGGCGTTTGTTCTCCACCCGAGCCTCCGTCGAACATGGCATCGGGGAGGGTGTAGGTCTCGCCGGTCGCCGGGTCGTAGAGGCGGCGGGTGGGGCCGTCGTAGTCAGCGTAGGCGTCGATGGTTTCTTCGTCGACGTCGTAACGGGCGCCGGTTTCGTCTATCAGTGTCTTCATTCCATCACGTCCGGGCGGGGGTAGGGTTCGGTTGGTCGTCTGAGCATGTTCCCGATGGCCAGGATGACGTTGCCGAACGCGACGAGGAACACGATCGTTAGGAGCCAGGGGAGCCAGTGCGAGGCATAAATCGTGGTTATGGGCTGGATGGCGATGATGTTGTTGGGTAGTTCGGAGGCGATGAACTCGGTGGTGCCGAGGAACGCGCTCTGCACCCAGGCGAGGGAGATGAACGCGAGACCGAGCAGGCCGGTGATGAGTTCGCCGCGGTCGGGGATCAGGATGGAGATCGTCAGGAAGGCGAGCCCGATCAGCAGGATAAATGCCCATAGGGTGAGGGGGATGACGGTTTCCTGCACAGAATAGATATTGTCGAGAGTATACGAGGTGTTGGAGCCTGAGACGGTGACCGGGGCCTCGCCGGGAAACGGGGAGAGTGCCGAGGCTGTCGTAGGGATGAGGAGCGATGCGAGTAAGAGTATGGTAAAAAAGAGACGTCGAGACGTCATGATGCGAAATCCTCCTTGAAGAGTATGATCGTGGTTCGGTACCAGCCCCGGATCGCGCCGGCGATGGGGCTTAAGATGGGGATATTGCCGTGGATCTGGCCTTCGGCCCATCCTCGGTCAATACCCTGTCGCATGGCGCGCATCTTGCGCCGGGCGTCGGAGGAGGCGGATGCCATCCTTAATCCCGTCCGCCGAAGACGAACGCGCCGACGATGATCGCGATGATGACCGCCGCACCGAGGACGAGCGGGGCGATGCCGAGCAGGTCGAAGGCGACGCCAGCGTTTGCGCCGACACTCTCCATGGTGTTTGCCCAGGGAGCTTCGAGCGCATCGGACTCGTTGAACGCCGGGAGAGCGACGAGCGTACGCCCGGTGACCATCGCCAGGAGCGCAATCGCCATGATGGCGACGCCGGCAGTGATGACGCTGCCGAGTATGTTTGCCATTACATATCACCTCTCATGAAAGTATGGTAGGGTAGAGGGTGAGATATAGGCGCGGAGAAATCTATAGGGGTGTCAAAGGTATTCTATATAGATTCGGAGAAATATCTATTCATGATGCGGCAGTTCCATCTTGGCCAGCACAAGGTGCAGCAGCTCAAGGGATCGAAAACCCTTGTTCTCCCAGCACACTGGTGTAAGAACAGTGGCATCCAGGCCGGGGATGCCATCTCAATGCTCCTTAACGATGATGGCGATCTGGTGCTGAAAGCGCCGGGAAAATAGTATTTATGCCTCTTCTTTGATTTCTTCGTACGATAGGAACGCATTGCAATTCGGGCACCGCGAGGGGGCGACCACCCTGGGCGTCCAGGTGTGCCCGCACCGGGGGCAGGTGAGCGTATTGTCATCTTCCGGATCGGTGTCGCTTGCCGGTTCCCCCCATCCGGCGGGGTCTCCGGTTCCGGTGAGGAATAGGGTCCTGACTCGCGGCCGCTCTGTCAGTTTCCCAAGATTTGTGGAGCCGTAGCCGTCGCGTTCGAGGATGATCTCCCCCACCGGGAGTAAGATCGCGGCAGTCCTTGAGATCATCGACCCTGCTTTGGGGCGGGCGCCGCGCATGTATCCGTAATACTGGGTTTTGGATCGGAGGCGGTAATCCAGGTCGGTGTAGTCGTGGATTGAGAAGACGAACGAGATATTGGCCTTTCGGAAGTCCTTGGCGGCGTCACAGAATAGGCCTTGTAGGTGCCAGCGGATGCCGGAGGGGCTCGCCGGGAATACTTCGTCTGCCTCATCGATGAACGCCGTGACAAACCCCGCCATCTTGAAGTTGAGGAGGTAGAATAGAAATTCTACCCACCAGAGGGGCGAGTCGAACTCGATGCCGTCCAGGGTCCCTTTTCTGCTGCACGATCTGGCAATCAGGAGGTTGTGCATCGCCCGCGACATTTCGTATTTGGTTGGCTCGTAGACAACGTTGATCTCACCCCGGACGAGATTCTCCCGGAGGTCGATAACCGTGCGATACGTCCTGATGGCGTCAGGAGGGAGACGGATCGGCTCTCCGAGTTCGTCGATGAATGTCGGGGAGTCGTCTACGTGATAGTGGACGTACACTTTTCGCTGAAATTCTGGCGCTTCCCACTCGAAATCCGGCTCATACATCCATGACCAGTAATCGAGGGTTCGACCCCGCCAGATAACGGTCTCGCGTTGCGGGGCGCCTTTGATAGGATGGAAATAGAGCACCTGATGGGCTAACCTGACGAGGAAATGAGTTTTCCCGGACCCTTTGGAGCCAATTATCCCTGTCATGGTGCCGCCGGCGTTGGTGTTGTGGATGCGAATCTCGTTGAGGAGCCGCTCTGCAACCTCTCGATTGATCTTAGATACCATAGGGATCTCCCTCCGTTGGTGGCTCGGTAGCAGGGGCGATTGGCATCTTGCCGTCATACATGGCGGCGCCGGTCTGGGTGAGACCCTCTCGTTCGGCGATGATTTTGAGGGCGATCTCCAGAGAGTAGAGAGTGGCGGCGGCCCTGCCCTGGTCGAGGGGGGAGTCGAGGAGGATGCGGGCGCTGGCGATGCGTTGCGATATGTCGCGGAAGATGGGGATGTATTCGCTGTATCGATTCCGCTTCACGAGATACGCCTGGATTGTGCTGTTGAGGGCGGAGACGAACCGCATAAGGTCGTAGGTGCGGGGGCTGAACGTGAATGCCGCGATCATGGTGCTGAGGGCTTCTCGGTCGCCGGCGCTGAGTTGGTCCTGTCGGTCGGGACTGTTGAGATAATATTGGGGGGGGAGACTATAGAGAGATGACGGGGAGGCTGCCCTTCTGG
>JBAZDQ010000108.1:0-4958 GCA_041654355.1 Bacteroidales bacterium
ACAGAAGACGCAGGCACCCGAGAAATGATAGTGGTCTACCCGAGACGAGAAGGGGCGGTGAGCTGTTACGTATTCTTCGTGCGGTTTCGTAACCAATACAAACTGTGCAATGTTCATATTGGCCTCGCCAAACAATGTGAACGGTATCGGCACCGCGCCACATCGTTCAAGGTATCCCTGTTCCTCGGTCTTAACCTGTGGACGAACCATTTTTCCATATGCACATTTTGCACCGATGTAGCGCATGCGGTTGGCGTTCACCAGAACGGTTCCATCGACGAGACGGCATGCCAGGGTCTCGGTAGTACCAACCGGCAAATCTGCCCGCAACGGATGATAAATTAAAAACTCAACACCATTATCACGTTCGACCTTCCATCGTCCTTCTTTCGTCTTTTTCCCAAGCGTTCCAGCGACAAATTTTTCCATAAATTCATAAACAGTTGACATGTGAATGCAACTCCATAATTTTTGTATCAATAGCGGTTGTTTCTAAGGGTGCGAACTGAACGGATAGTGAAATTTTTAATCGTCTTCGTCGTCTTCATCGTCCTCGTCACCTTCAATACCCCAGGAAGCATCCCCGGATATTCCAGAGATATACCCTGCTTTTAGTTGTGGGAGGACTTCATACTCCAGATACATAATCACATCATCGGTCGTCGGTGCCGATATCTCCACTGTCCTCATGTTATCATCGCCTTTAAATTTGCAATTACGTCCGGGTGGAACTTGAACCCCCGGTCATACTGCAATGTGGTTACAGGAAGGGTGCCGGTGGCAACCACTCCTTCCAACGTTGATTTGAGTTTCTCAAACGATGTTTTCATAACCAGCGCTTGCAATAATCGATACTGAAGTCGGAAATCATGATAATTTGGCGTCCAGTTATCGTCGAGATCCGAAGACATGATCACAAAGCATTTGTCGGTTAATCTTTGAATCCTCGGGTTATCCGGGAGCGCACCGATTCGATCGACCAGGGTTTGTTTTGCACGGGTCGCCGCATCCAGCGCCGCATCGATGTCTTGTATGACGTTATCCTGTATCGTATCATCCGGCAACAGATCAACGTTTAATGGGCGGATTTTTTGTAATGGGCAGGACGGTAGGTGCCATTCATATTCATACACAAATCCAGATTCCGTCGTAAACCGTCGTTTCATAGATACCCCTCCTCCGGATTATATTCTTTCCAACCTTCAGCGTTTGCTGTTTCCACCGCTACCACGAACTCTTCTATTGTCATAGGAGTGGTATCTGTAGTTGACGCAGGAGTATCGCAGACAACGTCATACCCAAGATATTCATGCCAACTATGGTCAAGATCCGGGTCATAGTCGCACTCTTCCGGGTAGGGAAACGCCGTCGGCAGGCCAATCTGTTCGGCAATAAAGTATTCACCGGCATCAAATGCGGATCGCAACCGTGCTTCCATCTCCGGCGTCATCTCGCCTTTAAATGCGATATCACGACAACACTTGTAGTTGCCGCTGTCACGGTACTGGTAGTTAATGGTGGTGTATTTCTCCATCTGATGTTCCTCCGATATAGGTTCACCCATCTGCATCAATCCTCATTTTTCAAACCATCCGCCTTTAACGGAGATGTATTCTCCAATCTTTTGCATCGGTACCCCACACCGGTCGGTTCCACCCCGGCATTTCTCCGGTGCAATCCCGGAACCGCATGCACAGAGATCAATCCCGTAATGATTAGTGCAATGGTTACAGGCGTAATACCTCTGACGGTTGGGGACGGGTGGGACACGCTTGACCCCGAACATTGTTCGGAATGTTTTCGGGCGCATACTGTAGTCCAGACCGTTGATCGTAACGGTGATTGCGCCACACTGACACTTCGAAAGATGTTCAATCTTGTTTTGACAATTCGTCATGTAACTCACTGAACACGATATCTTCATCGACCAACCCAACATCGACTACCGAGTCCCGAATGAAGTCGAGAAAACCAAGGATACCTATGAGATCCTCTTTCTGCTCCATCGAAAGCGTGTCGAGGTCGAACGTCTTTCCGTCAAGAAGTTTTCCCGAAACATAATCGAGCGTGCGTTTCTGCTGTTGTAGAAGTTGCCAATCGACACGGGTTTTTAATTTTATTGCGACCTGTTTCACTTTGTAAATATCTATGCTCATTACGGTCACTCCTCCTCCTCGCAAACCAAACTGATCGGACGGAACCCATGCCCCTTGCAAGACCCACATGGCGCTCCACCCGACATTGAATCAAAATACCGGCTGCAGATCGGCTCATAATCCGGCGGCTCGTAAATTCCTCCGCCGGTTGACGTGATACCACTGAATGTGCAATATGGGCAGACGTCTTCACACCATTCGAGGTATTCGGTCATATCGTCAATGCGGGTAACATACGGAACGTTATTTTTATCGACCGGACACCCCGCTTTGACCCATGCCCGGAGCAGGTCTTTCGGAACGTATGAACCGCGTGCGCTATCGGTGTACTCGGTATCCATCCGTTTCAGAAATTCAATATCCTCTCGAATCTTCTCGATGAATTTGTAGAACCGGTTTCCCCGATAGTTGTCCAGGCACGGGATGCCGAACATTGCCCGGAACGGGTTGAGATCGCCCTCCCGTTCGGCGTTGCACCAAAGTGGGACGAATTCACGTTCAATGTACTCTGCTTCTGTTATAAATTTCTCATGCCGGAGGCGGTGGGTCAACTCGGCGACGACCTTGCACATCAGTTTGGGGTATGCGTGGTCGTACAGGCATACCATATCACCCAGGAAGAAGGTCTTACCAAACCCCTCTTTATCGGAGAGGATGCAGTCGCCTCTCTCGGAGAACTTCGTCAGCATTTCAACCCGCTCGGCGATCTTGCCAATGACCCATACCGGATAGACGCCATCGTAGATAAGGGCAAGCAGCCGGTATGCTCCAATCCCATACACGGGAAGTGAGTCCCACATATCGTGTCCGGAATCCGCGAACTGAGAGCGGTCATCTTCGTCCGACATATCTTTATCCTGGCGGTATGATTCGGTCATAGAGTCTCCTGTTTCGGGTTATCACCATCATGACATGCACAACTATGACCGTCACAGTGATCACATGTGCATACATGCTCTGGTTCATCAGTCTGTGCCTGAAGTTTCTTCGGGTATACGGTCAGATCTTTCTCAGTCATAGTGTACCTACCATTCAGTTCCCATCCGACTCCCACTCCGAGCACGGAGCTCGTCGTGTCGGTGTCGATTTATCGAACTTCTTGATCAACTTAATTTTTTCATTGAACGCATCGAGACGGTCGATGACGTTGCCCGGCACTATACCTGATGCACTCATAATAATTCCTCGTACGTAAACGAATCGCCACCATTCGTTTCAACCATAATACTCGGTGTGGCTTTCATCTGGATAAGGGTTTTGTCAGACCATATAAAAGCTTCACCCAAGTTCATTTCAAGGGGTATGCTCGACGTATCCACGTCGCCATACCATATGGTAAATCGTGCATGGGCATTGGGGATGCCGTACACGGCAAATGCTTCGGTAAGCCGCTCTTGGAACTGTTTGACCCGCAACATCGCCGCACACTCCGGATGTTGCACAAACGCGCCCCAAAACGAATCACCCCGGTAGATGATATACTCATCCGGTCGATAATCCCATGCAATAGAATTGTATACACGCTTAATAATATGACGGAATGAACACCCTGGTATGATAAGGGATAAATCTCGGAGACGTCTCGAATCAACAATGTCTCCGGTAACTACCGCAATATTGGTCATCCTACTACAACCGTGATGAGCGCCCACCCTTCCGGCTCGCTCTCAATTCCTGCCATCTCTTCCGGCGACAGTCCCCCGTTGTGGGAATCGGTGTCGTAGAACCCGCAGTCGGGGTCAAAGTTACGCCCAATCAGGTTGCCCAGTCGTCTAAGATAAAACCCGATCATGTCCATGTCGCCCCCGGACTCCTCTCTCAACCTGACCTCATGCATCGACGCAATTCCACACTCGTGCATGTAGTGGTCAATCCGGGATAGGTAATACGGGATCTTGTTCCGTCGCATCGTTTGCGCTTCACGGAGAGCGTTCATGAACGCGGTCGGGTTATCAGACCCGCACACAATCGGTTCGTTTTCCGCGACGTACCCATGATCACCGATATTGAGATAGCCGGATTCGAACCAGTCATCGATCGCACATTCCGCCATAGTCTTTGCCTCGTCCGCATCGGTTGCCCGGACAAGAATGGTAAGATAGTATCCACTCATATGATTTCCTCCCAATGTTTCAATAATGAGTTAGAGCATCGGCTCATCCAACCATGCATCAAACACCGCACGGTGTTCGGTAAACACGATCGGGTCTTCGCATCCTTTCCGAACAATAAACTGGCCATACTTTATCGCATCATCCAGGGCGTGCCAGTTGAAATCGTGGTCGGACTTCATCGCTTCGATGACAACCCCGTTTCGTTTATTGTTCAGTTCACTCTGTGAATAAAATGACCGGGCGCACATCATGACGGAGTTACGAATCCAGTCACCCTGTCGCCAGACAAAATAGTTTACGACATCGTCCTTCGGGATGTTGAACACCCGTGCGTCAAAGTACGCTTTCTGCCCGAAATGTTCCGTAAACTCGACGGACGCAACCGCTGCGCTGATGCTGCACATCTTCTGGATGTTGTAATCAAACCATGCACAGGTGTCAAACTTGTCATAATCGGTGAGAAGAATAGAGATCTCATCAGACTGAATATAAGCACACTTCGAACCGTGTGCTTCATTCATAACGGCGACTGCGGCTGCACGCATAGCCGTCATTAACCCGGCATCAAATGGTCGCTCACAGTGCCGTTTCGATAAGGTGTGGAATGATTTGCCGTCGAGCCGGAGGATCACCGGGGTCTTCTTGGTCAGGGATATACGATACGGATTTTCGTAACACTCTTTCATAC
>JBAZDQ010000109.1:0-4948 GCA_041654355.1 Bacteroidales bacterium
CATTGCCGCAGCGCCCTTGCCCTTACCTTCTTCACGCTTATCAAAGCCTTGCGACCTTTGCGGGCGGCTAGACTTGCGACGGCGCGGCTTGGGTTCACCGGGTATGCGTTCACGACGGGGGCGCTTAGTTCCGGTTCCTTGTTGTGTTGATGATTTAGCACGTTTGGGGCGCGCGTTTATTGATTCAATAGATATACCACCACTATCGGAGCCGGGTGTGCGCCCTAGCCTGCGGTCGCGTTCTTTTCGCGCCTTCCAATAGTCGCCCTTTGTGTTTATCGCACGGAGTTTGTAGTAGGTATCTGGCGACTTAATTCCCATTCGGTCTGCCAATCCCTTCCACGAATAGGACGCGGCTATGGCTTTACCGTCCTTGTTGTATCCAACAAAAATACCATCGTCGCGTTCGATTACCCACCCCATACCTTCACCGTGGGTCATTTTGGTTCCGGGCTTGGGGAGATAATCAAGCCTGTCGCTCGGACTACGCTTACCCGTTATCACAAGCCCTGTTTCTTCATCTGTAACTTGTTCGCTTTTGGGTTGTAAATCAAATACTGTGTATGCAGTCGGTGGCCTTATTTTTACGTTAGGGTTTTTCCGTGTAGCGGCATTTCTTATCGAGACGCCCGTATAGTAAGACGAGTTTTCCCACGCCGCTGTAAGGTTTTTTCCGCGCGAAATAACTTCGCCGTCATAGCTGATTTCAAAAATACCCCGGTCGTCCTCTACTGCGGTTAGTCTAGCGTACTTCCCCTTACCTCGCATTTCCGTACCCGGCTCAGGTAGACGATAATCCCTGTGTTTCGGCCATAAGCCCGACAGTTTACTATCGTCGGTGCGGTTAATTTTTGGTTCGCCATCGTTTTTTTTATCTTCTCTTGGTTCTGTCTTTGGCCTTGGTGTTGTCACCGCTTCACGCTTTTCCTGCGCCTTTTTCTTGCTTCGCTGCAATCCAAGCAACCCGTAAGCATTCACCGGCTTACCTGTGTACTTCACCATAACCGATGTCAGTGTCTTGCCTGTTGCCAGTTCGCTGTTGTTCTTCGCATCGTACAAATGGAATGTACCCTGCGAATCTTCGCGGACATACACCTTGCCGTCGCGTGACTTGATAACCGTGCCTCTAGCGGGTAGGCGCGGGTCGCGTTGCTTCGGTGTTCTACCTACGGGTAGATTGCTACTTGTCGGTTGATCTTGTTTCTTTTGGCGGGGCTGTGTTGGCGCTGTACCGTCTTGCTTCGTGCGGGTTTTCTTTCCGCTTGGTCGGGTAGTAATGGCCGCGTCGATTTCGGCATCCGTGGCTTTCCCCTGCATGGCCCGCATTGCCACAGATTCAGGAACGTAGTCACGCTTTGTCTTGCCGTTTTCAACGCGCTCCGATCCTACAACGTACCAGCCGCCCTTGCTGCCTTGCGCGAATGTCCGGCGTGTGCCATCTGCCATAATGTTTATTGTCCAGCGCCAGCGTTAAAGGTCAAACGAAAACGATTTCACCGCTTGATCGGCCCCGCTATCCGGGTAGTTCCAATCGTCTTGCGCGGCAGGTTCCGCACCGCCACCGTCAACGGCGGGTTGCTGTTGTGCCGCAAGTTCCGCCGCCTTTTCTTGTTGTCGATTGCTTTGGTAAATCGTATTCAGAACAATGTCACCGCCTTCAATCGGTTCCATGCCCCAAATCTTTGCGCGGATTTCATTCAAAGTCCACGAATCGTTTAGCTTCTTTGCGAGTTCGGCCCGGTCGCTGTTGGACTTACTCTCAAGGCCCGTGAATTGCAGTTTGAAACGGCCCCATTCTTTGTGGGGTTCCCAAAGCGCGTGGGGGGCAATCAGATACTTGTTGATTGCGTCTTCCAGCACGTCCAGAATGTTTGACAGCCCTTTGGATTGTGAAGCCCGTATCTTGGCTTCAAAATCGTTGGCTTGGACAAAGTTCGCGCCCTCGCCCTCGCGCCCCATGTAGAAGCCGGTTTCTTCAAGAGCAATCTGGAATGCCGCTGCAACAAACTTCATGTTAAGCAGAATCCAGTCGTAGTATCCCATTTCCTGATTGTTGTACTGTGTCAGGTTAAGCCACTTCAAATCGGCATTCTCTGGCGCTGAAACGGACGGGAGCCTGTGCGCGTTTGCGTACCCCTGCGTGATGTACCGCAGTTGGCGCATCATGGCATCGAATTCTTTTCGCGGAATGTTCGTACCAACCAGCAACCCGGTCGGCCCGCCCTGTTGGAAAAACTTTTGGTTGTATTCGTAGGCCATCAGGATATTCAAGACAACCTTTGAAACGTCCAACAGTTCCGGCGACCCGTAACCCAAACGGTTTATGTCGGTATCCTTGTTGCGGATAATGTACGCCATTTGGTTGATGCTGTAAAAGTTCACCAACCGGCCATTGATGACCTGCATGTAGGCTGCGTCAGTAGGGTTGTAACCCATGCGGGCATTCAGCGGACGGGCGCGGTAGATTGTGCCAGCGTCCACGGCCACCCATGATTCTGGTACACCGTTTTTGCCGTTACGGATTTCCCACGCCGTACCATCCAGAATCATGCTATCCAGTGTTGCCTTTTTCAGAAATTCACTGAATGAATCGCGGATGTAGACTTCGGCGGAGTCCTTTGCGAGTGTGCCGCACGTCAGCACCCATTCTTCAATCTCATGCGCTATCTTGCGGGTTTTTTCGTCTGGTACTTCCGACTTGTCTTTCAGTACGACTTCAAAGCCGTAATCGCCGGGGTGTTCTGCGCGATGTCCAAACTTCCCAACGTGCGTGGCGGTTGTCTTGATAATCGGAAGCACCCACGGCAGGCGGGCGACACCGCGAAGCGTCATGGCCGAATACTGTTGCTTGCCATACGGGGATTCAAGGTACGGCGACGGGGAATTGAGCATTTGCGGGTCAAACAGCAACGACGATGCCGCGCTTTCTGCAATCTGCGCCCCTAGCCGTGAAATGGCTTGGTTCACTACCGGGTCATTGGATGTCCGCGCATTCGGCATTTCGATAGGTTTGCGATCTTCCCGTTCCCGCCACAAATCGTACCACGGCATCGTAACACCCCGTACCGCAAAAAAGGAAATAACTTAGATCGTATCAGCAACCGACGCGGATTCTGTCGCCATTACGGTAGGCGCGGCAACGGCAACGTCCATCGGATCAACGTCAACCAGCCCGCAATTCTTCAATTCCGCCCAAAGCGTCTTACGAATGTATTGCACCATTGGATCAATGCCGCCCATGTGCCGCGCAATCTTCAACCAAATATTCGCGTCACCGATTTTCTTGACTTCCCAAATGATGCTGTCAATTTCGTGACCGACAACGCCGTCAACAAATTCACCAGGTTCGCAAGGTTCGCGGTGGATTTTAAACTGGTCGGTTTCGCCAGTGGCTTCCCGTTCCTTGTATTCATCATAGCGGTCAAGGCGTTCCTTGTATTCCCGGACGTGTGCGTGAAGCGACAGCCGCGTAACGTCAAGAGCTTCGGTGTCTGTGTATCCGCCAAACATGCCGGTTGAAACCGCCTTCTGCATTATTTCGTCGTCTTCGGCGGTCATGCTTTCAATGACGCCACCCGATTCCAGCGCCTTGACAACTTCCTCTTTATCGAGGTCGGACGCCCACATAATCGCTTCAACAAAGTCAAGGTATTCGGCATCGTCGCCAACCAGTTCGATGATGTCTGCCCCTTCCTGCGTATCGCGCAATTCCTCTGCGACCCGCTCGGCGAAGTCTTTGGGTTTCTCTCCAGCTTCGGGATTGGCCCATTCATAGCCTTTCTTTGGCTCTTTATCGCCCTTCAGCGCAGCAAGCCAGAACTTATACGCCTGCAACACAAGCGGGGCGAAGGCCTTGTACTCGGCGGAGTCTTCAAAGTCGCTGTCGTCGAATTCGGGTTCTTCATCGTTATCGCCGTCTTCGCCTTCGGTATCAGGCTCCGCCTTTTCGACTGTATCTTTCTTTTCTTCTGCGGCAGTGGCCTTGTCTGCCGCTGGCGTACCAGGCTCCGGCGTGGCTTCCTTGTTCTTGTCGTCTTCGGCCTTTTTCAGCACCTTTCCCCCGCAAGCCTTTTCAACACAATCAAGCGCCAATTCTGGTGTAAGCGTGGGAATTACTGACAGTTTAATCGTTGCCATTTTCGGTTATACCTCGTCGCGGAAGACCGTAGAAGTCACGTTCGGCATCGTCCATTTGGGCGATTTCTTCTTCACTAAATATACCCAATGAGGGGTTGTTCGTCAAAACGCCCATGTACTGTCGGATAGTTTGGCGGTTTCGTCGGTCTATATCCTCTGGCGTATCGCGGGTCGCTTGCGCCTGTCTGCGGACTTCGCTTTGGATGATTTCGTCTACACGGAATGACCCTTCCTTGTCCATCATATCGACTATGGATTGGTCAAGGCCGAAGTCCATGTAGAAGTTACCGTGTCCGGCTTCACGCGCCGCTTCAATCGCAAGCAGGAAGGCCCATGCACCGTCCGCGTGGCCCGATACGTTACGCTTGGCCCCGAAGATCATGTTGCCCTGTTGGTTGTACGTTCGTTGAATCAGGGAAAGATCGTAAAGCACGTCCTGTTCGCATTCCTTTGTAATCCGCACCATGCTTTTTTCCATGCGTGACAAAGCGCCGGAAACAATGGAGTTCTTAGACTGCATAGAGAACGTGAACGGTATCAGTTTTTCGGGGAATTTCGCGCCAAGTGATTCGGCCATTTGCCGCCCAAGCCCGCCTTGGTCGATTGCCAGCCGGGAAACGTAGGGCTGGCTCAAAATCTGTTCAACCATGGTTTCTTGAACGTGCAGCGGCGTGTTTTCAATCTTGCGAGCTTCGACGGCTTGCAGAATCCCGGTTGGATGTTCGGTCATGTAAACAATGGCCGTCTTGTCGTTCGTGCGGCCCAAGTCAACGCCGACAAAGTATTCCTGCAAGGAGCCGTCTTTCTTGTG
>JBAZDQ010000110.1:0-4942 GCA_041654355.1 Bacteroidales bacterium
TTCTCTTTCGATATCAAGAGCGTGATTTTTCCTTGCGGAAGATGACGCGGAAGATCCAAATTCGCTTCCGCAAACTTCCGCTCTATGCGATTGCATTATCTTTTGCCTCTTTTACCTTCCACAATCGGACATTCGCGTGCTTGTCTCCATCTTCTTGAACCAGCATAATATTTTGCTTCCCATATCTGTACCGGACATTCAGCTTTTTCCGGAGCAGAACGCCTACCTTTTTCGCATCACCCGGCGTGTTATACTTGATTTTTTCGGCCATTTCGGAAGGAACTACTCTGCTAATAGAAGCATACGAATTTCTCATATCTGTCAGAAGTTCAGCCGTGGTTTTGCCCGTGTCCATGTACTCCTTGAACCATGCCCCGAAAAATTCCGCCCATTCGTCGCTCCCTACGTCTACCTCTTCGTAGAGCTTCGTCAGGTTGCCCAAGAACTGATCCAGACCCGCAAACTTCAGGATCCCGCCCAAAACCTCGACCCACTCATCAAATCCGCCTATGACCATCCCGGGCCCGGCTGGCCTGTCGTTCGCTGCCCACGCGCCGGCCATGATCAGCAGCTTCGAAAGGATCTCTCCCCGGTTCTCTTTGACCCATTTGTTAATATCCGGATGAATGAACTTGGTTCTCTCCCATGGTCGGGCCATTTTGGCGTCGAGCTGGATCAGAAAGCTCCTCCTGGGAATATCCCCATTCAGGGTTAGATTGTTTCCAGTGGCATACCAACAGGCCCTTTGCGGGTATTCGGTCGCGTCTGGCTTGCCCAGGGTTCGATCCTTCCAGATCGATGAACTTAGCGCCCTGGCCAGGGAGTCTGCTTTCAGATCCGAAGCGATGTTATCCAGGCAGATCAGAGGGGATCCGTCCCTCATGTTCCCGGTGATAAGCTTCCTCCATTCGTCGTCGTCGTTTGGGGGGCTCAAAGCGGCCATGGGTCTGCCCGTTGAAATGATTGATATCAGGTCCAGGATCTTCGATGCTCCTGTTCCCGGCGCGGGCTTGTCTATCAGAGCCATGGGCACGCATCCCTCTACCATGGGCCGAACCACCGGCGACAGAAAGGCCGCGAGCGTGTTCGCTTTCGATGCATCATCCACGAATGGGAAATCGTGAAGCACTTCATCCAGGATGAAATTTGCCGCGTCCCTTGCATCTTCCATGGTCAGATTTTCGGGTATCTCTGGAAGCTTCAGGGCAGGATCCGGTGCATAGTATAATCCGGTTGCAGCGTCGTATCCTGGGTTGGTCAGCAAGCTTCCATCGCTTCTGACCACCGGGGAATTGATCAGCCCGCACAATGCCGGGAAATCCCAGCTCGTTAACGCCAGGATCCCACGCGCTAAATCCAGCGGTACCCGGCATTCGGTGTACTCTTCACCGTCAAATTTCTCAAACGTGGTCGCCCGGCTCATATCGGTCCGGAGAGCATAGTCGTTTATCTCCTCGATCTTAAACCGGCCCTCCCCCACGGGTTTGATCCGGCACAGTGACCCGGTTCTCTGAAAAATCGCAGGCGGCACATTGTTCTCATAAAGGGCCGAAAGCGAATCGTCAATATTTGCCGCCAGGTCTGCACCCAACGTGACCCGGATCCTCTCCTCGTTGTGCACCGGCTGGACCCTTTCTTTCTCCACCGTCTTCCCGTATTCGCCCGGCCAAACGGCGTTTAGGCAACCCAAATCAGAATTGCAGAACCCCATCTTGTAGAGATTCAAAGAAGGATATCCCCCGGTGTCGCGGTTCATGGTGTCGCATCGAGGGCAACAGACCCGGCCCCATTCGGTCTCAAAGATTCTTGGCTCTACCCCGCACCGATCAGCTACTTTTGCCCAAAGGTCGAAAGCTCTTTCTTCTTCCCAGCCGGCCTGATAAAGGTAAGTTGCCAGAACTCCTAGCGCCCGGTGCCTGCCTTCGACCTCCTGCGCGTTCGCGATGATGTTCTTCATACACGGGGGGAACTTCTCAAGTTCTGTTGGTGTTTCCGCCCTTGAAATGCTTCCGTTTCCGGTTGGCCTCGACTTGATTATGGTCCTAACTTCGGCCATCCGATCTTTCAGAAGCATTACCATGGCCCTTTTTTCAGACGGATCGAATGTTTGATACCAGGTCACTCCTTCGGCCAATACCTCTGATGACAATGGCACAGATGCCTTTTTGAAATCGATCTTAATCTTTTTAGGATCCAGCGGAACCACGGCGAAGGGCAAACTCTTGTGCAGGCTGAAGATAACCTTGAATGTCCTCTTCTGGTTATTTAGTTGGTCGAATTTGACCCGCCCGATGTGCTCAGGATGCTTTCTAAAGAACTCCTTCGATATGTCGCCTATCAGCTTATTATAGGCCTTGCAGATCACTTGGTACTCTTCCATGATTTGGGCCGGCTTAAGTTCGGTGTTTCCGACATCGACCGAAAATAAGCCATGGTGAATATGGACATATACCCCGCCGCCTGAATACAGGCAATAGACGCTGTTCTCTATCCCGGCCTCCCTGAGATAATCCACATGGAATTGAGCAGCCGCTTCGACCGCCTCTTTGACCCGGAGGTTCGATCTTATTTCCCCAACGGCGTCTATGTCCGTAGAGAGAGTGAACCCAATGCAGTTCGAAAGATCGCCAATTGGATTCTCTGGCCGCCCCGTGTTTTCCATCCATTTTTCGGCCTTCTGAAAAACGTGGTTCTCCATCAGATCAAGCGTCGCGTATAGAGGCCGGCCCTTCTCCAGGGTCTCATCATAGTCGTCCGGCCCGCGAAGCATCACCGTTTCAGGATCCTTGCCTCCTTTGTACCATTTTTCAGACGCATTGAGAGCACGCATGCCCCCGGAGACCTTGCAATAGTTGACTATGGCGGCCTTTATTTCCGGTCTCTGATAGTGTTCGCGTGTGATTTCAGTTGCTTTCGAATCCATGGTTCCCTCCATTTGATTTTATTATAAAATTTTCATGAATTCGTTTTATCCAATCTGAAAATTCCTCGGTGCTTTGCGTGCCTTTGGCGTAATTGCATGTGGTGCAGCAAGCGACGACGTTTCCCTTTACATATCCCACGTTGTTTTCCAGTCTGTCTATGCCATTGTGAGTATACGATATGAGGTTGCTATGCGATGTGTGAATTACCTGCATCGGTGGTATACCGCAATAATAGCACGGCTGTTGTGTGATTTCTTTGAATTCTTCTAAGTTCAATTCAAATACTAAGTCGCGAACTTGCGCGCCTTTTTTATATCCCGCGTATAATCTTAAAATCGCAGATGTGTTTCCAGGAAAGGCTATCTGCATTGCGGTTCGTCTTCTTTCTCCGAGAGTTCTTTTCAATTCCTCTTTTCGGCAACCGCAACTTTTCGTGTTTCCGCTAACGAGACTGTACCCCGGAACGCATGTTTCATTTCCGCAATCGCATTTACACAACCACGTTGCTCTTCCACTTGCGTTTTTCTCCGATCGCTTGATAACCACAAGTCGATGAAAGCGTTTCCCGGTGTGATCGGTTACTTGTGTCATGGGACGTCCCCCCACGATTTATCGCATCGCTCACAGTGGCCGTCACAGTACGGTGCGCCGCTCTCCTCTTCGTCCGGGTCGGTCAAAATCTCGCGGGAAAACTCATAGCAATACCCGCTCATGGCATCGCCTCATAGCGATAACTATAAGTAGATGCTAATCGATTACTGTTGGCGCGGTTCATGGTTCAAACACCCGTTTTATTTTTTGATCCGTTCTTTGTTCCAATTTCTATTCTTGCACTTCGGGCACATGGCCGGCGCGCCCTCGATTCTAGGGAACCAGCTATGCCCGCACTTCTTGCAATGCTTTCTATCGATCATACTTTATGATAGGTAAGCCATCTATATAATCCTTTCCGTCCCCCAAAAGTCCCGGACCATTGGTCTGGCAAAAAAAGAGATTACCTCCCCTGCATTTTCTTCCACCCTTCTCTGCTGAAGTGCCGCCCGCCGCCACATTTGGGACACCGCCAGTGGGACCACTCACCCGGCCCGAAGAAATCCGGGCCCACGATATCGGCAAAATGCGGGTCGGGAAGACATTCGATATTGCAGCACCGCGGTTTCATACCCACCACCGCACGCCGTTCCCGATCTGGAGGGCAAATGGTTCATCGAAATAGATATAGAGCCGCCCGTCCCTGGATATGCCACAGAAAACGCTCTTCCCCTTGTCCCACGAGCATGTCATACTCCCGCCTCTACCCAACGGTCATGCCTTCGCCCTCCACCGCGCGGCAGCTATTGGCCGCCCTAACCTGGCAGCAAGCGGCGGTACTACAAATACCGGCTCCTCTTCCACCGCAACCGCTTTCTGTAGCCTCTGGCGGGCTTCTCTGGCCAACTCGCGGCGGGCCATCACCCGGCAGAAGCACACCGCGCTCCCTGGTCCGCGTTGTGGCTCTTTCCAGGCGGGCTCCGGCTCAGGAGGTATGAGGTTGCTCTTGCTCCTCATTGCCCCGCCTCCTCTTCAATCATCATAGAGCCGTCCGGAGTCACCGTCACGGTCTGCGCGCAATCGGTAGCACCGAAGCCCTTTCTCTTCAGTAATCGTCTGGATAGCACCGATATCAGATCGAGAACCTGCTCCTCCGACAGAGTACAACGGCAATGGTCTATTTCGATTGCCGTCCAAGGTTGCATGCTGCCCATTAGAGCGATTACATGCATGTCGAAATTGTCTGCTTGCAGGTCCGATTGGACCTGGTATTTTCGAATCTCTGCGCTCATTCCTGCCCCGCCTCCTCCAGCATTGCCCGGAGCACCTCGATACTGTGACCAGGGCCAGGTATTTCCTCGATGTCGGGGGCATCTAGTAGAGTCTCAAGGCAATACTCTAAGAGCCCCACCCGCTCCTCCGTGATCTGCCAGACTCGCGGCTTGGCGTCCGGCCCGATCTTGCCCTCTTCTTGGAGTTCCTGCCGT
>JBAZDQ010000111.1:0-4940 GCA_041654355.1 Bacteroidales bacterium
CGAAGCGGATGTTGATGCTCTGGAACAAAAAGTGTCTGTGGCTATCGAAAGAGGTTTGCAACGGTGCCTTCCAGTGGTCAAAGAAGGTGTTAGTGCTAACTTCGAGGGATCCGTGGATCCGGATGGAAACCCTTGGCCACCCCGAAAAATAGAAGGGGACGGTCACCCCTTGGTAATACAATCCGGAGAATTAAAGGCAGCAGCAACCGGTGGACACATTGCCGAAGTTAACAAGGATGAATTGCGTATTGGTGTCGATAAGGGGGCCGGTGGTGGAGGCATTCCCGGCGCTGGATCGCATAATTACGGGTACGGTGCGGTTCCACAAAGGGAGTTCATGGGGTTGAACGAAGAATATCTTGATAAGTGTCAAGACATTTTGGCGGAAGAGGTTATGAAAGCGTTCCAATGAATATAGACATTGTTGATAATGGAGACGGAAGTGGAGCAACGATCACGGTGTCCGATTCGGACCCGGCTGCCGTTAATAGCTTTTATGTGTCTAGTTTTAGTGGGGAAATTGGATCGTCAAATTCTTGGGTACTAGTAGACAGTCGTGTGGGTGATGGAGACATTGATTCGGACATAGACGTTGGTTATTATTTTGGAATACTTACCAGTACCACGGATGATGTTACCGTTGTTTCGCGAGTTATCTATTTTAAAGTTTCCAATGGTGACGAATCTGTACATTATGCATGTTTACTGGCGGCACAGTCCCGTGTAAAACTGTTGAATCTTGCGGATGTAGATGCCAACAACGTTGTTGTTAAGAAACTTCCGATCGATAGAATCATAAAAAGGAAAGATAACCCTTTACCGTTGCCGTGTGTGTTGTTAACCCCCATGCGACAAATTATGGATCCTAAGGAGGGAGTAACTTCTAAAGATGACGTGGTGTACCCCGTTTTGTGTTCTGTAATAGCGGCCGACAACCAAGAACCAACTTTAGAAGCTAATTTGTCCCGGCAAATGCTGTGGATCCAGCAAATAGCAAGAGCATTTCGTAATCAAAGACTTCCAGGTGTTGCTAGTGTGGTGATCACGTCAGTTAACCCTATGGATGTTGTAGCCCCCCCATTATGGAATCAGAACGTAATGGCTTCCGGGCTAATCCTCAATTTTAGAAGCAGAGAACCACGCGGACTTTCCGCCTAGGAGTTTAAAATGTCAAAAGATTATTCGCCCGGTGCGTTAACGAAACTTTCCATTAACGGGACGCCGTATGCTGCTTTGTCCTGTGATTTTGGGAAAAGGGGGATGATTCTTCGGCGGAATGGATTGAGAGGGACGCGGGAACATTATGCCGCCGACGCTCGTAGGGGTCCGTATCGGGTAGCTGGGTCCATTAGCTTGGAACCGGATCCGGATGGGTTTGCGGCCATGATGGCGCTTATCGTAGGTAGTGGGGGAAACATTGCTGAACAGTTAACGGATTTTTCGGTGGTGGTGGATCGTTACGAATCTATATACACCTACGCTAACGTCAAAGTGAATCGGGCACGGATTTACGGTCGGCAAGGCGGCATTATGGGTATGGATTTGGATTTGATCGGGACCACCGAAGCAGAATCCGGATCGGTGAATACTCCGGCTGACAACGGCCCGTACATTTTTGCGGATTCCATACTTACGTTGGCTGCTGCCAGTCGGGAAGTGTCCTCCTTCGAATTGTTAATCGACAATCACATCGATGGGGAACGTTTTTTGAACAGTCTCACCCTCCCCAAAGTGATAGAATTGGACCGTACTATTCAGCTGAATACCACGCATCCCTTTAACGATACCAACAAAGATTTGTACGACCAAGCCGTGGCGGGGGCAACGGGAAGTTTGGCAATCAACGACGGTACTACCCCCCATACGATATCTTTCGGTATTTTACAAGTACCGGCGGAATCTCCCGCCATCCGGGGGAAAGTGGAAGAGGTTTTAACCCTGAACATGGAAGCCGTTAGGTCTAGTGCTGGTGTTGCCAGTATTTCATTTGTATAGGAGACTCCAGGTATGAGTAAAGTTCTTGATTTTATACCCGATGATGGGTACACGGAGAACGCTTTTATAGCGTCTATTCCCCGCGTTCATAATGACGTCCGGTTTACGTTTCGTCCTATGTTGATTGAGGACCAAACGAAATGGATGAATAAATCCAGTAAACTGAAAGACGACGTGTGGACACAAAACGCCGCTACGATGTTGGCGGAACGTATCAAATCATGGGACATAGTTGATCAGGACGATAAGGTGCTCCCCCTGGTGGTAAAACACTTGTTGATGATAAAGCCCGCTCTGTTTATGCGGTTGTATGGGATCGTGCTAGGGACAGATGCTAGTGATGTTGATCCGAATTGGGGAGACGAGGAAAAATTGAAGATAGCCATGTTGCATAGTAAGAGTATTGCTACGGGGGTCAACCCTGGAGTGGTCCGGGAGGTAGAAGACCTAAAAAACTGATGAGTGGGGTGGTCCTCCAGATCACCCACGCAGAGGTTGCGGCTCGGACTTGTGAAGAATGTAAAAAGTGGATGTATCGGGATGATGGTAGTTTAATATTGGTTAAAGGGAAACCGATGTTGCGACCGGCAGGAGTAAAAACCCCCTGTATTACTTGTCCCAAATGTATTGGTACTGCTAAAACTTCCCAAGAAGGTTGTAAGTGCGATTTGTCAAATAAGAACCTCTTAACCATCAAAAGGTATTACGAGCATTTGGCAGCACCCGGTCCGGTGGATGACATTATGCGGAGAAATTTCGGGGTAATCCGCCAAGTTATCGATGGGATGGATAGAGTTCACCAGAGACTTCAAATTCAAATAATGGCACAACATGGGTCAATCCGGTGATCGAGAAGTTGTTTATGTGATGAAAGGGGTGGTGGATCCCTCCGCCATTGAGTCCGCTCGTAAACTGGCTCAACAATACAAAGTATCCCAAGAGGAGATTAATAAGGTAGAAGAAGGGACAGTGGTTCGCAGGAAACGGCGCTTGGACGATGAAGATATCGCTTACCGCCGGTCCAAACAAGCTCAATTACAAGTTGCCCGCGAACAGGGGCAAGTCATAGAACGGTTTTACGATGAAGAGGATCGTAGGGCCGCTTATCGTAACAAAAAAGCTACTCATGACTACGATAGTTCCCAGAAAGCTATGTCCGACAGTTTACGTCGGAATATTCAGCGACGCATGCGGGAACAGGAAAAAGAAACGGCCCACGCTGAAACTCTTATGAGAAGGGCCGCAGAAAGGATTCAACGTACTAATTCCACTATAATTAGTAGCAGCCGTGTGATGCTTCGAGGTTTTGCCTCTATAGGTTTTGGTTTGGGGGAATTGGGTTTAGTTGCAGAGGAAGCCGGTGACAAAATAGTACGGAAACTATTACAAATCCACGCAGCTTACAATCTCATTCGAGGTTCCATTAGCTTATTACAAGGAGTTACCCAAATGTGGAACTCCTACGTAAAAGCTGTAGAAGCAGCGGCAGCGGCTCATGCCGCCCTCGCGGCGGCACAATCCCGGTCCGCTGTAGCGGGGGCCGCGTCCGGGGTAGCGGGGGCGGCGGGGGGAGTGGCGGCGGGGGCGGGTACCGCGATGGCACCGAGCATGATGGGGGCCATTATCCCGTTGGCTGCTACGGGGGCGATGGCAGCGGGTTCTGTAGCGTTTGCTGGAAAAATGACTTGGGATACTATTCAGGCCATGCGGGGAAACCTTCCTAGTGAAGACTCCCTATATGGAAGAGTAGCAGCTTCTAATATAAATCCATTTAGTTGGGCAGCGGACGTTGGCCAAGGACTTATGCAACACGTTTTACCAGGGGGTCTTGGAACCGGCCCTTATAGTAAAAACGTGCATGGAGGAGGTTCGGAGTGGTCCGCCAAATATAATGCTTTACAAGCGGAAGCAAAAACTGCCCGCATGGAGCGAGCGATCATACATAGAATAGATACAGAACAAGGTATCCGTGAAGTACGGGATCGAGAAACTCAAAACATCACACAACGATTTGCTTTTCAGGATCAGTACAAACCCCTTACTTCCGGTATTGCTCGATCCAGGTTTGAATGGGCTAAAGGTGGCGCGGGTGGTGCGGATGTTAATGTTGACCAATTGAAGTTACGTACTGGTCAACAGTACATTGAAATTTTGAAACAAGAGCGGAAGATTCAGGATCAGACCGACAAAGACAAACTTGCCAAACTTCAATTGTATTATGAGGGTTTACAAAAAGTTCACGATCAGTACGTTAAAAATGCGGAAGCTTTACAAAAAGGGGAATTATCGGCACTTTCACGATTAGCTTTGTCAGGACCGGCTGAACAGATGCGTATTGCTAAAGCCATGATGGATGTCAGGGGTGGTACCGCTTCTCGCAGTCAGGCCCAAGCAGCTTTGGAGTATATGTCCCCTAAGGAAAGGGAACAATCGGAACGGTGGGTGATACAACGATTTATGGATCCACGGGTCCGGGCCGTGGTGGGGGCCGGATGGGAGCAGGAATCTTCGGCCCAGACGCACATGGCGGACATTACTGCCCGGCAGATGGCTGATCAAGCCAATTTAATCCAAAAGTTTTCTATGGAGGCTAGAAACAATGCATCTAGATTTGCAGCACAATTGGAACAGATTATCGGTGAAGTCATAAAGATCGAATTTCAGACTTTATCCGACGAATTAAACAAATGGTATAGGGATAGAGCCGCTGCAGCTTTGCGAAATAGGGTGGGGCATCAATAATGTTTTTAAAATATGGGTCTTACCAGCACGATCCTTCCGAAGTCGCTCTGATGATCGACAAGGAAGCTATTCTTAGCCCGGACGGCGTACAATTTGCCGAACGGATCCGGTGGGACATTGTTGGTAGGATTCATGCTTCCAATCAGGCTACTGTAAACGCTGCTGTTAAAGCATTGGAAGCTGCTTACTCCAGAAACAATCAG
>JBAZDQ010000112.1:0-4798 GCA_041654355.1 Bacteroidales bacterium
GCTGCCCTTTTCAATCTCATTGACCTTATATAGTCACTGGCAGAAAGTTGTGTTAATTCTTTCAGTTTACGGTGCAAATGGACCCGACTAATTCCTATTTCCCCGGCCAGGGTCTCAACCCGGAATGAATTGTCAGAAATTCGTTCCCGGATAATCCTGTTGACTTTTTCCAACAGCAGTTCATCGGCCGATTTGATTTCTTCAAGGTCTTTTATGTGTTCATTTTCCGTAATGCCTGTAAGGGACGCCTTAGTCCTTTCCCTGTTGTCCATTAAGGATTGCAACGTGGAGATCAGCAGTTGGATGTTGAAGGGTTTGACCACATAGGCTTCCGCACCGCTTTCCGTACCCATGAGAATGTCCTCTTCTTTGGAACAGGCACTGACCAGCACCACCGGTATATGGTGTACGTTACTGTTGGCCTTGATCTTGCGGCAAAGTGTGATGCCGTCCATATGAGGCATGATGATGTCGGTCAGAACCAGGTCCGGTTTTCGTGTAAGAATGAATTTGTGCGCTTCGGCACCGTCCGAACATTCATCCACGTGATAATACGGCTCCAGTTCCTGTCTCAGGTATTTTCGTATTTCCTGATCGTCATCGACTACAAGCAAATGGTATTTAGTCCTGGATCTGGGTTTCTTAGTCTTGTTTTCTCCTGCATCCTCCAGTTCCTGTTCTTCTTTCCGTTCTTTGGCAAACGCGTACAATTGATCACGGGGGATGTAGTTTGCATCAATTTCCTCTTCTTTCAGATGGCCTTTTCCCAATGGAAGAGTAAGTATGGCTGATATACCTGGCCCGTCTTGGTTCCCTTTTACTTCAATAGTTCCGTGCAGCAGGGTCATCAGTGCCCTGGACAAGTGAAGTCCTATCCCGGTCCCGTAGTTTTTCTTGACCAGGGGATTGTCAACCTGGTAAAAACGTTCAAATATTTTTTCTGTCTGTGACTGATCAATTCCAATTCCGTTGTCTTTTATTATTACAGCTACTTTGCTTTCGTTTTCAAGCAAAGTCGTTTTGATGTGTATTTGTCCCCCGTCGGGAGTGAATTTGAACGCATTGGAAAACAGGTTCATCATGACTTTGTCAAAGTTTTCCGGATCCAGCCAGATATTTATTCGGGGCATTTCATGTTCAAAACGTACGGTCATATTCCTTTTTTCCGCCTGAAAACGGAAAGTCTGGATAATATCATAGATAAACCCTATAAGATCCGTTTCCCTGAATTTGAGCACCATTTGCCCCTTGTCAATTTTCCGGATATCCATCATTTGATTTATCAGACGCAAAATGCGATGTGCATTCCTGTACATGAGCCTGTAGGTATCTGCCCTGGGATCATTAGCGGCATCGCGTAAAAACTTCTCCAGCGGGTTAATGATCAATGTTATTGGAGTCCGCACCTCGTGCGATATATTCATAAAATACTGCAACCTTGCTTCCTGGATCTCTTCTTCCCTGGCTTTTCGGGCCATTTCCTGTTTGTGACGCCATTGCATGATGATATAGGAAGAGATCAGTGTGATCATAATGAGACAGCCAACCGTATACAAAATATACATCCAGCGAGTCTGATACCAGGGAGGAGTGACCTGCAGCCTCACTTCACGGACCGGACTGACCTGTTGATTTTCAACTGCCCGGACCCGGAACAGGTAATCCCCGGGACTCAGGTTGGTAAAATGGATCTGATTGCTGCCCTGCGGGGTACGAATCCATTCATTAATGATCGGTTCCAACAAATATTCGTATCGAATATGTTCCGGGTGCAGGTATTTGAAGCAGGTAACCTCAAATCCCACCATATTGTCGTTATATGCAACATTCAGATGCCCGTTTTCTTTGGATGAGCGGGGCAATGCTACCGGATTGTTGAAAATTCTGTAATTGATAAGATGCACATTCAGATTGGCCGATTTCTCCCGGATCTGTTCGGGCATAAATCCGGTTACACCTGCAATGTTACCAAAATACAAACGGCCTTTGGAAGACCGGGTGACGGCATTTCTGGAAAATTCATTTTCTTCTATCCCGTCGGAATCGGTATAAACGGTAAAAGATCCTGAGTCCGGCTCCAGCCGTGCCAGTCCTGCATGGGTGCTCATCCAGATAGTTCCTTCAAAATCCACGGCCAGACCACAAATTACGTTTGAAGGAAGCCCGTCTGAAGTTCTGAAATATGAAAAAATACCGGTGGTTTTGTCATAACGTACCAGGCCGTCAATGGTTCCGGCCCAGACAGATCCGTCTGTGGCCTCTGTAATTGTATATACTACCGAACTGAGGTAGTTAGATGCAACACCTTCAACGGGATCTATACAGGTAAGGCCTTTGAAGGTCCCTACCCATACCAGGCCAAAGCTGTCAATAAATAATGTGTTGATCCAGTTGTTGTTGATCTCATGGGGGTCGGTGTTGGTATCTGAAGATGAATAATAATGCCGGATCAGGGTTCCGGAAGAAGGATCCACGTGATAGACCCCGTGTCCCCAGGTACCTATCCATAAAGTGTTGTCTTTTCCCGGGATAATAGAGCCTACAGCCACATTATACCGCAAGGCTTTTTGACCCAGCAGATCGTTCCTGTAGGAAAAACGTCCGGTCTGCATATCCATCAACCCTATTCCGTTTATATAAGACCCTATCCAGAGCTTATTATTTGAATCAGGGCACAAACTCATGATTGTGGCGGGGAAATGAGATCCGGGATGATCTGAGGGCGGTAAGTGAAGCAGGGTAGCGCCTTTTGAATCCACCTGGTACAAGCCGTCCCCATCGGTTCCTACCCACAGGTTGTCGTTTTGGTCACAAGCCAGGGACATAACGCAGGATGAGCCGATATTATTGTATTGGTAGGAGCGGGATCCGTAATATGTAAAGCCGGAAGGATTGGAAGGACTTACGTATACGCCTTTTTGAAAAAGACCCATCCAGAGGTTGCCGTCCCTGTCTTCCATAAGGCAATGCACTTTAGTCCTTGTAAGATCCATCAGTGTGGAATAGGAGGGATAATCCCGGATCAGGTGCCGCTCCCTGTCATAATACTTTAACCCTTTACCATCTGTCCCTATCAGGATTCTGTTGTCTGAATCGGCAAGAAGTGATTTTACGGGAAGACTTTTTGTGCCGTTTTCATAAGGTATGTGTTCCAGACATTCCTTTACGGGATCATAGCGAAACATTCCAAAAGCAAGGGACCCCAGAAATATTGTGCCTTGTTTGTCGTGACAAAAAGCCGCAATTTCTCCGGTGTCTTCATAGCCCTCCGGAAAACGGATTTTGTTAAGTGTCCCGTTTATGCTGTTGTATTTCCATACACTGCCTTCCCGTAAACTCAGCCATAGGTTCCCTTTGGGGTCTTCGTAAAGTGTAGTTAAAAAATCGCTGTCCAGTGAATCGGTCAACCGTTTGTGGAATAAGGTCTTATCTCTGTTGGAAGCAGGCAGAACAAAACATCCTTGACCTGACGTGGCAATCCATAGATCCCCGTTCCGTGTTTCAAGGATCTTCATAATATGAGGATACGCACGTGATGACCCGTTATAAAGGGGAATTTCCTCAAAACTGTCTGTGCCGGGGATGTAACGCTGTAATCCGTTGAGGCATCCAACCCACATGACACCGTGACTGTCCTGGTGTACACTATGGACGTAATTGTTTTTCAAAGAGGAGGAATCCCCCGGTATGGCGTGATACTTTTTCAGATTGTGACCATCCAGACGGTTCAACCCGTTTTCCGTTGCAACCCATACAAACCCTGTGTTGTCCTGAAAAACCTGGTTGATCAGGCTGTTGGAAAGCTCGTTCCCGGAAGAATAAAAACGGCCGGCCTGTGAAAACAAAAGATTGTATCCTGTTGGCATACAGATCCAAAAAGTTACACAGAGCAAAAAGATCCGGGTTTTCATATGTTACAAAAATAACAAAAAGACAACAGAAAAATACCAGGCAAACGATGTGTGTAACTTAAGGGATAATGTTTGTTACATTTTTTTGGTTTGCGTAACGTGCAGGACGTACTCTGAAACATGATGTGTAAGCATCCGGAAGCTCTTTAGGTAACTTTGAATTAAGAATTTAACCTAAACTTAAACAACATTATTATGAGAAGAAAAACTATCCTTTTTTCACTGATGATGTTTCTCGTTTACGCGTTGTGGGCACAGCCGCACGAAGTAAGCGGAACAGTCAGTGATTCCGGGGGACCGCTTATTGGCGTAAGTGTTAAAGTAGTGGGGACCAATACGGTCTCTGTTACCGACCGGAACGGTGAATTCCGGATTACTGCCGGTCCGGGTGACCAACTGGAATTTTCGTACATCGGTTATCAAACCCTTGTAGTAGAACTGGATCAACGCAGAATCCTGGATATTCAAATGGAAGAAGATTCACTTGTTCTGGAAGAGGTCGTGGTAGTAGGTTACGGTACTATGCGTAAGAGTGATGTTACCGGAGCTATAAGTTCAATCAGGGAAAGTGAGATCAAGGAAGTTCCGGTCGCCAATATCAACCAGGCCCTCCAGGGGCGACTGGCCGGGGTACAGGTTGCTCAGACTTCTACCCGTCCGGGTCAGACAGGCAGGATCCGCATCCGTGGATCACGTTCACTGAATGCCAGCAATGATCCATTAATAGTAGTTGACGGAATTCCTTTTGACGGAAGCATGAACGATCTGAACACGGGAGATATCACTGGAGTTGATGTATTGAAAGATGCCTCGGCAACTGCCATATATGGTTCCCGCGGAGCCAACGGTGTTATCCTGATCACTACCGACAGGGGACAGGCAGGAAA
>JBAZDQ010000113.1:0-4735 GCA_041654355.1 Bacteroidales bacterium
GCCGATCACGCTCGGGTATTTTACGACACTTGTTCTTGGGGATACTCTTTCCGTTCTTTTCTCTGCTGTTCTCTGATGGTAATTCCTTCTTTTTGATGGGATGATAATAATACAATTTTATATACCTTGAAACAAAAGGAATGGTTCAGAGATGAGCGTATGAGTCGCGGTGGAAGAAACCGAAGGAAGAGCCGGGACCGGAACCCTCAGCAGCAGAGGAGTGAGGGGCGGCAGAAGGATTGGAACCGGAACCCTCAGAAACAGAATCGGGGGAAGCGGCGACGGCGGGAGGAGAGGAAGCCTCAGCAGCCGCAGGCCAGACAGCCGCAGGCAGAACCTCAGTCCCTTGCAGACCGTTTCCGCAAGGGGAAGGAGACGCAGGAAGTCGCCCGGGTCGAGCGGCAGAAGCGGTGGGCTAAGGGCCGGATAGGGGATGTGGCGGAGAAGGCGGGACAGGTTGCTGAAGCGACCCGTCCGGTCGGGAAAGCGGTGAAGGTTGTCGGGAAGGCAGCGGTTCGTGCTGGGAAGGCTGCGGTCCAGGTAGGGAAGGCGGCTGCCCCGCACGTCAAGGTGGCGGGAGTGGCCGTGGTCAAGGCGCTGGACAAGGCGACGGCACCGCCGAAGAGCGGGAAGCGCCCGCAGTTCCCGGATATGCTGGGCGACCGGGAGCCCCGGAGGGTATCTCCGAAGAGACAGCCCCAGAAGGTTGCTCGTCCGGTCTGGAGCATCGATATGGGGATGGGGGCCGCGCCGTCAACCCCAAAGAAGAAGAAGGGGAAGAAACCATCCACGACCCTTGACCTGAATCAGGGCGGGATGAATTTCAACTTCTGAACTCTTTTTTTTCCGGGTCGGGTTGTGCCCATTCTTCCGTGATCACAGAGTTGAGTTGGTTCATACACCAGAGCCCGGCTTCCATTATTCTTATCGTTACTACGAACGGCAGGAGGCTGAACGTGGTCAAAGCGCCGATAACTATGAGGAAGTGTTCCGACTGAGTTACGTTGCTGAGATTGATGATTTCTATTCCGGTGTTAAATCCGCCTGCCAGAGCGAGGGCTACGAAGAACCAGACGCTTATGCCGAACAGAACAGATAATCCAGCGATCAGGCACTTGTTGAATATCAGCAGGTTTTTATAAAAATAAACGTGGTTCATCAGTCTTCACATCCGTAGGCTTGCGACTCGAGCGTTAACGGCTTGCAGCAGGGACAGACCTTTTGCATGTAGGGGGAGATGTTGTCCCAGTCGCCGTAGGTCCAGTTCGGAAAGCCGTTGCGGTCAAGGCATTCGATACAGGCGTTCTCGTGGTTCGTCTGCCATTGTTCCCAGCCCGGGCCGGGTTCCATGTCTAATGGAGAGAGGGCAAGCCCCAGAACAACCATGAAACTGCAGAAACCTATAATGATGGGAAGGGAGTAGTCCCTCATACCTTTCCCTTCTTCTGGCCTACCAGATCTTCATAGGTCCGTTCAAGCCCGGTCTGCAGGTCGGTGCCGGCTTCCCATCCCAGCTCTTCTCGGATCTTGTCGAAGGATGCCCGCTTGATCGGAATGATGGTCGCTTCCGGGGGAGAGAGCCGGATCGGGGAGGTGGATCCGCAGAGTTCCCGGATCTGCAGGGCGAGGTCCACGGTGAGAACGGGTTCGTGTCGCCCGATGTTGTAGGTTTCCAGGGGTTCGTTCTGGACCCTCCGGACGATCCGGCAGATGGCGTCTACGGCGTCCTCGAGGTAGCACCAGGACCGTTCGGTGTCCTGATGCACCTCAAGGGGTTCGTTCTTCATGGCGGCATCCATGAACCGGATGATGGCGCACCGATACTCGCTTGGGTATTCGCCCGGGCCGTAGAGCATGAAGAACCGGACTACGGTTGCCGTGAGGTTCTTGTGCGTGCAATAGTACTGCACGAGCTCTTCTGCGGTGCGTTTGGTCAGGCTGTAGATCGAGGAGGGGTGCCCGAACGGGGTGTCTTCGGTGACGGGTTCTCCGGTCTCGTAGGCGGCGCCGTATTCTTCGCTGGACCCTGAGTAGATCAGGCGGGAGCCATATCGTTCGCAGTTGGCGATGACGTTCAGCATCCCGATGGCGTTGGTCTGGATCGCCATCATCGGGGTCTCTTCACACTCTTTGCGGGAGACCATGCCCGCGAGGTGGATGACAGTATCGGGACGGACGGCGCTGAAGATTTCCTGCACTCTGAACGGGTCGCAGATGTCGCCGCGATGGTACGTGACGCCGGGAACTTTCACGTCCCGGTGACGGTCGAAGACCGATACGGTGTAGCCGCTCTTTACCAGTTCGGGGACGAGGGCGGAGCCTACTACTCCGCTACCTCCGGTGACGAGGATTCTCATGATTGTAATGCCTCCAGGAGTCTTGTATGGTTTTCGATTTGCTGGTCGAAGGATAATTCTTCTGTTTTGAAACAGGGGGCGAAGGAACCGCATTTTCCGACGAGATAGTAACTGCTCCATCGGGTGCTCGTCCAGGTGATCCCGTACTTCGTGGGAGATTTCCAGACGGGCGAGCCGGGGAGCGGGGCGAATGCGGAGAGTAACGCGGAGTCAACGGGATACTCCTCGTTGAACCGGATAGTTTCGTCAACGGTTTCCGGGGATTCTCCGGGGAAGTTGACCATGTAGTAGGCCCGGACGTTCAGGCCGACATCCTGCGCTGTCTCGATGGCCCGGGCGTTCTGCTCGACGGTGGTTCGTTTGTTCATCTGGTCAAGCATCGTCTGGCTTCCGGACTCGATGCCGAACGAGATGTCGGTGCATCCGGCATCATGGTACTGCTGGTAGAGTTCCCGGTCGGCGGTGCGGGCGTCCTGGTTGATCCGGAACGTCATGCCCGTTTCGCTGATGCGGGCGAGCAAGTGGGATCGGTCGGCATTCCCGAACGTGACGAGGGCGTTGTCGTCGCCTACCACGAATTTTTTGAACCCGGCTTCCCGGATCTCCTGCAGTTCGGCAAGGATCCGGTTGGTGCTGAACGACCGCACGGTTCTCCCGGTTATCTTGGCACAGAAGGAGCAATCGTAGGGGCAACCCCGGCTGGTGTAGATGGGGGTAGCCTGTTCGCCGCCGGGCGAATACTTGTGCAGGTCTACCAGATGGCGAGCCGGCATCGGGATCAGGTCGGGGGGGATGTAGACGGCGGAATGGTACTGGTGCTTGAGCATCCCGTGGGCGAGGTCGTCCATGAGGTGCTGCAGGACGCCTTCCGCTTCTCCGCAGACGATGGTACTTGCCTGGGGGATGTCGTAGAACGTCTGATCCTTGACAAACGAGGGGTGCGGCCCGCCGACCATGACGGGGATGTTGTTGGGGAGCAGGTTGGTGATGCCCGCCACGGTGTAGACGTTCGGACTGACACAGGTTATTCCGAAGAGGCTGGCGTCGATGCCCGCAAAGGTGTCTTTGCTGAGGGCGGCGTAGGGCTGGCCCGTGAGGTCGATGATCTCTACTTCGTGACCGAGCCGGATCAGGTCGCCGGCCACGTACAGCAGACCCATGGGGGGGTAGGCCGCGTCGTTGTCGAGAAAGGGGGACGGGGGGTTGATGAGGGCTACTCGCATAGGAAGTGCTCCCATTTCTCCCGGAACCAGCGTTCATTCCGGTCGGTCTTCGTTAAGGCGTACACGCCGGATATGGCGTCATCCATCACGGAGAGGCACTGCGGCAGGATGTAATTAAAGGAGATGAGGAATATCATCAATACTGGGAGGATTGTGGTGATTGCTTCTAGGTTTCCGGGGATGATTATCTCCCAGGTGGCCAAGTACAGTCCTGCCGCCAGAAGGATGAGGGCGAATCCGAATGCTATGCTTGCCGCAAATATCGCGGCGAGCGTCACGATCTCAACGAGCATGACGCTTTCCAGAGCGTTAAATGCTTTTACGCAGTTGGTTGTCATTTTCATACCACGCTTTTCGTGTACTCCCTGTCAGTTAGAACCTTCATCCAGAGAGGGTAATTCCCTTTAAGGACGGTCTTCATGGCCGCAATCCTCGCCATCGAGGAGGAGGTCTTCATCAATTCTTTCTGGTTCGATACCTGCCCGGGGTGGACGCGATAGAAGTACTGGGGGGTCCGCGTCTCAATTGCCAGTCCTTTCTTCCCTGCCATGCAGAGCCGGATCAGCAGGTCGCCGTCGCAGTCCGCCCGAAGAAACGGGTTCCACTGGACCTCTTTCGCACACGCCCGGGAGAGCATCAGGGTGCCGGAATTGATGGGGTTCCGGGAAAGCAGGCAGACGAACATCCAGTAGGGGTTGCGCCTGGCGAGCGAGTCTATCCCGGGTATCCAGGAGAACCGGGGGGTCTTGAGGGTCGCGGTCTCGAGGTCGCGGCCTTTCATGAATGAGGTGTAGTAACTCCAATCGCTTCCGGTGCTCTCCATTCGGTATGCCTGATACACGATCTTTCCTCGGGCAATGTACATGTCGTCTGCCGCCAGGAAACAGATGTAGTTGCCCCGGGCTTTGTTGAACCCGATGCAGAGCGCCCTACACGGTCCAACGTTCTTCTCGAGCGAGATGATCCGGACGCTGAATAGCGGGTCGGGGTCGGCGTCGTAGTGCTCGCAGATCGCGGCGAGGACTTCAGAGGTGTGGTCCACGGAAGCATCGTTGACCACGATGACTTCCAGGGGCCGGTAGGATTGCTCGTAGACGGATCTGATTGCGTCGGCAATGTGGTCCTCCGCGTTATACGCGGGGATGACCACGCTGA
>JBAZDQ010000114.1:0-4660 GCA_041654355.1 Bacteroidales bacterium
GGCCGCTTCGTCCAGCTTCTGGTTTAATTCAGCCTGCAGCGTTATACGTGCATTATTTTTCTTATTTTTATTGGCCTGCTGTATATCCAGATTGAATTTTTTTGAATCCTCATAGAAGTACGAAACTGTGCCCTGTATAGCCTTTATGGCTGCAGCAGTCTTGTCCACACCATATTTCTTACGCATATTCCCCTGCAGGTCAGAAAGCTCGTCAGGTGTTGCACCTAAAAATCCACTATTGAGCAATTCTGTGGCCACCTCATCACCGGCAAGCCTTTTTCGTATGATATTCATTTTACTGTCTACCTGCTCATCAGATGCTATCTCCCAGGCGGATACATTCCGTTCTGCCCACAGCGTTTCAGAGAGGCCGGCGCCCACAGAACGCATGCCGGCCACTGTGGATGCGCCACTTAAATTTTTAAGGGCATCAATGGCCCCGGTACCATTCTTCCTTGCCTCATCGTATGATGCTTTAAATGCCTGTGCTCCAGTTCTAAGTTCCTCATCGGTGGACAGCCCTTTATTTAGAGCGTACAAACCAAAGGCTGTTTTATAGTCGTTGGCAAATCTGGATGATTCTTTAGAAATCATACCCTGTGCAGCATATCTTTGTATCTGTGATTGCGAATACGCATCAGATCGAAGCCCTGCCGGCCCTTGTGTCAGCATAGCATAGTCACCAACCAACAGATGCTTGCCCAACGGGTTGAGCCCCTGCTGTTCATAGAGTGTTTCAAACGTATTGGAGACATTGCCCAGCGCCTGTGCCGACATGCCCGTTGTCTGCATTATACCCTGCAGTCTGTATGTCATACGGCTGAGTTCGGATCCTTTGAATGACGTAAATGCACGGCTGCCGCTTATATTATCCAGTATATCCAGCAACTTGGGGATGTCTTCGCCGAACACTGATTTAAGCGGCTCCAACGCCTTGCTCATGCTCTTCAGTTTTTCTCGTATGCCTGCAACATCCACCTTGCCGCCGGATAGCTGCTTGGATAGCGCGCCCGAACCGGCCAGCTCTGTAAGTATGGATCCGTACTGGGTCATATTGAAGGAGCCCATACCCTCAGGTTCTGCCAGCAAGCCGGTCATTATATCGCCGGCGGCTTGACCGGCTCTGCGTGCGTTACCGAATCCGGGACCCATAACTCGGCGTGCAGTGGTTGCAAACTGCCCGAAAGTCTGGCTGGCGCCCTGCATACCATATGGGTCCAGGAAGTCAACCGCTAAACTGCCTAGCGACAGCGGGTTTGCCCTGGCGTCGGCTATCTTTGATTTAAGTTCAGAACCTTTATATCCCCAGCCAGTATACCATTGTTCCAGTGACTTACGTTGTGCTTCTTTAGAGGCTCTTGCCATCTCAGAGCTGATCTGTCCCTGCATCAAGCGGTCTTCTGCCGATCTGAATGTATCCGCAGCACTGCCGTTGCCATAGGCCAGCCGATTATATGGAGACAAACCACCTATACCTAGCCCACCTAGAAAGTTACCTGCCTGGGCACCAAAGGGCATTGCACTGCCCAGCAGCTGTGAGAGAAGGCTCTTTATTTGCTCTTGAGAGGTTTGTCCGTCCATACCTTTTTAGCTCTTTCTATATACGCTTTATATATCTCTTCCAGCTCACTGGGGTTGAACGAGTCAACCGCTGCGCCAGAGCCGAACCTGCTCAGCGGATCCGACCTATACCCTTCACCGTCGCCCGGCAACAGCAAGGCAGCCAGCTGTTCATGCAGTTCTGGCGGTGCCTGTTTATATGCACAGACGTACTCCAGCGCCTTTATATTACGTTTACGCTCTATATAGTCATAAATCCACTTGCTCTTCAGCCGCCATACGCCTATAGGCTGATTCAGCTTTTCTTTAAAGTCCAGAGCACCGGTACAGTGAGCTTCAACACATGTCAGATTCCGGCGCTTTTCCAAAAATTTGAATCAAAACCATTGTTGAGCAGTTTATTATACAACATTGAAAACATTACAATGGTGCCGGACAGTAATGCCAGCGGCATCTGTTTGTAGGACTCAACAAACACTGTGTCCAGCAATGTATCAGCAGGGATACCTTTTTCCAGCCCTTCGCTGATCTTAAGGACATGTTCTGCCGTCATATCGCGCTGTTTATCTTCCATACTGGAGGTTGCACTGTACATATGTTTGATCTGCAGCAGTACCCGCAACTTGTCAGCAGCGTGCATTGCCCCCAGGCTGTCCACCTTTTCCAATTCAGCCAGTTTACCCGACACGGCGGCAAACAGTTTAAGGTCCGTAGTACGTATTGCAGATACGGTCAGGGTAAGTGCGCCACCATAGAGCGGATAACTCTTGGAATATCCTGTTCCTGCAAGTACGCACTCTACGAATTCGCTTACATCCGACTGGGCCAACTGTGTTTTTACTTCTGTTTTTGTTCCGCACCTCGGGCACAGTTCGAATTGCTGGTCTGCGCTGCCTTCCAGCTTCGGCTCTTCCACGATAAGCTGATTTTCCGCCATTTCCTGCTCCTTTAAGTTTTTAGATTCGTAATATAACCTGTCGCCAGGCTGCTATTACTATAATCTTTCATAAGTATATTGCCATCAGACCATGCTGTTATACCGGGATAAACCATAGTAGCCTCTCCATCCGCATCCAATACTTCGGGCTCAGACCACGTCTGTGTTCCACCACACATGCTCTGCCAACGCATCGATGGCATCAGATATGCCGATGCCACACGCCATACCGCAGAGTCGGGGTACGCGAACGCAGCGGTGTATACGGAATAGTCATTAAAAAGTGTCTCCTGCAATGCTGCTATCGCCGTCTTATGTAGGCCTGTGATCGTGTTGAGCGAGTCCAGATCCACCTGGTCCACTTCTATAGGCTCCATAGAGCTGATTGGAGTTCTGGGCTTCATCCCTGTGGTGGACGACGCATTGTCGAATGCCCCGGCGGTGGCTGCAACCTGTCCGGCACGCATGGATCCGCTTATGCCGACGCTGCCCTGGATCATCATATTACCCTGCAACTCAAACTGTGTTGACGCCGGCGTGTTACCGGTTATGTCCTGTATGCCGTTTGATCCGGTGAGGAACTCTTCCGGTGCTGCAGATGCCGGTGCCACCCGTATATTTCCAGAGAACTGTGTATTTGCCGAGGCCATGAATGCACTGCCGCCCGACAATGCCAGCACAGCACACGCTCCCTGCGTCACAGATGACAATACCAGACTGCTGCCAGATACGCGAACGGCGCTTCCGGTTATGTTAAGATTTCCAGCCGCACTGTCCACCACTATGGTTCCAGCAGCTTCTTTGCTTGCACCGCTTTTAGAGTCCGATGTGCCTTTGTTGAGTCCCAGATACATGTCAGATCCCGTAACGGCCACGTCAGATGCTGATTTTATATGCAGGCCTTTTACAGCCGCATCGGAATCCAGTGCGCCAAGACTGCGGCTTTCCAGCAGTACCTTTCCTGTGCCACCATTGGCGCCAAGTAGTTCCAGGTCTGTTTCCGACTTAATCTTTACAAATCCATTCGAGCTGTGCAGCGTTGCACTGTCGCCGCCAAGCACCACGGCATTGCCTGGCACCATAGCAAGCATATCCCTGCCGGGGCGAATGAATGTGTCCAACGCAGAGCTTATATAGATGTTACCCCTGGACATACGTATCTCACTGCCATACCCGTCAGATAAAACAACAGAGCCGTCGGGCAGCTGGGAGAAGAACGATGCAGATGCATAGTATGTCTTGACCCTGCCCGTTGCCGGGTCGGTTAGCACAAAGGAGTCCGGCAGCGGGTATTCCTGCGTGGTTCTAGCCACCTGCTCCAGTTCTGTCGGCAGGATATCGGCTATCCCGGCCTTATTCTGTATGTTGGCCTTTGTTTCTGCCGCCCAGTATTTTGGGCGGGCGACAACACGTGGCGCATCATGCCCTGCAGCATTGTACTCCAGTTCATCTGCTCGTGTTGCGCTGAAGTTTCTGATATAGTCATCCTCTGTAACGCCATTAACGGCCTTCCAATCTGCACCGCCAAAGTCGCCAGGCTGCAGTACTTCCGTAGCTTTTGTTTCGTCTGACTTTTTTATCGGCTTATATATTACTGGCGTTTTGCTCAACTCCACTATGTCGGCAGAGACTATTCTGCGTTCGCCATTGTAGCCCTTGCTGTCCTGCGATACGGCAATCGATGCCGCTACAGGGTTTGTGTTGGCGCCAGTAATGCAGGGCACACTGACTGTTTCTGTATTGCCCAGTGAAATCAATCCCTCATAGCGCTCGAAGCGGAACAAGGGCTGCTGGGTGGTCTCCTGTGGAGTAAATAAACCAACTGTCAGATCATACTTGAACGGCGAACTGCCTACGCAGCCAAGCGCCTCCGATATATCCAAACCTCGATGGTCTTCTATACTTACAGCTCCCAGGTCCGCACGGTTGTGATATTCTGTGATAAGACTCTCAATAGAGTAATCGGCGGCGATGTGTTTAAGTTTATGCCCCTGGGCATCGTAAAGTGTTCTGGCAAACTCAGAGGCTCCGAACGCAGCAAGGTATTTGCCCAACATTGAGAACACGCCGGTCTGGCCAAACAAAGCATAGTCGCCCGCATTCAATTCACATGGTCGGCCGTACCCTCTATCCAGGTGCATCGGAAGTGTGTCGGCGTACTTG
>JBAZDQ010000115.1:0-4603 GCA_041654355.1 Bacteroidales bacterium
TAGCGAGTGTTACTATCATGATGAACCGGATGCCGAATACAAGTTGCACCTTACCGAGATTGTGAACTACCGAACCCGGAACTGCACCGAGATCGCCGAACGATGGGTTGAAAACCGCGACCTCGCCCAGTACGTAGTCGGGTTCTGCCGTCCGTTGTTTGCACGCATTCGGGACGTTCGGAAACGCGAGGACGGCATTCAGAATATTCGGTACAACGCTCGTGATCTCAGTCGGTACGAAGTGGAGCGAATCGCATTTCTCGAAGAGATGCGGGACGATGCCCTGGTTCGGCTTGTAGCGTCGGCAGGATTTGATGGCTACGAAGGTGATGGCTATACAATGTTCATTCGAACTCTCGACAAATTTGTTGATGCATTCGCCGGTTCACTTACCCGCGAACCTGACCCGATTGTCGATAGTATTCTCGCTTCTCCACGTCAGACCCGGAATAAATTGAATATAATGCTTGCTTGTATGTATGATAATGAAGACGCTTACCACAATAAATTGGAAACAATGCTATACGATGGAATGTCGTTGGAAGAACATATCGCCGCACTTTTACACTGGTTAACCGATGAAAATGTTGGTGCTGAACAACTGCATGAATGGCGGGAATATCAGGAAAATGCAGATTACCTTGCGGAAACATACAAGGTAAAGTGTGAACTCGATGAACAACGTAAACAGTGGGATGATGAAGATAAGAAACAACACCAGCAGATCCAGCATATCCGGGACGCCATTCACATGCGGCGACAGGATCTTGCCCGTAGTTTGACCCACTATGAACTTGCCGACCCGGAGAAGATTCGGGTTTTGGGGAGCGGGAAAGATTACCTCACCCGATTTGCACACGTGATCGGGACGATCACCGAACTCCAACTTGAACGGATACGCACCGGTATGCCGAGCGATGTGTATAGATCCGCTATCCGTGAAGCGTGTTACCCCGTAATGGACGATTTCTTCTGTGCCGTATTCCAGCACCCCCTTCCAACCGAGGCGTTGCAGCGGGATCTTCTTCTGGAACTGTATAACAAACGTCAGACGTGGGGCCTCAACCCTGATGTCGAAGACGGGCTCGATCCCGTGCTCGGTATGGAGCGGATGCGCGGATTCATCCATGAAGATGAAGGTATGCGGCACAAATTACTGCTGGCGTTCCCGATCACCGGCGATTATGAACGGGATCGAAATATAACCATTGATTTCTTTGACGCGCTCAACGACGGTGTCGATGAATCTATTGCAGTGTTGACCCAGGCATTAGAAGAATAACCTATTGAATGGTGATATAAATGTCAAACCGTGTAGTCTTAAACAGAATGAAGTTCGTTGAACTGTGCGTTACCAATGCACAACTCGAAGAGTGTGATGATGAATTCAGTGCTCAATATGGGTTCGTATTCTTTGACAACTACGACTATGTATGTAACCCGGCATTGAGTAAAGATGAACTTCTCCTTTCTGATGACGAATTCTTTAAACGGGTGACGTCTTACTATTGTGAAGATGCTATGAACGATATGATCGATTACGCGATGACAGACGGTGTTACTATCGATGGCAACCACTACGATGGTGAGTGGGTTACGAATGTATACAATCCCGAATAACCCCGGTGACAACGTATGGTAACGGTCTATGTAGGCAACCAGATGCATGGTGCGATAAAGATTACCAAACGCAAAGGCAAATTTTACGTGTACCGATTGAAAGAACTACAGGTTGATGCCAAATCCAAACCGGTCAAATGGATATGGGAGAGCAACGCACGTGAGAACTGGTCGTATAAACCGTACGCAGACAACGATGTGTCACAGTCGCCCGATGGGTTACTGGCATATGTCACCAGATGGGCGCACCACAAACTGCATCGAGTATGATACCCATGAATAAAATTGACAAGGACGTGATGCAAATGAAAACCGTAGACGAACTTCTCGATTTCAAAGAACAGACCGACAGAAACATCGAAGCAATCCACGAACAGTTTAAAACGTACCGGGCAAACCAGAAAGATACGATGGCCGATACGTATGCAAAGTATGCCGAGGTAAAACAGCAGTTAACCCTTCTCACTGATCAAATTACATTGTTCGAAAAGAAACTGAGTAAGGCGTCAAACGAATCTTTGGAATGTGTGCGTGAACTTGAACGGTGCTTTCGTGCAGCGTGGGAGGCATGCGTCCGGCCAATTATTATTGCAGACCTTCATGAACGGTTTCCCGACCGGTTTAAACAGGATCATAACGGGTTTTACCATCACATAACCCCAAAAAAGGTCTTCACGGTATTTGAAAATCCCCTGTTCCGAGTGAAAGCCACGATCACCAATCTGCGCGATGGCGGATCTCGTGGGCGGGACGCTCGCCGCACGAAAAACTTTATTCAATATTGGATTTATGTTGAAGTTTGTGACGGCTACCAGGATAACATCAACACGATAACCCATAGGTCATTTTATAATAAACGTAATGCCAATGGGATGAAAATTTTCGAGCAATTTTTCCCAAGCGTCGAAGAGGCGGAACAATACCATGCAAATCATCACGAAGAGCATGCCGAACAATACCTGACACGCATCAAGGGTATTACCGATGAGATAATGCACTGTGATACATCGTTTGACGATTTATTTGACTTTAGACTACTATCGCCAATCTTAGATGAGGATAAAATTCTATATGGCAACATGTGGTCTTATTTCGTTGATCAAATAGAGAAATCGCGGATGATCGTATACCACGCGGAATGGGATGGACAGGAAAACTATAATGCTATAGGTGAGCCGATAACGGTCACACTGGTTAACGGCAACCTCGTCTTTGAAAACGCTGACCCGCAAGATGTTGCACCAATTACCCGGAACATCCGGGAGAAATTTACATTACATCGGTGGGAAAACCAAACATGGTGAATGACATGCCATATCGAGTAACCAAATCATACACAGGCGATCCGTACTGGACGACTGCAAGGTTTAAATCGACGTGTAAGAAATGTGGACGGGACATTGTGAAGGGAGAGCGAATCTTTTATTATCCCCGGACAAAGACCGTCTACTGTGAGGATGCTGCATGTGGGGATGCCGCGTATCACGATTTCATGACAATGGCGGAGGCGGAAGAATACTATAGTCGGTGACGGTATAATGGTCAATTAACACAACATCTGCTACAAATCGCAAACTATTTATTCAAAAACAGCAAAATCGTATTTAGCGTATATGAAGGTATGATACCATGATGGCACTTTCCACGACACCCGACACTTTTGAAACGATTGCAGGCAGAGTTAACGCGAAATTACAAATTAACAAAAAGAGAAAATTTAAAACTCTTATTGGCGACCCAACCTTCCTGCAATTTATTGCAAAACGATATGTAACAAAAAATGATACCATTGCTAATATGGCATACGTAACGGGATGTACTTCCGCAACCCTCTCCAGTGCTATCAAAACACATTACCGGATTGCATCACTGGACAACCTTGCCGGAGCGGTTAAACAGCATGAGATGATGGCATGTGTCACAGCAGGACTCGGTGTCGATGAAAGTACAACGGTCGATGAGATCGAGATGCCGAACTCCCCCACTTCATCGTCCGATTCAGATGCACCGGTGTCGGTAAAGAAGGGGTTCGGACGCCGGGGGGTTGAGATACCAGCAAAGGTTCTGAAACGCGTGACCCGTGAGTATAAAACCAGTGGACGTCCATTTAATACTATTGCATCGGAAACAGCGTATAACCCGGTAACATTATGTAACCGGGTTTGTAAGTTCAATGGCGTGACGCGACTCTCTGAACTGCGGAATAAACCGGAAGTGGGTAAGATAGAGCGGCTTACCGGTGATGTCGAGTTTGTCCGAACCGCTGCATCCCGGTACTATAACGGCGAACGGCTTGCCGATATTGCTAAAGAGCGGAACGTTCAGTATGGCGTTCTTCGCTACGCTATGATGAATAATGGCATTACGTTAAAAGAGTTGCGGAACCCCGGAAACCATCCGATCTACAGAAACATCAAACGGAACACAAACGAATACATCAACAACCGAAACTGGCTTGTCGAGAACTACGTTCTCCAGAAATACAGTATTGCCGATCTCTGTCGGATGTCGGGGTGTTCCCGCCCGCTCGTAAAAGGTGCGCTTGAAAAGTTCGGAATTCGTGAGCGCACATCGTTTGAGGAGAGTGTTGCGCGGAACGACCGGATTTACTTCAAGCGTGCGAAAGAAATTTATGACCGGTACTGCGGTTCCCCCGCTATCACAATTTAATTTTTCGAGGTCATTATGGAGATAAAAGGATGTTCCTCTCGTGTTAAAGTAGTAGATAATACGTTAATAGAGATGTCTATGCAGTGTGACCGTATCGATTCAACGTTAATTCTCGGCAAGCCTATTCTTGCCCTGAGTAATGCGGGCGGGGTTCTCATTGAAAGTGGTATCCCGGATTATTATATCGTGATTTCCCATACGGCAGAGATGGATGACTTCGAGTCGTGTTCGCTTGTCCGGAAGTTCGTGATCGTGCACAAATCCGACGAACTCGTGAAACAGTTCACGCACAAGCATACGATGACCCTCATCG
>JBAZDQ010000116.1:0-4510 GCA_041654355.1 Bacteroidales bacterium
AATTCACGTCAACTTGGCCCATCTGAGTAAGGATCTGCTTGACAGCAGCGCCAGCCTGACGCGGGATTTCCTGCCCGGCGTTGTACATTGCCTTCACGCGGTCGCCGTGTTCATCGGCAAAAATTTGCCCGACCATTGTCGGTGCCCACAGTTGGGTCGCCAGACGTTCAAACACGTTGTCATGAACAGCAACCTGCGACATGCCAACTTCCGACATGGACAGGTTAGCGCCACGCTTGTCAACAACCTGCCACGCGGCATTGTTGTTCAGGTTGGCGCTCACAGCATCCGTAACAAACTTTTTCAGCCCGTCAATGCTGTAACTATTTACCGTGGAATCGCCGTAGAACATCAGTTGTTCGAGACGGTTGGAAATATGCGTGTTCGCATCCTGCACAATCTGGCTTTTGACGGAACCACCCGCAGCGAGCGAGTTTTGTACCAGTTCCGCGACCATCGTCATGGAACGCTGTTCGGCAATCCAGCGCATCTTCTGGTAATGGGTTGTGAAAGTAGAATCGATGGTCGGCCCGGCCGAACCTTCAGCCTGCGAAATGTTGGCAAAGGGATCGCCAACGCCGGTCTGCTTACGGTATTCAACAACGGTGTTGTTCGCGGGCTTGGAGTTCTTCCAAACCTGATTCCAAAACCGCGCCATGCCGACATGTTCGGTCTGGACGATCAGTTGATCGATGATTTCTTGGCGAAACAGGGGCGAAGCTGTACCGCCACCGGCATACGTCGGAACACCGTGGCCCGCGTCCATAGCCTTGCGGACTTCTTCAAGGGCGGGAAGACCATGATAGAACTTAGGGTCTTGGCCGTTAAGCCCGTCGAAACCGGCATTAAGTCCAAAATTCTCAACACCAAATACGTTCATTTTATTTTCTCCTGTTGTCAATTCGCAAAAGGTTTGTGCTATCCAAGCAACTAACCAGCGATTGCCTTTTCGAGAACATCCTTGTCAACACTCAGCCCGTTAATCGAAACCTCGGTGCAAAGTGTCGCCAACCTTTGATGTTTCACAACATCGTTGCCAACCTCTTTAAGCGCCTTTTCGATAACATCAACAGCTTCCACTGCTGTGAGAGATTGCCCGGCAGACGGGATCTCATTCGGGTGCTGCACGGCCTGAAGCTGCGCGGCATCTGTCACGGACTTGGTAATTTGGGGAACCCTTTGCGCGGCCACAAAACCTTCCAGCGCAGCGTTGATTCCCTTCAACACCTCGTCAAACTTGCCTTCAATCCCAGAAATGCGTTCATTCTGGATTCCAGCAAGCGTCATGGACTTTTCCAACACATCACGGGTAGAGTTAATCGCCGCGGTGTGCGCGGAGATTGCTTCCCCAAACGACGCAACTTGATCCGCTGTAAACGATTCAAGCTGTCCACCAGCAATCAGCACATCGCGGGCATCGCCAAGCGCCTTCACCAATTCGTCGGCCTGTTCATGGACAGACTTCGCAACACCGTCAACCTTTTCAGTATCGGTGTTGGCTTCAGTCAAGTGCGACGTGTCGGTAACCGGCGTACCATCTGCCAAATAACCGTCAACAGCGCCTTGTGCGGCATCGGGGGCGTTAACCTTGTCCGGCTCAACAACAGCGTCGGCGGCTACTTCAAGCTCAACACCGGCCTGTTCAAAAGCATCGGAAAGGCTTTTCTTGACTTCATCGGACATGCCGTCCCATTCAGTTTGTGTAAAAACCTTCTTTTTCATCTTTTTTCCTTTGGCCCTTTTGCTGGCCGAAGATCCGTCATTAGCGGTCACAAGCTCTTGTTTCATCAACGCGCTTGCTTTTCCGCCGCCCAAATATGTCGGCACGGGATAACCCGCGTCAGCACCTACATTCATCGAAGCGTTGCCACTGCCGCCGGACATCGGGATTGATTCATCACCGACAGCCTTTTTTAGCGTACCAAGCGCCTTTTCTATCGCTTCCAGTTGTGTTTCGGGATTGACCGGGTTGCGCGTAATGGCGATATTCTTTATCCACGCCTGCGCCACCGTCTTTCCATCCAACCCCGCACGTCGAATGACCGGCCCTTGAACCGAAAGCCCCAACCTGCGACTACCGGCTTTCTTGACGGCCTTCATCAGATTGTGCAGTTTGCGATTTTCCGGCGTGTCAAACAGGTAGCCTTCGACGTAGACAAACTTCTTTCCTTCCGCTTCCCTGACTTCAACGAGCGTCGGAACCCCAAGCCCATCCGCAGCGGCCTTGGAGTGTTCATCGTCGAACCAACCGTGTTTAATGAAGTAACTGAAGTCCAGCCCGTCAGACAAAAGCGTTTCGCCTTGCAGGTCACGCGCTTCCGTTGACGCCGTGCCGCGAAATTTCAGTTTCTTGTCTTCGCCGTTGGATGCCTTTTCCGTACTGGTATCTTCGACACTCATGGAAAACAGAACTTTGACGTTCTTTTCGTCCAAAAGATTGCGATTTACCACTCCGGTTGGGGTCATAGTCCTGCACCCGCAGTCTGTTACCTACTTTCAAGTATAGCCGTCGCTTTTTTACACGCAAAAGGCGGTGTAAAGAAAAGGCTTGTGTTCAGCGTTTGATTGTGGTAATGGGTGACAATTCGTTGCGGTCGTCGAACCCGAATCCCTTGGGAACGTAGATAAGCGTACAAAAACAACGGGGATGGATTACACCTAGCGTTGCGACCCATTGCGACCGCTTACGGCCTATGTTGTCGCCGTTGGCTTTCAGGTCGGCAAGCCTGAAAATCTTAGGCTTTCCCGTTTCAGGGTCGGTGTAGAGTTTCTTGCATTCCGGGCAAGCGTCGGGATTAGTCAACTTGGCAACCAACACGTCTTCGCCAAACGTGTTTACCAATTCGTCGGCATATCCATTCTCGTTGGCATTTTGAATTTCGGTGACGGCAACCCTATCCCAATCCTGCAAGGCGTTCCCGGTTTCTTCACGCAGCATGTTAGACAGTTGGCGCGGCGACCAGCGGTTTTTGATTGCTTCCGCCGTTTTCTTTCCTACGAATTCCATTTGGCGGGCATCGTCGTCCAGTTCGGCCAGTTTTCGCACAACGCTTGCCGCCGAACGGTCGGCCATATTTTTGACGTACTGGCCGCCCCACTTCTTTGCATATTCAATGGCGTTGATTTTGGCTTGTGGCAAAGGCATCGGAGTGGTATTCAGGATGTTGTAGAATTGGTCGGAGGTTAACTTTTCGATGTTGACGCCTTCCTGTTCCAACCGTCGCCGCATGAACCCAAAGACGTAAGCATCGCGAACCAAGTCAACCGCAGCTTCGGCCTCTTGCGCCAGAATCCCGCTTGTTACCATCCGGTGTATGGCATCGCGGGTCGCGGTAGTATGCTCTACACCATAGGTGGTAATTCCAATCGCAATCCAGTTGTCTGATACGATTTCGCGGATTCTGTTTAGGTCATCGGTTGTCAGTGGCTTCATTGTTGCGTTTGCTCCAAGTATCGAACGACACCTGCAATGATGTTGTCTTGCGTGTGTGCGCCCAAGTCATGCGCCCGCTTGCGTATGTCCTTTATGAATTGGAACGGGGTTTCATCGCCGTCGGGCTTGACGGCTCCGGCTGGCTGGCGCTTATTCCCCGCAACGGCCTTTTCCACATGGCCGCAGTTGCCGCCACACGCGCAAGCAGACTCCGCGCCACAGGCTTTCGCAACACGGGCCATAAGCTCATCGGCCTTTTCGCGCATTTCGCCGGGGTAGTCTTCGGTGATGGATACTTTCATGTTTGCGCCCTAACCTTGCTTTGCTACGGGCCTTGCCAGTTTACCAACTTCGGATTGGTCGTCAACGTCTATTCCAAACCGCTTCGCCGCAGACAGAATCCGCCGCGCGATTTCCCGTTGCTGGCTTTCGCTGTACGCCTTCCGATTGTCGGGATTGCCAAAGTAGGACAGCGCCGCCTTGACGTGAGACTCGGTTTCAATGGGGTATTTGTACTGTTCTTTGTCCGCGTAATCGGATTGTTTCTTTGGATACCCTTTGCGGGGCGCTGGCTTGTCTTCTACGGCCTTTTCTACGGCGTCGGTGTGTATTGACCCTATGGCGACACAAAGGTCGTCTATGGTGTCACATCCCACAAAAGCGTTGGCGTTTCGATTGTACATGAAACAATCGGGTGTGGAAGGGTTCGTTTCAAGTATGTTTGAAGGTTGCTGCAACGACTTGTAGAGTTCACCGTCAACCGTCCAACACGACACAGAATCTTCGGTCGCTGGAATTCGCGGCACGGGTTCAAGCGAAACTCGGACTTCTTTTGTCGTAGTTACTTCGGCCACAGCCTTTACGATTTCGTCGGCGTCGTTACTGTTCGCGCTGACAGCAATCGGAACAAAACCAGTGATACCGCCCGTCAATCCGCGCATTACGATTCCGTCAAGGTAGACTTCACACGCACCAACATCGTATTCCTGTTCGGCCAGCGCAAACGCCTTTTTAACCGTGTTTTTAGCCGATATTACCCGATTGTTGCCATTGCTGTTCGCATCGGGCAACTTTCCA
>JBAZDQ010000117.1:0-4478 GCA_041654355.1 Bacteroidales bacterium
GGAGAGGAGCGAGCCGGGGCTCCCCGGGCTCGCCCGGGCCGGAGCGGGGGCGGGGGCGCCGCCGACGCCCACAGACGGGGCGCCGAAGGTCAGCAGGGACATCTCCTCGAGGCCGGGGGCCGGGCCGAGTTCCCAGTGGTCCTTCTCACCAGGCTTTCTGCGGCGGCGCTTACTCTTCTTCTTTGGGGGTTCGTTCGGGATCTTGGTCTTGGTGATCGGGGGCGCCGTGGTCGGAGGGCCGAGTGGGGGGGATATGCCCGGGGGGCGGAGCGGCGGGAACACCTGCGTAGGAGTCAGGACCGAGATCGGGGTGATGATCGAGGTGGGGGTAGTGTCGAGAACCGTCGTAGGAGTCACGGCGGTAAGGGGAATCGTCACGGGCGTAACCGCCGTGTCCGGCGTCTGGGTGATGATGGAGGCTGGGCCCACGCTCTGGATCGGGGCCGCGATTTTCAGGACGGTGCGGGGGGTCTCCTGCGTCCGAACCACTGGGAGGGCCTGGATGCCCGGGATAACTCCCCCCACACGCGGGTCCTGTCGGGTGGCCTCCTCCCCCAGTTCGTCCTGAATCAGACGGGGGGTCAGCCATACGGGGGCCGGGATCGGGGTGGACCACTGAAAGACCCGGGACTTGGTCTTCGGGGGAACCGGCTGGGACTCCTGAAGGACAGGCACCTTGATCGTTTTGGGGTTCGACACATCCACCTTCAACCCGGCAATCCCTTCTTCGGGGACAAGGTTCCGAACGTCGATCACCGGCCGAACGTCAAGCACCTGCGGGGCCTCCCGGAACTGGAGAACCTGCCCGGACCCCGGACGCTGAGCACCGGACGCCGGGGGGGTCTTCTGCGGAGACCTTCTTGAGGTCGCCTTGGGGGTCGGGCCCTTAACTGGGGCGCTTCGCAGGACGGAGACCAGGTCGTCTACCTCGACCCCACGAGAGGGGGGGATGAGGTTCCGAACGTCGATCACCGGCCGGACACTCGAAACCCAAGGGGGGCCAGACGGGCCAGCCCTCTCGGCAAGAGCCGGGAACCGGGCATTAACTGGGAGGGAGGCAGGGGGGGTCGGTGCCGCGATCCTCCGCCCCGGTGCGGGGCGGGGGAGAGACGGGGGGACACCTTGAACCCCCCCGGTTGCACTACGCGGGGTATATACTGGGCTCCCGCTCCGCATCGCGGCAGAGACCTCCGTATCGATCAGAACTTGGTTCCCGGCATACGCCCGGGCCGCCTGAATAGCGTCGTCGGGGATCACCGAGGAGCCGGGGGAGATCCCCCGCTCGGCCAGGAGTTCCTCGAGGCGTTTCTGGTAGTGGGAATCGTAACTGTCCCACGGAGAGGGCTCCAGGACAGACGAACCCCCGCTCCGCCGGGATACCGCTGTGTCGATGTAGGCGTTCCCGGTCTTCGGGGGGGCCTGAGATCCCTTCGAGGGAGCCTTCCGCGATCCCTTGACGGGGGCTCCCGCTCGCATCGCGGCGGTAACCTCCGTGTCGATCAGAACCCGGTCCCCCGCATACCCCCGGGCGGCCTGAATGGCGTCGTCGGGGGTCACCAGAGAGCCAGGGGAGATCCCCCGCTCGGCCAGGAGATCATCAAGGCGTTTCTGGTAGTAGTAATCGTAGTTGTCCCAGGGGGAGGGCTCCAGAACAGAAGAACCGCCGCTCCGCCGGGAAGCAGATCGGGACACTGCCATGTCGAGGTAAGCGTTCCCGGTCTTCGGGGGAGCCTGAGACCCCTTTGAGGGGGCCTTCGGGGTCCCTCGGAGGGGGGTTCCGCTCCGCATCGCGGCGGAGACCTCCGTGTCGATCAGAACTTGGCCCCTCGCATACGCCCGGGCAGCCTGAATAGCGTCGTCGGGGATCACCGGGGAGCCAGGGGAGATCCCCCGCCCCGTCAGGAGTTCCTCGAGGCGTTTCTGATAGTGGGAATCGTAACTGTCCCAGGGAGAGGGCTCCAGAACAGAAGAACCGCCGCTCCGCCGGGATACCGCCGTGTCGATGTACGCGTTCCCGGTCTTCGGGGGAGCCTGAGCCCCCTTCGAGGGAGCCTTCCGCGATCCCTTGACGGGGGATCCAGCCCGCATCGCGGCGGCGACCTCCGTGTCAACCAGAACCTGGTTCCCCGCATACGCCCGAGCCGCCTGAACGGCATCGTCGGGGATCACCAGAGAGCCGGGGGAGATCCCCCGCTCGGCCAGGAGTTCCTCGAGGCGTTTCTGATAGTAGTAATTGTAACTGTCCCACGGAGATGGTTCTACGACAGATGGGGCCCCGCTCCGCCGGGATACCGCTGTGTCGATATAGGCGTTCCCAGTCTTTGGAGGGGTCTGGGCCCCCCTCGAGGGAGCCTTCGGGGATCCCTTGACAGGGGCTCCCGCCCGCATCGCGGCGGAGACCTCCGTGTCAATCAGAACCCGGTCCCCCGCATACGCCCGAGCCGCCTGAACGGCATCGTCGGGGATCACCAGGGAGCCGGGGGAGATCCCCCGCTCGGCCAGGAGCTCATCAAGGCGTTTCTGATAGTAGTAATCGTAGTTGTCCCAGGGAGACGGTTCTACGACAGAGGGGCCGCCGGTCCGCCGGGAAGCAGACCGGGATACCGCCGTGTCGATGTACGCGTTCCCGGTCTTTGGAGGGGTGACCGTGCCCCTCCCGCGGCTTCCCCGGCGGGTGCCGGAGTAGGGGGTTCCGCTCTGGAGGGCGGCATCAACTTCGGTATCGATCCGAACCCGGGTACCCGCGTAACTTCGGGCAGCCTGAATGGCGTCGTCGGGGATCACCGAAGAGCGGGGAGAGATCCCCCGCTCCGCCAAGAGGTCGGAGAGCCGGTTCTGATAGTAGTCGTCATACGATCCCCAGGGGGACGAAGGCGACCCCGTGCGGACAGAGGAAGCCGGGAGAGCCCGGGGTTCAAGGGTGCTGGCGGGGGCACCTCTCACGGGCCCCGCACGTTCGGGCAGGAGCAGGGTCTGCGGGGTCTGCACGACCCGGTCGGGGCTCGGGGAGGAGAGATCAAGGGTTCGGGTCCACTCCGGGGCCTGTGGCCGGGTGACGCTCTGAACGCCGGGTCTGGAGGATCGCCCCGCGTTCTTCAAGGTTGTTCCGGCCTTCTTCAGGGTGCTGGTGGCGCTCTTGAGAAGGGGGGCCGCTCCGCGTGAGGCCAGCCCCCACCCGGCTGCCGCGGGGAGGATCTCCGTCGAGGTGATCCGCCCCGCCCGCTCGGCGATGAGAGGCGCGGTCGGGGAGAACCCCTGCTCGTCGGGTTCGAGGAGCCGGACCCCAACCGACCCCCCATAGATCCCGGTCAGCCCGATCCCCGCCGCCTTCCCGATCTTCGGGAGATACGGGGCCGCTGCCGCAGCGACTTTCGGGCCGACGACCTTGGCCGCCGTCCGGCCGACCCAGGGGACGGCCTTCCCGACCCCGGGCACCACGAGCCCCAGAGCAAAGGAGCCGATGGCGGTTTTGGGGTCTTCCCGGAGCCCTTCATACTCGCCCCGAACAAACCCAGTCATGACCTCGGCCCGCTCCTGAGCGAGGTTCCGGTTGACCAGATGGCTGGCCGCCATCTCGCCAGCCAGCCCTGCGGGGCCCATCTGAACCGTCTTCAATACGGGATGGGAATAGAGCCCTTGAAAGAAGGTGTCCTGCACGGGAGTCCATGCCGGGAGGCTTGGCGGTTTTCCCTCCCCGCCGATCTTCCGGAGCTCGGCGTCGGCGGCCCGCTTCTGCTGCTCCGCGAACCCGAAGAACCCTAACGAAGTGAGGCTTCCTGTCTGCGGGGCAGAACCCCCCCGCCCCCCGGATCCTCCGCCCGACCCGCCGGTGAGTTGCTGGGGGGCTGCGGCGGCGGTGAGCGCCTGCTCTTCGGCCTGTAATCGCTGGTACTCCCCCTGCAGGGGGGCGCCCATCATCCGAATATTCGCTTCAAGCACCCGGATCCCGGCGAGTTCCTGTCGTTTGCGGGCGTCGATCGAAGTCCGCATCCCCTCTAACTCTCGCTGCATGGACTGAAGGCGGGCAACAGTCTCTGCCTGGGCGCGAGAGGGGTTCGGACCCACGGCGTTGACCTGGGCGTTGTAAGCACTGAGTTTCTGTTCATATTGCCGGAGCTGGGGGTCGATCCCATACTGCTTGACCGCCGTCTCATGCTGTGCGATGAGCTGGGGGAGCCGGGTGTGGGCAGGGTTGTTCTGGTACCGCTGAGCGTCCTGAGCGTAGCGGTCATACCGCTGCTGGGAGGAGAGGGGCGCCCGGGCCGGCGACGGGGAGGGGGTCCCGGCGATCCGGGGGGCGGCCTGCCGCGGGGCGGCCGCTCTGCCCACGGTCCGGATCGCGGCACTCGCGTCCCGCTGGATACCTTGAATGATCGGGGCGTGGGCACGAACGATCTGCCGGGTGGCCTGCTGCACTGACCGGGGGGCGTTCTGGATGGCCGCCGGGGCGGCACGGATGGCGCGGGAGGCGTCCCGCC
>JBAZDQ010000118.1:0-4474 GCA_041654355.1 Bacteroidales bacterium
CGGCCACGGGCGAGACGGTGGATGTACCGGTAGTGCTCGACCTGCTTCTCGATCGCATCGAGCAGCGGAGCCGTCGCACCAACGGTGTCGACCGGGAAAGTGACCGCCGTCGACCCGGTGCACACCGCCGCAGCGATCCGCCCACTCATCCGGTGGTCGTGGGCGATCAGCGCGCCACGCACGGTCCGGGAGATGACCTCGGGGTACCCCCGGGCCTGGAGCAACCCTGCCTGGATGCACAGGCCAGCGGTCCGCAGGCGGACCTCTTCGAACTCCGGGCACGGGACCTTGTAGCACGGCTTGAATCCGGTGGTGCCGTCGCCGACGCCATCGGCGTCCACGTCGTAGTTGCCCGCGATGTCGTTAGCCTCGGAGTAGTCGAACCCGGGCACAGCGGCATAGATCGTCGCGTAGTTCGGGCCCGGGGTGAAGTTGATCCCGCCGCGGGTGACGCCGATGGTCGGCAGGGAGAACAGGCCGTCCCGGCTCTCGATCTCGAACAGGTCGTAGAGCGTGGTCGAGGGAGCGCACCAGCCACCCGAGGCGACCAGGGAACCGCCGGGGAGACGCCGCTCGTCGGCCGCGTGAGCCATGACCTCCTCGACGTGCTGGGGGTCATTGCTCCGAACGATCAGATCCGAGGAGAAGGGCTTGCGCACCGAGGCCACGGAGAACTGCTGGCGCATGGCGCGGCCAGCGCGAGCAGCAGCAGCGAACGCCGCGTGGTTGTACCCGCCCAGGCGCCGGTCGACGATCCGCCCGACGTCCATCCAGTCCAGGCCCTGACCAGCGGCGTACCCGCCAGCCTCACCGGAGGCGACGAGAACGTCCTGGATCCGGGACGGGGTGGGGTTGCCCTGCGGGGCGGGAGTGCGGGCCTGCCGAGAGGCGACCCGAGCCAGGTTCACCCGGACCGGACCACGGGGCTGAGCCTGAGTAGCAGCGGCCAGAGACTCAGCCGCACCCTCCGGGCTCGTGACGACGTCGCCAGCGGGAGCCGCGTCGGCAGGAGCGTCACCATCGGCAGGGGCGTCACCATTGGCAGGGGCGTTTCCGCCGGCATCAGCATCAGCGTCGGCGTCTCCGCCGCCGTCACCCTCGGAGTCGTTGGTGGAGTCGTTGCCGTGCACCCGGGAAGCCAGCTCCGACGCTGCGCTCGCACGCTCGGCCTCGGCGGTCCGGCGGCTGCTCAGCTCCATGGCCAGGGACTCGATCCCGTCGGTCAGCGCCGACAGGGTCTCGTAGTCCTCGGTCGTCAGGCCCTGTCCGTCTCCGTACAGAGAGTCGAAATGACGTACGGCCTCGCCATGCAACTCGACCAGCGCGGTGTTGTCGAGGGTCGCGAAGTTCTCGGGGATCACGAATTCGGACCCCGACGCGCCGGTGCCGGAGCCCGTCTGGTCCTCGTAGTTCGTGAAGTGGGCGGTGAAGGTGGAACGCCCGATACGGGTGTTCATCTGAGCCTCCTCGTCGATGATCAAGACGAGGTCGGCCCTACTGCCAGCACCACAAGATGCAGGCAGTGTACCCAGACACGTCTCAGCGCTCTCTGATCGTTCCGTCTCCGCCGAATCGCACCCGAGCGGCCTCGGCTTCGAGCTGTGTCCGGTAACGCTGGATGTGACCGGAGGCCATCTGCAGGACGTACGAGGAGGTGCGCGCGGCCGTTGCCGAGGTGCGGGCACTCCCGGCGGGGGTGGCCGCAGAGGTGGGGGACTTCACCGAGGATGTGGGAGTCGACTTCGAGGATGTGACGATCGGCTTCACGCGCTTGCCCTTGCTGCAACCACAGCCCATGATCAGACCTCCTGATGAACTCGTGCCGCCAGGGTGGTGAGCCGCACCCGCCGGGCGAGCGCGGACAGGTCGTCGGTGGGGGCAGGCGACCGCCGGATAGCGCGTGCCTCGTTCCGACGCTCCCGGGAGATCAGCGACTTGAGGTAGCGCAGATCCTCCGAGGACAGGGCAGCCACCGCCACCGCGGGGAGGCTGTGATGGGTGACCATCCCGGCCGCGACCAACGAGGTGATCGCCCCGGAGGCGACCATGCCGGCCGGGCGGGGAACGGGGAAGCCCGGCACGTTCACGGCCAGCGCCGCCACCAGCTCCAGGTTCGAGCCGATCTGCCGCCAGTCCCCCGAGAGGGGAGCCGCTCGCAGCGCTCGGATCTGATCGGGGGTGGCCGACGGGCGTAGGGAGCCCGCTACCCAGATCCCGTGCGAGTCCTCGCCCACGGCGATGTCAGCGACGACGGCCCCGGTGTTCTCGTAGTGGGCGAGGGTCGCAGCAGGGCTGGCCGCGAGGTTCGCGTGCGTCGTGTCCAGCGTGAGGTGGCCGACCGGGATCTCGGTCCCGCCCTGGGTCCGGATCGCCCCGGTGTGGAAGTAGGCGTACCCAGCTGCGCTGTGTGGCGGGGTGACGCACTCTCCGCTCCCTGCGTGGGAGATGTGGCAGGTCCCCCACAGCGCGAGGTGGCCGAACACCTGGCCCTCGTCTGTGATCGTCAGAGCGGTCGGGGAGGAGAACCGAGGCGCGGAGAACCACTCGGCAGGGGGCTCGATCGGCAGGGCCGGAGATCCGCCGGCAGCGAGCGCTGCACCCTCGTCGAGGGGACCTACCTCGACCAGGCTGTCTGGGTCGGCCGAGATCCGCGCGTCGGCAAACGCGGGGATGTCCACGATCGTGGCGGCCCGGATCCTGGCGGAGGTCGTGACCTGCACCTCGTCGTCCGGGGAGACCTTCATGATCGTGACTCTTCCCTCAGCGTCCCGCTCCAGCTTGGGGACCTTGTCCTCCTCGGGCATGTCGTCGGGATCGGCCATGAGGTCGGCGAGCTGGGCTTCGAGCTGGGCGAAGATGTCACCGGCGATGCGGATCTCGAAGGTCACGGAGTCGAGGTCCATCGAGACGCCGATCCCGCCCTGGGTCTCCAGGGACCGCCGTGCTGCCTCTCGCCCCGCTGCGCTCCCGAGATCGAAGGTGCCCTCGGCATACAGCTCGCCGTTCGGCCGGCGCAGCACGCTCTCTGCGGTCCCGACACTCTGGGCTCCGCTGTGCTGACCGACGTCCTCCAGGACGAAGCGCAGCGGCCACGGTAGCTCCCAGATGAGAGCGTTCCGCTCGATCATGCGACCGTCGCCGGTCATCTGGTTCTCGAAGCCGATCGCCCCTCGCCAGCGCTGCGGGAGGGTCCGGGTGGCCGTGACTTCCACAGGGGCGGGAGCCGTCGCCAGCGCGCCCGGCGCGGCGGCGTAGGTAGTGAGGCGGGGCGAGCGCGGCTGAAGCATGCCGCCAGGGTAATGCCCGATCAACGGATCCCGGCAGAGCGAGCGGAAGAACGCCCCAGACCGACGAGGATGCACCGGCAGTTAGCCCGTAGGGAGTGGGGAGCCGCTGGGTCTCCGGGGTACTGCATCGAATACCCGCCGACGATGAACGCCTCCCCGACACGGACGGCCGTCCCGTTGACCGCAGCGTGGGCCGAGCGGGTCCTGGTGTCCCGCACCGCGACCCAGCGCTTACCCGGGTAGTTCATCCGGGCGATCTCGGTCTCGGTCAGGTGGGAGAACAACGCGGTGGACTCGGTCCGTGCCAGCCTCTCGGCGATCGACTCCCAGCTCACGCCTCGGGAGTCGAGCCCGCCGTCGGCGTCCAGCTCGCGTTGCATCACGCCGCTGTTCGGGTCGAGCGCAGTGAACAACGCCTCCCTGATCGTCTTCCGGTTCCACCGGCTCTGCGTCGCCTCGGTGAACACGTTGACCACGGAGGAGTGGATCTGGGACGGGAGATCCATGGCCGAGATCCGGTCGAGAGTGGCGACGAGGTAGGGGTCGGTGATCCCGAGCCGCTGGGCGGCGGTCTGGCCGATCATCGAGGGCGGGATCGTCGGAAGTGCCGAAGGGGACGGCGAGGACGGGCCGGAGGGGGCGGGCGTCGTCCCGCGCGCCGTGGTGTGGGTCAGGGTCTGCTGGGAGCGCCACAGCGCAGCTCCGGCTCGTTCGACGAACCGGTCCCAGATCCGCAGCACCGCGCCGAGAGTGAACGGGGAGAGCCCGCCGCCCGCCACGAGGACCGGGGAGTCGAGCGCAGCGAACGCCTCCCGTCGAACCCCCACCAAGACCTCGGCGAGCGCGAGCAGAACCTCGGCGTTGACCTCTGCCTCGACCTGCGCCCGCAGGGTGAGCTGCCTCCCTGGTGAGGTGAGGGCCTCGGACAGCTCAGTCGAGGGTGGGGCGGGTGGCGGAGGCGGGGACGAGGGGGGGCTCGTACTCATGGGGACAGTCTCCCAACGGGAGGTGCAGGTGGAGGGATAGGCGCTCGGAGAGCATCGAGACGGTGTGCTGCTGCCCAGTGATCGCCAGGTCGTGGACGTAGCCATCGAGCACGACACCGACCTCAGCGGGATCAAGAGTTCTGGGCCCGCCCCGCGGGGCGTGGACGTCGAGCAGGGCGGGGACCACGTCCCAGGCCCCGC
>JBAZDQ010000119.1:0-4432 GCA_041654355.1 Bacteroidales bacterium
CATGATAATTTCCTCCCCCTTGTGTGTTGTGTTGTCTATGACGCCGCCAGGTAGCGCGGGAGTTCCAATTCCATCACTTCCGCGCTCGTATAGTTCGGCCATTCGTTGCTCGCTCGGCAGCGGGACTCACGCGCCATCAGGAATTGATAGTCGTTCCGCCCGTAGTCCATGAAACCTTCCGACAGGGTATAGACGCCGATCCGGTACGGGGGAACGTCCTCCACGGCGATAAACGCGAACGTGTCGTGGCGCTTGCCTGTGAGTTTCGTCATCCCGTCGCAGTAAAAGGCCGCCTGCCGATGATAGCCGTACCTCAGGATGGAATTTCGGAAGCCATGTTCCGAGGCGTCCCGTGTCTTTTTCAAATCCACAAGGACGGCATCGAAGATGTGATCCGGCCTTGCCTTGCACGGCAGACCGGAGAACGGGTCAACCCAGAATATTGAAACCTCGTTCATCCCGCCGGCAAGCAGATTCCGGGCTACGGGGTGTGCCTTTATCGCCGCATCCATCCCCACGATCTTGTCGAGGTCGGCCCGAGTGATGATCTCCTTGCCCTTGTTCTTCGCTGAGAAAGCCTCAAATGCGGCCCTTCCCGCCTTTGTGCGCCTGTCGTCGATGTCCTCCGCGACCGCGAACGCCCCGTAAAAGGCATCCTCGCCGTCCAGAACGTAACTGTGGAACGCCTTCCCGAGTGCCATCGCGGGGGTTTCCTCCTGCGGGATACGAGCGGCGGCGGGGCAGATGTTCAGCCTTGATAAGTACGAATTGCTGACGTGGCCCGTTATCGCGTGATACTCCGCATGGCTCATAGTCGGGTAGATTCCGGGCTCCATGCTATTCTCCTTTGGCCGGATACTTGGGTTTCCTCACCGGATTCTTCGAGACGTGGTACTTCGAGAAGTCCCACACGATGGCAAATTCCCACTTCCAGAGCTTGAAGATTTTCATGTTGCCTCCATCCCGCACGCCTTACGTGCGATGCTGTTAATCCGGTTCCATTGCGCCCACCGTGCAAGCAGCGCGTTCAGATGCGCCCGGCGTTCCTGCTTGGCTTGGGCCTGCTCCGCATCGATGATGTCCGCCCACCGTTCCCGGCAGCGGGGGTCACAGATGCCGTCCATGTCGCGTGTGCAGTTCTGGTCGCATGGCATCATTTCGTTGCTCATGCCCACTCCTCCATTTGATCCAACCGAGACAGGAGGTATGATTCTATCGCAGCCCCGGCAGCAGCCCAGGCAGCAGCCCAGGCAGCAGCCCCGGCAGCCCCGGCAGCAGCCCCGGCAGCAGCCCCGGCAGCCCCGGCAGCAGCCCAGGCAGCAGCCCCGGCAGCCCCGGCAGCAGCCCCGGCAGCAGCCTCGGCAGCCCCGGCAGCATCCCCGGCAGCAGCCTGATTTTCCACGGATGGGTCTGCGAGCCAACGCTCTGCGGCCTCAATAGCTATCCTGGGCCTGTCGTCTCCGGGGTACGCCGACTCGTACACATCCAACACCAGCCGTGCCGCGTAAATCGCAAGGCTGACGCTATCAGCCTGTGTCCATTTCAACGCCTTGATAATCCTCATTTCGGCGTGTGTGGACTTGTCCTTGTCATCAAAATGCGTCCCCCGTACCTCAACCTCTGCTAAAATCTCGCCTGATACATACTGCATTGCATCAACAATGCGGCGCGAACAGTTGAATCCGTGGCATAATTCCTTGCATTCCGTTTTCTGCCACACGCCAATTTCCCACTGATAGCCGTTGTAGTCGGACCGCAGCCCGTCCCTCAGAAACTTAAACCGTCGCACTTTCTCCATAAAACCCCCTATCCCACCAGCCGATACACAACCCGGCTCCGGTCGATTGGGTCCGCGTCGGCCCGAACGTCCATCAGGTAGGGGCGCAGGGCCTTGCGGATGTCGCTAATCCGCGACGTGTACTTGTTGATGAACATCTTCCGGGGCAGTTCCCCATTGTCCACCGGACCCGCGAGTAACCGCTCATAGACTCGGCAGTTTTGGCTCCCCCTTTTGAACAGGGCGTCCGGCTTCGGCCTCGTGAAATCCAGGGCGGTCTGTGTCATTTCATCCCCTCCCGAAATACAGGCTGTGGCTCTCGCAGTATCCGGCCCTTTCCGCGTTGATGCCCTTGCAGGCGGGGCATAGTCGCTGCCGCCTCGGGTCCTCGACCATGATGTAATGCTCCTTGGCAATCGGCCCCAGGCAGCGGACCCGGACCAGCTTCTTCGGCTCCCGTTTCGCCCAAGCCGGCGTCAGTTTCCGCGAGGGGTCGCCCCCATACTTGGCCACCGTTCTCTGGACGTGGGATTCGGACGCCCCCGCGATTGCCGCGATCTCGCCGTACTCCCGCGAGCGGTCGCGCTGCCATGCCTTGATGATGCGTTCCTGTAACTGTGTCATGGCTCCCTCCTAATCCTGATTTGCTTCCCGTCCCTCTCAAAGTACAGGACCCCGTCTTTCTCCGTGATACAGTCCGTCCCGTGGTATTCCATTAGGCGGCGGATCTCCGCCCGGTCCACGCGGCGGCGGTCCTGCTCGTCGCCGTAGGTCACGCTCTCGATAATCAGGATGACGCCGACCAAGGCGGCGATGAAAAGGATGATGGAAATCATAAGGTGCCTCGCCATGGCCCTACCTCCAGTAAATGGGGGCGGAGATAAGCGCTAAAACGACCATAACCGCCAGGGCGACCAGGAGCGTGAGCGGGTTGGTCATCAGGTCCACAAAGTCGCAGATTCGCTCCTCGGTTACACTCGCCCTCGCCCTGCGCTTCAAGATGGCGACGACCCTCCAGGCCGTGGGGATTCTGTGTGCCTTCCACATCGCTCCCTCCTTTAAGTGGGCGGCCGGGATCAGCCCCGGCCCGCCCGGCTGTGGCGGTCAGCGGTTGGTTTGCCGGCACTCGCCGGCCTCTCAGCATGACCGCGGTGGATTGGGGCGTTGACAACGGGCGGTATCCGGTAATGCCGCAAATATTCTTTCATCGCCCGACGGTCTCCAGCGACCCAGGCGTCGAGAATGGCGCGGTTGAATGCTTGTGATCGGCTGAGATCGGCCTCTTTGCAGAAGTGGTCCGTGATGGCCAGAAGTGAGATTGGGACGGAGACAGACACATTTTCCGTAGGCTCGCATTTGGACATTGATGCCCTCCATCAGAAATTGCTTGCGTCCAGAACGCCCCTGAGCTTTTCCGGGTCCGCATCGAGCCAGAAATCCGGCTTTGTGCGTGTCGCCTCAGCTAATCTCTTAGCCGTGGACCATCCCGGCCGCCGCTTCCCGCTAAGAATCTGCGAAAGGAAACCGTCCGAAATCTTGACCATAGCTGCGAATCGTGTTTGTTTTCCTCTTTCCATGGCCCGCATCTTAACTGACGGCAAAGAGAAAGTCAACAACTTTTTTACTAATCGCAAATCTTTTTTTGTTGATTTAATCTTATCGGGGGGTTAGGAGGCCAATATGGATGAGATAGATTGCTCCCGGATTGCCTTAAAGCATTACATGGCGGATCGTGGCGCACAGAGCAATCTCGCCCTGGACGCCAAAATATAGTTACGTTAGACTAAAATTTGGTATAACGCGAATATTTGATCTAACATCAAACATATCTTGGCCTAGCACTTGCCGAGATCGGAGGGCTATATCAGCCAGCTCATCAACAAGAGGCGGATAAATCCGTCAAGGCGCACGATGACCCGGATCGCCGCCCCGCCCTGAAAGTGAAGTCAATAACTTACGTTAATTGATTTTTAGTTAACACCGAAAATTCAATTAACAATATCTTACCGGGTCTACGGGGGCCGATGGTTGACGATCCCGCACTATGAAAAGGGCACGACTGAGCGCGACATGATCGCCCTGGGCGCACAACTCAGCTCCCCGCCTGGCTTCGATTCTCGTACGTCCCACCAGATTCCGCACACTTAGACGGGGTCGGGCACGACAGAAAGGCGGTCAGTTGACTACGAGTTGACTACGGTTAACTGCCCGCCATGATGTCGTTCGCCTCCAAGGCGGCCAGGATGGAGTTGATCTTCGTCCCCAAGGCATTCAGGGCAGATTCGATGGATGGAATGGTGTTGGTCACAAGGTCATCCCTGAGCGCATCGGCGTCCGCGGGGGCGTCTCCCGGGTCGGTGATGGCGTGGGTCGTCGAAGCATCATCAACGTGGGTCTGCTCGGACAAGATGATTCCCCGCACGTCGGCGGCCTCCAGGGCGGCTATGTTCCCGCTCGTCTTGCGTCCGACAATACGTTGCTCGGCTACGGTGACGGCGGCCGGCGTATTGTCGGTGTTTGCCGCGAGGATGGTGTTGGCGTTGAAAGTAGCAAGCGGAACCATAAGGTCGGCGTATGCCTTCGTTGCCTTTGCGGACGGGATGGTGTCATCTGCGGACGAAACAGAAGACAGGTCGCTATCTATCGACAGGGCCG
>JBAZDQ010000120.1:0-747 GCA_041654355.1 Bacteroidales bacterium
CGGTATCTGGAGACCCACGCGGCGAGCGTTCCCGGCGTGAGCATGACGAAGGTCCGGGCCGACCCGATCCCGGCCGCGGACGAGCGGAAGTTCATCCGCCACGCCCTCGCGAACCCGGAGGTCGATATCGAGGACCTGGCATTCACCGGGGACGGCCGGATCGTCAACACCCGCCGGGAGCCCAAGCCCCTCCGCCCGAACCGGCCGCTGCGAGGGTTCAAGGAAGAGACGGGGCGGGGCGGGTTCCAGGGGTTCTTCTGATCCGAACGAGGTGAAAAACCATGGCACAACCACGCACAAACCAGGCATCCGACCGGCAGTTGTTCATCAGAAGGATGTACAACTCGCACCGGGCGATGATCGATCTCAGCACCAACGCCACGACGAAAGAGTACCTCGGGAATGTCTACCACGACCCCCGGCTGACGAAGAACCTCCCGATCGGGGATCCCAGGCACCCGGCCACGGACCTGTTTGCCAATCCCCCGAGCGGCTACGACATTCGTCTCGAGAAGGGCGACCCGGAAGATTACCGGGACACCCCCCGCCCGGACATCAAGGGCATGAAGAACAAGGGGGGGAAACTCGTCCGCGTCGGGAGCTCGAAGAAGGGGTATCATACGGATTTCAAAGAACAGGTTCTTCCCATTATCGACCGCAACTTCTCTAAGCAGGAACTCCGGGATATGAACCTCTACTTCGAGTACCCGGCCGGAACCGCGAAGTCCAGGTGGGCGGGGCAGTGCA
>JBAZDQ010000120.1:757-4351 GCA_041654355.1 Bacteroidales bacterium
AAGGAGTCCCCCGGTTTTAACCGGGGGAGGAATTGCGTCTCCCATCCTGTGTTTGCTGGTTTTGGATATACCGCTGAATGATCTCTGCTGAGACATCTCCCGCAGTACCGACATAATAACTCGGAGACCACAGGGTTCCTTTCCAGAGAGCATTTCTCAGCTCGGGATGCTGAGCAAACAACTGTTTTGCGGAGACTCCTTTAAGAATTTTGACAATGGCGGTAGGCGACTCGAACGGCGAGGTAGATAGGAAAAGATGGATATGATCTTCCCTCACAACGATCTCCAAAATGTCCCAGTTTTTCGTATCGCAAATGGTTTTCAGGATTGATTCGGCAGATTTTGAGATGGCGTCCACCAACACCGTCCTCCGGTATTTCGTACACCATACGAAGTGATAATTGATACAATATACTGCTGAGGATGCCTTCTTTTTTTCAGCCATATACAAAGACCATAAGGTATTTATGGTCTGTTAACTAATAATAGTATTGATGCTGAAGACCATCCGGGTAAAACTCCTTCCCACGCAAGACCAGAAGAAGATCCTTCTGGCAACCATGAAGGCAGTCAACTCGGCATGTACCAGCATCTCTGAGTTTGCGTTTCAGAACAAGGTGTTTAACCGATTCGAGTTACAAAAACAGATGTACCGGTCTATCCGTTCCGAGCACGGCCTCGGGGCACAGATCACCATCCTCGCCTGTAGAAAGGTTGCGGATAGTTATCGAACCAGCATCAAGAAGGGAGAAGACCTCACGCTCCACACCTATCGTCCCCGGGGCGCGATTGCCTACGATAGCCGGATCTACTCGATTCAGGGTACTTTGGTTTCGCTCTGGACCTTAACCGGACGCATTAAGGTTCCCATCCAGACCCGGTACTCGTTCCCCGACCCCCGGGAAGCAGATCTCTGTTACGACCGGACGAAGAATCGGTTCTACTTAGCGATCTCGGTTGAAGTGCCCGAAGAACCTCAGTATGAGGCGGGATCGTATCTGGGGGTCGATCTCGGGATCGTGAACATTGCTGCAACCAGCGATGGCGTTCAGGTTCCCGGAACCGCCTGTGACCGGGTACGCCAGTGGTATCAGGATCGGAAACGGATCCTCCAGCAGGTAGGAACCCGATCCGCGAAACGCAGGCTCAAGACCCTCTCAAACGGGGAGAACCGGTTTAAGAAGAATGTGAACCATATCGTTTCCAAAAACCTTGTTACGCTCGCCAAAGACACCTCTCGGGGCATTGCTCTGGAAGACCTCACGGGCATCCGGGAGAGGACAACGGTTAGACGATCTCAGCGTGATCGACACTCGAAATGGGCGTTCGCTCAGCTTCGGGAGTTTATTACCTATAAGGCAGCACTCGCGGGAGTACCGGTGGTCTTGGTCGATCCGGCATACACGAGCCAGGGATGCTCGGCCTGTGGCTATGTTGACCGGAAAAACCGGAAAACCCGAAACCTCTTTTGGTGTATGGCGTGCGGCCACACCGAACCCGCTGACCTAAACGCTGCGAAAAACATTGCCTTCAGGGCTGCCGCCAACCAGCCTATGGTAGCAGAAGCATCTCCGATGCCTCTAGCTGCAAGCCCCCGGTTTTAACCGGGGGTAGTTGACAGAACAGGTTCTTCCCATTATCGACCGCAACTTCTCTAAGCAGGAACTCCGGGATATGAACCTCTACTTCGAGTACCCGGCCGGAACCGCGAAGTCCAGGTGGGCGGGGCAGTGCAGTCACCAGACCTCCCGGAGCGGGAAGAAGTATGCCGTTATCTCCCTGCGAGACCAGTACCGCCACGACGAAGAGGTGGTGACTCACGAGATGGTTCACGCTCGCCGGTATGCGAAGGGAGAGGAACTGCGAGATAAGGATCGGAATGAGGCCGAGACCGATCTTGAGACCGCGGGGCGTGTTTCCCCGGGGTACTTCGACAAGATCGCCTGCGGCTACTACCAGAAGATCAAGCGGGATCCCAGGATCACCGATTGCCAGCTCCGGACAGAAGACCGGGTTCTCCTGACCGGGAGCAAAGGCAGGGCGATGAAGGGCAAGAAACTGGTGAAGGCCGTGAAAGAGCGGTATCCGAAGTCCAACATCGCCCGGTTCGGGGGCGGGGGCGACCGGAAACCCGGGGCGTGCGCCGTCAACGGGTGTATCCCGCCCGCCCTTGAGTGGCGGGACCGCTACTTCACCATCCGCCTGCCGGACGGCGGGACGGTTGAGCACCACATCCAGTTCGTGCAGAAGGCGACCCAGGCCCAGGTCAGGAAACTGCTGATCGACCAGTTCGGATCAAAGATCCGGGTCGTGGAATGGCATGACGGGAAGAGCAGGGTGATCCTCGAGCCGAAGAAGCCTGCGGGCCGCTCCCCGGGCCGTCGATGAGAGGCCCCCCACAATAGCACTCCCACCGTAGCGATCCCCGACCACAACCGATCCCATCGGCTGCACCACCAACAGCTAGGCACATTTTTCCTGCACCCGGGGGCTCCGCCCATGGCCCCCGCGGACGGGTGTAACAAATTGTTACACCTGCATGTGCAGCAGTTCTGGCCGGGGAACCACAGGCATTGTTTATCCCCCCTGCCCCGCCACCATTCTCCATCAGCCCCGTCGTGTAGCGGTCAATCATGCAGGGCTTTGGACCCGGCGACGGCGGTTCAACTCCGCCCGGGGCTATTCAGGAAGGTTTGACAGGTTCTGTTGCGTTCGCGGGAGATCAGGGGTATTCAGACGGCGTGTTGCACGCGGGGGATGAGCGACTACCGCCATGCAGCATTGCCAGAATCTGGATCAAAAACAGGGCAATAAATCGGGGGTCGGGGCAAGGGGTTGCAGCGCCAAGAGTTGAGAGGTCAAGATTGAGGTCTTGAGGTGCTTGATGTTACACACAACAAAAGATCAAATCAACGAAGGTAAATTGAATACACGACCAGAGCCTCACGAAATGATCCTCCAAGAAAGGGACAGACAGAAAATACTGGTCTTCATTGGATTCGGATGTATTTTCATCGCGTCCCATACTCCGTTCCCTCTCTCATTACTCAGTGTGATCCCATTTGTCGGGCTTTCAGGCGTAGTCTCTGGTTTGACGGGGAAAGAGATTGGAATCGAGTTACTTCTATCGGCGCTCCTCTTCTTAATAATCCCAATGGGGGTGTTGTGCTTGGTTGCGGACTAGCCTGCGGATCTGACCTAAACAGACAACAATAAGCGACGTTATCATTCCAACACCTACATCGGGAGCATCAGGCCATATAAACGGAGCGAATGCAACCAGTAGCAGGAAATTTGAAGAAATAAAACCTGCCGTAACCGGGAGCCCAAGCCCCTCCGCCCGAACCGGCCGCTGCGAGGGTTCAAGGAAGAGACGAGCGGCGGATCGTTCGGATTTTTTAGAATGTGAGGGGTGCGCCCCCTCCCCTACTTAGTCCCACCCGCCTCAAGGCGGCCTCATCCGTTTCGGGAAGGATTTACGCGCACGATCCCTCTTTGCCGGGAGATCTGATATACTTACCGGGCCCCCAGAACATAGGTATGCCTCTTATACCCCGCCCCCCCACCTAGATCCGAGGGTACGTCCCTAAAGGG
>JBAZDQ010000121.1:0-4269 GCA_041654355.1 Bacteroidales bacterium
AGAAGTTTTGCACGTAGTAATCGGCGTAGTAAAGCACACCTGCCGCTGCCATCAGAGCCTTAAATTCGCTGTTTTTTGAGGGTAACAGCTCGGTGGTATGGTCTAAGCGCCACATCCAGAAGATGCGGTTGTCTTTCAGGCTGTACTCTTTTGTCTCTGTTCCAATTCGGCGCTTGAAGCCGGTCAAGCCTTCCCATTTGTCAATTTGCGGTGTGATCGTACTGGGTACAACGTAGCGCAAGTTCTTCACCGCGCGGTTGCCTTCCATGAATCCGTAAGCCGAATTAGTCATGAATAATGATAATCGCCATAATCGCAATAGCTCACGGATATTCGGCAGGAACCCAACCTTGTTCTGCCAGTCGTCACTCGTGTCGTACTCAGTTTCGCCCTTGTATACCGCGAACGGCACGTTGGCAATTGCTTCAGCCGATAGGTTCGCGACCCGATACACGGCCGCAACCCGCGCGTAGAGTTCTTCGTCCTTCGTGTCCTCCGGCGCTCCCGTGATCCAGTTCCAAGCGGAGTCAGGGTATTGAGGTAAGTCAATACTCTTCAAGCTCGTCCCATCTGTATAAAAATGTAAATTCTCAGGCACCCGCCCCTCCACTAATCATACGAACTGAAAAACCATCTGTCAGCTGAAATTGCGTTCCAAGCGAACGCCAAACTCATAACACAGTCGTCGTGCATCCCCGCCGGCGCCGAGTAGCTAAATCCGCCCGACGGATTCCGCTTGCTCTCGAAGCTCAATAGCTCTCCCACCAGCACCGGATTGTTCACGATCTTTATCTGCGCATTCTCAAACGCCGCCTGCAATCCCTGAATAATGGACTGCTTGGTTGCGCTTGTCGTTGTAAATGGCACGATATTCAGCCCGCGCGTCACCAGCTCGTCAATAACCGGACGTCCAATTGAGTTAGCTTCAACAACCATCGAAGTCAGTCCATAACGGCTATACACGCTCTCAAGCCGGTCTATCAGCACCGGATAATCCACGCGGTTGAAGCGATCCATATAGACCATCTCTTTTGATTCGGCATCCATAACGCTCACAACGGTGAAGTCCACGCTCGCTGCCACGTCCACGCCTGCCACGTATTGCCTGCCTGCTTGCGGCTCACGAGGTTGTAGTACTGCTGCTTCTTGCACGCGCCTGAACACGCCAGCATTGTCATCAATGAAGTCAGCCAGTATTTCCTGTCTGAAGATGATTTCCGGCATTGTTGCTTGCATCGCTTCAATTTCGCTTGCAGGAATTGTTGGATTCGCGCTTGTCGGGAATTGCCAAGACTTCCATTCAGGATTATTGTCGTCTTGCCCTAATTGAAACAATTGCCAAAATCCGTTCCTGCCTTTCGGCGTAGACTTGAAGTAAGCATCGCCTTTCAGGTCCACAAGCGTTGGTCTGATAATCGCGTTCCAAATTTCCAACAAATTCGGGACCATCGCTATTTCGTCAAATATGAACCGCTGGTACTTGCGCCCTCTCACAGCATCAGCCGCTTCAGCCGACCACATTTCGATCACTCCACCTGTGACAAGCTCAAGCCGGTGTTCCTGCTCGTTTTTATTGCGTTTCAATGGCGCAAACACGTTCACAAACTCGCGCCATACTTCAGATAGCATTTTGTAAGTCGGGAACATTACGCCTACTGGGTTGCCTTCTAAAACCACCGGTAACGCCTCGAATATATCCAGTTGTGTTTTGCCAAATCGCCTACCGCACACCTCAACGTTGAATCTCTTTGCTTCATCGAGTATTTGTTGTTGCGCTTCATGCGTTTCAGGCAGGATCAGTTCTATCTGTCTGCTTGACATATTTCACAATGATTTCCAGCGCATCGCCATCGGCTCCAGTCACTTCGGATTTCTGCGGTATCTTGCCAAGCTCACGCTCAATAATTTCAGTCGCTACCGCTTGCTTAATGCGCTCGTCTCTGACTTTTAATCCAGACGTCTTTACTCTTGCCGCTTCTTCAACCGCTTCGGATAAAATCATGCTTGCTCGAAGTGCTTTATCCTTCCGCAATTTATCAGCACGCGCGTTCAAATCTTCAGAGTCTCGATTGTTCAGCCAGCCCTTTGAATAACCGCAAGTCCGCAATGCTTCGTTGTTGCTAACGGCATCAGACCGCGCTAAAACATAGGCGGTCTCTCTCTCGTCTAACCCTTCAAAAACGGTACTTGCGCGGTTCATTTTGGTATCAAGCCTTCACCTTCGCCACAAACTCCAACGGAACGCCCTCGCGCTTCGTCTCTGCCAGCATTGCCATTTGCGGAATTGCCGTCTCTGGCATATCAAGCGTCAAACGGATGCCTCCATCCGCTAACGTTTGCACCTTGTATACAATTGCCTCAAAGCGAATTACAGCCTCTGCCAGATCACCCTCGTCTTAACTAATAACCGCGACCACGTCCACAAACACTCACGCCCACCGATGAAGTCAGTCACCATCACCGCTCCCGTTCATAGCGTCAAGCCGTTCTGTCAACTCTTTTACCTGCTTTTCGAGTTCACGAATACGCCGGTCTTTGTTGTTGACCACCTTGCTCAACTTGTCCACTTGCGCCTGCAAATCAATATTTTCCTGCTGCAAATTCACGATCATTGCTTCCCTGTCTGATAATGCAGAACGCAAGCCTGACACTTGCGCCTCTAAGACATCCACCTTCGCCGCCAAATCATCCGCCCGCTTGTTGAGAGCGTTTAGCCTCGTTTCGTATGCGGTCGATAGCGTTTGTACACAGTCAGCCTGGATTTTCTTGCGGTTAGCAAGCGCATTCACAATAGCCGCGCCTAAGCCTCCTCCGCCCAGCACCGCTGCTATGATTGCGACCCAGACGTTCTCGCTCATCCGTTAGCGTCCTCGTCATCTTCAAGCGCATTGAACACGGCAATCAGATTGGATGGCTTGTCGGTTAGATCGTGTAAGAGGTTTGACCCACCCCCTGCAACAATAGCAGTCAGAATTTGACCGATGAGTTGGTTCGGAATGAACGAAGCAAACAAGTTCACGCCGGTAAACCAAACGAACACGCCTGCCAGAATCCAGGCTGGATATGCCAACCAGAACTTCTCCCAGCCGTACTTATCGAACAACGGCGTGACTAACATCGCCACGAGCCTATTGGCGAGTACCATCATTCCGATCACGATCCCTAAAAGTGTTACGTCAAATTCCATTCAAGCCTCCGAGTTTATTTATCCTGATATAAGTGCGTTTCAGTCCTGCAACCACGCAAAGCAAATACTCGCTTTGCACGATAGCCACCACAACCATTCGGCTCAATATCGTCTAACGGAACTTCAACGTGATTGCGTTCCTGGTCTATGCTGCGTTGCATGTCACTTACAAGCCAACGCAACCATTCAGGCCAGTTGTTTGGGTTATAACCATAAATTTCACCGCATTCTTTACAAAGCCTGCGGTTATTTTGTATGGGTTTTCCACAAATACAATATCGTTCCACAATATTTGCCCTCAATAAATACTGGAATCAAATCGCACTTTTATAAATTGCTTGTCTTTTCTTTCTTGGTATTTTTCCCGCTTGTGATCACGGTACAAAAACTTATACCATTCTGAATTTTCATAATCAGGGAAGTTTTTTTCAAGACAATATCTACAAATTTCCATGTAAGCGATTGTTACACCTCCACAAATAAAACACCTTTTTAATTCAAGATTATTTTCCCTTGCGAACTTCCTGACTCTCGCATTTCTAACCTTTTGACTATCCCAAGAACTATCGCCACCACTCGTTATATTCACCAAATCGTCGTATATATCCCGATAATATGCAATCCAATATTTTTCTCGCTCTTCCCAATTACTCGGATCACATTCTTCCAAAATACCTAATTCTGGTTTTAATCCATGTCTCGCAAGCCCTTTTATCCAACGGTCTTTTCTTGGATTCGAGTTATCAAACCAATAAAGATGTTGCTCATATCTCTTTTGTAGATTTATAGTTTTACCGACATATCTAACCTTTTCATATCTGGGGTCAACCAGAGCGTAGATATAGACTATTCTTTGCATATTTTTTTGAGTATTTGGCTTATTCTAGCTTGCGAGTAACCGAACATCACGCCTATCTCTTCCTGCGTATACCCGATCACCCACAGATACAGAACAGCCCGGTCGGTGTGACCGAGCTGTCCGATAGCCTGCTCTATTTCGATGCGCTTGTCTACGTTCTCGTGCGCTATAAAGTCGCTCAAGTTCATTCAGCCTCCAACGCCTTCCTGATAGGTTCTACCGC
>JBAZDQ010000122.1:0-4259 GCA_041654355.1 Bacteroidales bacterium
TATGGTTGATGTGCATAACCAGCAACGCGCCCACATTCAATCTTGCCGCCGTTGTCAAACCAAACGGTATCCCCGATCTTGATCTTGTCGCTGTCAATCATTTCCGTTCTCCTTGTTTTAATTATCCTTGCGGCACAAGCGTCTTCAAAGGTGGCGTACATGTTACAAGCCAACTCGCCGTAAATATGGGCACCATTGCTGCACAAATCCAAATCAACAAACTCCGGACGCCTAATGATATGGCCTATCGGGGGCACACCGTAGTCATCGTTCGACCTTTTCGCGGTGATAATGCCAGCAACAATCTGTCCACTGTGTTCAAACCATACCCGCGCCCCGACCATACACGGTGCGAGGTTAATCGTAGTTGATGGATTCATCCTTCAATCTCCTTTTGTGTTATTCGTCTCGCACGGAACTCAGCCAACCGTTGCAGCATGGCGCGCTGAATGGCGTCGTCGTATGAAAGATTCAACAGGGCGCTATCCATTGGTATTGAAATACGGTCTAATGCGGTTTTTCCAGTTCCGTCTATACCATGTCCTGACGGGCAAAACAGAACCGCATTTATTGTGAGATTCCCAAACTGCCTGTCTGTGGTAATCCGCAAAGGTTCACCACATTGGCGGCAAGTGTCCACTGTAATCATCCTTCAATCTCCTTTAAGTTTTCGCGCCCAAACATGTACTCAGCCTGTGCCCGTGACATCGGCGGCAGGGTAAAACAAAGGCCATCGGTAGCATACGGTGTAGCTTCCCCGCCCTTGTTTGTGTTGCCCATGCCGCCAACAGACACAGGCCCATGATGGGTAACAGACTCAGCGATCAACAGGCTGCGGGGCACATACACCGGCTTCTTACGGAACAATCCGCATATCCACGAACTGAACCGCCGAACCGCTTTCAGAATCTTCATTGTCGCCACCTTCCTTGCGAAAATACTCCGCAGTCTCGTTGTCGGCGGGTTCTGCCACCACTGTAACGTATCCACAAATCGGAAACCGAATCAACCCGCCAGCCATTGTCGCAAGGTGGTCCTGAAACAGCGGGCACCAATTTCCGCACGGGCGCATACAACCACCGACGTTGGGACAGAATCGGTCAAGCGCGATGTTTGGATGCTGGCCCTTTGGTGTTTCAACCCTGATCTTCATGGTGTCAATCTCCACACGCCGCGCCAGGTTCAATCCACGCGGAATCAAACATCGGGTACGCGCCATCCGTAGGAATGTACATGATGGTTTTGTCGTCTTCGGACAGGCGTTGAATCCACAGGTATCGCAGATATTCCCCCTGCCCCTTCAACGAGTCCGCAACCAGTCTGTTGGCCTTTGCCGTACCAAGCGCCCTTGTGACTTCGGCGGACATTGCGGCATCGACCTGAGTCTGTTTCGCCCATGCACCATACGTCGGAATTCCCCACGCAAGCAGGGTCGCCACGCCAAGCACAAACACCGTGAACGACGCGAACACCACCATTTTACCGAAGCCGGTAAGTTGCTTGTTACTGTCAGAAAATGACAACTTCATGTTCGTCTCTTCTCCTTTGTTGACGGCGAAACCTGTTCCACCATCATTCAATTGATTTCAACATCGGCCACCGCCACCATGTCATTCCGCATGGACTCTGCCAGTTCTTTATCGTTCTCGACCATGTGCGCAGTTGCATGACTGTGCGAAAGTGTATAGTACGAAAGAAACGCCTGCTGCGCTATCAAAAACTGTTTAAAGCCAGACACGGTAGAACAGTTATTAGAGCGCGCAACTGCCGTAAAAATACATTTGGACACAGCGACAACAAGCGCCATCATCAACGCTTCGTCGTCTTCGGCCTCTTTAAATGTGTCGGCCAGTTGGATGCCAACCGCTTCGGCCTTGTTCATAAGTGCGGTGAATTCCGGGGTCAGATCATCTTCGTCGTCAGGAAGGGGAATGTGGTTGCTCATGTGTTACTTTACCGCCTTGGTTTGAATCTTGAATATGCCAGCCGCTTCAACGTCAGCAAAATCGGGTTGCCTCAATGCCGATAGCAGTTTCCTTGCTCTACTTGCCGCAGCAAACATCAAGCCCGCCGAAGCGACGAAACCAGCGAAGCATAAAACGAGGATAGCGGTGAACCCAACCTCGGGCGAAACGTCGCCGTTCAAGGCGGCGAACGCGGCAATAGAAAGCCATAGAAACACCGTGGACGCTGTAATCATCATTGGGTGCAGCGTCGTGGCTGAACCCAACATCATAAAGTACGCCTTTTCATGTTTGGCGCGGAATAGATGCGCCTGTGCGTTATTGTTAATGTAAGTTTTCATTATTTTCCCCCGCTTGCGTCGAGTGCGGCGATGAAGTTACGCCTTATGTCGCATGGCTGAATCAGTACACCGTCAGCGATGATGCCGATGTGCGCCTTAGTGCCAAGCATGAAGGTTGCGGCGTGTTCCGCGTCTACCCTCTGCACCACGACCTGCCCCGGCTCCAGTTTGACGTAGCCGTTCGCGGCGGCGATGGAGGCAAATTCCTCATCTGAAAGTGCCAAGAAAATGTCGTGAAGCAAATCCTTAATTTCCAGGGTTAGGTATTCGCCCAAACCGACTCTAATCCTAAGTGATCTTTCCATCACTCCCCCTTCTTTGCGACGGTATAAACTCCGTCTTTGTGCGTAAGCAGTCCAGCGCGAACCATGATGTTGGCAACCCAACCGACAGACTTTTCAGGAATCCCAGTACGGCCAGACAGACCGTAGGCTGTTCGGCAATCCCCATCATCAAACTGTTTGTAGATCAATTCTTCCGGCGTCCCCGGCGCGGGCTTCCGTTCGGCGGCATCGCTCAACCTGTAACGCAAGGCGCGTCGGCTTCCGGGGACAACATCAGCAACCAAAAGGCCGCAACCGACAAGACGCGCAAGGCTGTTTGTAACGGTACTGCGTTTGCCGTTGATCTTCTCCATGACCTCCGCCACCGTAAGCCATTCGTCGAAGCCCAACACAGCAATGATTTTGTCCTCGGTGGCGGAGTTGCCAACCTTGCTAGGAAGCAACGTGGGGCGGATGCGATTCACAACGGTTCTTTCATCCAGCGCGTCGTCCGGGCTGTCGTAAACAGTCGGTGACACGGTTACTACACAAGCCGGTACTGGTTCGGCGGGATGGTGTTGCACGGTTGGAATGGACACCGTGGGAACCGGGGCGACATCGGCCATAGACGCCCGTGCAAACTTGGCAACCGCTTCCCATGCCGCCGTCCAGTTGTTGCGGGCTTCGGCGTACCACTTGCTTGCATCTTCAAACGACTGTTTTGCCGACCTGAGTTCGTTTGTCGCACATGACAGCGCCGCCGTTGCATCACCGATTTCGTCCATGTGGTCAATCGGGGCCTCGTTTTCGTAGGGCGGCGCGGACAGCCACTTTGCGCCAGAAACCGTGACGCCCATTTCGTCGGCGGGAACCGGCATGTAGATAACCGTCTTGCCGCTTCGGTTGCACGTCAGCTTTCTGTCGATATTGGGGCAGTCTTCGCCCTCAAAGTAGCAGCCCGCGCAGTCGCAATGGTCAACCACCTTCAAACCGCCGACGCCTTCATAGTTCACAGGAATCGCGCATGTACACCCCGGTCTTGTATCCCGTAGCACCATCGTTGTTGCAAGGTCAAGTGCTTTATTTCCCATGATGTCCTCGTGTTACGTTAATGGATTAGTGAAACTCCAGTGATTCACCTTGTTCAATCGCTTCGTCGCACCCCCGCACAAATTGATCTATGCGTTCGTGCCAGTCATCTGGCATCAATGGCTTCAATTCACACAGCCTATCGCGCAACGCTGGCAGATCCGCAAGCGCAATTTCGTCCTCACAATCCGAATGGTTAAGCAGCGTGATGATCGGGTCTGGCCGCAGCGCATCCCACATGATCGGCAAATCATTGTACCAGTCCGGTTTGATATTGCGGTCGAACTTGTCAGCGCCGCGAAAGAATCCATCCATCAATTCCAGCGGTGGAAGTCCAGCCGCGTGCGCCAAAGCGATACGGAAGCGCATAAAACAGGAGTATGCGCCGCTCCATGCGTCGTAAGATACATCCAAACCCATTGTTTTGTCCCTCTCGTGAATCCCGTCGAAGGCCCATCCTTCAACTTACAGCCCGATTGTAACACGGTAGTTTTCCACAGGTCAAGTGAATTTCAGCAAATCGGTAATTGCCAAAAACACCGACCGGGGGCAAAATTATGATTGACCCGCGCCAGATAAGGCCGGTAACCCGGTTCACGACT
>JBAZDQ010000123.1:0-4248 GCA_041654355.1 Bacteroidales bacterium
CGTCCATGGCAAGGCGGGTGGATGTGAAAAACGTGCATCTTCGCTTCAGCCAGAAGGAGCACGTCGCGCTGCTGAAGAAGAAGCATGCCGCAGGGCTAACCTGGGAAGAGTGGATTCTCAGGATTGCCGGTATAGACGAAGAGTGAATAGAATATCCAGCTCACCTCTCACGAAGGCAAGCGGGGCAAAGGTTTGATTGCATGGATAATGGTAGCACTGGTGATATAAGTAGTCTTCCAAAGGATGACAAGCACGTTAACGATGCTGAAAGCGAGTATTGTGACGGGCGATGTGAGCGATGCGATAAGCTGTGGGGGGATGAAGAACGGAAATGATCCCTCCACAGCTACAGAATCCTGCCTTTCGGTTCATCAGAGTAGCCGCCAAATCCAAGCGGCCCATTGATCAGGATTGGCAGGAGACCGCGAATTATCAGTTTGATTCATCCGACTTGCTCCAGCATCTCCAGGATGGAGGCAACTATGGGATCATATGCGGGCCCGGAGAGGTCCGGGTCTTGGACTGCGATGAGTTAGCCCGGCTGGAAGAGCTGGGGGTGCTAGCAAAGTTTCCTCAGACATTTGCCGTTCAGAGCAGAGCGGGCCGCGTGCATCGGTATTACCTAATACCAGAGCTGAAGAAGAAGATAGTTCTCTTTGATCCTATCCTTAAGGATGAGAATGGACAGCTCCTCCATCTTGGGGAGATCCAGGGACCAGGAACTCAGATAGTAGCCCCCGGATCAATCCACAGCGTCACCGGCGAACCATATAAGGTAATTGATGATTCGCCTATTGCTGCTCTCTCTCTGGAAGAGGTCAAAGCAGCTATAGAGGGGCTCAAGACCTCACGAGTGACTGAGCAGATACTTCACCGGACGGAAATATCACAGAAAGAAGACGATCAATTCAGGAACATTCGAATTGATGATATAGCATATCCCAAAGGCGAAACTAGGCGGATAGGGGATGAAATTCAAGGGACCCATCCGACACATGGTAGCACCACGGGAAAGAACTTCAGGATCGATCTGAAGAAAAATACTTGGTACTGTGATAGATGCCACTCGGGCGGTGGGCCTGCTCTGTGGCTGGCAGTAGAAAGCGGCATTCTAAGATGTGATCAAGCAGCGTCCGGAGCACTCCGAGGAGACGATTTCAGGAAGGTTCTGAGGATCGCTGAAGATAAGGGCTACATCAAGAAGAATCTGCCCTATTTCAAGAAGCTGAACCGGAAGGCAGAGCCAGAAAAGACCAAAGAGATAACGCTACTGGATGTGGTCGATGAGCATCTTTTTCAGGCCGGGCCCAAGAAGGGGCAAGTAGAATATACATTCAATCCAGACAAGGCCGCCGATGCGATCATAAATACCTACAATTTGGTTGCTACTCCAGACGAGAAGATATGGATTTATGAGAATGGGTATTATAAAGATAATGGTAAGGTGATAATAGACAAGATATTAGATCGGGTGGCCGGGAAGCTCTATACTATCAACGTCTCAAAGGAAACCCAAAAGAAGGTCTTCCTTCGGAGCATGGAAGAGTATGATATTTTCGATCAGAATCCATATCTGCTATGCGTCCGAAACGGTGTTATAGACCTCCTCACCGGAGATTTCCTAGAACATTCTCCTGGATATTACCTAACATCTGCCGCGTCGGTCGAATACGATCCTTCGAAGAGGCCAACAGAATTTATCAATTTCCTGGAAGGGGCCTGCACCAACGACGACGACCGCTTAACTCTGATTGACTGGATAGTCGCTTGCGCCTGCCTTACGGAATTTGAGTATATACTTTTCCTGACTGGTCATGGATCGAACGGGAAGCATGTTTATGAGGCCCTCTTGCAAGCGTTTTTTGGGTCTGATGCGACCGAAGCTATCAGCTTGGAAGAGCTAATGAACTCGCGGTTTGCGATGGGCTACTTGAGGAGGGCCCGGATATGCATATCATCAGAGACTAATCCAGACAAGACAAAGACCGAATTGATCAAGAAAATAAGCGGCAACGACTGGATTTCTTCTGACGTGAAAAATAAGGACCGTGCGAGGTTCAAGGCATATACTCAGCTCATCTTTGATTCAAACTCGATGCCCATTTTTGAGGATACGAGCTATGGGTTTGCCCGGCGGTTTACACGAGTGGTGATGCCTTACAAGTTCGTTGATGTGCGGGATGAGGGCGATCCTCTGCAGAAGACGGCGGATAGGCATCTCCTGGAAAAGCTGACCACGGATCAAGAGCTGAGCGGTATCCTGAACCTAATAATCATCAGGGCCAAAGAGATCGCCCTCGATAGGAGAATCCACCGCAAAGACGACAGCTTTGAGCGATACGAAGAACAGAGTTATTCCGTCTCCGACTTTATGGAGAAGTTTATTCAGTTCGATCCTATGATGAGAGACCTCCCAAGCTGGCAGGAATCTTCGGACTACTTATTCAAGAAATTCGAAGAATATGCAACCCTGACTATTGGAGCGAAAGCAAGCCGCAAAAAGTTCTCTCACGTGCTCGGAAAGGAAAACGGGGAATCCTCGCGAACTGTAAGGCCGGATGACCTTGATAATCTGCCTGTCAGAGGATTTAGGGGATTGCGCTTCGACGAAATTGAATTTAACCGCTTTATAGAGGAGAAAAGGGACTACTTTTCTAAGTGTAACACTTGTAACGATTCTGTAACGATATGTAACGATAATAATAACGATAGTAGTGAATGCAATGTAACGGATGTAACGATATTTAGACGCATATTGACAGCTTTAGAGAATGGTGTGTCTCTCCCCATGGGAGAGAGTTCAGAGATGATCGTTACAAGAATCGTTACAACTCCGGATGATAGCGAAAATGAAAAGTTTGTAACGATGTTGGATTCGTTACAACCTCAAGATCTGGAAGTTTTACAGCGATCTCTCAATATAATGCTACGAAAGAGAGATCCGGTAACACCTTTTGTCTTAGCAATCCACTGCGAAAATTTGGGCACCAAGATAGCACCGAAAGTTTGCGCCAACTGGCTGAAAGCAGATGGTTGGATCGAGAACAAGCCGGGATGGCTTAAAAATTGAAATTTATCGAAAGGAGTGAGTAAAAATGACAACCCTTAACGAAGAAGCCCGGAAGCGGCTCATTGAGGAAAGCTTTGCAGACATGTATCCCGAGGAGGATGAGTAGAATGGCCGCCAGAACCATCTCAATGGACGAGCTAGGCGCGGCCGTAAAAGAATACGCATCCAGGCACGAGCTGACAGCATCCAGCAACGAGAAGGGCTTCTGCCTGATGCCGGGGGACACGGTGATCACCCTGGCAGACGGCAAGCCAAGCTGCTCCAATGCGGAGATCCTGGATAGCCTCATAGAAATCCTGATGGATTTGGCAGAGGAGCCCACCAGGACCCCGCAGAAGCCCAATCTCCCCGCCCGACCTGCAAACACCAAGGCCATGCAGAGAAACGGCCAAATTCTGCCAAATGGTGAATCCTCGACTCTGACCCTGGAGAAGGTCCGAGAATATTTCTGCGAGACTGCCACGGACGAAGAATGTGCGTTCGCCCTGGAGGTCTGCGCCATTCGGGGCCTGAACCCGTTCAAGAGAGACTGCTTCTTTGTGAAGTATGGGGGGGCCAACCCCAAACTGGAGATCATCGTCTCAAAGGACTTCTTCATGAAGAAGGCCATGACCCATCCGGATTTCGAATATTTCAAGGCGGGTGTAACCGTCCAAAAAGGCGACGATGTGGCCAACGTCGAGCGGTACTACGCCTATCCGGGAGAGTCCTTGCTGGGTGGTTGGGCGGAGGTCAAAAGGAAAAGCATCAAGGTGCCCTTCCGGGCGGAGATCCCTCTAAGCGGCTTCAAGAAAGAAAGCAAGTTCTGGAACTCCCAGCCCGGTCCCGGTCACATGATCCGGAAATGTGCTGGCTCGACAGTGCTTCGTGAGGCCTTCTCTGAAGACTTTGCGGGCCTGTATGATGAGAACGAGCTGGGGCTGGATCCAGCGAACGAGGTGGGGGCATGAGTCCCACCACCTTCCTCCCGTCTACCATTTTCATCGAGATAGACGTAAGCAGCCTCTCTCTGATCGATGCAGAGCGGTATTTCAACGACTTGCGGGTAGTGGGCTTCCCGATGCCCGATGGCTGTAGCGCCAATGGCATGATGGACGTTGAGGAGGTCGAGGAATGAGCGACGACGTCTGTATCCATAGAGCACCAGGCACTTGCTGCCCCGAACCGAGCTGTGACTA
>JBAZDQ010000124.1:0-4241 GCA_041654355.1 Bacteroidales bacterium
GCGCTTTACACCCTCCAGTCAACCGGGCCAGCCGGGGGCGGGGGCCACCTGACCGGGGTCCGGGGCGGGGGCCCGCTCACCTGTGTGGTGACGGGGAACACGCTCTGGGAGACGGTCTGGCTGAACGTGGTGAACGAGGCCGAGTTTGCCGCCCTGGGGAACGCGGACCGGGCCGACCCGGCCGGGATGTTTCCGTGGGTGCCCCCGGTGCGGGGGCGGGAAGGGTTCCCGACGACGACCCCGGCCGACGTCCACCCGGCCAACCTCTACTGGGGGATGCCGCGCCGGATCCTGCTGGACCCTCCGGCGGGGGCCGGAACTTGCTCGGTCTGTGGGACGGCGACGGAGGCCCTGGTCACCGGGTTTGTGATGAAGAAGTGGGGGGTCAACTACGCCGGGGCGTGGCGGCACCCGCTCTCGCCGTATTACCCGAAGGGGGATGACCTGCTCCCGGAACACGCGAACCCCGGCGGGATCGCCTACAAGCACTGGCTCGGCCTGGTCCAGAGTGACCCCGCCCGGGGGGCGACTGCCCCGCTGGCGGTGCAGGCGTTCCGCCGCCGGTGGCCGCGGGTGCAGGATCTCGTCCCGGCCCACCCGATGCTCTGGACGTTCGGCTACGATATGGACAACGCCAAGGCCCGGTGCTGGTACGAGGGGTTGCTGCCCCTGACCTACGTTCCGGACGGGCGCACCGAGGAGGTCGAAGACCGGATCGCTCAGGTGGTTCGCACCGCCGACCTCGTCCGGTACTCGGCCGTGACGGCGGTCCGGTCGGCCCTCTTCAGCCCGCGGGCGAAGACGAAACCCCCGGCACCGGCCGAGGTCTCGGCCCGGTTCTGGCGGGAGAGCGAACCCCTCTTCTACGCGGCGGTGGCCGACCTGGTCGCGGCCGAGGATGACGGGGCGGTAGAGATAGTGAAACGCCGGTGGCTGGCGGCCGTGACCCGGGTCGCGGAAGACCTGTTCGCCTACTACGCCCAGGCGACCCGGATCGGGGACGTTGCGTACCCGCAGCGGATCGCGACGGCGCACCGGGACCTGCGGATCTTCACCGCCCCGGGCGGCAAAAAGATCCGGGAGACCCTGGGGCTCCCGGCAAAAGAGGAGGACCATCATGAACCCTGACACACAAGACCCTATCCGAAAACCCGTCACCTTCAACGACCCCGCGGTCATGGCCGCGGTGGTGCGGTGGTGGGCGTGGCTGAATGAGAACCCCCGGGAGCGGGCGCTGCTCCGCCGGTGCCATACCCCGCAGGACGTGGCGTTCACGCGAGGGTATGCCCGGCTCCGGGCGGACCTGCTGGCGCACGGGAACGTGAACCACGAAGCCCTGGCGCTGGTCGCGGGGGTCCTCGCCCACGTCCGGGAGAACACCGGCGAGGCGATCCGGTCCCCGGCCCCGGTCGCCGTCCAGATGGCTGCCGGGAAGCCGGGGTCCGAGACCCCGACCGTCAGCGACCTGCGGTTCCGCCGCCTGATCGCGGCAAGGGGCCCGGCTGACCTCTACCCGGCGATGATCCGGGCGGTGCGGCTGCTCGGGCTTGCGGCCCATGTGCCGAGCCTGGCGAAGGGGCTGTACTGGTGGAACGACCTGACCCGGCAGACCTGGACGTTTGCCTACGATGAGACGCTGTTGACCAAAAAGACCACAAAGGAGTAAGATTTCATGACAGACTTTATTCAGATCCATGCCCTGACGGCCTACCCGCCGTCGAACCTGAACCGCGACGACCTCGGTCGCCCGAAGACCGCCCAGATCGGGGGCGGGTGCCGCACCCGGATCTCCTCCCAGAGCCTGAAGCGGGCCTGGCGGAGCTCGAACCTCTTCCAGGAAGCCCTGGCAGGACACACGGGGATCCGGACGAAGACGTTTGGGTGGAAGGTTGTGGAGGCCCTGACCTCCGGCCGGGCGTTGGGAGCGGTGCTGGCCGGAGAGGACGGGAAGCCGGTGCGCCCGAAGGTCGATGAGCAGACGGCCGTCACCTGGGCGACGGCGATCGCCGGGGCGTTCGGGAAGACGAAGAAAGGGGCGCCCGACCTGGAACAACTGGTGCTCTTCAGCCCGGAGGAGATCACGGCCGTAGACGACCTGCTGGGGGTGCTCGCCAAGAAGCGGGTGGCGCCCGACCCGGAGATGCTGAACCTCCTCCGGAAAGACTCGGTGGCGGCCGATATCGCGATGTTCGGCCGGATGCTCGCGAGCAGCCCGGGCTACAACGTGGACGCAGCGGTCCAGGTCGCCCACGCGGTGACGGTGCATGACGTCGCGGTCGAGAGCGATTTCTTCACGGCGGTGGACGATCTGAATGCCGGGGACGACCTGATGGGGGCAGCCCATATGGGGGAGACCGAGTTCTCCGCTGGGCTGTTCTACCTCTACGTCTGTATCGACCGCGGCCTGCTGGTACGGAACCTGGGCGGGGACGAGGCCCTGGCCGGGACGGCGGTTCGGGCGCTGGTGGAGGCGATCACGAAGGTGCCGCCCTCCGGGAAGCAGGCGTCCTTTGCCTCACGGGCGTATGCAACGTATGTCCTGGCGGAGAAGGGGCCGCAGCAGCCCCGGTCGCTGGCGAGCGCCTTCTTCCGGTCGGTGCGGCAGGACGATCTCCTGCAGAACGCGGTCACCACCCTGCGGGCAACCCGCGACGGGATTGAGGCGGTCTACGGGGAGTGTTGCGCTGAGTGCTACGAGATGGATACTCTGGCGGGAGCAGGAACCCTCCACGACCTTCTGGCGTTCGTGGCTCCGGAGCACCATGCCTGAACTTCTGGTCTTCCGGCTCTACGGGCCGATGGCCGCCTGGGGCGATGTCGCGGTGGGGGAGGTCCGCCCCACCTTCAGTTATCCGACCAAGTCCGGGGTCTTCGGGCTGCTGGCGGCGGCTCTGGGGATCACCCGGGAGGAGGACGACCGGCACCGGGACCTGGCGGCGAGCTATGCGCTGGCCCTGCTGGTGAACAGCCCCGGCACCCTGCTCCGCGACTTCCACACGGTCCAGACGCCCCCGGCGAGTGCGCTGCGGAAGCAGGCATGGGTCCGAACCCGGCGGGACGAACTCGCCTTCCCCCGCGAGGACCTGGGGACGATCGTCTCGTCGCGGGACTACCTCTGTGACGGCCTGGTGACTGCGTTCCTCTGGCCGACCGGTCGGGGATCGGGAGCCTACTCCCTGGAGCGGATCCGGGAGGCGCTGGCCCGCCCGGCGTTCGTGCTGTACCTCGGCAGGAAGAGTTGTCCGCTGGCCCTGCCGACCCACGCGCAGGTGGTGGAGGCCGAGACGATCCGGGACGCCTATGCCCGGGCCGTGTTCCCGGCAACGGCGCTCGACCGGCTGCAGGCCGACCGGCGGGTGCGGCTCTACTGGGAGGACGGGATCGCGACCGGGTTCGCGGAGGACGGGGTCTTGACGTTCCGCCGCCGGGACGGTGTGCGGTCCCGGTGCCGGCGACAGTTCGCCGACCGCCCGGAGCAGTACGCGATGGTCTCGCTGGAGGGGACAGTATGACGGTGATCAGCCAGGTCCGGCTCGCCCCGGACGCGGCAACGTCGCCCCGGTTCTGGCGGGGCCTGGGCGATCCCTACCGGATCCATGCGGGGATCTGGGACCTGTTTGCGGACGGCACGAACCGGCCCCGCGACTTCCTGTATCGGGCGGATTTCGACCGGGGCCGGCCGGAAGTGGTGACGGTCTCGGCGCGGTCGCCTGCGGATCAGGCGGGGGTCTGGGAGATCCAGACGAAGCCCTACGCCCCGCGGCTCCACGAGGGGCAGCGGCTCCTGTTCCGGGTCCGGGTCAACCCCGTGGTGACCAAGAGGGATGCTCAGGGCAAGCAGCACCGGCACGATGTTGTGATGGACGCGAAGAGCCGGGGGGCGGGGGAGACTACCGCAGAACTGGCTCAGCGGGAAGGCGAGGCGTGGCTGGCGGCCCGGGGGCCCCGGCACGGGTTCGCGCCGATCCCCGGTACGGTGGTGGCCGAGCAGTACCAGTCGCTCCGGTTCGGCAAGCCCCGGGAGGCCGGGGCGGTGACTATCAGTACGCTTGACCTGCAGGGGATGCTGACGGTGACGGACCCCGCGGCGTTCGCGGCGCTGCTGGTGCAGGGCCTCGGCCCGGCAAAGGGGTTCGGCTGCGGCCTGATGCTGGTTCGCCCGGTCTGACCGGGACCCCTTGTTCTTTTTTGTATCCCCGGCGGGGCCAGGGGGATCTGCATGTGCAGATTGGAAAAGAGAT
>JBAZDQ010000125.1:0-4236 GCA_041654355.1 Bacteroidales bacterium
TGTCCACTCACCGTTTGGAGCAGAGAAATCCATCTGGTTGTCTGCATCTACCCATCCGTCTTCATTGGTGTGAATGGTAAAGAACGGTTTGTTTTGTTCTTGCAGCTGGAATTTCCAGGAATTCCAGTAGTTGTAGGACATGATGTAATTTCCGGCCCTTGTGGAATCGGGTTTTACCCAGACAGCGATCGATAACTGACTTCCCAATAAATCGTTGGCCGTATAATCGTTGATCCGCAAGTGTGACCCGTTGTTGAAATAAATGGCTTTCCCTACCTTACCAGTCTGAAAACCTGGTAAATTTGTATTCTCTCCAAATATTTCAGCCGGTCCCTTGGTTAGTTCTGCAGTCCAGCCTTTTCCTGCTGTCTGGAATTTTTCATTGCTTACTGTTTCATCAAAAGTCATACCCATGATAAGAGCAGTTTCAGGAATTAATCCGTATTCAGAAGCTTGGAATGTTTCTTTTGCCTGAGTCAACTGTACCACCATAGCATTTACTTGTGCCTGGGTGGCTTCTTTATCATTGATAAGTGTTTTGGCCGCATTTACCACGGTGGTAAAGGCAGTAATGGCATCGGCAGGAAAGTCGGCAGACAAGGTGGAAGAATTCAACAGCGCATTGCATTCATCAACAAGCGCAATAAGTTCTACTTTGTCCGCTTCTTCTACAATAGGATCATCCTTATCGCAAGCGGTAAAGGAGCCCGTCAGCAGTGTGAATGCAAACAATGCAACAAGGGCATTTTTTAAAGTGATTTTTTTCATAATAATGTAGTTTAGATAATAATTGTTATTGTATGGCATGGTTAGTATCAATCTCGGATTGAGGTATGGGGAAATAGAACCGGGGCTCTGTCCATTTGAGGTTAGGAGCCAGGGCTGCTTCGGCCACTTCCCTGCCCCAGCGCATAAGATCAAAAAAGCGATGGAATTCAAATCCCAACTCTTTCCTGCGTTCGTTCCGGATAATCTCGCGAAGTACAGACTGACTTGCCCCTGTAACGGCAGACAGATGAACCCTGTTTCTGACTTTGTTCACTTCCGTTACGGCAACCTGTGTCTGGTTTGTCTCATTCAACGCTTCGGCTTTCATCAACAGTATATCGGCATAGCGAATAGCATGGTAAGGAATCACCGATTGTGCTTTAGCCTTGCCGGTGATCATGTCTTCGTTGTATTTTTTAACCAAATACCCGGTGGCTTCTGACCATGATGCTGAATACGTGGTGTTATTGAACCAGGGTTCACCGTCGCGGCCTATTGAGGCATCTAATCGGGGATCTTCCATACCGTCAACCGTTTTTTCTGTAAACACATCTACATAGCTCTGAGTGGGTGCATTGAAATAATATCCCCCTTCGATGGAGGGAGCAAACCATACATTCAAATGGTTGCCCAGTGACACCTGATCATTATCTACGTAACGGATGCCAAAAATGACTTCATAACTGTCTTCGGCACCGGATTTAAACAAATCGTCATAGTTGTCTTCCAATGCGTACTTACCCAGGTTTTCCAATGTTTGTATATAATTCAGGCTCTCATTGTATTTATTCTGATACAATGACACTTTTACCAACAATCCCAAGGCAGCTCCTTTTGTTACACGCCCGTGATCCATATCGTAAGATGCAGGCAGATCGGCTTCCGCTTCAAGCAGATCCTTTTCAATCTGTGTATATACAGAAGGAACAGTGCTCAATTCCACATAAATGGTCTCACTTGTGTTTTGAGGAGCCAGCTTCAGGGGAATCTCCCCAAAAATGTTTACCAGATTAAAATAAGCATATGCTCTGATAAATTTTGCCTCGGCTATGAGCCTCTTTTGGAGCGTTTGGTCCATCTGAATGCCGGGTACGTACGCAATCACATTATTTGCCCGCGCTACCGTTTCGTAAGTGTTTTGCCAATATGTATTCAGAACACCGTTATCGGCTTTTGCCGAGAAATCGTTTATACCGTTGATATCGGCCTGGTCGCCGGCATTTCCGCCTTTGACAGCATCGTCCGAGGCTACATCACCGAATATCCACAGGGTACTCCCGTAAAGCGAGTTGTACACACCAGTCGTTGCTGCGATCGCATTCTCTGCAGAAATGAAGAAGCTTTCCGATGTGTATTGTCCTTTTAGGTCAGCCTGGAGAAAATCCCCGCAGGAAGTGGCCAGGAGACCAAAACCGGTTAATGCCAAAATGGATTTTATTGTTTTCATAATGCAATCGTCTTAAAAAGTAATATTTAAACCAATGGTTACGCTTCTGGCAACAGGATACGTCCCCCAGTCAATGCCGTTGGCGATATCACCTTCAGCAGCGGAGTTTGTACTTACAGTCATTTCAGGATCAAGACCTGAATAATTGGTAATCGTGAAAAGGTTTGTTCCCGACAGGTATAGCCGGATGTTGTCAATATGCCATTTTTTGGTATTAGGAATAGTATAACCCAGTTGAACGTTCTTGAGCCTGAAATAGGATCCGTCTTCCAGGAATCTTGTCGATGCCCTGACATTATTGGCTTTCGCCGCCCATGAAGCACGAGGCTGTGTGTTGGATGTACCTTCTCCGGTCCAATGCTCATTGTAAAACCTTTGGGTAACATTGAACCCGCGGTAGAATCCTTCGATATCATAATTGACCTGCGAGAAAATCTTTTGTCCGAATGCGCCCTGGAAAAACAAAGAAATGTCAAACCCTTTGTAATCACCGGAAATATTTAAACCTGTCGTAACCATGGGGATGGAACTTCCGGCATAAACCCGGTCATTTCCATCAATAATATTGTTGCCGTCCTGATCAATGTATTTTACGTCACCCGGTTTGACGTTTTTTCCCTGATAGGCCGAGGTGAGGACTTCCATCTCGTTTTGAAAGATTCCGTCCATTTCGTACAAAAAGAAAGATCCTATGGGGTAACCTGTTTCGGTTTTTGTTGCATAGACACCTGTATCTATCCTCCCTCCATAATATGGATATTCCAGATCTCTAACCTTGTTGTATAAATAACCGGCATTCAACGAGATATTGAAACCACCATCATTAAATTGCATGCGGTAGAATATTTCCATGTCCACCCCGGTATTTAATACATTTCCGGTACTGTTGAGGAACGGTGGACCTGCTTTTCCTGATGAAGGCGGCAGTGATGCCGGCAACAACATGTTTTTGGTCGTCTTGTAATAATAATCAAGGGTTATCCCAAAGACATTGCCAAAGAATTCCATGTCGATCCCCGCATTGAACTGACTGCTGGTCTCCCATTTTAGATTCTCATTGCCGAGAAGGGATTGGGAAAACCCATCGTAACTGTTGCCGCCAAATACATAATAGTAATTGGGAGTAAACCTGTCCAGATAGGAATAGAGGGGAATATTCTGGTTCCCGATGGCACCGTAACCCACGCGGAGTTTCAGTTTGTTGATGTTAATAGCCTGTTTCATGAACTCTTCCTCTTCCATGTTCCATCCCCCGGATACTGAATAGAAGGTACCCCAACGGTTTTCTTTGCTGAACCGGGAGGAACCGTCACGACGAACGATTCCTGACAGGTAATATTTCTGTTTATAATTGTAATTGACATTGGCAAAAAATGACAACAGACTGGAGGACCATTCGGTTTGGCTGTTATTCTTTTTAGTAGTACCCAAACCCAGGTATACGAAATTGGGATCTGCATTGGTAAATTCGCTTTCACTCGCGTACAAACCCGCTCCCGTATTTCTGATGGCTTCACCTCCCAACAACGAAGTAATGTTATGTTTGTCACTTATTGTAATACTATGATTCAGTGTGGTGTTGACTGTCCAGGTATTCTGCTCTACAGTGGAAACATTCAGGCTGTTGGTGCTGTTGACCCTGTTGGCTGTCCCCCAGGTTTTGTTAAACTCCCTCATTTCGGTATCGTTGTAGTCCGTACCTGCCGTTGCCTTAACAAAAAAATTGGCCGGCAGGGTAAGGAGTGCACTCCCGGAAATAAGCAATGATTTGATCTTTCTTGTTCTGTCAGTATTTTCACATAATCCTTCGGGGCTGTAACCGTCACCAAAAAACGAATTGTAGACAGAATTGCCATAATACTCGGAAGGGAGATCCACAAACTCATTGTTTTCATCATAAACGGGTATGGCCGGATTCCTGAACAGGGCATACCTTACCACACTGCCACCCTCGCCTGCATATCCGTCACCCGAACTGGAAACCAAACGGTTATTTGAAAAACCGCCACTTACGTTAAGGG
>JBAZDQ010000126.1:0-4231 GCA_041654355.1 Bacteroidales bacterium
GTTATTTTGCCTTAAGTTTCTCATGTTTATCCTCCCCCCGGGTGTTCCACCAATGCCCCGGGTCCAATGGCCGCCCCTCCGCATCGCATCCGGCGATTGCCTTGCGCCCATGCTCAACCTCGTGGCACTCGTTGCACAACGCCTCGAAATTACTCTCATCCCTGTTCAGTTGGTTCCTGTCCTTGTGATGCAGGATGAGCGCGGGCGTTCCCTTCCCGATCTTCAGGCAGCGTTCGCACAGCGGGTGCGTCCTGAGGTAGCGGGCCCGGTCCCCGCGATGGGCCGTGGTATCGATGGGGCGGCGGTCTTTCATTCCCAACACTTGGCAACCTCCCGCCCGTTGCGGACCCGAAACACCCCGCGCCAGTCCTTCCGGTCACAGGTACGCTCACACAGGGAGCACAGGTCCAGGGACGTCTTGACTTTCTTCTCCGCCGGATGAACGACCGTCCAACACGACACCTTGCCATCGTGCGCCCTTGGCCCTACGAACCCATGCCGGCGCAGTTCCTTGAACCTGTCTGCCACCATGTCGCGGGTCGCGTCGTCCAGTTTGGCAGCGTACTCATCCCACCCCATGCGTCCCTTGACCTTTTGATAGCCCGCCAACACGGCGGCCACAGTCACCTCATCACGCCCCAGGATCGACGCCACAGTCTCGTCCGTCGGCAGCATCGGCCTCAGCTTGAGCAGCCCTTTCCCTCGAGCGTCGGTTGATCTCGTCGATTGTACGTTGTACGTCTGGGGGGAGTTCATTGTCCCGCTCAGTACCGCGCCGATAGGTGTTGGGGTATGTCCTACGGTTGCCGTTTCCATTGTTGCCTCCTGTGTTGGGCGGTTCTTCGTCGTTCCATCGTTCACCCTTGAGCCAGCGTTCGGGATCGGGGATAAATCCCTCCCGCCATTGTCGCCATGCTTTTTGTTTGGCGATGCATCTCAGGAGATGATCCACATCCGGCCTTTTGCTTCCGAGTTTCCGCCATTCCCGACATGCGTTCGGCTTTTTCGCTTTTTTGGGATATGCGTTCCAGAATTTCAAAAAGTCGGCGTCGTACTCATCCCCCCGTTTGCGGGGGGTAAGGGGGGTATTATTGTTTGAAGTAGAAGAAGAAGAATGAAGAGCTACCCCTGAGCTATATGCTGAGCTAATAGCTGAGCTATTATTTTTCTTCTCTCCCCATCGCTTGGTTGCTGTCATATTCCCGCCTAAAATTCGCGCCTTGTGATATTCTTCTTGTTTCGCCCTTGTCTTTTCGAGTCTGGAATTTTCCCACGCACCAGACTCGTTAAGGCTGAACTTTTTTCCCACGCAACTCGACCACAAGTGGATCATTGTCTTGCGGTCAACCCCCGCGATCCTTGCCAAGGCAACCATGTCATCAGGCAGGGGGCCGTTGATCCATTCATGGAGTAGAAGGCGGAAATAAGCCCCGACCTGTGTCGCCGTCCATGAGGCCGTGTCCATATAAAAATCGGCCGCGTACAACTGAAAAGCTGGTGCATTCTTCATCTCTTGGACACCTCCATCGCGTGTCCGGTCACGCCCATCAAGGTGTAGGCGGAAGGGCGGTGATGGATTCCGCCCTTGTCGAGTGTACAGCTCTATCCGCCGTTTCTCTCATCGAATCAAAAACCTATCCTGGAGTCCGAGGCCGTCGATCACGTCATCGACGGTCCGTGCAATAAATGCACATCCTCCCGCCTGATTGATCCTGTCGATAAAGGCTTGCTGTGCCGGGGAGACGACACCACGGGGGGCTTTAAGCTCAATCCAGAACCCCCGCCCGTCCTTCAAACAACCCGTTATGTCCGGCAGTCCGGGGGGCGATCCCAGGCCGCCGAAATTCTTGTAGTGGAATATCCCCGCCGCCGTCAATAACTGCCGGACGCTTTTGGTCAGCATCGCTTCTGGGCCGGGGGGTTTAAAGGGCTTCATTAAGGGTGGATCCTATGTCGTTGATTAGTCCTTGATTCCATCCCCATAAGCCGCGTCCAATTTGCGGCAATAGTCGATGATTTTTTCCATGTCTTCGGTTTTGATAGGCATCTCATCGAACCTGTTTCTAAGCGCGTGCTGGCAGATTTCAACGATGGCCCACGGCCGGAACAGGCCCATCGCCCGGTATAGATCGATCGGTTGGACGCCCAGGGTCTTGTAGTGGTCGGAACCGTTCTGCTTGAGGCGTTCCCATTCCTGATTGCGGAGCATTTCCTCTTTACAGGTCATCGTTGGCCTCGATCTTAATTATGATGTTTTCCGCCCGGTGCTTGCTGTTGTAATCACCGACGATTTGTTCCTTGATCCAGTAGAGCAAGCTGACCACGCCTTGCAGATCGTTAATCTCAAAGAAATTCCTGTGGTGTAGGTGCTCATCATCCCACCACTCGATTTCAAACCCGTTATCGCCCCGCGAAATCGTCCATTCTTCGATCACAGCCGCCTCCCCTAATGTTGTATTCCATTCCCCGCAAATGCCGCCGCAGGGGATTATCCCGGTGTAGGTCATATCGTCACCCTCTCACACCCGGTAATCAGTCCATCGCGGATCTTCCATACGAGGAAACCGAGCTCGACGGGATCGTATCCCGCCATCTCCCCGTATCCCGTCAGACCGTCCGCGTAGAGCCGCAGGAACGCCCCGGAACAGCCGTACCACCTGTCGTCGGGGTCGATGTAAAGGCCCGTCTGCTTGCCCTGCAAATAGGCTTGTTTTAAGCCGTGGGGGGTATCGTGGAGATACAATCTCTGGACGGGCTCAACGAACATCAGGCGGTGAGCGTGGCCGCATGACATGATCGCGGAGTCACCGACCTTCATCCGCAGGCGCATTTTGAGCATCGCCTTCATATTGGCATTTCGCTGTTCGTGGTCTTTGGCCTGGGAGTTGAATTGCCACCGGCCGTGAGTGAAGAACCCGTTGAAAAGTTTTTTCTTGCCGTGCTTGAACACGACCCGGCAGGAATATGTCCCGTATTGGACGCCGAGCCCGTCGCATATTTCCTTTGCGAGATTGCCGTACCTGTGGAGTTTGGCCTCATGGTTGCCGAACAACCCCACGATCCCCCGGTGCGCGATGGGTTTGTATAGTTTGATTGCCTTGTCCCGTTGCTGCGATGGTGTGATCCGTTCTGCCGTGTCCTCGTTGAAACGCTTGTCGTCGGTCGTGATGGCCTCGATCCAGTCGCCCTTGTGTATCCAGTATCGGTAGGGTTCTGCCAGGACGTACTCCATGAGCCGTTCGATGCCCGAATACGAGCACAGGATGTCGCCCAGGTGCGTGTCTCCGTGGTCGATCAGGTTAAAATCCATCGGGGCGTCAAATTCAATCCGTTGCATGGGCCACCTGTGAAAGATTGGATCGGCACGACAGGCAACAGGTCGTGCCTTCATCCATTTCGGGGTCGAGAGGCGTCGAGCATCGGACACAGCGCCCCTCCTGCAAGTACCTGTCAACGAACATCCGTCTTTTCTTGGCCGACCGTAGCCGCTCAATTTCCCGGTGATGTTCGCATAACGGCGTCCGGCCCGATGCAGGGCGGGAGCACCAAAGGCAGAGTCCGTTTTCTTTGTGGAGCGCCTTGTATTTGCGTCGGTGCATTACAGCCCGACCCTCCTCCCCGTCCGTGCGTCGTAGTACGACCCTTGCTCCGATGACAGGCCGCACATGGGACACGTCCATCCGTCCGCTGAATGCCCGAACCGCACAATGCCACTCACAAGACCGGAGCCGCATTTAGGGCATTTATCGGGTTGCTTTGGTCGTGGCGTGGCGTGGCGGTTTCTCATTCAGTTCTTCTTGAGGTGAATCTCGAGGAGCTTTTCAACGTCAAGCCCGCCCGTTTCCGCTTCATCGACAAGTTCGAGGAGCCGATCGCTGACGCGCATTTTCCTGATAATCTTACGCTCGGCTTCGTTCAACTCGTCCATTTTGCGCCCCCTCATAATCTGATCAACAGTCATCACACCTCCATCGATCAAAATGCAGGCAAAGAAGAACGTCAAGTCACGCCGATCCTTTTTTAGCTCTGAGAGTCTTATTCGGGCGTGCCTCAATCCGTGCCGTGCTTCTAACCTATCTGCGAGAGCGGACAGCTCCCCCCGTCCCTTTGCCTCAATCCCATCAAGGATCGGGATCAGGCCCCCCCTCTGGACCTCTTTAAAAAATTTCTTCTCTTCGTCCATGGTTCGCATGCTATGTAATCACAGCAGAAATGTCAAGGTGTAATTTTT
>JBAZDQ010000127.1:0-4210 GCA_041654355.1 Bacteroidales bacterium
ATATAAATATTATTATCCGCAAAGATATAAAGCGAATTTCCCAGTACGCAGATGTCATTCAAAGACGTTTCTCGCTCAACCGTCCAGAACCCTGCATCGTCCGTTACAAACCCTAATCCAACAGGAGCAACACCGATAACGATTGTATCGGGCGTAGCGCCCCCTTGCGTCCATCCTGACTGTGTAATGGATGTAATCGTCTTAAACGCCATTGAAGTCTGATTTAGCCCCGCTGAGAGCGTCAGGACGGCAGTCTGTGCGCCGTCAACTCCATTGGTTCCGACAATCGTAAGAATTCCAAGCGTGTCTGCGGTATCTGTGGTCGTTACCGTAGCGGTAACTTGACGGGTCGTGTTTGGTTGTGCGGCAATAGCATACGCCGCATTTGCACAATTTCGCGTTGTTACAATCGCGTTATCGTCATACTCCATCGAGTACCACGAGTACACATCGCCGCCCCTGCACCACCAGAACTTATTGTTCGTGTCGATAAAAAACACGCGGTTTGCATGAGAAACAAGTTTTTTAGGGTATGCCGGAAGGTCTGTATATCCATATGAATCTGCCGTTGAATTGTGCTTGACAAAGTGAAGTCGCTTCTCCTGCGAATTAGAAAACACATAATACGTATCCGCTTCTGTCTTGAATACGGTTGAAGAAGAATCAGCAGGCGCACTTGTCGGTGTCGTATCAAACGTCATGGCATACGAAGTAGCGGCAACCGCGCTTGTTGCAATCGTTGTCGTATGCTTTATGATTGCACCCGTCCACGGCGTTCCGCTTTTTAGAACCATCGTATAAAAGACATCGAGAGCACTTGTTGATTCGTCTGAATGAATACACGCACGAACCGTTCCTTTTGCGGCAAGAGTCGCCTCTCCGATTTTGGTTATCGCAGAATTTGAATTAAACAAAACGCAATCATCCCGATACGGAGTCACATCGATAATGTCCGACATCAAGGTATCGCCAATAACAACCGAAGGCAGGTACTCGTTAAGTCCTGCTGTCGGCTGTGTCAACGTTCTTGCATCCTGACCAGAAGCATTTCGTGTATACTTGAAAAATCCTCGCATACGATATCCCCTATTCCCTAAGCCACATCCGATTGTAATTTCTCTTGTCTTGAGCGGTGATTTTTTTCTTCATTCCGTGTTGCCATAAATCATCCATTATTGACTCGCACTCACCCGCAAATCGGTTTGCCTGAACCGCATTCGGGGATGCACCATTTGCGCATATCTGATAACAGGCGTAATACGCAAGATACTCGTGATACTTAGACTCAAACTCTGGCTCGGTAGTCAATGCCGTAGCAGACAACTCTGTAAGCGGACGATGATATCGAATGCGAATCGGAAGTCCTGTATAGGACGGAGCAGGAGTAATCACGAGTTTCTTTCCGCCTGTAGAGTCTTCGACCTGAACAATCTTCTGTCCGCTATGATAAAGGTCATCCTTGTACCCAATTTCATATCGAGTATAGTTATGTCTTTCAGGCTTTACGCCAACGGAAATAGTATCCGCATCACCTGCCGTTATCCAGTCTGCACCCGTGATGCTCGTAATGGTATCATAGGCATAGGTGCTATAGACTGTAGTGTCCGCAACAGGCGTAATGGTTTCTGTTACCGCCTCGCCTAAAAGCGTTCCGACCACCGCAAGCGTTCCAAGCGTGTCCGTATCTCCATTCGAAATGTGCGTTACCGAAAGTTGTTTCGGAGAATTCGGACTTGCCGCTATCGTGTATGTTCCGACTTTCATATCAACCAACGCTACAACGTTATCCGTTTCGGGAATTGCATTGGCAATATCGAATGTTTCAATCTGAGAAATGTCCGTAATATTAGTCGGATAACTATATTCGTCGACACACGCGATTGTAGAAAGCGACATATCCGTTGCGACCGTATCAAATATTTCGGCAAGCGTATCTTGCCCGCGATTCATGAATCGGATTTTATCCGTATTCGAAGTAGCGGACGCATAGAACGAGTCAATCAAGGATAGTAATTCATTTACAGTTGACATTTATATCACCTTCCTGTTGCCATTATACCACGTTTCCTCTAAATAGACTTCCCTACAATAAGGTCAAGTATCTGAGACTTCCATGTGCTCGATGTCGCCGGTTCTTCCGCGTCTCGAATTACGACCTGAATGCGCAGTTCGCTATCCGTGTTTAATATTCCGTCTGATGCAAGAATCGTTACGTTAAATGCGCCCGACGTTGCATCATATGAGCCTTTTTCTACGACTCGACCATCGGATGTGAGGAATTCAACGTATGTATATTTCCCCGCCGCATAGGTGGTGAGCGTTCCATCAAATGCAAATGCAAGAACAACGCTTTCTTCGCCCTGCATCCCAACGAGCCGAGCCGTTGTCGTAATTCCTTTTGTTGATGTTACTGTGATTGCCATTTATTTTATCTCCTTTCTATTCATCGGGTGTAATTGCAATAGTTCCTAAACGAACGCCCGACATATTGATGATTTCCAACGTTGTTGCATCTACGGTGCGAATAAATACGTTGTTGGATGATATTGCTTCGGAATCCGACATAGACGGTGCGGCAAAATACACATCTCCATTTCGAATACACCCAAACCCGATATATATGGAAACAGTATCACCCGCAGGCTCGATCGTAAGCGTTTTTTCTTCCCAAACATCGTCCGCAATCATGGAAAACGTCCGATTATCCGACCATGTGATTTCTTCTGCGGCGTTTCGGTACGAAATATAACAGGTAACGCCCGTCGAATCAATGGTAGAACGGTCTTCTGTCATGACCATAAATGATACGTCATATGTTTTTCCTACCTCTACAGAAACAACTTGTCGAAACCCATAGGCAACGTCTTCGGTTAATCCCGATGCGGTAAAATGGCACGTGTATGCCTCTCCATAAAGCGTTTCATCCGTTGCCTCCGAAGAACCATATACGCTCCATCCTAACATCGACGGGATATAGGATGTTCCGCCCGATGATTCCCAAAATTCAGAGTTAGAAATCATATTATCCACTTCAACGGAAAGTTCCACGCCCTTTGTAATGATTCCACCTTCTTGATTAAACTTGATTGTACTTCCCGAATAAATAATCGTATTCGCCTTTGCCTCAAAAACAACAATATCTCCCGCTCCGGAAACCGTATGCTCTACGGTCGATGGTTGAATATTATATCCGCCCTCAAACTTTGCGCATCCTGTCACCTTAATTACATCATCGTTTGCTTCGTTCCAACAGTTCTTGAATGTAACATCGTTACAATTCGTTAAAATCATCGCGCGTCCATTATATTCAAACACGCTGTTCCATGCCGTAAATTCAAATAACGATGTTGCGTGAATACCAGATATAATATTGCCGATAAACTGACAGGCAATTAACACGTCACCAGATGCAGACCAACTTCCCACCGTTTCCAATTCAAGCGGATACCACTTAATTCCGTTCTCCGCATTATCCACAAACTGACAACACGTGATGTATCTATTCCATCCTGCATAAACATACATTCCATTTGTAAAATACTTCACATCTACCTGTGTTATCTGACAGCGTTCAGCAGAACTATAACTTGTTCCGAGCGCATTTGGATAATGAAATATAATGCCATTGCTTTCTGATGCGGCATATTTAGACGTTCCCCCAATTATCGTAAAGTTTTCCAGACGACAGTTATTTGCTTTAATCAAAAGGCAGGCGTTTGACTCCACCCACCAGTCTTCATCATAATCTGTTTCTTCGTGATATTCGCCTTGAAACTTAATGAGTGACGTATCATGATTTCCCCCGATAATCGTTAACGAAGAATCCACGTGTAATCTATCTGTTATCAAATAAGTTCCGACATCAATATACAAAATCTTCCCGAATTCTATTGCTGAATCAATCGCATTCTGAAAAGCATCGGTATCGTCTGTTACCCCATCGCCAACACAACCGGACAATTTAACACTATAGTATGGTGATGTTCCAAGTTCTTGAAGGGCATCTTCTACGTTACGAGCAATCAACGAACTAGATGAATCCCCCAAAATAACATTCTCAGCAGGAAACGTTGTCGGAACAATAACGGCAGGAACAGTATAATGCGAAGCAGGAAGCACCGCACTTATCGAGGGAGCGATGATAAACGAACACATCTCCGTTTTCCACATTTCCGTAGCATCGGAAGGTGCATCGTCCGCAATGACTAGT
>JBAZDQ010000128.1:0-3524 GCA_041654355.1 Bacteroidales bacterium
CAAAAGCCTCGCAGATGAGTGCGAGATCGGGCAGATCGGTGCTGTGCGAACAGTCCGTCTGGACACAGTTTGCACAGGAGGTCGGCCCTCCGGGGAGTATTTCGCTCATTTTATACCTCATTTTTTTGCCGGGGAACGCAGGGTTTCCCGGCGGGGTTTTTTATGGGTCTGGGCCGCGAGAGGCCCGCAGACAGAGAGTGCTCTGTTATGAGGCATAAAGGTTTTGAAATGAGTTCGGGGGAAAAGAGGGGGGGATCAGCCCCGGCGGGGCGTCTTTGGTTTCTTGGCGGCATAGACAAAGTACGTGCCGCCGCTGTTGCGGGAGATCCGTACCCGGTACCCCTCATACTTCAGGAGGTTTTTCGTCTCCTCGGCCTCGTGCTTGCTCCGGGTTCCTTCGGGGTAGACGCTGGAGAATCGGATCCCGTCAAATGATCGATAGATCGAAGGGGTCATCTCGTCACATCCTCGCGCCTTTCGCGATAAAGATCCCGTACCGCAGCCGCCCGGCGGCGGGGCCGAGATCGACGGTGACGGCCTTGCAGCGGTGGTTCGCCACCGCGTTCGGGTAGGGAGCCTTCCGCATATCTTCTGCTGTCTGTTCCGCGCCGGAGACCGAGGGGAATGCGTCCCAGATCTCGTAGTACGCGCCCCGGAACGCGATCCGGGTGATGTCGGGGGAGCGTGCTTCTAACATTTTAAGTCTCCCTTTTAGCGGTTAAACTGCTCGAACCGCTGCTTGGTGTGTTCTTTCCCATCGATCAGCCCCCGGAGGTAGATCTGCATCTCCGAGGCCGTGAACCCCCGGCTGGTCCCGAAGTGGGTCTGCCCCGACGATTTGAGGACGACCATCAGGCTGTAGTACCCCGTGTTGTTCTCCAGCTGGAGGAAGTTCTCCTTGTAGAAGTACTTCGAGCCTTTGGGGGCCCGCACGCCTTCGGTCGGGTAGCCGTACATTCGAGCGATGATCTTGGTCAGGCTCTCCAGTTCTGCTTTGGTAACTCGTGCCATTTTTACAACTCCATTTTTTATGTGCGGGCCTGAGCGCGGGCTTTCTCGCGCTCGAACCGGGCCTTCATCGAGGGTTTCCACCGCTTCTGCAGTTCGTTGAACCGCACCTTCAGCCCGCTGGAACCGAGGGCCATGAGGAAGTCGGCCAGTTTCCCGGACGAGACGAAGCCGCCGGGGCTGACCTCGGTGATCCCGGAACTGTAGGGGAGCTGGTAGACCAGTTTCACGCCGCCGTAGGCCCCGTCAATGCGGAGCATTCCGTTCGGGTACTCTTTGTAGCCGTGTGCGTCCTTCACCGCCCGTCCGGAGGGCAGCGTCTTGAAGTTCTTCTGGTTGTCGGAGAGTTCTTCGAGGAGTTCCCCGACCCGCTTGCTTGACCATCTGTATCCTGCCATTTTACATCTCCATTTTACGGGGTCACTTCCCCAGGTACTTGGAGACCTCTTTGATCGACATATTCGAGGCAATCCTGCCCTTCTTTGCGAGCTGGTCTGCAAGCTTCTGGCCTGCGGCCTTCGCGTCCTCCTTGGTTCCGAAGAACAAGTAGGTGTACTGGGAGTTGTAGAACGCGATCCGCCACGCCCGGTAGGGCGGGACCTCGTAGAGGGTTGAGTATTTGAGCATCATTTTTCGGACTCCATTTTAGCGTCAGGGCACCCGGCCCTCACTTCCTCCGCACGTAAATCGTGTAGGAGTGCTTCTTCTTCACCACGCGGGCGTTCCATCCATTGTTGCGCCACTCGGCGGCAACGATCTCTGCCGAGGCCCGGGTCGGGGCCGCGGTTGCTTCTCGGAAGGTCTTTCCATCAAAGATTCGAGACATTTTAACCTCCATTTTTCTGCACATGCAGCCGGGGGAGCGGGGGGGCCGAGCCGCCCTCACCGCTCCCGGATCCAGATATTATAGACCTTGACCGGCCAGCCGCCGGTGTTCCGCCCCTGGTTGACGGTCATCCGGGCCGAGAACCCCTGGCCCCGGAGCCGGTTGACGATGTTCCTGCCGTTGACCCGGCCGTCCGCCTGCTTGTAGAAAAAGTAGGGGACGCCGCCGAAGACCTTGCTCCGGGATTTGTCGTACTTGATGGTTGCCATTTTTTTCACCTCATTTTTTCTGGTTGTTCTGCTCGCGATACCTCTCAGGTGGCCTTCGAGATCACCCGGCCGCCGACCTTCAGGCTGGCGAGCCCGGCGTCCTGGGGTACCAGAACCCTCCGGGTCTTGAAGTTGTCTGAGTCGTACCCGCCGATCCGGGGGTCCACCACGAACCAGCTGATCTCAACGTAGCCTTCGCGCTGCTTGAGGATCCCCAGTGCGTGCCGCTTCTGGGGGAGCGGGATCTTCTTCGACTGCACTTTGCCCCTCGTCGTGTAGAAAAGGGTTGCTTCCGTGAACTTGCTTGGTGCCATTTTTTTCACCTCATTTTTTCTCTGGTTGTTCTGCTCGCGATGCCTCAGTCGTTCCCCCAGAGTTCGTACCCCCCCGCGGTCTTGTAGGTTCGCAGGTGGGTGACGAGCCGGCTCTGGTACCACTTCTTCGCCCGGTCGAGGTCGCTCTTCCGGGAGAAGGTGGCAAGATACTGGACCCACGTTTCCCGGGTCGCTTTCCCCGCCCGGATCTTCAGGGTCTTGAACTTGCCCGCTTTCTGGGGGTCGATGGCTCCGTTGAACTTCGTCACGAAGATGTTTGCCTTTTTTTTCACCTCATTTTACTCAGCTGCTCGCGATCCGTCCGGCCCTTACTTCGCCTGTGCCGCCCAGCTGAGGTTGAGAACCAGGTTCACGGCCGTGTTCGGGGTGAGGGCCTTCAGAGACGTGCCTTTGACCAGGTAGATCTTCTCCCCCGAAGCTTTGGCGTGGTACTCGACTGACGTGACGAGCGTCTTGAGGGCCCGGGCGTCCACCGGTTTGCCCGCCTTGTCGAGCGGGTAGAGGTGCGTACCGTTCTCCCGGACGACCCAGATGAACGACCGGGGCTTCCACTTCCGAAGGATGCTGCGGTCGTGCTTGTAGAGGTCGTTGCTGTAGAGCCGGGGCATTCTGACCCGCTGAGACTCTTCCACCAGCACCGCGAACTGTTTGTCGGCCAGGGTCTTCTGGCCGCCGGCACCGCTGGGCCGGGTGGCCCGGGGGCGGGAGACATACTCGTTCTGAACGGCCCCCTTCACGCTGGAGTAGATGTCGCCCCGGGTGGGCGGGGTCTTCCGCACCGACACCTGGCTCGGCGTCAGGAGATCGTTTTCCCAGTGTTTCGGATCGACGTTCGCATAGATCTTCTTGATCTCTGCGTTGCGGTCCCGGACGAACTTGTTCTTCGCGCTCTCCGGGCTCATGGCCACAACCATGGCCCAGGAGGGACTGTATTTGCGGTCTTTCTTGGCCCGCACGTAATAGACTTCCATTTTTACCTCATTTTACTCAGATGCTCGCGATCCGTCCGACCCTTACTTCGCCACGCCGGGGAGGTGGCTGATGGTGCCCGCCCGGTAGATGGTGTTGTGGGCCAGATACTCGCGC
>JBAZDQ010000128.1:3534-4186 GCA_041654355.1 Bacteroidales bacterium
CGTTCTCGCCGCCGTCCGTCTGCCAGCGCACGGCATACGGGTACTTCGTGCTGCCCGCAGGGTAGTTGAACTTCAGGACGACGAGCCGGGTCTTCCGCTCGGTCTGACCGCCCTTGGACCAGCGGGTCGCGTGGACGATCGTGTAGGGATAGGTTTCGTTGGGGTTGGTTGCCATGTTGCTTACCTTATTCGTCCTAGTCGGACTGCCTTGTTATACTTCGCTCTGATCGCTCCCTGAAGGTACTCCTTTTTCTCAATCCGACCGCGCTGCATTCTGAGGGCGGCCCCCACTTTGTCCTTGATGTACTGGGGGATCTCTCCAGGGTAGTCCCACAAGACCCGATCATCGCTCAGGATAGCATATGAGCAGCAGCCATGAGTCATGACCCTCGTCTGGTTCTCGACCTTCACCTCTCGGGGGATTGATGCCCCTCTTGATCCGGTCCAGGTGACCTCCCAGGTTTTATTCCGAAAGATCACATCCCCGAACCGGGGAGTTTTACTTACTTTTGCCATTTTTTCTACCTCATTTTACTGCATGTGCCGTTGGTACTCATTACCGGCGCTTCGCCTCGGCCAGAAGCCGGTCAGCGTTGTTGCCGAAGAGCTCGAAGTCGACGTCAAACGACCCGTAGGCGTTCACCGCATCGAG
>JBAZDQ010000129.1:0-4122 GCA_041654355.1 Bacteroidales bacterium
CTGCGGCAGGGCCTTGAGTTGCGCCTGTGCCAGCTCTTTACACCTTGCATAGGCTTTGGTGCCGTCGCACGCAAACACATCGGACGCAATAGCGTACAACTCATTTTTAATCAGTTCTTTGTTCATCATTTTCGCCTTTCTTTGTAAATGGGAATGTTATTTCGGGCCAAACGTCACATGGCTCTTCCGGTATGCCCTGCGTCGCTTCCAATTTGAGCACATCTGTTATTGTGTTCTGCATGTAGGGGCAATTGTGGTGCACTGCCAATAGCAGTTTGGCATTGTAGCTTAGACCGTAGTTCAGAAGTTCAGCCAGATCAAACTGTTCACAATTATCGTAGACTATGCCTGGCTCTGGAGTACTGGTACAATACTGGCTGTTAATGCATATGCAATTCTTTAAGACTATCACAGGTTTTGGTTCCTGCAGCCCTGCCAGCATAACGATTAATCCTGGTACGGAAACGACTGAATTCTGAATCACGATCTCGGTTGTTTGGTATTTTTGCATGATCGGTTCTACAACCGCTGGTGCAAATAATATACCATCACTGAGAATCATTTTTGTGCCTATATGCCCGCAGTACGTTATGTCAGCGCCCAGATCAGCCTCATTGCCTGGAAGTAGAGTTCGCAGAGCCACCGGTTCGAGTGTCGTATTTATAACGGCTCTGGCTATGATGGCATTGTTGTGTGTTTGAAGAGGATGCGTTTTAAGCCCTGTCTGTAGTGCACACAAGCACAAGTGTTTGAGTTCCTTGTTACGCACCAGCAGGCTCTGCCTTATCGTGGTGCGTCCCGCTGCTAGACTGTGCAGCACATCTGCGAGGAAAAAATACGCTGTCTCGGATGCCTTTATTGCGTTCCTTATTTCTGCCGCATAAACTGTCCTCAGCAACGTATATATCGTAAAGTCGCCGTTGTCTTCGACCGCATTCAACAGCCCCATATGCTTTAGTGCGTCCTTGAACATTATATAGTTATAAGGTATAGGGCTACCGGTGCATTTTACGCACGTATACTTGACATCCGAGTGGATGAACACATTCTTTTTGAATGTGCAGTTCTTGAACACTATCGTGCTGCCCCTGGTGGCTATGTTCAGAATCGTGTGCGATGGAAATGTGTATTCGTTAACGGTGCATTTATCAAACACATTTCTGAAAAAGAAACCTGAGACATCTGAAGGTTGGTACGTGCCAAGTTGCCCGCCTAGAAGAACTGTTTTATAGAACAGTTTTGGCTCCATTCCGACCACATTGGGCGTCGGAATGCGTACATTATAGCAGGCTTTTATGCCGCCCCAGGTTATGCCCTTTTTACGCCCCTTACTAGATTTGCTTCTGAACAGCGCCCTGTTGTCTACAAACTGGGATTTATGCAATTCCTGATTTTTGTAAAGTTTGCAATCAGGTGGTGTGACTATGCTCGTTGTCACCTTATCGAACTCGGGGAAAAGTCTGTGTCTTACTAACACGCTTCCATTTGGTAGTTTCATGGTATAAGGGCTAGTGGGGGTGTAAACACCCCCACAAACCTCAGGCCTGCTTAGGCCAGAATACCTTTTTCACAGACGGAATCTGTGTTGGTGAACACAAGCATATCTCCACCGCTGAGCACTTTGTCCCATCTGGCTTCACTGCCATTGACGGAGGGCTTGACGTGGTTTACGTCCGCAAGTTGCAATAGCGCCTTAACGCCGTGAAATGCCTCCTGGACTGTCTGCCCTACCAGTGTGCTGAGCTGGGTGCTGTTAATACCGTAGGACACCTTGACTGTGCCTGACGCGGCTCTCGTGGTTACAGGGATTTCAGAGAGTTCGATCTCGTCATCGTTATCGAGTATGATGGGTTCGAATTCGGGTTCGCCATCTTCGTCCTCGGACTCTTCGCGCTCTTCTGTTTCCATGCCGTTAAGCTCTATTTTGAGCCGGCCTTCTTCTCTGATGCCCGCAAAGCCGAAGACTTCTTCCAGGGTATCCAGAAAGCCATCCAGGTTGTGCCCGCCGTAGTTGCCGGTTATGGAGTGCTCCTTATAGGTGCAGCTTACCGCGCCTTTTTCGCACACCGCCCTGGTGTTCTGGAACGATATTTCCATACCGTCAGTGACTTCGAATGCTTCGTCTCTCTCCACTCCGTCCACGAATGCCCGGTCAACCGAGTCGATCCCAAAGAGATCTTTGAGCAATGCCCTGAGGCCTGCGACGTTTCCGGTGTACTGCGTGTTGGTGCTGTTGATTCCCTTTTTGACTGTGATCATGCTGTTGTTTCCTTTACTGTTTGTTCTGTTTGTTCTGTTGGTTTCGTTATTGGTTTGTAGTACGTGCTGTTTGTTTTGATGAAAAACGTATCCGCCGGTTTTATTGATACGTCGAACCGATTGTCTCTGCCGCCCAAGCCATTCTGGTTTATATTCAAGTATGTCAACCTGAATGCATTAAGCATGGCCATTGCCACTATGTTATTTATCAACGCCAATTGCGACATGCTGCCCGTGTCTTCGCCGCAGCCTATCTCGAACGGCGCCTTATCCTTTGGCTCCCTGATACACTCGTACATATCGTGGGGCGCAGGATCCAATTCCACATAGGCCTTCTGTCACGTGTTATAAAACACTTCCTGCTTCAACAACACCCTAACGGGCGTCTCCACAGGCACTTTCCGAGTGACCCTCGGTGTAAATTCTTAAACCTTCTTTACATATGTTCAGTGCTGCATTCACATCCCTATCCGACGTGTTGCGACAGAAGTCGCAGTGGTAAGTACGTTCGGATAAAAGCATGTCCGCTTTCTGATTGCCGCAAGTGCTGCACAATAGCGTGGATGGAAAACACTTGTCAACTCTGATACAGGACCTTGCCTTGTATTCTAGCTGTCTGAGTATTTCTGCCATACCACTATTTTGTACACCCTTGCGCACATACTTATTATCACCGGACTGCATTGCCTTTACGTCGAGCGTCTCACAACAAACAACACCGTGGTTCTTGGTGATATTTTCCGTAAATTTGTGCATTGCATCCAGTTTGACTCTTCTTATTTTCTGATAAGCTCTTGCTACTTTGTTTCTGGCCTTGCTTCTGTTACGTGAACCTTTCACTTTACGGGACAACAAACGTTGTCTGCGCTTAAGCTCCCGCTCATAAGCTCTAAGGCTCTGTGGGGTATCACAAGTGGTGCCATCAGATGCGACCGCCCAGTTCGTGCAGCCGACATCTACGCCTACCGTCGAAGTATTTTCAACGGGCTCAGTGTCTGGCAGCAGACAGGATATGCTGACATACCATCCGTCTGCCTCACGGCTGACGACATACGCCTGTATATCTGCATCTTGATAGCGCAGTGTTTCACGCATACGTATTCTGCCTATGTTAGGCAGCCGTACTTTCTTGCCGTAAAGCCGAGCCTTGTCGTTGGAGACATAGAATCCGTCATTACATCCTTTGCTGTGAAACACAGGATAGCGCCTTTTGCCTTGGAAGAAGGCTTTAAACGCCCCGCCCAAGTTCATCAAAGCTTTAGTTTGCGAGCAGCGGTTTGTTTCCTTTGCCCAGTCCGGTCTGTCCTGTGTCCATTGCCGTGCCAAAAGATATTGGTCGCATGTCTTATCAGTATCGTAGAGCTCCTTCCATTTCGCCAAACCCCAGTTGTACACATAGCGTGCAGTGCCGGCCGTTTTGGCCAACATCACAGACTGTGTTTTACTCGGGTCCAACTTTATTTTATGCGCTCTAGAAATCATAGGATTATATTCCATGCTGTTTCTACTATAATAGCATTAAATATTACCAGAGTCAAATATTGTTTAAGAATCTACTGGTGTTTTATAATTGACGTGTGTTTTGTTCGACCCGGATCGCTATCCCGGACCGGCTTATCCTCTTGTATCATAGAGGGGCTTCCTTTATGTTTCCATAAAGCACAGACTATATCATTTACCCGTTCCCGGGTAAGAGTACTTCGGCCCCGCTCGGGGCCTACGTGCTGCGCACTAGTCGTTGAACCTTCCTTGCACGGGCGTTCTGTCCGTTGCAAGGCTCGGCTGCTGATTGCCATGCGCCATAGGGCGTTTAGGTGTTCCAGCAATTCACTTTCTTATTCAATGCAGTTTACACTGCAAGGG
>JBAZDQ010000130.1:0-4106 GCA_041654355.1 Bacteroidales bacterium
CAACCCCCCCCGTCCGGGGCGAGGATGGGCCCTCGTCCCGGGGTACCGATCGAGGATCAACTGCCGGACCAGACCCACAAAGCCTGTCTGAAATGCGGGCTGGTCTACTCGAAACACCGGCTCCAGCAGTATCTGTACATCCCGCCGGGACTCCACCGGGAGATCACCCGGTATGTCTGCCCGGACTGCGTCAGCAAGATGACCGCCGGGGAACGGCTCCGGGTCGTGCCCAGCCGCAGAAGAAAACTCGTCCGCGGCGCCGCGGCGATCACCAACCCGGCGGCCATGCAGGGGCGTGACCGGATCCGCGAGACCAAAGGGAGCGGGGCGCCGAAGATTCTCGCGGCCCACGACGAGGTCTTGAAAGACGACCCGCAGCGGCTGAGCACGGCGTTCATCCTGAGCCTCGCCCGGCAACCGAAGGGGGGCGTCTGATGGCGAACATCCTCTTCGTCCGGCTTGCCAGCGAGCTGCCGTCGCCCTTCATCGACACCGATCTCGCCCTGATCCGGCAACGCCATACCGTCAAGACGCTGGACGTGCAGGTCACCAACCTCGGCAACGGCGGCACTGCGCCGAACAAGGTTGCTCTGATGCGGGAACTCGCGGCCGGCCTGAAGTGGGCGGACCTTGCCTACATCTGGGCGGCCGACCTCCACGCGCTCGGCACCCTGACGCTGGCGAAACTCTACGGGGTCAAGACCGTCGTCGCCATCGCCGGGTACGAAGCCAACCCGGTCCCGCGGTTCGGCTACGGCTACCCGCTCCACCCCGGGAAACGCCGGATGGTGCAGGCGGTCCTGAACCACGCCGACCAGATCCTCGTCCCCTCCCCCTACCTGGCCCAGGAGGTCAGGAGATCATTCGGCCCCACGAACGCCCCGATCGCCGTCGTGCCGCTCGGGTTTGACCCCGCACAATTCACCCCCCGGGGCGAGAAGGCCGACCAGGTCCTTTCGGTAGCCCTGGTGCAGACGACCGACCGCGCCGCCCTGAAAGGGATTGAAACGCTGGTAGCCGCCGCCCCCCAGATCGACTGCGACATCGTCCTCGCGGGGCTCGGACCCCGGGTGATTGAGGCCCTCCAGGCCCGCCGGATCGAGAACCTCTCCCTCTTCGGCCCGCTGCCGCAGGAGACCCTGATCGGGTTGTATCAGGCATCCTCCGTCTACGCGCAATGCTCCTACACCGAGACCTTCGGCGCCTGTGTCGCGGAGGCCATGCTCTGCGGCTGCGTCCCGGTCGTGCGGGCGGTGGGTAACCTCCCCCTGCTGGTCGGAGACGCCGGATACACCTTCGAGCAGGACCCGGTCGCGGCGATCCAGGCGGCACGGAACCGCCCCGGACTCGGCACTCTGGCCCGCGCCCGGATCGCCACGTACTACCCCCTGACCGCCCGGGCAGACCGGATCGCCGCGATCCTGGATGACCTGGTATGACCCCCCTGGTCTCGGTGGTGATCCCCGCCTACAACGCCGAGCGGTACCTTGCGGAGGCCGTGGAATCGGTCTTCGCCCAGACCTATGAGCCGGTCGAGATCCTGATCGTCAACGACGGGTCCACCGACCGCACCGAAGAGATCGCCCACCAGGTCCGGGTCGAGGCCCCTCCCGGCAAGAGCGTATTCGTTCTCTCCTCCGCCGAGAACCAGGGGGCGGCGGGCGTCCTCTGGGTGGGGTTCTTGATGGCGACCGGCCACTACCGCACCTTCCTCGCGGCGGACGACGCCTACGTCGATCCCGACCACCTCGCCCGGCAGGTCGAAGCGATCCAGGCGGCCGGTGCCGACTGGTCGTACTACCGCGACTTCTCGACCGGCCCGACCCTCGCCGCCCGGCGGCCGATCACCCCCGTCTGGCTCAAGACCCGGCGGCTCGACCCGATCTTCGAGCGGTCGAACCTGCTCCGGTTCCTGATGCTCTTCGCGAAGAACCCGATCAACTCCTCGTCGTTCATGGTGGAGGCCAACGCCTACCGCCGGTTCGGGGGGTGGAACCCTGCAATGAAGAACGCCGACGCCGACCGCGACCTCTTCTTCCGCTACTTCTGGAAGGGGGCGCGGTGCGTCGTGGTGCCGGGCCCCGGCCCCTTCTACCGGGAGCACCCGGACCAACTCTCGCGCAACACCGCCCAGATGCGGGAAGGCTACCGCCGGGCGGAACGAAACGCTATCAGCCTCATATTCAGAGGAAACGTATGACCCGAATTTTACTCATCAACCCCCCCTCTCCCTACCTGGAGAACGATGCCGCCTACCCCCCGATGGGGTTGCTGTACCTCGCGGCAGTCTTAGAAGACCTCGGTTGCCATACCGATATCGCCGACCTGACCGGCGGCCGCCCCCTCCCCCCTACGGGAGGCTACGACCTCGCCGGGATCACCTGCGTGACCCCGAACGTCCCGCAGGTCGAACGGCTGATCCCGCAGATCGACTGCCCGGTGATGGTCGGAGGACCGCACCCCACGTTCCTGCCCACCGACATGATCGACCGGATCCGGGACGGCGACTGCATCGTCCGGGGGGAGGCCGAAACCGCGCTCCCCCGGATCGTTGCCGACCTCACCACGGGCCAGCTCGGCCCGGACTATCTCTGCGGCCTGCCGGAACCTGACCAGATCCCGCTGCCCCACCGGACGAAGATCGACCTGCACCGCTACCGCCCCGGCGGCGACGCCTGCACCCCGGTCTACACCAGCCGGGGCTGCCCCTACCGCTGTGCCTTCTGCTCCAAGCTCGCCGGCACCACCTACCGCCGGTTCTCAGTAGACCGGGTGATCCGCGAGGTCACGGTCTGCAAAGACCTCGGCTTCCATAAAATCGTCTTCGGAGACGACAACATGAACGTCAACCCTGCGTACCTCTCTACCCTGCTCACCGCGCTGGAACCGCTCGACATCGCGTTCCGGCTCAATATGGACAGTCGCCGGATCACCCCCGATCTGCTGGCCCAGGCCCACGCCGCCGGCTGCACCGAGATCTCCATGGGGATCGAGTCGGGGTCCCAGCGGATCCTGGACGCCATGCAGAAACAGGCCCGCGTTGATACGAACGCCGAGGCGATCCGCCAGGTGCAGGACGCCGGGATGCTTGCCAAAGCCTACTTCATGGTGAATTTCCCCGGCGAGACCGCCGAGACCGTAGAGGAAACCCTCCGGTTCGCGGAGGCTGCCCGGCCCGACCGCTGGCTGCTCTCGGCCTTCGCCCCGCTCCCGGGATCCGCCGTCTGGCTCAACCCGGACCGCTACGGGATCACCGCCGTCTCCAAAACCTGGGGCGACTACTACCTGGTCGGGAAAGACGGTCGGTTCGCCCCCTGCTTCGAGACCCGGGCCCTGCCGCACGACCGCCAGATCGCGTTCCACGACCGGCTGCTCCACGGCCTGCGGGAGGTGTGTGCATGAGGATCCTGATCACCGGTGGGCTCGGGTTCATCGGCACCAACCTCCGCCGGGCGCTCGCCGCCACCACCGATCACGATGTCTTTGTCTTCGACCGGGAACGGATCGTGCAGGAGAACTACATCCGGGGCGACGTGAACGACTATTTCAGCCTGGAACGCGCCTTCGCTGTCGCCCGGCCCGATCTCGTCGTCCACTACGCCGCGATGGTCTCCCGGAAAGAGTGCGAAGAGACCCCGGACCTGGCGATCCGGACGAACACCATCGGGGCCCAGAACGTCGTTCACCTCTGCCTCAACCACAACGCCCGGCTGGTCTACGCGGGGTCGAGCGAGGAGTATGGCTCCGCCTACCAGGGCCCGGACGGCACCCCGGTCACCGTTGCCGAGGACACCCCGTTCGGCATCCCGACCTCCTACTACGGCATGACCAAGCGCCACGCCGACGAGTTGATCCGCTACAACGCCGTCCAGAACGGCCTGGTCGCCAGCACCACCCGGTTCTGTATGCTGTATGGTCCCGGCGAACTCGGCAACACCTACCGGAGCGCCGTCGCGCGGTTCATCGACAGCGCGAAGGCGAACCGCCCGATCACCGCCCACGTCAACACCGAACGCTCCTGGTGCTTCATCGATGACGCCGTGGAAGGCGTCCTGCGGGTGCTGGACCGGGACCAGACCGAGCCCTACGAGGTCTTCAATATCGGC
>JBAZDQ010000131.1:0-4101 GCA_041654355.1 Bacteroidales bacterium
GCCTGGATAACTTCAGGTGAAGTAACTCTTGATTTTACAACTATTTCACCTGGAGCATCCCGTCCATTGCGTTGTCTTACAAAATAGTTTGGTGAAACGAACAGATGAGTTTTTGCTCGCAGTGTAATACCACGACCGTGACGTAACCTTAATAAAATTTCTGATTTTCCTGATAGGGGATTGATCTTCGTAGCTAAAATTTTTGAGACTTGAGACATGACAATATTTTTTAAGCATAACAAATATATGAAATGAGAATAAGATTTCATATAATTTTAACAACATTTCGCGTCCCCCCAGCGTCCCCATGTAAAGAATCAAGTGAAAAATATAAATTTAATAAACAATGATATTAAAATCATATTTCAATGTTTTTCAGCTATTTATATAATATAAACGGTTATATGTCAGAGTAGTACGAAAAGAAAAAACACATATTGGCGAGTCTTGTCCTGGGCACTTGATTATCAAGTAGTTAAGTCCTGCAAATGCAGGACTTTTTTATTTTCAGACTGTCGCTTTTGCCTGCCGCTTTTGCTTGCAAACAAAGGCTGTTCGGTAGATCAGCTATTCCACTCTGGCCTTGATATCTTTTTGTTCGGCAATAACTTCTTTATCCTTCATGTATTCCGGGCTATATTTTCCTCTGGGGATATCCCTGAAAATATAGTAGTTGGCCTTCCTTGCCGCAACAATGTGTTCAGTTGTTGCTGTATTGATGGCAGAGACTGCAAAGGATACCAGTTGATCCAATGCTGAATTTGAATCCGAGTGAACCTCCAGGTCAAGAAAAAGTTCACACGTTCTGTCAAAAAGGATTTCACCGGTGTGTGTAGATTTTATGAAATACCTTAGCGTTGTTTCAATCCCAAACCCTTTCTTTGTCCATGATAAAATCTCAGAAAAGACTACAGCATCGGCACCAAAGAATTTTTGGAACTGCGTGAGTGGAGCATCCACAAAAAGTTCGGCATCATAGGCGCTTTCAGCCTTGAAGACTTCCATGGCCAGCATGGGTGAAACCACATAGTAACCGGCCTCTGTAAGCGGGCGGCTTATTGAGGTATACAGAAACTCTTTGGCTTCGACATTCGTTGTATTATTAATAGGCGGCATTACCAGGAGAGTGATCGGATTTTCCTCATACAACCGGGCATACTGACTGCCTCTGGTAATATTACCCAGTGTGCCGCATGACGATACTACGGCTGCCAACAAAATGATAAATAGATACTTCTTCATGATTACCGGGTTAATTTTTTAATGAGCGGCAGTATAAACTGTGAGGATTCGGGATAGTATTCTATCTCTTTATTTAACATCTCTTTACCTCGTTCCGCGAAGATGGCTGCATAATCTGAGCTTTCAAATACACTTTTCTGTTTTTTTGTAGCGTATTCTGTAAAAGTTGATGCAGTTTCCGGCAGAAGGATCAGATAACCATATTCGGCACAAATGCCCGGAGGTGGCAGCTGTCTTAAACCGCCCGGGTTCTTGATCATATCTTCATAGGTATAGATAAGACCACAAATTGCCTGAGGGGTTTGTGATTTATAGTCTTTGTAAGTAAGGAGTTCGTATACAGTAGTATTATTCCGGTCCCCACCCCAGTAATACAACGTATTGGTGATTCCGCACGATGACAATGCCATCATGGTGAACATTAAAACAAGAAATCTTTTCATAGTTCTATGATCCTGTGTTCCGATGCCGATATGAACAACTTCCTGGCGTAAACTTCAGCTCCCCCTACTACGACCTTCACATTATATGTACCGGGTTTGACCCGGATGGTGTTTTTCGCCGTTTCTTTTATTTTTCTGTCGGCCTTATAAGCTTTTTCTTTTACGGTCTGTACATCATAAGAACTCTCATTTACCATTACTGTAATGTCCATAGCCTTGGACGATACGAAAGAAATGCCCCCTTCATCTGTTTTTCCGGAAGCAACTGAATAGGTTCCCACACCGCAACTGCTAAGCAATAACGCGGATGTCAGGGCAATGAGTAAGGAAAATAATATTTTTTTCATGATCATTTATCTGATATATAGTAATTTGTCAATTTTTCAACATCAAGCTCCTGACCTTCATATGTACAGAAAGAGATCTCCGTTTCCGGTGTTTCCCCTACGGATTGCAGAACAGTAACCTTGCCTACTTTTGTCCCGGGGAGCTCTACGTCCATACCGGTTTGAGGATTATTGACAATTTTTCCTCTCTTATAGACAATAAACGAGTCTCCGGCTGATAATCCTTGTGATGCCCCACCGGATATGACATAAGAATCGTCTTCCACTGAAAGAAGGTATGACTTCCAGGGCTTGTCCATGCATTTGTTGATAATGCTTTCGACCAGCTGGCTCAATGCCGCAGATATGGCTTTATCGCTGAGTGTAGCATCGAATCCCGATTTTCCTCCCAGGCCGAGGGTTTGTTTGGATGTTGTTTCGGCATAACCTTTTGCTTCATCAGAATAGATGATCAGGCCGGTGGCAGCCTCAACCAGGCGGATACTCACCCCGGCTTCCACAGTTTGTGTCTTTGTGGAAGAGAACACTTTCTGCTCCCCTTCGGCCTTGCGTCCATATTCTGTGATGGAACCAAGTATGATGTAATCGGCCCCGATTTTTTTCATGGCATCTCCGGCCTCGGCTACAAGGAGGTCGAGATCTTCTCTTTCAAGAAGGATGAATTTGCCGCTGGATGCCAGTTTTGATGAAAGAATGTCAAGAGCCTGTTTGCGCATGGGATCATTTTCCTTCTCATAGAAGAGACCTTTTGCATACTGTGTTTCGTTGGAGAAGCGGCCAATGGCAACTTTTCGTTTGATTGTTTTGTCACTTTGCGCTGACATTGGAAGTGCTAACAGCACAGCAAAAGAAGCCAATAATAAAAAATTCAGAGTCCTTTTCATGGTATTTAGTTTAATGAGATGTAATGAATGAAATACGGTGTAAAATTAGCATTAAAATATCAATATTTACCTATTAAATCCTTACATTTGAACCATCGATTGAATGCATTCAAATCCTTTAAACATTAATGAAATGAAAAAAACAATTATCTGTTTGTTTACCTTATTGTTCCTTTATTCCTGCACCCCTCTGGATGCCCCCCTCACTCTCACTCCCAACACGTTTACCGATAGCCGGGATGGCCATGTATATAAAACAACAACTATTGGCAATCAGATATGGATGGCCGAAAATATGGCGTATTTACCAGAAGTTCATAACAGTATATCAGGATCTTTTGGAAACTCCCGTTATTACGTATACGACTACTACGGAACGATTTTAGATTCAGCCAAAGCCACAGCGAATTACGCAAAATATGGAGCATTATATAACTGGCAGGCAGCCGCTTATCATGCCTGTCCGGATGGATGGCATTTGCCCAGTGATGAAGAATGGACACAACTGCTGAATTACCTGAAAGCCAACGGATACAATTATAACGGTAGTACTACAGATAATAAAGTTGCCATATCAATGACAAAGCCCAATGCCTGGACCGATGCAACTGAAGAAGGCACACCAGGCAATACCGATCATCCTGAGTACAGAAACATAACAGGTTTCTCAGCCCTTGGGGGTGGCACCCGTAGCGTCGATTTGTTTTTCGCCAACCTTGATTACTACGGCCATTGGTGGAGTTCAACATATAGTACCTATTTCGATGCCTGGGTATGGAGCCTTGACTATAACACCACCATTCTTTCCAGGTACTGCAACAGCAAGAAATTCGGATTCTCTGTTCGTTGCGTTAAGGATTAATTTCCATCTGTGTGCACACCTAATCCCTGACACAACGAACAGACAGGCCAGAGAACTTACTAGAGTTTTCCCCATACCTTCTGACACCGCTATCGTAATAGCCCAGATCACGCTGCCAGGCATTGTTTTCATCGTACTGCGTAGAAGTCCACCATAAACCGTAGTTGTTCATGCTTGCGAATGATACATTTTCTCCTACGTAGTAACCATCGTGGTACGTGACCATGCAGTCACGAAGCCCGCCCGGAAGTCCGGTAAAACCACTTTCGTTGGTGGCGCTTGAGTTTGGTGAATTCCAATGTTCTGTTCCTTCTTCTTTAAGT
>JBAZDQ010000132.1:0-4101 GCA_041654355.1 Bacteroidales bacterium
AACATCTACCATGTTCAGTTTCCCGTCCCGGAGTGTATGAGAAAATTGTTTATTCATGACCGTCAGTTTTTATCCGCCTAAATAATTGAAGGATTCACAGGTGTTGGTAGTACCGGAAGCCGGTTTGTTACGCAATGCGGCATCCAGTGCTTTTTGAGCACCCAGTAACCGTATGTCATAGCCCAGGTTGTTGAACAGGCAGGGTTTCAGCATACCGGTTGAGGTAAGCCGTATACGGTTGCAACGAGGGCAGTCACCGCCTTCACCGCCTTCCACTTTGGTGAAGGATCCGGTTTTCAGGTCCATACAGTGGATCAGACGTAGTTCAAGACCTTCCTTTTGCGTGAATGCACGAAGTTTTTCAAGCTCTTCCTGCCCGGTGTCCGGAAGCAGTACGCAATTGATCTTAATGGGAGATCCCGGACCGCCGAATCCTGCTTTTTTTGCCGCTTGTATACCTTCCAGCACTTTGCCCATTTCTCCGCCGCGCGTAAGGGTCCTGTATCGCTCCGCATCCAGGGTGTCCAGACTGATGTTGAGCCGGTGCAAACCGGCCTCTCTCAGATCCCGCGCCATTTCCGGCAACAGGATCCCGTTGGTGGTCATACCCAGATCCCGGATACCGGGAATGTCCGCAAGGTCGCTGATCAGGGTCAGGATCCCTTTTCTTACCAGAGGTTCGCCTCCTGTCAGACGTACCTTGTTTATGCCTCGGCTTACGGCATAACGTGTGAAATCCAGGATCTCTTCGTAAGTCAGCATTTGGGAATGCGGAATCAACGGGATTCCTTCTTCCGGCATACAGTATACACACCTGAGGTTACACCGGTCGGTGACCGATATCCTCAGGTAAGTGATCTTTCTGCCAAATTGATCCTTCATCACGGGTTAATAAAATAAGAGTATTTCCAGGGGTTCTCCTTCCCGTACATGATCAGTTCCCACGGGAATCCTGCCCAGTGCATTTGCTTTGGCAAGTGAAACCTGGTGCGCCGATCCGTTATAGGGCAGGGGAGAAACTGTCCCGTCCGGGTTAATCTGTACGGGATGTGTGCCATCCGGGTACTGTTTTTTCTTTGGTAGTTACCTTTCAGAGGCAGTCTTGTAGAAAGGGGTTCCCACCGGGCACCCTGCATGGCTGCTAAAAAAGGTTTAACCAGTAGCAGACACTGTACAAAAGATGAAACCGGGTTGCCGGGCAGTCCGAAGATGTATTTTCCGCTTTCCGGTGATACGGCAAAAGTAGTTGGTTTTCCGGGTTTTATACGAATCCGGTCAAAAAGAATCTTGAAGCCCAGTTCACGCATAACAACAGGCACCAGGTCAAAATCTCCCTCGGATACACCCCCAGATAAGATGACCACCTGGTTTTCACGTATGGCCCGGTTTAGAAGGCTCTGTGTGTCATCCTTTGTATCCTTTGCGATTCCGTAATAAGCAGGGATGCCGTTGATCCGGCTTATCATGGATATCAGTTGCCATGAATTGCTGTTATATATTTTACCAGGTTCTGTGACCTGTCCGGGTTCAGTCAATTCATTACCGGTAGAAAGGATCCCGACTGTGATCCGCCGGCTGACTGTTATACGGTCAATGCCGCAGGACGCCAGGATTGCAAGGTGCTGAGGCCTCAGGATCGTTCCTTTTTCAAGTACACGGGCTCCTTTTTTCAGGTCTTCTCCCTGTACCATGATATTGGACGATGAGGGCAGTGTCCCGTAAACCAATCCGTCCCGTACTGTGGCATTTTCCACAATCAGGATGGTATCTGCGCCTTCCGGGACCATTGCCCCGGTCATGATTTTGCTGCAGGTACCGGGAGTGATCCGTTGTTTGGGCCGGTAACCGGCAGGGATCACTTCCAGTACCCGCATCCCTTTTTCAATGTCTTTTTTCCGGCAGGCATAGCCGTCCATGGCAGATTTGGAAAAGGATGGGATATCTTCAGGTGTGAACACGTCAAGAGCCAGTACGCGATCACAGGCATCGGCCAGCGCAATTTCTTCCCAACCGGTGGAAACGGCACTGTCCAGTACAATTTTCAAAGCCTCATGGAAATCTATCATACATGCAAAGATACAATGCTTTTTCTTATATTTGTCCTGAAAGGAATAGCCAATGCTCTACGGGAAAAACTATACATCCATACGCCTGATCTTTTTGTTTTTATCCGGCGTTATGTTGTTATTTTTAGTAGCACCTCTTTTGGGACTTTTCTTTTCTACATCTGTACCCGGTCTTTTTGAAACATTCAAGGATAATGAAGTAACTGCCAGTATCGGTCTTTCATTGGGCGTATCGGCGTTGTTTACCCTTCTGGCCGGTGTATTTGCCCTCCCGTTGGCTTACATCATGGCCCGAAAAGAGTTCCCCGGGAAAGCTATTGTTCAGGGGTTGATAGACATTCCCATAGTATTACCGCATTCGGCAGCAGGGATTGCTGTACTTGGCTTCATATCGCGTGATTCAGCTCTTGGAAAATTCGCTGATCTGCTGGGATTTAACCTGGTAGGCAGTCCGTTTGCCATTGGGGTGGCCATGGCATTTGTAAGCGTTCCATTCCTGATCAATGCCGCACGTGACGGGTTCCTGGCCGTTCCCGAGCGGCTGGAACAAGCGGCCCGATCCCTGGGCGCTTCTCCGTTCAAGGTTTTTCGTCAAATTTCTCTTCCCCTGGCCAAGCCTTCGGTAATCACAGGATTGGTCATGATGTTTGCCCGCGGGATGAGTGAATTCGGGGCGGTTGTCATTGTAGCATATCACCCCATGACTACTCCTGTTCTGATTTTTGACCGCTTCAATTCCTATGGTTTGGATTATGCCCGGCCGGTGGCAGTCCTGTTTATTATAATATGTATACTGGTCTTTATTGCGTTGCGATTGCTGGGCCGTAAAAGAAAAGAAACCTGATATGCTTTCCTGCAAAAATATGGAATATTCCATCGAGGCTTTTTCCCTCAGGAACTTTTCCCTGGAGCTGGAAAGGGGAGATTATTGTGCTTTGCTTGGGCCTTCAGGATCCGGGAAAACGATTATCCTGGAACTTATTGCAGGGCTCAGACCATTGAAAAAGGGTTCAGTTTTTATTGACGGGAAAGATCATACACTTACACCACCCCAACACAGACCGGTTGGGCTTTTATTCCAGGATTATGCACTTTTCCCGCACATGTCTGTCTACGAAAATATTGCTTATCCTTTAAAAATCAGGGGAATAGACAAGGACCAGGTTCGGGAGACCGTACATGCATTTGCCGCAGAACTGGATATTTCCAGGCATTTGAAGCGGATGCCCGGTACATTATCCGGGGGAGAAAAACAACGCGTTGCCTTGTCCAGGACGTTGGTCATTCACCCTTTGGTATTGTTGCTTGACGAGCCCATGTCAGCCCTGGATGCACCACTCAGAGAAAGTTCAGTAGCCTTACTGCGAAGTGTCTCGGAAAAAGGGATCACCATTCTGCACGTAACGCACGATCCCTCGGAGGTCGATTCCCTGGCCAACCGCCGGATCCACCTGTGAAGCAGAAGCAAATAAGCGCCAAACACATTTTGCCCGCCGCATTGAAGCCCACCGTTAGGCTCTAACGTAACTGCTACTACAAACTACCGTGCACTTCTGACGTGACTGCCATTATAAATCATCTTGCGGTTCTGATGTTAGGGTGGTCCTGATTTTACTGCCACTACAAATTATCAGGTGATTCTGATGTTACTGCCACTGCAAACCACCGGGAGCTTTTGTTTTTTGCCGAGGCTCCAGGTGGTTTGCAGTGGCAGTAACCAGACCTGGTATGGTCAATCTGGTGGCAGGAACTGCTCCTGGCGGGAGGTCGCTGACACCACAAGATAAGGGAAGCCTCGGCAAGAAGAAAAAGCTTCCCGTTTTTGTGGTGACAGCGATCGACATGGTAGCGACCGACATGGCAATAATCCGGTTACCTGTTTTCAGTTGCACTTTCAACTGAAAACAAGGGTGGCAACCCGTACAAAGTTGAGATCTCTTAAATGATGACCGGAGGGTGGTAAGTAACCAAAAAAGTGAGAATGCTTGTAACGCTCAATTAAATAGAAGATTACGTAATTATATAACAGAGTTAT
>JBAZDQ010000133.1:0-4063 GCA_041654355.1 Bacteroidales bacterium
TTTTGAAAAGGATTTAATGAAACCTGATAAGGGATATGTTTATATACCAAACAGAGAACATGGATTATATATAGCACCATTTTATTTTGAATTACGAGAAACAAGGTTTTTAGTAATTGGAAGGTATGTTATAAATACACAAAAAGAAATAGTAATAGGAGAGTTTAGAAAATGTGTAATGAAAGAACCAGAGCACTTTAGAAAGTTATTTCCAGAAACATTTTATTTATTTGAAGAAGTGTATGACAATTATAGATTAGCTAAAGTAAGTATTATATCAGCAGTAAATTTAAAGGATAAATTATATAAGGTAATTAATAAATTAAAGTTATGGAGGTCAAATACATGACATATTTAAGAGCAGGAGTATTATTAGAAGATTTAGGACTTACATGGAGTAATGAAATTATAGACATATTTAATCCAGTAGGACTTTATATTGTACCTGAAGTTGCTTTTAGAGATAAAATTGCAGCAGTAACAGAATGGTATGAAGATAAAACAATAAAAGATATACAAATGCTGTTTTTGAATAAAGTTGATAGATTACCAGCAAGTTATCAAGCAAGATTTCCAGATAAATTTTATATTTATAATCATACAAACGGCGAAGTAGAATTTTGTGATAATACCAATTTAGTTTTATTAGATGGTAGTATAGCAAAATTATTAATTCCTTGGATGCGATAATATGGCGAACTTACAAGCATTAGTATTATTAGAGGATATAGGATTAAAATATACTGACTATACAGCATATATATTAAGCAAACAAGGACTTTCTATTGGAAATTCAAATCTAATAGATAGAAATAAAAAAACTGTATTGTCTGGATGGTATCAATATATAACTATGGATAAGGTAATAGAAATATTTATCAAAAAACTTGATAAACTATCTTTAGATTACAATGCAATAGTTCCAGAAGCTTTTTTCATTTTTTGTTATGATATATCCTATAACTGTAATGTTGAATTACATTGTGAAACTAAAACATTAAAGAAGATACAAATAAGTACGTATTATAATATGATGAATAAAGATGTTGATAAACGATTAATTCCTTGGAGGCGATAGTATGTTTATTAAAAGAAATAATGTATATCATGATGTTCATTTATCAGCCGATGTTAGAAACCAGTGTAAACTAAGTAATATATCATTTAGTTTAATAGCGGAAGTAATAAGCAAAGGACTGATAAAGTGCAAAGGAGAATTGGCAGAGTTTAGCTATAAAGGTACAAATGTATTAGTAAACAATATAACTGGAACAGTAATAAGATTAGGTAAGAAAAAATGAATGTATCAGCAGGAATATTTATAAATGATTTAGTTATGCAACCAAAAGTAAATATAGTAACAAAACTTACTTGTTATAACTTATTCTATTATACAGTGGTTTTTAATGCTAATAAAAGAGAAGTATTACTTACAAAAAAGTTTGATCTTTCTTTACCTTATGGTGTAAATTCAATTGAAAAAGTAATAGATGTTTATAAAAATTTAATAACAGAATTACCAGAAGATTTATTGGAATATATGCCAAACAAATTTTATGTATTTGAAGAAACTACCAGTTCTTATAGTTTTAGTATTTATATAAATATAATACTAACAGAGTATTTGAATATAGATAAGGTAGATAGAGGTTCTGCTATATATAAATTAAAAGTCTGGCAACATTAAAAGGAGGAATTAAAATGGAAAATGAAGTAGAAATGAGAGACAATATGTACAAGGACATTAAGGACATGGATTTAGAATACCCAAAAGGAGCGGATTAAAAATGAAGAATTCTAATGATATTAAAGAAAAAGGTAAAGTTTATATTGTATACGAAGATAAGTTAATAGAAACAGCTTATGGGCATTGGACTAAAGTACCATATATAAAACACATATTTCTTACTGAAGACGAAGCAATAGATTGTGTAGAATATCACGATAAGCTTGGAGATAAGTATTACTATGAGGAATACAAGCTTGAAACTATAAAGGAGGAAATATAATGATTTCATTAGGAGTTAAAACAGGCAATAAAGTAGAATTAAAGGTACATTATACTATGTATGATAATGAAATTGGAGAAACCTTTGAAGGAGATAAGAGTATATATAAGGGTTTAAGTGTAAATGAATTTTGGTATCAGATAAGATGTACAGTACCAAATACAATATACAGTATAGACGTAGATATAGAAACGAATATGATAGTATTAAATAATTCCACAGTAATAACAGGAGATTTAGCAGAAGTATTTAATGTACTATCACGTATATTAAACTGGGCAACATATAAAAGTATAGACGACTTTAGGGAATTTCATGAATTAGCATTAGATGAACAAATAGCAGTAATAAGTAAGTTAAATGTAGAAACAAGCAGATCAGAAAAGATAGCATATATACTATTAGAAAGCGTATATATAGTTAATAAACAAAGTAGTGTATTATTACCAGCAGGAGAATATGAATATGAAGTAGTGTATTTAGATATGGATACGTATATAAGAATAAAAGGAGGAAAAGCAAAATGATTATACTAATAGTTAAGAACGAGTATGATGAAAACATGTTTGTTATAACACTCAGTAAAAGTGTAACTAAAGCAAATATGTTTTTCAAAAGAGAATTAGATGTAGAGTCAAAAACAATACAAGATAGTTTTATACCAGAAGAAGATTTAATTGATATTATACTACAACACATACCAGATAAGATATACGATATAATGATAGATAATACTGGTATAGAACTAATAGCAGATACAGAAGATATAACTATACAAGGAGAAAAGGAATATCTATTTGCAGTATTAAATGAAGTATTAGATAAATTCTATAAGGATAATCCAATAGAGTTTATAATACCAGAAGAAATATATATTGAAACAATAAACGAAATAGAGACAAAGAAATAGTAATAAGGTAATAGGATAATAAAGACTACCATAAGTAATAAGTGGTAGTCTTTTTTTTACATAATATACTCTAATGTATAAAAGTTTTATATATACTGGTAAAGATGGTAAAGCTGGCAGTTATATGTTGGTAGTTAGTTGTTAGTAGTTAGTATATATTGTTAGTAGTTAGTTGTTAGTAGTTAGTTGTTAGTAGTAGTTAGCATAAAAAGTACAAAAATATATGCTGGTAGTTAGTTATTGGTTGTTGTTAGTTAGTTATATTGTATGTTGTTAGTTATTGGTTGTTGTTAGTTATTGGTTGTTGTTAACATAAAAAGTACAAAATTATATGCGAAGTGATAAAGACTACCTAGGCTCTCCGCAACATGTGTGTACACGTACATTATATGATACATAATACTATACTAATAAGATAAGTATTCAGTATAGTAATAAGAATAATAAGTATAGTAAGTATAAAAATATATAACAATCTTCTGTAATCAGCTAAAATGGAGTACCGATATACAGAAGTATTATTATAAGCTAATTATAGACATCTGTTGTGAGAGTTAACTACAAGTAGTTACAGTTAATTATAGTTAATTAGAGACAAATATACTATGTTTTCTTTATTTCATCTTCTGTAATCAGCTAAAATGGAGTACCTGTGTTGGTGTAATTGTTATATAGCATATTATAGACATCTGTTGTGAGAGATGATTAATAATGATTATAATAAGTTATAAGTAATTAAAGACGGTTATATTAGTTTTTCTTTGTGTAGCATTGTTTTATAATGTGTATATAAAAATTGGCAAACTTTATGCTTCCGCATGGGAGCGTACATATAATAATATAAAAATAAGGATAAAAGAAGATAAAATAAAGGTTTTAATGGTATACAATAGTATAAAATAAGGTTTTTAGTTAAAATTTTTTTTGGCTTTATAAGCGGGTTTGGTTTAGTTTGCTCCGTGGTGAGATAAAAAATTATAGTTAAAAATATAATGGTATACATAAAGATAGTATAATAATTAGTATAAATAAAAAAATTGGCAAGTATTTGGCTTCCGCAGGCACGCTCACATATAAAGCCTTGGAACATTATAATGTGGTAGAAAAATCCTATGTTACAGTAAATATTAAAATAAAGTTAAGT
>JBAZDQ010000134.1:0-4043 GCA_041654355.1 Bacteroidales bacterium
CAACGTTTATTGTGCAGAGCAATCTAGCATGAGCGGAACCGTACTGGCGATAATAAGTGATTCGCATGTGGGCAGCTCCACCGCATTAGCGCCACTTGAGTTCAATGTGCACAGCCGGAACGACTTTGAAGTCCAGGTTACCAAAGCCAACAAACTCCAAAAGTGGCTTCACGAATGCTGGACGGATTACTGGGATCATGTCTTCAAGTTAGCCAAGAAGAAGCGGCTGATTGTCGTGCATTGCGGCGATCTGGTGGACGGCGTGCATCATGGAAGTCTGCAAGTTATGAACGAAGTCGAGGACCAGGCAGAGGCGTTTCTCGAATTGATGCTGCCGATTGTCGCAAAGGCTGACGGCTTTTACGGCATTCTCGGCACGGGTCCAAGTCACGCCGGAATGGACAACTCCACCGAAGCGCAACTGTACCGCGAGTTGGGGGCAACGGAGTTTGGACAGAATTTGACGCTCGACGTGGACGGCGTGCTGCATACCTTCTTCCACCACGGGCGTGCAGGCAGCAGACCCTGGACTTCTTCGGCGGCAGGACTTGCGGCTGAAGTTATGCTTGACTTCGCACAATCCGGTCTGCCATTGCCTAACTACATTTGGACTGGACATAATCACCGCTCGGATGACTCTGGATCAAAATTCAGAGATACAAGGGCTATCTCATTGCCGGCGTGGCAACTCAAGACTTCATTTGCGCACAGGGTGTCGGCTGCCACCGTTAGAAGCGACATCGGCGGTTATATTGTGGTTGATGGCATTGTGGACGATTCACGCTCACGCTATCGCGGGCAACCGGATCAGAGAAAGATTATCATCGTATGACAGAATTTGAACTGCTTGAAGAGTTACAAAAAGAGTTAGGCCTGCCTGACATTGAACCCGACGAAGTCACCGCCCAACTCGTTGCCGATTACACAGGCTGCAGCTGGAGCAAGGCGGCAGCGGTACTCAAAGCCAAACTTGCCGCTGGGGAGTTGACCGCGCGGCAGGTTAGAACGCACAACGGCAAGCCTGCCACCGCTTACAGGAAGGTGCGTTAGTATGCCGCTCTACGTCTACGAGTGCACCGCTTGCGGCAAGCGCTTCGAGTTCTTCCAGCACTACACCGACGACCCGATCACCGTGTGCCCTGACTGCCAAACGCCCACCTTGCGCAAAGTCTGGCAACCTGTGACCGTGCATTACAAGGGCAATGGCTTTTATGTCACGGATAAGGCTCAACCGTGATAGACAAACTGAATTGTATACCAGACTTTTGTGGTTTTTGATACAATAACTTTGGGGCTGACAGGCGTCGGCTTGCATGACAGACAGACTATCTGCTTAGATTGCAGGTAACGCGGGTTCGATTCCCGCCAGCTCCACTCGGCGATGTGGAACGCCGTAAAACCTGTTCCTGTTTGAAAAGCGCTTGCTTATGCAAGCGCTTTTCGTTTTGGCACGTTCTGGCTTTATTAGTTGGCAGATAGCGCAAGTGTAAAATGTCAGCAGAGACACAAAAAGCACTTTTTTTCGCATTTTGTATGCAAACATATATATTTACCTACATTGCATTATCAACAGGTCTTGAGCGGGCTGGAACGAGTTTTGGAATTGGTCTGAAAAACACTTGACATTCTGTAATACAATGTAGTAAAATTATACAAACGAGAACAAAGAGAGGCAATATGAAGAAAAGTCCAAAAGGTAATCAGGTTATTATATCGGTAAGACTTCCCAGGGAGTTACTACGAGAAGTCCACCAACGTTCAAACGGCAACCGCAGCGAGTTTATCAGGATCGCGCTTGCGGAGTATATCAAAAGGAGTTGACGTGAAACAAGAATTAGATAGAAAAATTGAGACAATGGAAGAACATCTTGATGACATCATTTTTGATTTAGTGCAAACAATTCAGTCTTTTGAAGATATGGGTGCACATAATCAAACTGGATTAATTAGCCACATGATGCAAGCCAAAGCACAAATCCAACTTGCAAGAGAAGTTATTTTACGAGACTGCAAAGGCTAACGATGTTCGACACCGCTGACATTTACTTATCACGAATCGAAGAACGTAAAAATGACCCGCAATGTCCTAACTGTGGGTCTTTTAATACCACGCAGAAGGTTAGACCAAGCGAGCGCAATACCGGCTTCCGAACGTACGAATGCCTAAAGTGCGGACGAGACTTCAGCATATCCGTTATGGCTGAAGATGACGCAATCCCGTTTTGAAAGGAGCGAGATGAATACCCTGGACTTGATGTTTGACTTCCTTGTTGGCTTCGCTGTTTTAGCGACACCGCTGGCAATAGGAACAATGATCGTTGAGTTGATCGAATCGAGAAAAAGACGGAGGGCAAAGTGACAGTTCTTATTGAGATGACTTCACGAGATCAAGACTTATTCTACTGGCCGAAGCCAAGCACTCACGGAATGCCAACCGAATATTGGAAACTGGCAAGCGAAATAGACACCTTGCAAGCCCGCTACATCAGGCTATGCGATGTTGTGCCACTACCAGTTATTGAGCTGGAAGAAATAGACGACCAGATCAAGCAGTTAGAAAAAATCAAATCGAAGGTTTATGAGCAAGTAATGAAAGGAGCATATTGTGAACAAATCTGAATCCATCCAACTATTAGCATCCGCCTTATCGAAGGCGCAAGCGGAAATGCCTGCTATCAAGTTTGACAGCAAGAATCCGTTTCTCAAAAACGACTACGCCAGTTTAGGCGCAATCATAGCGGGGGCGCGACCCATAATCGCGAAGCACGGCTTGTCGGTCAGTCAACTCACTTTTGGCGAAGATGGTACGGCTGGCGTTGAAACCGTGCTCATGCACACTTCCGGCGAATGGATCAGCCAGTCTATCTCAATGCCTATCGGCGAAGAGAAGGGTAAGTCCAGTGCGCAGGTTGCAGGTTCTATTGTAACGTATCTTCGCCGGTACTGCCTGGCTTCAATACTCGGCATTTACTCCGACGAAGACGGTGACGGCAATAAGCCAGAGCCGGAGCGCAAGCCAACCAGGGCAAAGCCTGAAGCGCAAGCCAACGATGACATCATGACTATCGAGCGAGCCTCCAAAGTCACGAACAGCGAAGGCACGCCTTACGTTGACATCGCAAGTGACGTGTTGCAACGAATGGTGATCGGCATCAATAAGGGTCTACAAAACGGCGTGGACGACGAAAAACGAGCCGAGTATCTCGAAAAGAAACAGGCAATCGGCGTCATTCTCAAAGCACGCGCTAACAAGGAAATATAGGCGCGGGTTTCCTCCTCCTTTTCCCACGAGCCCGCCAGTCGGCTTTATAGGCTGGCAGAAGGCAAAAATGACCGAATTAGTTTACACAGATGAGCAACTGGACGCGATGAGCCAGGAAGAACTGAAAACGGAGTACGAGCGCGTGATAGACATTTTGAATAGCTATTGGGATTCCAGATTCTTTTACCAAAACGCACGAGAAGAAGCAGAGTACCGCTACAAAATAGACCGCCATTATCGTCGGTATGGAAACCTGATAGGACGAGTGGAAGGCGGAGCGATTGAGAAAGTAGAGAAGCGATGAGCGATATTGCCAATATTATCACACTTGATGAGAGAAGCCGTTTATACCAGTTAGAAGAAACTATCAGGCAAGGGTTGAATACCTTCGTGGACGTTGGAAACGCCCTGCTTGAAATTCGGGACAAACGGCTTTACAGACAAGATTACAGCACATTCGAGGACTATTGCCGAGAGCAGTGGGGGTTTAGTAAAAACTATGCAAACAAGTTAATTGCTTCAACTGAAGCTGTGCTTAATTTGGGTACAATTGTACCCATTTTACCCAAAACCGAATCCCAAGCCCGACCTCTTACATCGCTTGAACCTGAAGAACAGATAGAGGCATGGAAGCGGGTTATAACATCAACGCCTGAGGGCAAGGTTACGGCGGCTATTGTGCTAAAGGCTGTAAAGGAAGTTGAGCGTGAGAAGCGCGCCGACCGAAGGCAAGACAGAATTGAAAGTACACCTGTGATCCCTAACGGCAAGTATAATTTGA
>JBAZDQ010000135.1:0-3992 GCA_041654355.1 Bacteroidales bacterium
GTACTACGCACGCGGCATGACGTACGTGGGCATCCCGGCACAGATCATCACGTTACTGACGTTTCTGAAGGTGTGGGAAGAGACGTTCACGTACTTCGGTGTTACCAAACCCGTCATGTACGGCGTCTTTCCTATCGTCCTTATCGGGGGGTGTATCATTGTCGGGTGGCTCGATACCCGTGTCGGCATCTGGTCGAACGAGGGTATCATGCTCAGCCATAAAGTGACGCCGCTCACCCGTGAGACGTATAACGTTATCAAGAATAACGAAGATATGCTGAAGACACTTACCGAACAGAACGCCCTATTAATTGAGCAGATGAAAAAAAACCAAGACCAGATCGACGAACTATATCGTCGCCTCTGACCTACAGGTTCACCAGTTTCCGGGCAAACTTTTTGAGCGGTGCGTTTTGCGTCACCTTACCGTTCGCGTCGATACGAAACGGTTCAATCCGTTTTACATTTTGTACTTGGTCGACCGTGAAGATATCACCGGTTATTGAACCGTCGGCATGGGTCACATAATCGGGTTCAAAGGTATACACCCGTTTCCCCACGAGGAATGTTTTTGCGAGGTCAAACGGAAATTCGTTACATGCCTCGATGAGACGTTGATACGTAGCCGTTGCGTTTACAGATGCGTTCCAGGTCATGGTTTACCCTACTTAACTAACGTTTCAATCTTACTTATGCATTATGGTTTCATAATCGCACTTTAACGTCGCCATTACCTTAGTGGCATCGTGCCACTGTTCGACGTAGCGCCGTCCCGCATATCCCAGGTCGTGGCGCATTGCCGGGTCTTGGACCAGTGCAATAATCTGAGTTTCCAGACTCGCGACGTCGTCCCGATGGATGGGGGCAACCGGTACCGAATCGAGGGACGGCACCAGATCGATGACGGTGGGATCGATGTACGTAATCACCGGTTTCCCAAACGCCATACACTCGGCCTCGAATTTTCCATACCAACCAATATGCGTCTGGCCGATAATGATATCCGCCTGCTGGTAGTGCGTGAGCGCCTCGCTATACGGGGTACCGACGAGGTTACGAAACTCGATGGGGTATCCGCTCGCTTGCACATTGCTCACCGCTTTCCGAACGATAGCAAGCCCCTTGTGAGCCATCCCATGCTGCTCGCTCGCGACGGCGTTTACGATGATTATCGGTTCACCCGGATCTTTCGGTTCAACCCCGACGACAGAAAACTCCTGTAACGGCATGGGTGACGGGAGCCACGTTACCTCCGGGGCGAAGTTGAGCAGGTCAGGGGTCGACACATACCGTTTATGGGCGAACTTTGCACAGGGCAACTCTCGCCCGAACCGGCGCAACTCGGTGCCGTGGTAATGCAGGACGATGCGTTTCCCCAGTGCGCGCCAGAGGGGATAATCGGCATAAAACGTAATCCCCCCAAATGCGTGAAAATGCAGAATATCATAGTGGGTGGCCGTCTTGAGCAGGTGATACATCCGTAATGCGGCAAAGAGCGGGGGGTTTACCCGAACCCATGTCGGATAGGGATGGGGGAAGTCGGTACCCTGCTCCAGAACATCAGGGTAAAACGTCATGATATCGCTCGGTATGCCATCTTCCCGGAGACCGTCACGGAGGGTTTTTGGAATTGCCGCCGTGTTGCCAATGTGTAAAACGTTCACCTATTGCGCCGCCCAAAGAGTATTTGACGATACACCGTAATTCGGGTTATCGTTGTATACTATTTGTTGGCAACGCGCGAAGTAAATACGTTCTGGCAGACCGGTTGGGATGGGGAACTCACGCAATCTTTGTGGTCTAAACAGGTAGAACACCCATGATTCAAGTCATGGAAGCAATCACCAAAAAACCACTGTCCCGTACTTGTAGCACCGGATGACTAGTTCCCCGTTCAAGATGAATAGCAAGGAGTCCCTCGGTTTTAACCGGGGGAGGAATTGCGTCTAAATAATCCCGGTTACGAATACCAATCACTGTCATAACCTATTTATGGTATTATTGCCAATACTTATAGAGATGCTGAAAACCGTGCGCGTGAAGATACTTCCGACACCCGACCAGAAGTCATTGCTTCTGGCAACGATGAAGGTAGTTAACACGGCATGTAACGGCATCTCTGAGTTTGCATATCACAATCGTGTTTTTAACCGATTCGAGTTACAGAAACAGGTGTATCGATCGGTTCGTACCGACCACCACCTTGGTGCTCAGATGACGATCCTCGCTTGTAGAAAAGTCGCGGATAGTTACTATACGAGCATCAAAAAACATGAAGAACTAACGCTGCATACCTATCGCCCCCGTGGTGCGATAGCTTACGACGGTCGAACGTATTCAGTTACCAACAATGGCCTTTCACTCTGGACTGTCCAGGGTCGGATCAAGGTCCAACCACAGACCAAGTATCAGTTGACCAACGAAAACGAGATGGATCTGTGTTACGACCGGTCAAAGAACCAGTTCTACGTTAACATGCTCATTAACGTACCAGAAGCACCTCGATACCAGCCGACGGCGTATTTGGGCGTCGATCTGGGAATCGTGAACATCGCCGCAACCAGCGACGGCGTTCAAGTTCCGGGAACGAATTGCGAACGGGTACGTCAGTGGTATCAGGGAAGACGACAGGTGCTTCAGCGTGTTGATACGCGATCTGCAAAACGGCGATTGAAGCGAATTTCTACCGGGGAAAGCAGGTTTAAGAAACAGATCAACCATATCATCTCCAAACATCTGATTGTTCTTGCCAAAGACACCTCTCGCGGTATTGCTCTTGAAAACCTTACAGGGATTCGGGAGAGGACAACGGTTAGGCATACGCAGTGCGACCGACACTCGAAGTGGGCATTCGCCCAACTTCGGACGTTCATTCAGTATAAGGCAAAAATTGCAGGAGTTCCTGTTGTCCTGGTCGATCCCGCGTATACAAGTCAGCAGTGTTCGGTATGTGGATACACAGATAGAAAAAACCGAAAAACGAGAAATGAATTTTTCTGCATTTCCTGTAACCACACTGAACCAGCAGACATTAACGCTGCAAAAAATATTGCATTTCGGGCTGCCGCCAACCAGCCTATGGTAGCAGAGGCGTCATCACCAATCTCTTCTATCGTTATCGATGATGCATCTAGTTACAAGCCACCGGTTTTAACCGGTGGTAGTTGACCTCCCCGATGATATCCGCAGGCCGTCTGTAGTTGCAGACCCACCCGTCATCGATCTCCCGGTAATCGTTACACCTGCGGCATTCGCTTGACATGTTATCGCTCCCCTACCATTTCGATAATGGGCATCGTTCGAGGTCGCATATTGCGAAGTAGAACATATCGGGGTCTATATCTGCCGCTTGCAGGTCGGCCTCCGAGACCCCGGTCGGAGGGGGTGCCGGAGACCTGAGACAGATGAGGATGTCTTCTTCCTGGGACATGCCGGAGTTCTCACATGCATCACAGATCTCTTCAATGTCTTCGGTATTTGGGTTCATCGTTCCTCTGTTACAACATTCTCGTTCACAACGTACCCTCTCCCCTCGCATACCTTGCATATCCGCTGAATGTTCAACGCGCCACTATGCGTTCCAACCCCATTGCATTGAGGGCATGGTTTAATTTCGTTAGTTCGTGGGCTACGCCACGTTCGTTCGTCATCACACGTTAGATGCATACCCCACCGTTCATCATAATACGCGGAACAGTAGACCAGTTGTGCAAGAAATTCATCTATAAGCGCATGCATTGCCTCGGTTTCTGCAGTCCTGGGAGTTACTTTCCGAAACTCTCTCAGAAATAGAAGAAACGCACCTTTCACTACTTCATCGCCCATGATTGTCGCCCTTTTTGTTCTTCTCCTATAAGATAACCGTAATAACGAGGTTAGCCACCACGATCCCAAAAACTATTCCAACTATCATACCGATACAGAAACCTATTCGGAAGGTTGCACTTTCCGCAGGCATGGTTACCAGTTCTCTACGCACAGTACCAGATCCC
>JBAZDQ010000136.1:0-3985 GCA_041654355.1 Bacteroidales bacterium
TGACTGCTATTGTTGCAGGGGGTGGGTCAAACCTCTTACACGATCTAACCGACAAGCCATCCAATCTGATTGCCGTGTTTGATGCGCTTGAAGATTACGAGGAAGCCAACGGATGAGCGAGAACGTCTGGGTCGCAATCATAGCAGCGGTGCTGGGCGGAGGCGGCTTAGGCGCGGCTATTGTGAATGCGCTTGCTAACCGCAAGAAAATCCAGGCGGACTGTGTAGCAACGCTATCATCCGCATACGAAACGAGGCTGAACGCTCTCAATAAGCGGGCGGATGATTTGGCAGCGAAGGTGGATGTCTTAGAGGCGCAAGTGTCAGGCTTGCGTTCTGCATTGTCAGACAGGGAAGCAATGATCGTGAATTTGCAGCAGGAAAATGTTGATTTGCAGGCGCAAGTAGACAAATTGAGCAAGGTGGTAAACAACAAGGATAAGCGCATTCGTGAGCTCGAAAAGCAGGTGAAGGAGCTGACCGAACGGCTTGACGCGATGAACGGGAACTATGAACCTTGTGACTGACTTCATCGGTGGGCGTGAGTGTTTGTGGACGTGGTCGCGGTTGTGCGTGAAAACGAGGGTGATCTGGGAACGAAGCCGGTAGCAGTCGAGTTTGAAGCAGAGATGCGGCAGGTGAAGTCAATGGCGGATGGCACGTACAACATCGTGCTGAATGTGCCTGAATACTGCTTACCGCAAGTGCAAACGATGATGGGCTGGTTGAAAAGCCTTGTCCGTGTTGTTATGGCAAAAGAAAAAGAATCGGACTGAATCAGTACAAAACCGGACTACTATGAGCGATTTACGGACTGAATTAGACAACTTAGAAGAGCGACAATTAGATTATGTGATTGCGCGCTCTAAGTGTTCGTCTGATTCTCAGGCTTTGAAAGATGCAGGTATAGCACGCTCCACTTTTTATGAGTGGGATGAATCAATTAGAGCGAGATTGAATGAACTTGCGCAACAATTCAAGCGTGAAACTGCTTTGCGAGTCTTGATGGTTATGCAGGAAAATGCAGAGTCGGCAGCCGACGCTATAGCCGGTTTAGTAAAAAGCAGAAATGAGAATGTAAAGCTGAAAGCATCGCAGGATATTCTTGATAGAGTTATAGGTAAAGCTACTCAATCTTTGGAGGTTTCTGGTAAAGGCGGGGCTGGCTCTGCAATTGAGGTCAGATTGGTGAAGGATGACGTTGATTAAACTTCACGAAGAAGTAATCAATTCAGTCTATCTGCCATTCCTTGACGCAAGCGAGCGCCGGCAAATATTCTTTGGCGGGTCTTCGTCCGGGAAGTCGGTGTTTCTCTCACAGAGAGTTGTCTACGATCTACTGCAAGGCGGGCGGAACTATCTCATTACAAGACAAGTCGGACGCACATTGCGAGGGTCTGTCTATACGGAAATAAAGAAAGTTATATCAGACTGGGGCGTAAGTGAGTTGTTTGACGTGAGCAGGTCGGACATGCTAATTACCTGCCAGAATGGATACCAGGCTATCTTTTGTGGGCTGGATGATGTTGAAAAGCTGAAGTCACTCACTCCGCAAAAAGGCGTAATAACAGACATTTGGGTTGAAGAAGCTACAGAGACAGAACAGCCGACAATAAAGCAATTATTCAAAAGGCAGCGTGGAGGGAGTGGCAAAACTCCAAAGCGTCTGACACTTTCATTCAACCCTATTCTCAGGTCGCATTGGATTTACGAAGAATATTTTGCGAATGCTGAGTGGGCGGACGATCAAAGCGTTTATCGCGGCGATGGTCTGGCAATATTAAAGACCACTTATAAAAATAACCGCTTTCTTACCGCTGCTGACATTGCAGACCTTGAAAATGAGAGCGATCCTTACTTCAGGGACGTTTATACGCTTGGTAAGTGGGGCGTACTTGGGAATGTAATCTTCACGAACTGGCGCGTGGCTGACCTTGATAATCCGGCGGATGAATATTACTTGCCGACAAATCAACGCACAAACAGGCGCAATGGTTTGGATTTTGGCTTTTCGAGCGATCCGGCTGCAATGTCTTGTACGCATTATGACCGCAACCATAAGCGGATTTACATATTTGACGAACTATATGAAACAGGATTGACTAACGACATACTGGCTGATGCAATCAAAACAAAAATTGCGCAGGACTACGTCAAGGCGGACTCGGCAGAACCCAAGTCAATAGCAGAATTGCAAGGACATGGGGTAAGTGCTGAGGGTGCAAGAAAGGGCAAAGATAGTGTATTGTTTGGCATTCAGTGGCTTCAACAGCAGGAAATTATTGTGGATAAGCGCTGTGTAAATATGCGCAACGAACTCTCTTCGTACAAATGGAAAGAGGATGCAGGCGGACATGCAATGCGAGTCCCGGTGGACAGGAATAATCATCTCATTGACGCGCTGCGTTATGCCTACGAAGACGAGATGGCCGATAAATGGTTTTTCAGTTCGTATGATTAGTGGAGGGGCGGGTGCCTGAGAATTTACATTTTTATACAGATGGGACGAGCTTGAAGAGTATTGACTTACCTCAATACCCTGACTCCGCTTGGAACTGGATCACGGGAGCGCCGGAGGACACGAAGGACGAAGAACTCTACGCGCGTGTTGCGGCCGTGTATCGGGTTGCGAACTTATCGGCTGAAGCGATTGCCAACGTGCCGTTCGCGGTCTATAAAGGCGAAACTGAGTACGATACAAGCGACGACTGGCAGAACAAGGTTGGGTTCCTGCCGAATATCCGTGAGCTATTGCGATTATGGCGATTATCATTATTCATGACAAACTCCGCTTACGGGTTTATGGAAGGCAACCGAGTATCGAAGAACTTGCGCTACGTTGTGCCTGGTACGATCACACCACAAATTGACAAGTGGGAAGGCTTGACAGGTTTCAAGCGCCGAATTGGAACTGAAACAACCGAGTACAGCCTGAAAGACAACCGCATATTCTGGATGTGGCGCTTGGACCATACCACCGAGCTGTTACCCTCAAAAAACAGCGAATTTAAGGCTCTGATGGCAGCGGCAGGTGTGCTTTACTACGCCGATTACTACGTGCAAAACTTCTTCCAACGCGGTGGAATCAGACCGGCTTTGTTACAGGTTGCCGGCGTTCCAACACGTGAAGAGCGCGAGAAAATCGAGAACGTCTGGGACAAGATTATTCACGGTTGGTCAAAGTATTTAGGCAAGGTAATATCGGCTAACGAAATGGACGTGAAGGTCATCGGTGACGGCATTGACAACGTCGCCAACGGACAGATTCACTCCGAGAAGCTGGCAGACGTGGCAATGGCAGCCGGCATGCCCTTATCCATCATCCTGGCTAACTCTGCCAACTATGCTACCGCGCAAACCGAGTACCTGGTTTGGTTCAGGGATTCCGTTGTGCCGTGGGCAAACTATATGCAAGACGAGTTAAATGACAAGTTATTCAAACCGTTGGGCTTGCACTTTGAGTTCCGCCCTGAAATGAGCGACAAGGGGCAAGAGGAAGAGAGACAGCGAGCCGGTGCTTATCGTGCTTACGTTGCAAGCGGAATGAAACCGAGCATCGCCGCGCAGGTGGTTGGTATCGACTTGCCGCCTGACATTGAGTACGAAGAACTGGACGACGTGTTCGTGCAACCTAAACCTCAACCGGTCAATGAGACCGAGATTCCGATTGAAGATGCTGAAGAGCCAACAGCGGAGGCCGAGAAGTCCGTAACCTTGCTGACTATTGAGCAATTGCGCGAACTGGAGCATTGGCAGGATTTAGCCTTCCGCAAGCTGAAGCAAGGAAAGTCACTGGCGTTCCCGTGGGTTAGCAAGACCATACCGGAAGAAGTCGCAAGCGTGATCCGTGACCGCTTGCCGGCGTGCAAGTCGCAAGCCGAAATTGAGCGGGCGTTCCAACTGGATTCGAGGGATGAAGATGCATTGAAGTTGTTGGCTGAAGCCTTGAATCGAGCGGTAGAAAGCGTAGAAGCATGAAAGAGCTA
>JBAZDQ010000137.1:0-3962 GCA_041654355.1 Bacteroidales bacterium
GATGGGACGATTCATATGACGGTAACGATACCCAAACTTATGGCAAACTTCAAACTGACCCGGAAAGATGCAAATGATCTACTTTACTGGATCGACCACCCGAGCATGTCGCCTGATGCGGTGCTCACGATGGCGAGCGCGATGCTGCATGGGCACGGCGTTGAATCCTGTCGGGATGAACGGGCATGGGTTGATTCTTATTACGATAACACCATTGCATTGTACGTTAACCGGGGTGACACGTATGCTACGACCCTTCTCTACGACATCGAAATGAAAAAATTCCGGATCATCTCATGGGGTGATTTGATTGGTTTGAAACATGGAGTAATGAGCAGGAGTTAGATGGTGAAATGAATGATCGGGTGATTATTCCAAAACTCCGGGAGATTGATACAATGATCGACGAGGCGTTCCAGGGTGTCGGTTATAACATCATCGATTCAACCATCGATGTCGTCGAACCCGGCGATCACGATCTCGCGATGGTGTTTGAAAATGGTGGGTATGTAGTATCGGTATCGATTGAAATTACTTCACCAAAGGAGTGACTATAAGATTATATTGAGAACATTTAGGATGATGTTCAGGAAATATTGGAGATGAATGTATAATGGATTTCACTTCGTATAGATATGCGCTATCACAATTAAAGTGCCATCTTATTCATGATCTCCATCGTATCTTTGATAGGTTAAAAAAACTGGTAACATCGTTGTCATTTGGCATTGTTGTAGAAATGTTAATTATTTTGGTTGTTACACATATTATTGTGTGGGAGGTGATACAGTTTGATTCAAACGATCCGATGATTATAATAGTGATATTCATTGGCGTCACTGTGGCGTTCGTCATAGCATATTGTATGATGTGGTTTAAATCATATTTCGATGAACACAGGGGTATCGAAGAAGAGGAAGTATGGAGATTCTGACGTGATTATCATGAGTCTATATAATGCAATCTACGGATGTCATCCGCGAAGCAAGGAGATCCTTGCTCTCCTTGGGTTGGATGAAGACATCATCGAACGATACCGGGACTGTCGGGTGTACCCGAAGACAAGGACGATTACAATTCTTGCCCGCACCGGTGGGGGAAACCGGGAAGATTATCCGAATGTCGTTCTTATAAATCATCCAAACTATATCGAGGATCATGATACGATCGATGGTACCTACGCAGTTTACACCATGAGCGTTCCCGAGAGTGTTGCGACTGATGTGTTGACGGCAATGAATGCGGGAATACATTTTGTTTCAGATGAAGAGCCTGATGGTAAGCAACGAAAGAAGCATAATAAGAAACGGCGGTAACGATGAACCAGACTATAAGTAAAAACGGCAATGAAATTCTCGACGAGAAACGCAGACGCACCGGTGCTCAGATCCTTGCCATGCACAAGATTATCGATGAGACGGGATGGCCGGTCTACTACAAAACCGACTTCACCGAACACGATGTCGCCACGTTAAACCAATTGATGCCCCGAGAGTTTATCTGGTCGATTCGGGAGACTGGAACCGATATATTCATCCTCGACGTCCCACACAACGATTTTCTGGCGGATGCAGAATGGTTTATGGGGAGTTATAAAAATCGGGGTGAAAAGAACATCAGGAGTTATCTCTTCATCGATGCGACGCCCATCCCCATTACAAAAGAGACGGGGCTTACCCTCATTCATAACTCTGTGGCACAGAAGGCCAGGAGAGCGCCCATACCTGTGGGATCGCCAGTTATATATTCTCACAACGGGTTCATCATCGGTAAATGGGAAGCGGGAATCCTCGAATATAACCTCCCGGACTATTGGGGTGTCCGTAGAGATGGATACACAAATGTTGATTGGATTAAGAAGACAAACGGTAAACTCTATTGTGATTTTGACAAAGAAAGAAAATAAACGAAAAGGCGGTAACGATGAACGTTAAGGAAATGCGTCTTGAAGATGGCACGTATCCAACCTATGCATGGCCGGGTGGCTATCCACTCTTTTACATTACCAAAGACGGCGGGGTGCTCTGCCCAAAATGTGTAAATGAAAACCTTGAATTGGTTGAGGGTGACGACCCACAGTGGCGTATCGTTGCATACGATATTAACTACGAAGACACAGAACTGTATTGCGACAACTGCAATGAGAAGATTGAATCTGCATATGGAGATGATTAAGTATGGTACTTACAAAGATAACCCGGTATTCTAAGTGTATTGTCAGTGACACATATGTTGCGGATGTTCATCCCGGTGCTAATCTGAGAGAGATCAGTGACTCCCCGATGGCAGTGTTAAGCGGGGTTTATCAGATTGAACACGGGGTTCATGAATACCTCGAAACCGTAGACGCTGATATTGTGCAACTAGATAGCGGTCTTGAACCGATTGAAGTGACGAGGAAGATTATCAATTATTGAGGGCGATATGGTAATTCACCTGACTGAAGAAGAGGACATCCGGCGGTTCGAGAAATACTTAGCCGACCCGTCGTGTACGGTGCGTGGCCTTAAGATGTGTCTGGCTGCACGCCTTCTCGTACCCGAACAGGGGTATGACAATTACATCTCACACGACGAGACGCGGCGACGGTTAGCGATTCTTGAGACCCTCGATAACGATCTCGTCATTTATCACAGCGAGTTTTCAAAGTATTTTGGAGGGTGATAACTATGGTATCTATTGAAGATCAGAAGATTGAGTTTGTGGACTACACCGAACCGATGTGCGTTAAAATTAACTTTACTACCTGGGAACGGGGGGATGTAATTCGGAAGTATATCGAACAGTTCTTCACTCTTGGAGTGGCCGTCCCGGAACGGTTTGTAAACGGCGCTCTCGTCGGTGGAAATGACTGTCAATGCCATATGTCTATGGCGAGTGTTACCGGTTTTAAATGCAAACATTATGTCTCTCTCAAACTTACTACGACAAACCGAGAACAGTTTGACCGCGTCGCTGGCATCCTGGCAGATAACTTCGATATCTACGTGTAATCATGGTATTGTTTGAGTGTAACCAAACGCACCCGTTGACCGGCCGAATCGTGCGGGTACTCCCGGATCGGGTTGTCCCCCTGACCGATGAAGAGGCAATGGAATACCTCAAATTTTCCTTGCACCTATTCGGCAGAAAACAGATCAACGATGTCATTATCGAGTATCGCGACGAACCATATCCTATTATCACCGGTGACAACATGAACCAGCAAGTATTATTCGTCAGACATGATATTGAGAGCGAAGTTTATGTCAACATCGTTGACATAATTGGTGATGTTCCCGACCTAAAACGGGCGATTCGAAATGCCGCGGCAGAGTATCTGGCAACCCCCGAAGGGAAACGGTATGTTATCGGCGAGTGCGGCTGTTATAATTTCGGCGATGCCATGATGATCCCGACTGCGATCACCGTGAAACATGGCTATATCGTACACGACATGCCGGACTGCGATTACGAAGTGCACGTTGACCAGAATGAGTCACTGCTGCCTGATGACATATGACGAAGCCATTCGAAGGCGTTTTTGGTGACACTGTTGAGTTACGGCTGATCGAATTTTTCATGATCGGGTATGATCATGATGAGATGACATATTCTATTGACGAATTGGCATATTTTATCGATTCAACGGTAGAAGATGTTCGCCCGGTATTACCGAAACTCATCACGTGGAAGATCGTAACCCCGATTGAAGGCATAGGCGTTGACGAACATCAACAAATCAAGGAATGTTATAAAGTCAATGCTACATCAACTATCATGAGCAACGTGCTGGAATTAAATAATGCTCTTATTGGAATAATATTGCGAGAAGCGGAGTTAATCGATGAAGAGCAGATTTAACCGGATATCACGGCTCGATGTGCCGTTACGGGTAGCTGTCGAGATGTACGATATGGAACATCATGGTGAACGGGTGTGGTTTGCCCGTGTTGTCCAGAGGCTTACGATCATAACAGGCA
>JBAZDQ010000138.1:0-3957 GCA_041654355.1 Bacteroidales bacterium
AGTTGATATCATGCTCCCCGGGGTATTGCTCTCCATCGGAGAAGGCTTCTTCTATGCCCACGACTTCGCCGTTGAGCTTTTGATGAGCGGGCCGCACTCTGCCATCCCCGACAGTCACCCATTCTTTGGTCTGTGATCCTGCTCCTTTTGCGAACTCAAGAGAGCTGCCCCAGGTCATTCTATGCCGTTCTGTCCGTATGATCCGCCGTGCCCGGAACCCCGAATTGTCCACAATCGAGGACAGGCTGGGCTGTTTCAGAATCGCTCTGGCAAGGGGTCGCTCGTTCATCCCGGAATTGGAGAATATGAAATTGGTGAGAAGCTTCTTGTCGGTCGATGTCATGAGCTTGATCGCGGTTCCGACCCGAGGGCGGAAGTACTTTTCTGCGATATCTCCGACGTTCCAGACTTCGGTCAGGCCATAGGCGCTTGCGAACTCTGCGCCGGATAGCTCCATCTCCTTGAGCAGCGTGCCCTCCAGGAACTCCCAGACAGCCTTGTTCTTGGCCTTGGATGATAGTACATATTTCTGCATCGGGCCTGGCTGGATGAGGTCCATCGGCTTGTAGGGGCCATCCACATCGAAGAACCCGGCTGCCTTCAAGTATGCTTCCACTTGGGGCCCGAACTTCTTCAGGATGTCTTGGATGACATATTCAGGAAGAGTCATGCCACCAGGTACGTGTAGAATTCGCTTGTTCCATCCAGGCCGGGATTGTCCTCGACCTTCAGGATAGTGTAATCGGTGCCGTTGAACCTGATCTTGTCGCCCACGGCCATGACTGCCGTGCAATAGACCGCATCCCTCGTGGCTGTCCATACTCCCGCAGCATTGAAATAGCCGCTCTGATAAGCTTCTTTTCTGATTTTGATTGCCGTCTGAGTTTCGGTTTGCAACGGAGCGCCGCCTACCGATATAGCCTCGACCAGGATATTGCAGTCCAGGCCAGAGCAGGAGATCGCAGGAAGGGCAGACAGGCTCATGGTGGTGGTCTTCTTGCCTGCCACGGCGAAGGTCAGAGTTTCAGATCCGACCACCGCCGACCCGGCGCAATCCGCGTGGCCAGTTGTGGAGCTAATTGTCACAGCTACCCGAAAGGTCACTGAAGGGAGAGAGCCGGTCAGGACCGGAGAAGCTACCGAGAGCCCGGAATAGAGGACGTGGTTGGCCTTCGTCACCCAATAGGCGTCCTGGTTCAGGTAGTCTTCGATCATCTGATTGGGACGCTCCTGGCGACATATTTCGACAGATAACTATAAGCTTCCTGGCTCAGGATGCCGTAAGATCGATCGGCCGAAGTGCCTCCAAATGTCTCGGAGAGCTTGCCAATGGAGTAGCTTTTGACACCCTGGGCTTGGAGTTCCTGCCGTTTAGTGGCAGCGCCAGAGGTCAGATGAGCATATAGGGCGATAGCCTCCTCCACACATGCCCGCTTCACATCAGAGGGCACTATGGCCAGGCTGGTGCTGCTGTTCCAGTCGCAAGTCACCCCATCTATGATCCGGGGAAAGGCACGCGGCTGATCGGGCACGCCGGCCACAACATCGATATCGTACTTGGTGCCACGGAGAGGGAGCTGGTCGATATGCCGTGTTGCCTCCTGGCAGTACCATTCCTGTGAGGCAGCGGCCAGGGCTTTCAGAGCCACGGCAGCCGCCCGAGGATCAGCGCCTATGAGGGCCTCCAGGATCGTGTCGGTCTCGATGTAGCTGTCGGAAAAAGGTGTATCTGCCATGAAATCACCGAAAGTTATTTATAGTTATACCACTACTAGTAGTAGTGGAGATGTATTAAGATGAAATCGGAGAACGCCGCCAAACTCGTGTACAGATTCGAAAAGCTTCAGTGGGCTATCCCGATTGATGAAATTAAGCCCCTGAGACATGCGTGGCTCAGACTAGGCTATTATACCGCCCGAGTAAGACTATGGTTCGGTGATTGTGAGGCGATCTAAATGATACCTCACCATCACTGCATCCAATGCGGCTATGATTGGCCGATCATAGTCGAGCACCCCAAAAAGTGCCCCAACTGTCAGAGCAGGAAATGGAACGCCATGGCAGAAATCGAGAAGATGACCGATCGCGATTTAGCCGCGTTGATCGAATATGGTCAGTCTCATAACTTCCCATGTGTCCTATCTCCTGCATGGGATAAAGATAACGTCAGCGATCTCCGAGAAGATATCTACACATCGATATCCGACGGATGGGATTGGGGAAGCCTGATAAAGAACTTTCTAAATTCCTAACTTATTTTCCAGAGCGTATATCTTTTTTTGATATTCTCTCATTTGGTCTCTCAATACCTTTCGCTGCGCATAAGTAGAGGTTTCCGACACGACCGCCTTTGCGTATAATGCCTCTATCGTTGCGATGTTTTCTTTATATGCCCGTATTTGCTGTAGTGTGGCCTCCCTAAACACCTCGCCCGGCTGCCCGGCGTCGCCGTTCGTGCTGCTACCACCACTCCTCCCGCCGCTTCCAGATCCGCCACTTCCGCCGCTCATTATAACCAAGCCGCCAAGCCTATGATCTTTGGTGTTATCTCCTCAATCTTAATCTTCTTTTCGCTTGCAACGAGAGCTTTCTTCTTCTTGGCCATGTCCCGAGCCGACCAGTCCTCACCGCAATAGATCAAGCCCTCTCTCTGGCAGAATCTCTCAACTTCTTTGTTATGTGCGAAGACTGCAAACTTGATTAAGTCAGTTGCAGCGACCTCTCTAGCAAGGTCAACCTGATGAGAAAGTAGGTCGAGATCATAATACCTGTGGTAATGAGTGGCATACGCCGTCCACCCTCTGGGGATGCCCAGGAGGTTGAGATCCTCCCAGCGCTCTGCCACATTCATGTCCACCCAACAACGCATGCCGCCCAGGTCTTGGAAGAGCCTGGAGAGGTGCCGCTTCTTGTAGATCTGGTGGAGGGCCACGGCGTAAGGCTGCGCGTTGGATGTGGAGAAATTGACCTCGATGAAGCTCGGTGCGCCAGAGGTCCAAACCTTCTCAGGCCGCTCCCAGAGCTTCCAGAAGTGCGAACCGTGCTCGATCGCCACCCCAAGACCATTGAACCGGCCATCGTCTACGTAGAAGCTTATGGTCCTGCCCACCATGTCAGTAGACCGAGCCACAGAGCCCCATTGCCGGGGGTAGTCCAAGACATCGCCCTGGCGGGATAGATCGAGGTCCGGTATGCCCTCATCATTGGATGAAGCCAGGACGCAATCGGGAACTATTGTCATATTTTCACCTAAATTCTTTCAAAATCCAGCCATCATATTTTTTGAGCCTCATCCGGGTTGCACCCAACCCCAGCCTATCAGGATCATTAGCAATGCGAGCCCGGCCACGGTTCCAGAGCGCCAGATCTCCAGCGATGAGACTCATTATCGTGTTCATCGCTCACCAACGCCGCCCATGCCGCGCGGAGCCTTCCGATTAACCCCATTCAGAGTACCTCCACTTCTAAAGATTCGTTCCACTCGATCAAATTATTATCATAGTCCAAGATATAGACCTTATCGTCATCGACGAACACCGCCCTTGCCTGGACGATGATAGGCCGAGATTCGGATGAAGACGTAACCAGCGGCGGCGGCAAAGTCACGTCCTCGCCAGATAGGTAGCTGGCTATCGTCACCACTCCGGCTAGGACGGATGCGACGCTAGCCAGGATGGCCAGGGCCTTCTGGAAGCTGGTGGTCATCTGATAGCCCCGAGAACCACCAAGATCGATATGAGAATGCCGAACAGCATCCCGGTCAACATGCCCTGCAGAAAAGCCATTTCGTCGGGCATTGGGCTGGGCCCCCTACCCGGCAGATGTGTTGCCAGCGATCTTGGCCAACTTGCCATCCACCATCTCGTAGCCTGGCGGCAGGAAGTAGAGAGAATCGGGCACGGTGGTATCCCTTATGTTATCCCTGTCCAGGGCGAAACAGAATGCCAGCGGGTCTTC
>JBAZDQ010000139.1:0-3936 GCA_041654355.1 Bacteroidales bacterium
CGACCTGTCAAAAGTGAAAAAACCGATACCCCCTCTTTAAAAGTTGATTTATATATATATTTTTCACAGAAACCCATATAATTTTATATAATGTTTAATTATTATATATTATAATATATAAGGCGGTGTTTTTCCGTGTATTTTTTTAATCTGACATTTTACTTTGCAGAGAACTTAAAATTTTTCCAAATTGTCCGCGTTTTGAATTTCGCGCAGAAACGCCTCAAATTTTGATTTTATTTTTCTGGTAGCCCGTTTCCCTTACCGCACCCAAAAAAACGCAACCACGTCAAGCCTGCGTTTAAATCCAGCGTTTACAGAAGCGACCGCGGAGGCGTTTTTGCGGTTATTCTATTTTGCCCACTCTTTTACCTTGTCCAGCGTGATGTGCTTGACCGCCGTGCGATATCCGATATCGCGTAAGTCAAGGCGTCCAAACTGCACGGCGTCGCCGGTATCTTGATCTGCATACAGTTTAAGTATCTCAACAGATGGGTAGCGCTCGTCTATGTCGCGCCACATTTCAGCTTCGGGGGAATCCAACAGAACGTTAAGAGTTGCGAGCAGCACGCTGACGCCGTCGCTCTTGACTTCCTGCCTGTCAAGGTTGCGCGGGCCCGTGCCTATCATTATCACCTTGGTAGCGCCCATCTGTATCGCGGTTTCAATCGGCAGATTATTTAACACGCCGCCATCGCAGTATTTATCCCCGTTATATTCCTGATACTGAAATACGCCCGGAATTGCAGAAGTCATTTTACCCACAAGCACTACAGACATATCGGGATGCGTGCGATTCGTAAACACTTCTGCCTTGCGTGTGTTTAAATTCGTGGCGGTAATGCCGACATCAACGCCGAAATCTTTAAGCATCATGCCGTCAAAATTATTTTTAAGCACGCGGTAAAGCCCCTGCTGATTTAATATGCTTTTGCACTTAATTGTCAGCATTTTGATAAAGCCAAACATGTCAAGTTTGCCGTCATAGATATCGCTATTCTGCCGTATCTTATCCCACATTGTAAACACGTAATCAACAAAGTTTTCTTTACCCCAGCACTTTAAAAGCGCAAGGGTGTTAAGCCCGCCGACCGACGTGCCGACAAATATCTTACACTGCTGCAGCAACCCTATCTGCTCAAGCCATTTTAAAGGCCCGAGCTGAAAGCGTCCGCGCTCCCCGCCGCCCATTAATACCAGCGCTATCTTTTCATTGTCCGGCAGAATAGGCGCCATAAACGGAAGTTCTAATTCAAGCGGTTTCTGTTCATTTGGTTTTTTATCAAACGGCCACATAGTATCACCCCTTTAATTGGTTGCATCCGGGGCAGGTGTATAACCGACAGGCGGTGTCCTCCGGCTACCAGCTCCGCGCCCGGATGCTATTTTAATTAATCGTAATCTTCCTGCTTGTAAAATTCTATCCCGAACCGCAGCTCCGCAGACGCGGACGGCGTAACGCCTATCAGATATGTTGTATTTGGTCTTAATATCCACTCTGTTGTTTGTTCTTCGCCGCCGACGCGCAAGTTACCGCCGGCGCCCACGCCTCCCGGATACAGCAACGTTCCGTTTGCCGTAACTGTCGGCAGCGCATACACATCAATAATTGCCTGTGTATCGGTTACGTTTCTGTTCTGGTTTCTTGGAGTGATTGTGGTACCGACCGCAGAAACCGTGCCAGCTTCATAAAAGCTTATCGCACTGTCCGCTGTAGCGCCAAGAGAGATACGAGCATGAACTGTATTACTTTTTGCCTGCACCATATAATATGTCAGCGCGGCACGTGTCTGTGCGTTACCTGCAATATATAGCATCCCCCTGTGTGTCATGTGATGCAGTTCGCCTATGGTTACAAGCGACCCAAGTATCCTGTCAACGCTTGCGCTTGCAACTATGTTTCCGCTTGAGTCATAACTCATTAACTGCGATATGCCGGCATATCTGTCTGCCATGGCTTCGTTAAAATTTATCATCTTAACTGTGAGCGTGTTGCTCTGTGTGTCGCCCTCCATTACAAAAATACTGTGAACGCCGGATGTCAGCGGCACTTCTGCGGTCTGTGTTGCTTTTGAAAACGTGTTAAAATTCTTCACATTAACGCCGTCAACGTAAATCTTTTTAGCCTGGAATACTGTCGCCCAGCCTGTGCCGGATATCTTAATGCTATCCGCGCCCTGCTCTGTCTTGGCAATTGTTATTGCCGATACGCTTGAAACTACCGTAAACATTAAAAACATTGCAACTACAATAAATCTTTTCATAGAAAAACCTCCTCGTTTTCATAATCCTGCCCGACATCAACGCCGTCAGGTATATCTGCGACATTTGTGTTATACGTCTGCTCGTTACCATTCTTTTCAATCGCCTCTGCAATAACGCGGCTTACATTGCCGATGTGTTTCTCAATAAAATACATCGCCATAACAAGGTCGTCGTGGCGTTCTTTGCCGAAGTAAAACAGCTCGCGGAATATCCGCTCGGTGATAACCTGATCTTCCTGCGTTGCATACGGGAATATCCACCATTTTGACGATATTGCAACGTGCAGCGCGGAACTCTTGAGCCCCAGTGCTCCTTTGTCTTTTGCGACGGTTACATTTTTGACTATCGGCAGGCCCATAAACCGCATTGAATAATCTGCCAGCCAGTTTTGGAACTGATTAGATTCTATGATTATCAAATCCGGCAGAAACGCATTATACTGCCCCTCAACCATTAGCAGCACTTCAGGTGCAGGTATTCCGCGCTTGCGGTACGTTTGCAACAGCTGTCTGCGGTTATCGTGGCGCACGCCAACCGTGTGGCATACGTAATAATCGCTGTCAGACTCCATGGCGCGCCGGGCATCGTCTACCACGGCCAAATCCCAAGACTGGATAATAAACTTAAACGCTGCGCGGTCAATATTAAACGGCATCACAGCAGACGCAGGCTTGCCGTCCGAGTAATCCCTGCAGGGATAATATGACAACGCGTAATCGCGCATAAGCTCAAGGTCGGTCATCTTAAAACTTGCCGTGTCTTCGCTCTGTACAATATTGCGGTACTGCATATTGAAAATAACATCGTTGCTGATTTCTTCCTTGCGCCGCATGAGGCTGTTGTAATCATGGCGTTCCGGCCAGACAGTCTGCATTGTATCGTTGCCGTCTTTGTCCTTGACAATCCAATCCCACGTGCGGATTTTAAAATCCTTGTTTATTGTGTTGCCGTCCTTGTCAGTGTAGCTGAATGTAATTTTTTTCTTTTTGTACCTGTTTAACAGGTCATCCTCGTGATAACTTGAGTTGATAAAGAACGTTGACCCGTCTGATACAACAGTCGGCATCAGTCCGCCCATAACCCACTGTATAGTTTTATCGCGCTGATACTCTGACGCTACGTTGTCCGGGTCGTGGATGTCGTCCACAACAAGCTTGGTTGTCCTTGACCCGATAGACGCGCCGCGCACACCGCACGCCGACACGCTCATATTCTTTTTATCAATCGCGCCAGCGACAATGCCGCCTTCAGAAAATGACCATTTTAAGCGATTATCTGCCGGCTTAAATCTGCCAAAATCCGCGATAAGGCGCTCATTGGTTTCAAACTCCCACATTATCTGCCTGACGCATTCCTCTGCCTTACCGGTTGCCTGTGTTATCTTTATTTTCTCGTTACGGTTATGCGCAAGCCAGTATATCGGAGCGGCGATAGCATAAAACGTTGTCTTGGCAAGTTCACGGGGCGCGTTCTCGCCGCGTGTCATACTTTCAAACCGCGCGGCTTCAATATCTTTCGCCCATAGCGGATGCACAGACTCCGCAAACGGCAGCGGAAACAGATGCGGCAAGTAGTATTTACAGAAGCAAAGGAAATCGTTTTTCCTTACGCTTTTAAACAGCGCAAGGCTTACCGCGTCCTCTGATGCCTGTAATGTTTCTTCGGTTGTCA
>JBAZDQ010000140.1:0-3918 GCA_041654355.1 Bacteroidales bacterium
TCTTTAAGTCATCCAGTCTCCAGTATCTTGCCTGCTCACCCCACAGTTCAAAGGATGGGAGAAGATAGGCCAGAATTCTCTCGACCATAGTAGTACCCCTTCGTGAACCAAGGGGATTCCAGTCTCCTCGACTCTTGCGGTACGGATTGTGAAATGGGATAGCAGCTTCCTTGAGGATCTTCTTCAGAGGATCTAGCATATATGAACACGTGGTGAGGATCATCACAGTTTTTCCCCCCTGTATATACCGTTCTATTTCACGGACATACATTTCAGGATTCTTCCATTTCGCGTCAAACAAAGTCACGAAACCCTCGGAATCTTTTGGCCTGTATTGCTTAGGGTATCTGACAGCGACTTTGCGAATCCATGAGTCCGCGTACTCCTGAATCTTTCTCGGGAGTCTCCACGACTTGTCTAATACCCTGACGTACTCCTGTGAAAGCTCGGGTTCCAGGAACGCTTCGGGCGAAGCGCCCGCAAAAGAGTAAATACACTGGTCGTCATCGCCTGCGAGAATGGCAAAATCCATGTGTGAGACCCACTGCCTGACGAGTTTCAATTGAACCGGTGTAAAGTCCTGCACTTCGTCAAAGAATCCAACAGCAGGCGACTGAGGGGCCGCTGGCAGCGATCTGATAGATTCCTCGATCAAGTCTGTAAAATCCATGTATCCGTTTCTCTCTTTCCAGTCTTCCCATACTCGTGAAAAATCCAGCAGAGTCTTAGACCATAAATCTTTCGGTATCATGCGGGCGCGTCTGAGCTGCATCTGTGTGAAAATTTCATCGCCCTGCGTCTTTGATTTCACAGCCTCGGCATCTTCCATCGCAGTGTCTCTCTGACTGATCGCATAACTTTTGTTCTCCGTGTTGAAATCCTCAATATGTAGTTCTGCAATTTGTGGGCGACCAAGCGCCCGGTAACATATAGCGTGGAGAGTCCCGATGTTCTCTCTTGACACCGGGAGCTTTCTTTGAACCAGCTCCACGGCGGCGGCTCTCGTGAAAGACGAGACCATCACAGAATCTTTGTATTCACCGGCAGCTTTCTCGATCTGTCGGCTCAAATATGTGGTCTTTCCTGTGCCCGGGGGTCCAAAAACTCTGTATTCTGCACCCATAATTAGTAGATCACCTCCTTTTTTTGAAAAAATCGATCAAAAAACCCGCAAAACACCATTTTTATTAGTAACAGATAAGTAAAGTTGGTAAAACACAAATTAACTTGTGTAAAGCACATGTGCGACATCAATGACGTTAGTATTAAGTCTTTGCTCACAGCGTAGTAATCACCACTATTCGCAGCAATTTTCGTAAGTGCTCTTTGGCTCTGACAACCAAAACGTAACTATCGCAACAATCTGAGAAACTAATTATGGTTCTCAAAAAAAAATCGTAAAAAAATCCGGTATATAGGCGATCCTTACGATAATTCCGAAGCGGTTGACTTTATTTTGAACAAACTACGTGAAGTCCGCTTTCCATCAATAATTACGTCAAGTTTGCAGTTTACCCACCCTGCCATCCTTAATAACTTGCCTACCTGCTTAGTTGTGAGCAAATCTCCACTACTTACACGAATGAACCTGCGAAGTTCCGACAGTGAAATATACGTGTAACCCTCAAGAGAAAAGGGGAAGCCTTCTTCCTGGATCTTCTCGCTGTATTCTTCCAGCGACTTCAACACAACGAAGTTTGTGTTCTTACGCAGGTATTTTCTGAGAAGACTATTCATAAACCCGATCTCTGTGGATTCTTCGCCAACCTCGATTTCTTCACACGCATTAAGGATCAGTTGCGCTATATCCGACCATTCATCTTTCTTGAAGGGTCTGATTACCACACCGGTTGCGTCTGCGATCTTAATCCGAAATTTTGTTTGCGAGATTATATCTCCTGCCGATTCGATGCTGATATTTGTGCTAACAGTTTGAAGTCTGTACGACGGAGGCTCGGAGAGAAACTTCTGAAGTCTTTCAATTCGCACACCGAGAATCTTCTCCAAACGTGCAAGAATCTCAGAGTGTTCAAGACTTGTATCATTGTTGGAGGCTTCCATGAGCGCAATTTTAGTTTCTGTGATTTTCTGACTCTGAATTTCAAGCATTTCATTTATTCTTTCCTGGTTCAGTCTTTCCAGCTTCAACTTTTCCAGTGTTCTGAGATAATAGTCTTTTCGCAGTTTCAGGTCCACCTTGTGCCTTCGTCTGTGTGCAATAAGTAGATCTACAATCTCCTGATCCGTCCACTCTGCCTGAAAAGCGATCGAGGCAAGACTGAAATCGTAAGAACTGGGTGACTGGTCCGATAGATCCTTTCTATCGTGATTCCACGATCTTTTGAATTTCGGCTCGGCGCTCATCAGGGCCTCCCACTTCTCTGTGGGCGGTGCCGCGTCGGGTCTGAGAACTATTCGATCGGTCTTGATATTCTCCTTCTTACCTTTTTCTACTACAACCGAAGGCACCAGATCGTCAGGTTCATACCGAAGGGTCCAGTTAGACGCGATCAGTTTCACATCACGAACATCATCTTTGTTCTTCAGATTCTTAGTACCGGGGATTCTGAGAATCCTGGATAGATCGAACGTAGCGTCTACCGTCCAGTCGTGAACCTCGGCCCTGTCTAAGATTTGTCTGTGCCATGCTTCACACATCGCCTGCGCCTTGAGTCTCTCATCTTCGTTATCGAAGATCCACGGTTCTCTAAATAACCACCACGCCTGTATACCATGCCCTGAATGAATGACACATGTGGGTTCTTCGGGGAAGAGACTCTTCGCTTCTTCGACCGAAGCCGGAAGGTTCTTCTTTTTGTGCACTCCGTTCTGAATATCTATGTCAGACCAGAACCCTGTAATTCCCGCTATTTCATTAGCGGGACAGCGATTCTTGAGACCATAGTCCTTCGGGCTTAGACCCACGCCCACATATATATCTGATTGGTCCTTGTTTTTTTCAAGGTAATTCACGATCTTGTCTATATCTGTGAACCAGTATGACTTCTTGCCCTTCTTCTGCCAGATCAGGATATTAAGGTTTTCCGGTTTGAAGCCCCACAGTTCCTGCAAAAACTCGGTCATACTATCGGTCATACTATCACTCCTTCAAAGATGAGGCGCGCTCATGCGCGCCTCATTTGTACCCCTCCTCTTCGAATCAGTTATCCCAGTCTGGAGCCTCGCCGGTATCAATTGAAACAGTTTCGAGCATCGGTCTAATTGACTCGGTGAAAGCGTCTATCTTTTCGCAGATCTCAGGTTCGAGCTGCTGCACGAGAGAGAACACAGCCTTCGAGTATGTGATACCGTCTGCACTCTTCGCCTTCTCCAGAGAGATTCTGGAGACAACATGAGCGTACTTAATGCCCTTGCTGGCAAGTCTCATGAAATACTGCTTCGCGGGTTTAATCGAAGTGGGCGGCAGAGTGATGACCAGGGGCAGAATGTCGTTCTCGCGCACGATGAACATCTGTCTCATCTGCTTGCACGCCTGACCCTTACCGTTGTCTGCCGAACCGAACTGCGCCAGCGGGCACTTCGCACAGTAGCCTCCGGGATTGCCCTGGCCAACCTCTCCGTCTACCGAACTGCACTGCGGGGGGTTGTTCTCACCGTTAAACTTCTCGGGCCAGTATGCGCGGGCAGTCTTCCAGTAGATGATGATGCCCTCAATGTCTTTTATGCTCTCTTCACCGTCAAGTGTGGGAACCTCAAAAGCAGTAGCACCTCCGGCAGGAATCTTCACACGATCAAGATCGTAAGCGGATACGCCCTCGGCACCGAGGTTCTCCTCGACTACCTCGACAATGTTTGAACCATTCTTCAGAACCAGATACGGACTCTCAGCAACTTCAATAGCGGTTTCTTTCTTACTCATTCTCATTCCTCCCTACGCCTTCACAACGCGAAGGCTTG
>JBAZDQ010000141.1:0-3906 GCA_041654355.1 Bacteroidales bacterium
CATAGGGGTGTGGGGGAAGGCTTTCTATCAGGAAAGGGGAAAAGAAGGGGGAGCTAGGGGGAAAACCCTAAGGGCTTTTCTATCAAGGAGTGAAAAATCTTTCCAGAAATCAGCATTTTTGATATTATTTTTAAACTGGTTTGTGGTACGGCTTGCTGCATAGCTCTTCATATCTGTCGGATACCACCATCGTAATGCTTTTCAATATACCTAAATCTTCACGGAAACGGGCATCTGCGCTATTTTATGGCCCTGCCCCTTACATCGACATGGGTACCCCTACAATCATAGTCTGTGCTTCGTTCTATGAAAACCTCCAGCCAGGGGTGCCACCCACACCCCGGCCTTCGGTATTAATCCTATTGCTGCTCTGCTTCAGCTTTACGCTTGTCTCTGAGTTTGTTCGCATCTGCTTCCATGTACTTGTAAGCATCAACGTGCGGCACTGGGAATACCAGGCCGGCAAGTATCAGCAGGTACGCTGTTGCAAATGCACTGCCGTACGCCCCTGACACATATAGTGCCGGCGGTGCAAGCATAAGCAGGCCATAGGCTATAGCTGTATTACGTGGTTTGCACTCGTATAACCTGGACTTGTGCATTGCGAACACGGCCCATATCGCACCCATGTATATGGCGGTGCCCAGGAACAACGGAAAGCACCGTACCTTTACAGGGTCGAGAAGGAGTACTGCCGCAATAACCGTTACTGCGTAGAACCACGGACGGAAAAGAAGATTTACAAAAATTGACATTGGGCCTTTCTTAGGCCATATCGTCTGTCGTCAGCCCCTTCTGTGCCGGTTTGCGTATAACATCCTTTTTAAACTTGGAACCATCCATGTTTTTCTTGGCTGCATTCGTCAAACCTTTACCGAAAGCGTCGGCCTTTTTACGGTCGGGCCCGGCGTAGAGTCGTTTTGAAGACAGGTATGGCGCTGAATTGTTTGTTTTCATTGCATTACCTTTCTAGTTTTTAATTTTAGTTGTTTAAATTGTGTTTGTCCTGTAATTTATACCCTGGAGCATAAAAACAGGAGTAGACCTTTGGACGCCGCCACAACGTTGGAGAATGTATTCGTAGACCTGCAGTCGGGCAAGCTTAGGAACCTTGTTCCATTGCTGCCGCTGCTGAATATAGACGGCGTGCCATTTGGTCTGGATCTGCATTACCAGTTAAGTCCGGTACTTGAACTGGATGTGCCCAGCGATAATGTTTTCATGACCGCCAGGCAGGTTGGTAAAACTTTTATACTTACGGCCAGGAATATACTGCTCAGTGCCATCTGCCGCGGACACAACATACTGATGGTAGAACCACGCGGTGAACAGGCGTCGAAGTACCACCTTACTATACTCCAGCCGCTGTTGAAGAGCAGTCCTGTACTTCTGTCCAGCCTGATGGACAATGGAGAGATTACCAGACAGAGCGTCAAGAGATTCAAGTCAGGTTCCACCATGTACATCGACTATGCCTATATGAATGTGGACCGATTGCGCGGTATCTCAGGAATATTGTGTGCTGTTGTTGATGAAGCGCAGGATATAAGGCCTGAGTTCATACCGGTAATAAAAGAAACCATGTCAGCAAGGCTTGAAGGCGGTACGGCTTTTCTATTCGGCACGCCCAAGACATCGCGTACAGCCCTAGGCGCAGGCTGGGAAAAGTCCAGCCAGGCAGAATGGGTTATACCATGCCCATGCGGGTTCTACAACAATCCTGCCCCTGAGCAACACCTGTATAAGATGATCGGCCGCAAGGGCTGCATCTGTGCAAAGTGCGGCAGGCTTCTGAATCCGGCCAACGGTGCGTTTGTGCATGCCTTCCCGGAACGCAGGCATATCTGCCGCGGATATAGGATAAGCCAGGTAACACATCCAGTTCATTGTATGCTGGAGCACAAGTGGACGCAGCTGCTGCAGAAGATGGAGCATGAGTATTCGGAAATAAAGTTTAAGAACGAGGTGCTGGCCGTAAACTGCGATGAAGCATTCGCATTGCTTACACCACACGATCTGGTGAAGGCCTCCAACAAGTTGAAGTTCACAGACCTTAGTAAATTGTTTGAATACTGCAAAGTGAAATACTCCGAGATAGCTGTAGGTGTTGACTGGTCTGGCGGTGGCGCGGTATCCGATTCGTATACATCACTTGCAATAGTTGGCAGACTACGCGGCACTGAAATACTTGAATGCCCCTATGTGGAGCGCCTTAAGAAAAGCATGGACGCATATTCGGAAGCCGACTACCTTATGCATGTTATCCGCGGTTGCGGTGCACGATTTATGGCGCATGACGCGGATGGTGCAGGATTCCTTCGTGAGGAAATCCTGAGGCAGCGTAACATATCCTCGGATATGATTGTAGCGTATAAGTACGTAGGGCCGCGCCCTGGTGACGTTATAAAGCTGCACAAACCGACACGCGATTTTGAACGACCTTATTACAGCCTGGATAAATCCAGGAGCCTTATGACCATGATCTACTCGCTTAAAGACCAGAAGATAACAATACCGGACTACACGCCTACCGACCTGTCCGGCCCCCTTACAGACCTTCTGGCGCTTGTTGAAGACGCCAGGGAAACAAGGTCTATGGAGTATGTATACCTGATAAGCAGACAGCAGGGCATGCCGGATGACACCGCACATGCCCTTAACTATGCCTGCTGCGCCCTATGGGACTCATATGGCGCATACCCGTTATTCGGTCCCGGCCTGTCTGACAGCGCCGTTGATTACCCTGGGTTCTTCCCAAAAGTGGAAACCTTTATGGCCTAGGCCTTGCGGTGCTTCTTTATTTCAGCAGCAAGGCTCACCATGTTGTTTATAACAAGGTTTACCAAGTTAGGTGCTGCACGCCATCCACCAACCCTTGACATAGCAGGCGTCTTCGAGCAGCGGTCTTCAAGTTCCGCCATTGTTATTCCATTTTCCTTGAGGCCCTTTTTGATGGCTTCAGCCTGCTCTTTCGTCAGACCATCCATATCGGAGCCGACGGCTGCTGGCGCTGCCGCAGGAACCGTTGCTGGAGCCGCTTTAGGTACGGCCTTGGGCTGAACTGCAGCCTGTTTAAGGAAATAGTACTTATACGCCCTGGGCTCCTGTGCAGGATCTTTGCTGATGTCTCTGCGCAGAACGATTATCATGCCTTCGCGCATTGCAGCAGGAAGTGATGCCATATCTGTTTCGTTGAAGCCCGCTGTGTTACCTGCCGGTGTTTTGCCGGCACCGGCAAGCCGCTGCACAAACGATTCTTTGCCCAAGCTGGCAAAGGTTTCTGCATAGTCGGACATATCCATGGTAGTGCCGTCTGTGAACTGGAATACAGCCGCAGTAGCGGGCACTTCATCATCGAGTATATCCACCTGTGCCTCTGCCTCGGTTGTTGCCACTCCTGCTGCCAGAGATGCCGCTGCAGCTGCCTCAGCTTTGTCCTTCTCTATCTCTGCCTTGGACCTGCGTTTACGTTTTTGCGCTGCAGGTGCTGCAGGTGGTATCTGTGCTTCAGACGCTGGCATGGTTTCAGGCTTCTCTTCGAACGCTTCAGTCTGCAATGCCGGATCCACAGACGGCATCTCTGTTTTATCAAACACGTCTGCCACCCTGTTGCGTGCATCCATAATTGATCCACCGCACTCAAGTCCGGCTATGCCTCCCGGCACCAGTACAGAGCCTCGTCTGCTTTCAATGCTCACTTTGTGGAGCATGATGTTGCCGTGTATGCCTACGTCGCCGTCCTCAAACCGGCGCATTGACAAACCCACATGCACTATTGTGTTCTCCAACCCTGCCGTTGTCTTCCAGGTGTTGGACATTTCGTCGAGAATCGCCTTCTCGACTTCCGGGCTTATCATGGTGTCCAGCGACTCCAGGATAGCCTCCTTTATTGTTTTGCTCATTTCG
>JBAZDQ010000142.1:0-3870 GCA_041654355.1 Bacteroidales bacterium
AATCAATGCAATATGTGTGGACAACACTCCTGTTACAGAGTTGTCCAGATCGTACAACATGTCAAAAATCGCTATAGAAGAAGTAAAAGCAAGGGGGCTTGCAAAGCTCCGTGAAAAAATAGGGGACAAAGCATGAAAGAACAGATCCTTGAACAGTTTATTAAGGCAGTGGAACAGATACGATCAGGCGCATGGGAGTTGGCGTCGTCCAGTACTGAAGTATACAAGGACGGCCGTGAGATACGGTTGGGAATCGTAGTAAGACAGGCCGGTGCTCAATTTCCAAAAGAGGCACTGGAAGGCCCAGTCAATTGCCCGCCAGAGGACACGACAGAGGAATTGCGTCCAAACGGTTCTTCAGCAGAAGACAACTTCAAAACAACTAATGAACAGCAAACAGTACAGTCAGTAGAACCTGAGCATAGCGCAGATAGACCCAGGAAAATATATCCTACCGAAGCGGAACGGCCGGAATACCTACAGGCGGACACTCCTGTGCGTGCAAAGTTCAGAAACCTGGTAAGCATCCTGCCTGAGGATATGAAGGTGATAGCCAAAGCTTCTGGCAAATCAGTTGCCGGCATCTCAGCCATACTGGGTCTCCACACCCCATGCAAGCACGCCACAGCACAGCTCATAGCCAATGCTGCAGTAAGCTGCGGGTACGGCATCAACGCAGACCAGATCTGCGACGGGTATAACTCCATGAGCCGGTATATGGGGAGAACTCCGAAGTCGAAGTGGCAGAAGACATTTGCTGCCGAGAATAAGGATGTCAGGCGTGATAACGAGCAGAAGTACGCCGCACGTATAGCCGAGGGCACGTTGACAGTGGGTGAAGCACACAGGATGGATACTCTGGCAAAGGTCGTTCGTCCGTTAGACATCCCTTCAAAGCTCTATCCGGAAAGCGCCGAAGTGCCGGCCACAAAGAGGCGGGCAATATTCTTGCCGCTTGCCACACAGAAGAAATTGGCGGACTTGTCCGGCATAAGTACTACTACAATATACGCCATGATGCATATGAGGAAGCATGTTAATGTCAGAGCCGCACGGGCAGTATGCCAGGCTGCTGCAGCATGTGGAATCGAACTAAAAGAGGAGGATCTGACTATGCCACAGAAGTCATTGAACCCACTCGTGGGCTGGTAATAACCACATGAGAATTAAGGGGATTGTAAAAACAATAATACAGCATTATGCATGTATCGATATGTTGGTTCACTAGATAGAAAACCACAACACTATCGCCGGTAATCCCGGCGATAGTTTTTAGCCTGCTGTTTGCATACCGGGTTGACCAGAGTTATCTTATAAGAAAGAACTAGAAAGGTCTACAGCATGGCTTCCAACACACTACGGACTGATGGTATTTCGCACAACCCTTTTCAAACGTTTACTGACGCAATATGGCCTTTGAACATGATGCAGATCTTCGAGTGGAGCCTGTGGATGTGGCAGCGCAATGGCCCGTTCAGAAGGGCAATACGCAATACCGCCAGATATTTTGTGAATGACATTAATATCGAGAACATAGGCAACAACGATTCGCAGACCAAGACCGACAACGATATAAAACAGAAGTATCTGACCTACATGAAGGACGTACTTCGCATACAGGATCTACTGGGCACCATAGGAGACGAGTTCCTGACTATAGGCAATGTGATGACGTCCATAATGCCGCAGGTGCAACGTAATCTGGTGTGCCCCCACTGTGGTACTATATCTAATCTGGCAAAACTCCAGAAGGGTGTAGACTATACGTGGCAGAAAAAGACCTTTGCAGGCACGTGTAAGGGCTGCAAGAAAAAAGTAACGTTTGAAGTCCTGGATAACACTGACCCCACAGATGATCGCCCGCTTAAGATATACAGGTGGGGATACGAGAACATAAACATTTTATACAACGATATAACCAGCGACTGCGAGTACCACTACAATATATCCAAGACCACCAAGGCGTCAATACTTGCCGGTGAGGAACTGTACCTGCAGACCACACCCTGGATATTCATCGAAGCGGCGTTTACAGACAACGCTGCAATAAAACTTGACCGAGATTCGTTCTTCCATCTAAAAACAGAGGATCTGGCTGAAATGTCCAAATGGTACAAGGGTTGGGGGGCACCGGAATTCCTGGCCAACTTCGGCCAGATACTCAGACTCAATATGCTCGACCGGTACAACGAGGCCATAATGATGGATTTCATTATACCCACAAGGGTTATATCCCCTGGGCCTGGGACTACCAGTGGCGTGGACGTGACAAGGGGCATGATGGGTGGATCTCAGTTCGCATCCATGGTAAAGGGCATGGTGGAGGCCACACGAGCCAACCCGACCATGTGGCACGTATCGCCAGTGCCACTGCAGTACCAGATGATAGGCGGCGAGGCAAAGAGCCTGGTGCCGGTAGAGCTGCTGGAATGGCAGTACTCCAATATGTTGTCGGCCATGGGTGTGCCAATGGAATTTAAAATGACTTCTTTTCAAACCAGTGCGCCTACACTTGGGCTCAGGCTATTTGAACGCACGTGGTCTAATTATCTGTTGGGTCTGAATAGATGGCTGCAGTGGGTTGCCGACCAGATCTCCGCTAAGATGCGTTGGGAGAAAGTAAGGGCATCGATAAGCCGTACATCGTTCGTAGAAGACGATATGAACAAGCAGGTCAGACTCCAGTTGGCTATGAATAAACAGATATCCATGCAGACAGCATTGTCGCCGCTGGGGATTGACGCCAAAGAGGAACTTAAGAAGATCATGGAAGAAGAGCAGGATAGAGCAAGTATAATGCTGGAAGCACAAAAAGAGCAGGAGGGATCTGAGATGATACGAAGCGTAATGCCTCAGATGCAGCCAGGCCTCATGTCGGCCGGCATGAATATGCAGTCGGCTATGTCGGGTGGAGGTGTGCCACAGCAGCCTGCCATGCCGCAGCAGCCCGCTATGCCAATGGGAACACCAGGCGGATCCGGAGATCCCACAATGCAGGAATTGGCGGTACAGGCAGAGGATATGGCGCAGCAACTGTATGCTTCACCAAACCGCAGGTCGCAGCTCATTGAGTTGGGTAAGACAAACCCAGAGCTGCACGCGCTGGTAAAAGCCAAATTAAGCAAGATGGATTCGCAGGTGGCTGGCGCTGCAGTTACGCAGGCCAAATCCGGAGCGCAATAAGCATGGCAAGGTATCAGGAGAAATGCCCCGAGTGTGGAAAGGCGCTTCAGCGCTATTCTAAAAACAAATACTGCACACATGCCTGCTATGTAAAGCACAGGTCCAGAATGACCGCAAGCAGTAATAAGCACCCACTAACCAAGTGGCGCCTGCTTAAAGGGCTGACAGCCCAGATGCTTGCAGAAAGATTGAATGTATCCAAAGCATTCATATGCAAAATAGAACATAACCGGCCAATATCCCTGGAAGGTGCGGTCATGGTATCCCGTGAAACAGGTATTGATTCCAAACTGTTTAAACTGTCCGAAAGCCCCGCTGTCTACTTCAGAAAATCCCGGTAAATTCCGCCTAGGCGGAAAATATTGAGGCCAAACTATGCAAAAACAACCAGAAAGGACGCCTATGCCCATATTACTTGATGATGAGTACACAGATATAAAAAGATCTCCTAAAGTGACATTCGTAGTGATACTTATAATAGCATCTTGTATCCTGGCCTACAGCTTAGGATACCAGGATGGAGAACGCAAGGGACTCCATGAGTACGAAAAACAACATATGGAAAAATATTCCAACAAAACAGGACACAACAAATGAGCGACAAATACGCTGTAAAGATGCTTTTACTTGGAATTCAATCAAAAATATTATCCGAGGGCTTTTTGGACCATATAATGGATCCGGACG
>JBAZDQ010000143.1:0-3762 GCA_041654355.1 Bacteroidales bacterium
GGAGCATCGGGACATTCGGCCAGGATATCCCGAGCCGAGCATTTTCCACCCCGAATGGTACTGTAGTATCTGCGGGAAACTCGTTCCTGCGGGACACAGCGCGTGTCACATGCATGAGGTCGATCGCTATATAAGCGGTACGTTTTGTGCGACCAGTGGTGCTAACATACCAGATCACGCGGATGAGATCAAGTTCGTGGTTGATAGCTTGATAATCACCCTGAAATGTGTGGTGATCCGGCCATCCCCCAACACAAATGGAAACAAAATAGTGCCCTCTGCGCCTATTGATGCACAATGTAAGCGGGTGTATTACACGTTCGATGCATCTAGTATAGAGTACGATACCGGAGAAGAACGGGGGAAAAATGACGAAGAAATGCCCATCTAGCCCTTCGCCCGCTCCTTCTTTTTCAGCACCTTCCTGACATGCTCTTTCCAGGCTTCGACAGCGAGAGACTGGCAGACTTCGCAGCTGCCAGTACACTTGCCGTATGCAGGGCACTCGGGAATGATGATCATGGCACCGTTATGGTGATCTCGCCGGCCATAATCCGGCTGTCGTCTTCGACATCGATTATATCGCCCAAAGTGACCGCCGTCTGAGCATCACCGTCAGTCGCACTCAGGGACAGAACGGCATCTACCCCCTGGAAGGCATCACCCGTCTCGATCTCACCGTCTTCACCCTGGGACACGAACTCGTTGTGCACCACCTTCAGCAGATCGGACCAGTCCATAGATATCCCGATCTTGAAGGAGTTCAGGTAGTCAGTGATCGACTCCTCGATGTTGTCCACCAGGTCCAGCTCAATGGTGTCCGTCAGCCGCAACTGCAAAGTGACATCCACAACAACGTGCTCGGGCAGGTTGTAGAGCTTCGGGAACGTTCCCAGACCCAGACAGATATCCATAGCTTCCGATCCGGCATAGGTCGAAGCGGTGACGTCAACGGCAAAATCGTCTTCTGCTTCAAGCGTGGCCAGGAATGCCGTGCCGCGCGGCACTATGGCCGCAGTGACCACCGTGGCCGTCCTGGGATTGCCCGTGGTGTCGGTATAGGTCAACTCGAAATTAAGCGGCGTAACAAGATGCTCTCGGGCCAAAATCCAGATCTTGCCACCATAACAGTCTCCCAGCTCGTAAACATTCGAGCTGCCCAACGTGGCCGCCAGAACACCACGGGCGACCACTCCACCGGCTTTGTTCTCCTGTAGACAATCGTCGATATCGTCCGATTCGGCCACCAGACCAACCGAGTCATCGCATATCACCTCGATGCAACCCTCATCCCGGTTCCAGACTTTGGCCTCCCGGACGGTGTCTATGTCTGACAGCTTGGCCTCTAGCATAGCAATAGTCGCCGTGCCTGGTAACGTGGCCACATCGATATATCGTTGCCTCAGTTCGGTGTCCGTCTCTTCGTCGGTGCCTCCCGAGAAGGCCGCCGGGTTGGATACGCCCTCGATGCCCGTTATGGTCTCGTAAAGCTTGTGGACGGCACCGGCGGGAACGTTCCCCAGCAGGCCGCGCTCAAAGCACCTGGCTGTCACTACAACAGACTTTGTCCCGGCCACAAGCGTTGCCGCTTCAGTGGTCACAAAATACAGGGACTCTCCCAGGTCGTTAGGACAGCTGACTTTGGTCAGGGCGGGTATCGTGATGTCTGTGGCTGCTGCGCTCCGCCGGTAGAACACCAGCTCACCGGTCGCATAGTCGCCCAGGTATCGGCCATCCAGCAGCCGGTCGAGGATCAGAACGTCCAAATCGGTCTCACCCGCCGTCCATATGGACAGGGCAGCCGCTACAGCATCGTTCTGCTGCTCGATATACCTCACCTGGGAAGCCAGAGCACCATTCAGGGCGGTCAGAACCGAGAGGGGCGTATAGTCCCTCAGCCTCGGATGGGCTGCCATCTGGTAATCTTTGATAGCTTCGACGATTTCTGCTTCAGTTCGTGCCAATTTCTCAGTCCTCCATCCGGGCGTTCAGCTTTCCGTATCTCATGAAATCCTTGACTCCCATCCAGACGTCCTCGGGAATATCGTTAGACATCAGTAGGTCGATCGTCTCTTCCGCCAGCTCGATTGCGACCGCGCACTTGTTCCTGGCTATCCTGCTGCCTATATCGTATGTCGGATAGCACTCGACTCCTTTAACCTGCCACTCCGGGAAGCTGTACCTCAGATCAGCCAGCAGGTCGCCCGCCAGGAATGCCATCTCGTCCCTGGTCATCTTGGCATGGCGGTACGAGTAATACGAGTTCCCGGCCTTCGGGTCAGTCAGCTCGCCTTTGGGGGTCAATATCCATAGGGCCAACCGCTGGGTCATGTTGTCTTGGCCGTCTTCGGTCAGGGCTATATCCCCCGTTGGCGTGAGTAGGAGATCACGCCCTCCGTGGCATTTAGATACACCACCCGTTATAGCATCATTTGTTTTCAAATCCACAAATATCAGCTCGTAGAACAGCATTGGATATTCGCAATCGATCCACAAGAGACGCAGCAAACCCGGTAGCACTTCCCTGTATAGGTGGTGGCTCCGTCCGAACAAGCGATATCAGTAGAGCCGAAACATGACGCACCACAGGCCGCCAGTTGAGCAGCAGAAAAGGCCGATCCCATGACCTTAACCTCGATGGTATCACCGTTTCGCATGACCTCTAGAGCACCGTCAGCCACAGCCGTGCCAGCCAGAGTGCAGGTCAAACCGCCACCTCAGCTTCATCGATCTGGCAGATGCTATAGCCTTCTCTGCACCCAAAGCCTGTGACGGTGCCGGAGTACGAGACCCCCCCTGCCCCTGCTGTTGTGGTTGATCCGAGAACGCAAGCAGCTATTTGGGCGGCGGTGAACGTCGCCTTGGACGATACCACGATCTTGAATTTGGTCTCCCCGCGCGGCATGATGGCTTTGAAGTCGGGCAGGTCAGCAGCTGGAACCAGCACCCCGGCTAAGTATATAGTAGATGTCTCAGTCATAGCAAATCACCAAAATCAGACGCAGCTGCAGCCGTCGTGAGTGCAAAACCCTATTATGGTGCTATCTCCGTCCACCTTGTTATCATGAGTCTCTTCGACCAGTGGCGCATCTAATGTTATTTTTGTAGGTGAGTGCAATATGATCTCACCGTCTTTCATTATCCGGATGTAAGCACCGGTCTCGAAATCTATAGCTTCGACGGCATAATCCACAGAAGTGTCACCTGGAGCTACCGCGATCACCCGCGTGCCCGCCTGCTCAGAAGCTATTGGAGCCTCTTCATGCACTGAATGGATGTCTATGGATCCCTGCGGATTGAAGTTCAGATGCCCTTTTTTGATAGCTTCACAAGTGGCGTTCCCCAGTCTTATGTGGCCGCACCCCTCTGAATACTCCTCACTCGGGCCTGATTCTGAATCCCACCTCAAATATGAACCACAAGCGACGTGGTCCTCCATGCGGTGATTGGGGGCAACACAACTCATCGTGTTGGCCGCGTAGACTTTGCGCCAGGCGTTGTTGCGGCGTTTCGGCCAATCGATGTTGAAACAGTTCTCACAAGTCGGATCCTCATCGCCCTCGCTGCAATAGTCATAAATCTGCATCCAGTCGCGGCCAACCAGAGGAACCTTATCGTCGTTAACAGGCCCGTTGAACCATTTCTTACAGGTCGGTTTTTTGCCTTCCGGCAGTGACATGAACTCGCCGGTCGGGGTCCGGTCGGTCGCCTCTCGCCAGGGACAGATCTTCTCCAGCTTATCCAGATCGCTGCAAGGCATGC
>JBAZDQ010000144.1:0-3730 GCA_041654355.1 Bacteroidales bacterium
TACTGATACCGGTGTCGAGGCTTTAATTTATCGTCCATCGCGGGCAGATTTATCGATGGGTGTTACCGAGACCCTGGCCTGCCGTCTTGTCGATGGAACGGTTCTGGTGAACGCTAACCGCATGCGCTACATCGGTGCGAAGTGTGCATACGGGAAAATGGTTCGTCCCCAGGTCAAGACCGAGGAGCAGGGGTTCCTTGAACGACAATGTGGTGCGGTACCGATACCGTTCACGCTGTTCGGTGAGGCCAATATGAACATTGCACAGTTCGTATTGGTTACGAAACCGCACGAAGAATACGTAACAGCTCACCGCCCCTTCTCGTCTCGGGTAGACCACTATCATTTCTCGGGTGCCTGCGTCTTCTGTATTGGTGAGAACTACTACCTGTACGATATTGACCGGAAAGAACTTGACGAACACAAAATCTTTAACCCGTTTCTGACAAACCTTCCCAGACCGGTATACTCGATTGAAGAAGCATACGACGCCCTCATACCGGACGAGGTGCGAAACGCCACGACTATGGGTATCGACGTAAAACGGCAGGGAGAATTTTTCTTTATTAAGGTATCCGATAGTTGCCCTGTTGAACCACCCATGACCGAAGAGGAGGAGCAAATCATCCGGTATCCACCGAGTCGTTATGGGTTCGGACTTGTTGTTAATGGTAGAGAATTTACGTGGCTACATGATGATATAAAACCATTCAACCAGGACAGGGCTCTTACCGAAACTGAGGCAATCTTTCAGGAGGCGGCACTGAAGTACCGTAATGTGCGGGAGAAATACGATCGGACTATACCGCGAACCGGAACAATTCGGGTAAATGACGGTTCCAGATCTACATCTCATTCAGCAACGCTGACAGTAACCGATAACAATAATACAACATATGTTTCCGGCATAATTAAGCATTCAGGACGGCAGCATGGCGACCTTAACCTCGATGGATGGTGGAAGGTCGTCCCGAACACGGCAATTGTGAGCTTCACCATAACCGGCGATGTGGATTAACGTCAACCCAATCTATTTCTTCAGTTCGCCCCTTCAACCCGCAAGATAAAAGTTATGGAGTTGTATATGTCAACTGTCTATGAGTTTATGAAAAAGTTTGTCGCTGGAACGCTTGGGAAAAAGACGAAGGAAGGACGGTGGTCAGTTAAACGTGATGGTGGCGTCGAGTCTCTAATGTATCAACCATTGCGGAACGGGAAACCGATCATACCCCTGGGATGGAAACAGTCTATTACAGAACTATTTGCGTATCGACTCCCCGATGGAACGACATTAGTGAACGGAAACGTACTACGGCATATTGGAAATGGACAAGGGCGAAACCGATGGAACCGGAACGTCATGCTCCAGGAACAGGAGTGGATGGAACAGTTTGGCGCTATACTGATCCCGTTTACCCTGTTTGAAGAGACGGAGACGAACGTCAGAGACTTTACCTGGGTCGTAAAACCGGTTGCCGAGCATGTACATGCTTTAGAACCAAGCATGCCTTGGGATCATAACGCCAAACCCCGTCATTTCTCTGGGGCGTGTGTATTCCAGATTGCGAGCGACTATTATCTCTACGACCTCGACCGAAAAGAACTTGACGAGCATAAGATCTTTAACCCGTTTGTAGTCAAACTCTCTAAACCGGTATGCTCGATTGAAGAAGCATACGACGCCCTCATGCCCGATGAGGTGCGAGAAGCATTGCAGAACAACGTTACCGTAATGCGGCAGGGAGAGTTCTTCTTTATCAGACACTCCTCCGATTACCCCCTGCGTGGGCCACTCACCGACGAGGAACGACAGATCCTCCGGTATCCTCCAAGCCGCGCGGGGTTCGGATTTGAGAAACTATCGAGTTTTGTCTGGTTGCGCGATGACACAGCACCATTTGAACCAGAAGAAGAACTTACTGAAGAAATGAAACTGTTTCAAGCATCTGCCCTGAAATATCACGACGTGGTTGAAAAGGCTTTACGAGTTTGCCCACATTCAATCTTTATTGGCCGCAACACCACGCATACTGCGGAATTTGGTGCATTAGATGGCCAGGGTGTTGCATTTGTCTCCGGCAGGATCGTCCATTCCGGCAGGCAGCATGGCACGCTCCACCTTGACGGGTGGTGGAAGGTCGTCCCGAATAATGCTGTCGCCAGTTTTACGATCCAGGGCAACGTAGACTGAAGGTGATGAATTCATGAGGTATTATAACGTTTTAATTTATCCGGATGATGAGCCGATTGTAAATGGGCCGTTTAGCATAGAATGGATGCGAGACTGCAATGCGAAGCAGAACTGGTTGGAGAATAGCCGTACCAAATTTGACACACTATATAGATTGGACATTGATGAAAACGGTAAAGCCGTGATGTGTCAGTACGATATTGATGAGGAGATTGAGATTAACGATGGTGAGTGATTGACATGAAAACCGTTGAATTCTATGTGACCATTAAGACAAAACTCGATCTCGGCAGCACTGTTGACGATCATGTAAACCCTGCACACATAACCACTCTTTTTCATGTCCCACGTGATAAGGTAAGCGATGTTGCACAGAAACCGTTGCGAGACCTCAACCCTGAAGAATTGATGGTGGTTGCAAAGTATGATTTCTATAAAAACGCTCACGATAAGTATGAAGTAGTTGAACTTGGATTGTATATCGACGGATTGAGAGAAGGTCAACTACCACCGGTTAAAACCGGTGGCTTGTAACTAGATGCATCATCGATAACGATAGAAAAGATTGCTGATGATGCCTCTGTTACCATAGGCTGGTTGGCGGCAGCCCGAAATGCAATATTTTTTGCAGCGTTAATGTCTGCTGGTTCAGCGTGATTACAGGAAATACAGGAAAATCCATCTCGTGTTTTCCGGTTTTTTCTATCCGTGTATCCACATACCGAACACTGCTGACTTGTATACGCAGGATCGACCAGGACAACAGGAACTCCTGCAATTTTTGCCTTATATTGAACGAACGTCCGAAGTTGGGCAAATGCCCACTTCGAGTGTCGGTCACGATGCGTATGCCTAACCGTTGTCCTCTCCCGAATCCCTGTAAGATCTTCAAGAGCAATACCGCGAGAGGTGTCTTTGGCGAGAACAATCAAATGTTTGGAGATGATATGGTTGATCTGTTTCTTAAATCTGCTTTCCCCGGTAGAAATTTGTTTCAATCGCCGTTTTGCAGATCGTGTCCCAACACGCTGGAGCACCTGCCGTCTCCCCTGATACCACTGACGTACCCGTTCGCAATTCGTTCCCGGAACCTGAGCGCCGTCGCTGGTTGCGGCGATGTTCACGATTCCCAGATCAACGCCCAAATACGCCGTCGGCTGGTATTGAGGTGCTTCTGGTACGTTAATGAGCATGTTAACGTAGAACTGGTTTTTTGACCGGTCGTAACACAGATCCATCTCGTTTTCGTTGGTCAACTGATACTTGGTCTGTGGTTGGACTTTGATCCGACCCTGGACAGTCCAGAGTGAAAGACCATTGTTGGTAACTGAATACGTTCGACCGTCGTAAGCAATTGCACCACGGGGGCGATAGGTGTGCAGCGTTAGTTCTTCATGTTTTTTGATGCTCACATAGTAACTATCCGCGACTTTTCTACAAGCGAGGATCGTCATCTGAGCACCAAGGTGGTGGTCGGTACGAACCGATCGATACACCTGTTTCTGTAACTCGAATCGGTTAAAAACACGATTGTGATAT
>JBAZDQ010000145.1:0-3712 GCA_041654355.1 Bacteroidales bacterium
ACCTGACGAAGTTGGGGTACTCCCAGGCCCAGATCGCGGCCGCCTACGCCGTCTCGAAACGGGCCGTCTGGCAGAGCCTCAACGCCGCCGCGACCCCCCGCGAGCAGGGGAAGCTGGAGCGGTTCAGAATCAAGTACCCAGCAGGAAAGAAACAGAAGGAGAAACCATGCCAGTCACGAAGAAATTCAACGGAGAAACCTTCCGGCGGAAAGACATCGACGTCGCCCTGAACAAGAGCGAGGCCGAGAGGGTTGCGAAACAGTATCGGAAAGATGGCTACCTGGCCCGGGTCGTCCGGGACGAAAACGAGTTCGGCGGCTATTCGGTCTACACCAAACAGAAGGTCTACCGCGCCCATCAGGGCAACTTCCTCACGGACGCGAAGGGCAGAAAGACCCGGATTACCCGGTGAGGACACAGGCAGGAGGATTCTGATGATCAAACCCATGACCCGCAAGCAGAAAATGGCGAACGCTCTCCCGGGCGAAGAGCGGGTGCGGCGCAAGTTCGACGGGAAGTACTACACGCTCAAGCTCACCGAGTACTCCCGGCGGGAAGCCGAAGAGGTCGCCCGGATCTGGCGCGACGGTCGCGGGGGCTCCCCGCAGTTCGTCCGGATTGTCCCGGTTCCGGCCGGCCCCCCCGGGAGCCGGAAGGAGTATGCAAAGTACCTTCTCTATATGTGCCCCCGGCCGCTCACGCAGAAAGAGCGGGATGCCGAACGCCGGGCCCGAAGCGGCCCCGATCTGGCGAAGTTCTTCTACGACGCCCCCACCACCAAGCGCGGGCGCAAAGCCTGGAAGGCCGCGAAGTAGGGGGGGCGATCCCCCCTCTGGTAAAATGAGGTAAAAAATGACACCATCAACGAAAGATACGCCCCCCGGGAAGCCGGGGATCCGGGCGGACGGAGGGGATCTCGCATGAAGTGCGTCCGGAAGTTCGACGGCAAGCCCTACACCTACGTCGGCACCTACTGGGACCGGGGGGTGGTCGATCTCTGTCTTCGCACGGGCCGGGCGGCGGGCTACCTCATGCGGCAGGCCCCGGTCGCGGGGGATCCCCCCCTCCCCCTGGGCAAGGTCGGCTATGATGTCTTTGCCCGGAAGACCCCGAAGGCGACGGCCCCCCTCCCGACCCCGGTCGTGGTGCGGGGGTCCCCCTCGGAGAGGGGGCAGTTCGATCTCGTCTCGGTCCCGGGCATGGTGCTCGCGTGGACCGAGGTATCAGTATGAGAAAAATGCACATGCAGAAAATGAGGTAAAAAATGACAGTCAAACACATCCGGTCATTCATTGAGGTGCCGCCGACCGTGCCGCATCTCCGCTATGTCGAGGGGAAGATCTGGGATCTCAAGGCGGTCACCAGCACAAAAGGTGAGGCAGACCTCGTGGCGAAGGGTCTTCGGAAGGCACAGGTCATTGAGCAGTTGCCCAAGAAGTACGGCAAAAAAGTATACCGGCAGTCGGCGCGGGTCTTTCCGATCTCAGAGAAGAATGCGGCCCCGAACCGTCGCTATGCGGTCTACTCCTGGAACCCCGGCACCGGAGGTACTTACTGATGGGGAGACCCGGCAACCCCGTTCCCCCCCGGGAGCGGGTCTTCGGCGGCGAGGTCTTCGAGCTCTGGTCCGGCGAGTACGGCCCGGAGGTTGGCGGCCACACCAAGGCTCGAGCACAGCAGTACGCGGAAACCCTGCGCCGGGTCGGGAACTATGCCCGGGTCGTGGAGTACGGGAGGAAGTACTTCGTGTACTTCCGGTAGACCCGGACGCTGCACATGCAGAAAAATGAGGTGTAAAATGGCAAAAACGGCAAACAGCAAGAGGAAACTCCCGGTGGCCCTGGTGTACTACTCAAGGGTGCAAGGGCAATCGACCGTCCACACCCGGGACGGCTGGGTGCAAAAGAAACCGTTCGATAACCCGGGCGAGGCGTTCAACGCACTCCTGAAACGGTGGCGGGCCGGAGATCTGGATGCAAGAGTCTCCGGGGGAGGCGACAGCGACATCACCCTCGGGATCCAGTACAATTTCAAGTATACCCTCAAAAGCCCCCAGTTCCGGAAGGCCGCAAAAGAACTCTATGACGAGCGGGTCGAGTACCTCGCCGGTAAAATGAGGTGAGTAAATGGCACAAAAAGACCCGTGGGCTCCGAAAAAGGGCGTCCGTATGACCAAGATGCAGAGAGACGCGCTCAAAGCGTATCGGTTCGCCCTGCAGCAGGAAGACCGGTTTCTGGGGAGCGCCTTCGTCACCCCCAGCGGGCAACGGAAGTACGAGGCCATGACCAAAGCGGCCTACGACCGGTGCATCCGCCTTGGCCTGGGCATAGAGCATGGGCTTTGAGTGGCGGGTATCAGCGATCCAAAAATGAGGTAAAAATGGCAAAGATCATCAATGTTGACGGGTATTCCCTGGAACCGGGGTACCTCACCCACAACGGGAAACGCTACCGGTATCTGACGGTGGCCTCCGACCGGAAAAAGATCCTGGAGTACGTGAAGGAGTTCAACCCGGACCTGCAGAAGAGCGTCGTGATCGCCAACGTCGATCTCACGACGTACAAGGCGTTCGGGCGGAAGACTTCTCGCATTGGCAAGTCAAAAGTGACCGTGATCAAAACGCCGGTGAAACTCGATGCCCTCAAGTCCCTGACCCGCTACCGGTATCAGGGGGATGAGTATACGTCCCTCCCTGAGATCCAGCGGTATGCACGGGGAACTGAGCGTGGCGGACGGCGGTGTGCAAGGTCGGTGACTGATGCTCGGGATGACGTGAAACTCTATCTGAACATTCTAAACGTGAATGACTGGAGGGGCTCCTTGGAGACAGGGACTCACAAGACTCTGCCCAAGTACAACGAGTTCGTGATCCTCAAGATCCTCGACAACCAGTATCAGGCATACTCTCCCGAAAAAAAATGAGGTGAAAAAATGGACTACAAATCTCTGGAAGACCTGTTCTACGAGAACCAGGGCCGGACGGTCACGATGGGCCGCCGGAAGTACCGGGTGGAGTACCAGCGAGCAGGCAGGGGGGAGTTCATCTCCCTCAACCCTGTCAACAAGAACGCCCCGTGGTACCGCAAGATGCGAGACCGCCTGGGCGACGACTGGGTCACGGACGCCAAATCCCTTGAGGGCAAGAACTTTGCCGAGGTCTACAAGCAACTCGCCTGGAAGCAGCCATCGACACCCAGCCGCAAGGCGGTGACCTCGCGGAAGAAGGTCGCGGGTCCGAAGAAGAAGGCCCCGGCCCGGAGGCGGTGACGGCCACGTCAGATGACAACTGGAAGCACCGATCTGAAGGGATGCTGTGCAAAACCTGTATCTGGTGGGTGCGAAAAAACAACACCCCCTTGGGGCGGTGCCGGAAGCGTGCCCCGACCCTGAACGGGTGGCCTGCCGTATTCGAGACGGACTGGTGCGGGGACCACAAACTCGATGAAACGAAGTTATGACAGAAAACCCGGGCCCCCGGCCGGGTCGTGCAGTATCGGAGGGAGCACTTCGGCTCCTTCCGGTGAACAGGGTTGCATGTGCATTAAAATGAGGTGAAAATAATGGCAACGAGTCGAAACAAATCTCCGGTCCGGTTTGGGCCGTATCGAAAGTTCGGTGACCGCCAGTACTATCTTCTCGCTTCGACCCTCGACAAGCGGGAAGCCGAGAAGACAAAGGAGCGTGCAAAGATCCAGGGGTCTCTGGTCCGGG
>JBAZDQ010000146.1:0-3675 GCA_041654355.1 Bacteroidales bacterium
ATGCTGGTTGGCTTTTTTCTTTTCCTCAAGGGCGGATATGGCTTCATCAATCTTGCCGATTAATCCATTATATGATTCTTCTGTCGCTGCGTTGGTTTCAACCATTTCTTCCGCGACACCACTCATCACCCCGGCCGCCTCTTCCCCGGTATCGGTAAGTTCTTTGAGATACTTTTCAAGAGCCGCAAAATAAACCTTTGCGTATTTCTCCTTTATGACATTCCCGTGTAGGTCTACGATTTTCTCCCCATTGGCAAGCGACCTCTCATACCATTCCTGCGCATCTGCAGCCCTGCGTTCAAACTCTCCGCTTCCTACTGTTGCTTCTATGTATTTCTTGTATTCGTCAATTTCTTGTGTAGCGTTGAACAACTTCCTGCCACCTGCGTTACGTACTTCGGCCCAACCAGCAAATAGGTCTTTAATAACTACTGCCAACCCTTTTGTACCCTCAATCCCTCTACCAACAGTTTCCATAAAGTCGCCTACGGCCATTTTTGCCCCAGCCCATGCGCCTTGTGCGGTTTCTGCTGCCGCTTTAGCCGCTCCTCCGAACTTTTTCTGTACCTCAATAAGAATCAACTGCTGTGCTTCGTATTTTTTACCCTCAGCAAGTAGTTTTTTTACATTAGCGATCTGTTCATTCGTGAATACCACTCCAGAACGACGTAACATAGACAGCCCAATTTCAGGTATTTCCAACGCCTTCCCCAGTTGCATAACTGCGCTGTTCAGGTCAGTTTTCATGAAGGAAGCCATATCAGCAGCCGCCAGCATAGCCTGCTTAAATGTATCACCCGTAATACTCCCGAAAGTAGTCATTGTAGCCATCGCATTCATGGCCGCATCATCAGCGATATTTAGTTCACTCTGTAACTTACCGGCGAACTTCTCCAGCTCCTTAAATCCAAGCCCTAATACACCATTTGTATTTTTTATCGCATTTTGCAACTTGGCATTAGCGACCATCTGTTCGTTATAAGCCTTTACAGCCTCCTTCCCGAACTTGATAACAGCAGCACCAACGGCCACCCATGCGGCTTTCGCCATCATGGACATCTTTTGCGTTGCCTGTCCGAACTTCGACACCTTCTGCTCGCTCTGATCCATTCCCTTGCGGAAGTCATCGGACTTCAACCCGAGCTTTACCCATATATTTCCTAAAACACCCATTATATTTTCTTCATGAACAGATTTGCAATCCGATTGAGTTCGCTGATTTCCGCTTCACTTGCAGGCTGCGGAATAGCCTTAATTTCCCTTTTGTTCATCTCATCCCACGCAAGAGGCATGAACTTCTTTCTGTCTTTGATTTTCGTTCCCTTCGTAGCTGTAAGCATATAGGCGTTATGTGCCAACATTCTTACCCTGTCCCACTCTGCATATTCCCTGTCATTATGCGCCTTAATTAAGGCTCTGTACTCAATAAACGAAGTCCTGCACGCACTCACCTCATCCCTTCCGCAATAGCCGATCAAAAAGTCCCTGATTGGCTCCCATTCCCCGATCTGGTCTATTTCCTGCGGTTCTTCATTTTCTTTTTTTTTTCTGTCCCCTCTTCCTCCTTCTTCAAACTCTTGCCGGTTACCAATTCAAAGATCACCTCCACCATCTCGCTTGCCTCTTGCTGATTGTCTGCCGCCCAGACCATGAAGTCCATCATCTTCAGGATAGGTTCGGGAAAGTCGGGGTTATCCATCCTCTCCACCTCTGCATAATTGAGATAGGCGCAATACATGATCCTGATGAAAGCATCATGTACCTCGATAGCCGTTGCCCCTGCTCCGATGTTGGCATTGATTCCCTTTCTCCGGGCAATAGAAAACAGGGAAGGGGTAACGAGCATCCTCGCTACCTCATCCCCTATCTTGATGTATTGTAACCGGCTCTGCATTATGCCGGTATTTTTACAGGTGCACCGCACCCTTGGAATGATACGTCCCTGGATGAAACGCTACCATCTGCGTTACTTTCACTTACTGAGGTAACAAGTGCCTCTCCCCATACACCCTCCGTCTGCGCTCCGCCGGTTACTGTGCCGATGAACAGATATACCTTTGTCCCTGCGATAAGGGAGTTCAAAAGGGATATCTGGTTTTTGTCTGCGCTGTTGTCTAAGTTGAAGGATGCCGATGCAGTCCAACTTCCACGCCCTGCGAAGAAATCATCCCATTCATCCTCCTTTGCACCTCCGCCAAATGTTTCCCTGCTGATATCAAGGCTGTTTGATGTTTCACCTACTATCCAGGTATTTGTCGCCTTGTCCGAACTTGACAAGTAAATTTTTCTTGCTCTTCCTGATACTGCCATTGTATTCTTTTTTTTAATTGTTAATTATCCTACAGGTGTATATTCCACCTGTGCTGCCGTATAAGACGGCTCCCCGTCTCCCTGGAAGGAGATATCTCTTGAGGAGACGCTACCATCTGAGTTAGTTTCGCTGATAGATGTTATGTAGGCCTCTCCGCCTATCCCATCGCTCAGGGAAAATACATTTTCTGCCGTTTCCACCAAATCCCCAACAAAAACGGCTACTTTGTCGCCTGCTTTCAATGAGGTTAATAAACCGATCTGCTCATCGCTCGCCTCATTGCTGAGGTTAAACGAAGCAGAGCCATTCCAGTTGCCTTTCCCGGCGAAGAAGCTATCCCATGATTCGCTTTTGTCTCCACCGCCGAAAACCTCCCGGCTAATGTCTAAACTGTTGGAGGTTTCACCTGCTATCCACGGATAAGTAGTCACCTCCTCTTCGACTTTCGTCAAATAAACTCGTCTTGTTCTTCCTGATACTGACATTTTACTTGTTTTTTATTATTAATTAGTTAGTTCAGCGACAACCTCAATTCGTGTGATTATTCGGTATATCGTGAATGACCCCTCCTGAGGCTCTATTATTTCAGTTACATTGTCCGAATCAATATAAACAGACCTAAATCCGCTCATACTTAACGTGTTAAGGCCTACAACAACATCATCAATCTGCTCCTTTATGCTCAGCGAATCAGCGTATGATTTTGTTATAACATCTATGTTACAATATAGCATCCTGACACTTTCGTCCTTATCTCTCGTACGCATCTCAGAAAGGTCTCCGATTTCTACTCGCGGGAAGGTGGTGGCCGAATAGGTAACCCATGCGCTATTGACCGCTTTTATTTTAGCGATCAAGGCAGCCCTGACCTTTCCTAACGCTGATTTGTAGTTACTTGCCATTGTAATTTTCTGCTACTTCATTTATCGCTTTCTGCATTATCTCATCCACTTTCTGGTTGTATTCCAAATATGCTGGAGTTAAAAAGGGTTTAGCCTTGTACCCGTTTTTTTGAATACTTTTTGCAATGGCCCACGCCCAGCTCTCGGCTCTTTCGTAATAATCCTTACCCCTGCTTTGCTGTTTATGCGTTTTAATACTATATGTATCAGCCATACCCTTTTTCTTTATCCATTCTAAAATATCTTTAACAGGAGGCATTTTGCCAGACTTTCTACCATATTCTATCCAATAAGCATAAGATTCGTAAAACCCGGCATCTACTGTACCGTCTACCTGAGGCCTAACGCTTCCACTATTCCTTAATGCTCCGGTAGCTACATTCCTATTTTTTGTTAGAACCTCTTTTGCCTTTGCCACAATCCGGGCTGCTGAATCCTTCAACCCTAATTCGGCTTTAGAAA
>JBAZDQ010000147.1:0-3654 GCA_041654355.1 Bacteroidales bacterium
TCTGGCACTATTCAATGACCTTCTCCATGCGCTTCACAAGATCACTTACCGAAATTACCAACTTGACGTAAAGAAGGAGGAAACAGTATGAAAGGAAAGACCGGTTTTTCAACCAACACAGCGGACCGGCTGCTCGTTGATGCCGCTCAGGTCGTTCTCAACTACGGAGAAGTAGCCGAGGCAAACCTGGGTGCAACAAGAGACGGTACGAGTTTCAATCTGAACAGAACGTTCAGAGAAATGCCGTTCGATGGTATGAGAGGCCCGACAAAGGGAATGAAGAGAAGAGAGAGAATAGAAGCCTCGATCGCCTGCAACCTGTTGGAGATGACGAAAGCCAATCTTCAGCTCGCTATTGCGGGTGCTACCGACTACACGCCTGATCCAGAGGATGAAGATTTCGATTACATCCACGGCGGGCCTGTCGCGGATGCTGATTACATCGACAACGTCGCACTTGTCGGAACTCTCTCGACTGGCGATGATGTAATCATCCTCATCTTCAACGCACTTCCTGACGGTCCTCTGGACTTCTCGACTACCGACGCGGACGAGCTCGTTCTTCCAATCACTTTCATCGCACACTTTGACCCTGCCGAATACGATGATGAAACGGGAGAATGGGAGGAACCCTGGGAAATCAGATTCCCTGTGGCCGCTTCGTAATAACGTGGGGAGCTTCGGCTCCCCTTTTCTTCATGCGCGATATTCGCGTAATCGGCTTGCAGTGGTGGCAGTTCAAACTTCAAGAATACGGATTTCTCGGCTACTTCGTCAAGCTGACCCGGCAAGACAAGAGTGTTCAACTATTCGGACCGTTTAGCACACCCGATGAGGCATATGAAAAGCTACTTCAAATAGCAGAGGAGGAAAGCAGATGAAAGAAGACTGGATCAAGACAGAAGACGAGAACTTCATTAACCCGGAAGAGATCGAGGAGTTCTCGATTAAACCGGACAAGAAGAACTTCAAGAGGTTCGTGATACTGGCGAGGCTCAAATCAGGTCAGAGAAGACCTGTCAAGACGAACATTCCATCAATCGAAATAGCTACGAAAGAGGTTCACAGACTATTAGAGGAGATTAAAGGAGGCAAGTGAAATGGCAGAAGCAAAGAAGAAGACAGAAAAGACAGAGGCCAAAGAAGAAGCGATTCTGGATAAAGAAATGTTTGTGGAGATCAAGGGCATTCGGTACAAGATGAACCGCCTTAGCCTTCGCACAATGATAAAAATGGGATCGGTTCTGAGTGTTGGCGCAGCGATGATGGGAACCAACCTCACCAATATTGAAGAGCTAACACCCCAGTCAATGGCCGCCATGTTTCTTGGAGGTGCGTTCAATGCCGAAGATCAGATGCTCGGTCTTCTTGCGCACCTGCTATTGAGAGAGGATGAGGAAGGCAACTGGGTCGAACTTACCAAGAAAGAAATACTCGATCCCGACAAGTTCCCTATGAGTGCAATTCTTCCCATTGTTGAAGGGCTTGTCGAGAATCAGGACATAAAGAGTTTTTTCGCGGATTTCGTCGCGTTCATGAAGAGACCGGCTATGAAGCATCTCTGGCAGAAGGTATCGATCTGATCCAGCACCGTTATGGTTGGACCGACGAGCAGGTCCTTTCTCTTCCCTACGCGCGCTTCGTTGAAATTGTCGAGGTCATCTCAAAGGCAATCGAAAGAGAACAGAAAGAGGAGTACACGAAGGCAGCCTTCATAGGCTACCAGACTTATCTATGCACTCCGAAGGACAAGAAGACAAGAGTAATTGGCTTCGATAAATGGCTCAAGTCTCTTGGCCTCGAACATAAGAAGCCGGAGAAAGCACCAACACAGGAAGAGATAGAAAGGGCTCGCAAGAACGCGGAAAGGATTATGGCCATGGACAGAGAAAAGTTCAGGGCCGAGAGAAAGAGACGAAGAAGGAGGTAGCATCATGGCCAGTGGCATGGAGATATTCAAACTCTGGGGAACGATAGAGATAAACAAGAACAAGGCCGTAGCCGATATCAAAGCCGTAGATGCTACTGCGCAAAAGTCAAGCAAAAACATTCAAGGCAACTTCGGCAACATCGCGAAGAGTTTTGTCAAAGTGTCAACAATCATTGCAGGAGCAGCCGCTGCAATTGGCGGCGCTCTTGTTGCTCTCACAATCAAGACATCCCAATATGCTGATGAGATCGACAAGATGAGCATACGTACCGGGGTATCTCGCGAGCGATTGCAAGAACTGAAGTACGTAGCTTCGCAGACCGGAGTCGAGTTTTCGACTCTCAATACCATGATCCCCAAACTCGCCAAGGGCATGTCTGATGCCGCAAATGGCGCGATGACAAAGGCTGAGGCTTTCAGAAAGCTCGGTGTATCCGTAAAGGACACAAACGGGAACCTTCGAAATTCCGCAGAGGTTTTCGAAGAGGTAATCTCAAAGCTCGCCGGCATGGAAGATCCGACTCAGAGGACTGTCATTTTGATGCAGCTCTTCGAAGAAGAAGGAGCGAAGCTAACACCGATGCTTGAGGGCGGTGCGGAGGGGATCGCCAAGCTCTCTCAAGAAGCAAGAAATCTCGGCCTCGTAATGGACAGTGAAGCGATTGCCGCAAATGTCAAATTCAAAGACACTCTCGATACACTCAAGAAATCTGTCGGCGCTCTCATGATGAACCTTTCCAACGCGGTTCTCCCATACATTCAGAAAGCCGTTGACTGGCTTCTGGTTAACATCCCGAAGGTAGCCATCATTTCGGAATATGTCGGTGAAGAAATCAGACTGGCTTTTGAATACATTCCTAAGCTCATCGGGGCAGTCATGCAAACTCTCTGGGACTGGTTACAGAAGGGATGGGACTGGACAATTAACCTCGTGGGCGATGCGTGGAACTGGATCAAGGAAGACGGTTGGCCGTGGCTGGTAAAAGTAGCGGAGACTACATGGAACTGGGTTCTGACTGGTATCGACTGGTTCAGAAACAATCTCTTCCCCTGGATAGGTGAGACCGCGCACTCAACATGGGATTGGGTAGTCAACGGCGTAAGCTGGCTTGCGGACAATCTCGTTTCGTTCTTCATGTCAACATGGAACTGGATTGTAAACGGCCTTGACTGGGTAAAAGACAATCTGGTTTCATTCTTTGAAAGTACATGGGATTGGGCTCTTCAAGGGCTTGACTGGATAAAGGATAATCTGACATCGTTCTTCGAAACCACTTGGTCTTGGGTATTGACCGGTCTAAATTGGATAAAAGATACTGCGACAAATTGGTTCTGGGCTACTGTAAACACTACTTGGAACTGGATCACTCAAGGACTTGACTGGATTCGCAACAATGTTGTGCCTTGGATAGGAAGCGTTGTCAATACTACTTGGAACTGGATAACATCAGGCCTCGAATGGTTCAGAGACAATGTTCTGGATCTTGCCTGGAACACTATTGAAACCGCGTGGAATTGGACTGCCAATTTTGTGGGTGGTATTGGAAGCTGGATAAAAGACACTGCATGGCCATGGATAAATGGGTTTGTCAAGACTACATGGACATGGATAGCTGACTTCTTCGGTTCGGATCTGAGCTGGATAGTTCATACAGCGGCAAAGTGGGTAAACGGCGTTGTCTCAACTATCTGGGACTGGACCGTCAATGCCGCCGGAACATTCT
>JBAZDQ010000148.1:0-3605 GCA_041654355.1 Bacteroidales bacterium
TAACCGAAACATCACCGATAGACTTTGCAGATAGATTCTCTTTCATCTTCGTGCTAGTGCCTTGGATTCTGAACCAAATCATCTTGCTGATTGCTTGCCACTGTGCTATGGATATCGAGGTATAAATCTTGTCGGTGCTTCCTGTGAATTCGTTGTTGCAATATGCGGTGTCCAAGTCTGAGTCATAATCAGTTATGTAGGTATCATCGGGAATCCCTGTACCTTCTATCACCCTGCCGAATTCAATCGGGTTGTCAAGGGGTCGCTCAGCATATACAAAGTCCGATTCTCCTTCAACGATGGTAGCCCAGACTCGCTCATGAAAACCATGGTTGAGTATCCGTTTTACATCGGCTTCCACGACAGGTAAGAGTGCGGTAATCTGCGTATCATAAGTCGTTACATTTATTCCTAACAATTCTTTAACTTTTGTCAGAGATATCATGAATATTCTCCTATCGCAATTCCGTCGGTAAAACTATCAACAAAGAACGCACTAAAGATATTGCCCTTGACCGTTTCATTGTCGAGATAAGACGTTGACACAACCGCATCTTGAGAATTGCTTAGAGTACCTTCATTTAGTTGTGTCAGCCTTTCTATAGTCATTTCATCACCTATGGATTAACCGTAAATTTCGCCCATACTTCGTAATCGCCAGTAGAACCGGCAACCCATCCAGTAACAGGGTCATCCAAAGTAACCGCATGATGCCAAGAGTCGAAGGTAAATCCTTCCTTGGTCGGGGCTAGGAACGTCACCGCATCTTCTATGGTGTAAGTGTCGGGATTCCCCTCGTTGTTCGTTCCACCATCGAGATTGTACGTAATCGTATACTCAATCGGGGAATGTTTCGCATGTACGGTAGTATCGTCCTCAATCTTTACGATATCTTCTGCAACCACCTCATCGGTCAATTCCTCATCGAAAAACCATCCGTCAAGCTCGTACCCTTCGTATGTAGTAGTAGCCAAATCACCATAAGCAGAGTCATAGGTAACTTCTTTAGAAGGAACTGATACAGCGCTAGCATCACCCTTGTCAAAGGTTAGTGTAAATGTAATCGGCGTGTAATTTCCCTCTACTTTCAAGTGCCACTCGTTGTCATAGAACACAAAGTAATCGCCAGTATCAACATAATATAATTCGTCACCAGAAACTGCATCGACAGGTTTTGTATCGGTAGACTTGATATAATAGACTGTGTGTAGTTTTGCAACGATCGTATCAACATTCGCCTCTACATCGGCTAGGTCTGTCAGTATGTCCCCAATATCCGTAGCCATTGATGCTATATCACCGTCAATCGCATCGAACTTGGTAAGCATTGATTCCGCAATCTCGGTTAATCTCGCTTGGTTCATAATTGCTCCAATAGTTCTTTCTTGGTCATCTTCGGGTCGCCACCGTATTTATCAAGTAGTTCCTTTTTCGTAAGGCTTGTCGGGTCAACTTCATACAACTTAGAAAGAATCTCAATTTCTCTAGGGTCTTTCGTTTCGTAGACCCCATTCATACGGCACAGGACACGGTTATTAGCCGTATCCCATACCACATCATTTCCCAAAAATCTCATAACCCAAACGGCTTCATGTAGATTTTAACCACTTCGCCAGTCGTGCCATCTTCCAAAGCGATTCCAAGAGCGTTGGTGTCAGTATCTTTGGTTTCAACAGTAGCAGTAGAAGCGGAAGCAACATCACCAATCAACACGGTATCAATCGTATTCCACGGAGCAGTACCCAAGTTCACATCAGTAGTACCGTTAAGCTGTCCAGCGAAGGTCTGAGCATCACCGTCAACGTCTGTTCCGATAACACCAAACCACTTAGTCGAAGCACCACCAGCCTTGATAGTCCCGATAGTTCCGTACGCATCCTCTGCGGTCGTAGCATGTACGCCAGCCGAAAGAGTGCCACTTGCAATAGTAACGATATCAGCACCAGCAGACTTCTCTTGTACAGTGATAGTGCCAGCGTGAGCCGCACTGATTACCACGCCAAGCACGTTCTGGATAGTTGCAATCGATGAATCAACCGGAGTCGTTCCGTCGAGCGTCAAGACCTCACTGGATACCGTAGTGGTCGCACCTGTCTTGGTGAAATAAATAGTGACCGTCTGCCCTTCGTCATCGGTAGAATCGGAAAGGACTTGAACCGTATCGCCGACAGGTTGATTCGCAAAGTTTCCACCAGCGGTAGCCGCTAGTATTTCACCCTGAGCCGCAAGGAACTTCCGTACTCTACCCGAAGCAGCACCAGCAACCTTGTCCAACTGCGCCACGGAACCGCTCAGCAAGACCTCGACTACGCCAAAGTCCACATCAGCTTGACCCGACGCATCGACAGGAGCTAATACCGCACCCAAGATGTTCGCATCATCGTCTGTACCAGCTTGGATTTTACCCGAAGATACTTCTACAAGCCTATTCGCCGGAATAGCTACAGCGGTTGCGGTCAAGTCTTGGAACTGTCCCTTCTCTTTAAGAAACGCCCTCAGTTGGGGGTTCTTCACATTGTCATTAAAATTCGTTCTCATGTTAACTCCTTAACATAGGGGGGACAAGCCCCCCGATTAGTTCTGCTAGGATTAAGCCAATCCATAGATAAAGCCGTGATAGTACCGACTTCCAAAATCAACACCGATATACCCTTCGATATATCCCTTTCTCGCACTTCCACCGTCCGAATACTCAGCCATGAGGACGTCCTCGCCATTGGCATGGGGAAGAACGGCAGGCTTGATATAGGCAAGGTCTGCGATAAGCAGGTTGTTCGCCTTCATCTGGTTAGTCCAAATCACGCTAGCCTGTCCGATTATCGGAAGGAAAATCTGCGAAAGGTTCACACCGCCAACACTTCTCGACTGCTCTGCGAATCCGTAGATGTCGTTCAGGTCGTTGACATAAGCAGGAGGAATGACAATCACAGGTTCTTGCATTGGTGCATCATATCCGGCAATAGTTTCAACCAACTGGTCAATCAAAGCCTTGGACAACTTAGCACTGTTTGCGTTAACCTTTGAGATTGCACCCATGGTAGCATCCAAAAGACCACCAGCGGCAACATCGGTATCGTTTGCACTTCTCGCAACCCTCGTACCTTGGAGCATAGTGAACTCCCAGTCAACAACCATCTGCGCCATGGCATTAGCTGCAGCTCGGTCAAACTCTGAAGTCTGCGGAGCATCGCTAGAGAACACAGCGTTCGTGTTGGACAACTGAGTCCTGTTGGCTTCGTTCAAGTGGGATGAAGCAAATCCGTATTTCGCAATCTGAACTGCGTTGTATTCCTGTGCCTTCGCATAGAACTTTGCGGTAGCCGCACTCAGGGATGCGGTTTCATCAATCGCATTTTGGGAACCAGCATCAAGCGAATAGTTAGCACTCATCGCAAACTGCTGTGCAGGGACTCTCAAGACCCCACCCAATCCACCAGCGGTGGCAAAGAACGGAGTTCTCCGACCTGCGCCAACCTGCAAGACCTGACCCAATACGTTGATATCGTTATAGCTTTCCATTGTAGCTTCAGTAGATGCCATTTTTTAACCTCGTTAAAATTCTTTCAAGACCTCACCAGCTTGTTTCGCTTGTCGCTTTATCGCAA
>JBAZDQ010000149.1:0-3601 GCA_041654355.1 Bacteroidales bacterium
CTGTTCCCCGGCCTCGGCCATTTGAAGCAAACGCTCCGTTTTTCCGCTGCCGGTCAATCCGCCCAATACGTTCAGGGAATGGGGCAGGTGTTCAAAAAAGCCGAGAAGGTGGTTGCGGTATGCTTTGTACCCGTTTTCCAGGGTATAGCAACGGATGCCGACCTTTTCCATGAGCCAGGCTACCGAGGCGGAGCGCATCCCGCCCCTCCAGCAATACAATAAAAGGGAACCTCCGGAATCCGCAGCAGAACCGCCCGCAATTTCAAGGCCCCGGCGGGCCATGGCTTCCAGGCGGGGGCCTGTCAGTTCCAGGCCTTTGAGCACGGCGGCGGTGCGCCTTTCCTGTACGTACAGGGTTCCTACCTCGGCCCGTTCCAGGTCGTTGAAAAGGGGAAAAAGAACCGCCCCCGGAATATGAGCTTTTTCATATTCCGCGGGCGTTCTTACATCGGCAACCGGAATAGTGCGCGATTTGATTAAAAATTCTTCAACAGAAATCGGTTCCGTCATACCGCAAAGGTATGAAAAATCCGTGTTACTTTTTGCGTTCTATCAGGTAGGCAACAAGCAGTCCCAGGCCACCGAAAAGCAGCGGGCTGGCCAACATCAAAAATCCGTTGATCCCGTCATGAATGGAGCCGAATCCCGTTCCGGGATACCAGGCAGTAAGTCCCAGCCAGACAACCAGCAGACCTATTCCCAAACCAATCAGCAAACAGGCAGGCCTGAGGATCCCGCGGGGATCTTTTTTCAGGCTGACTTCCCAGTTGGGATTGATTTCTTTAAAGGCAGCCAGTGAATCCGGGCTCAAGGAAGCCAGGGTTTCCAAAAAACGTGTTCTTTCTTTTTTTGTCGCACTGCGGTCCCAAACCGCATAGATAAAATAAAATGCAGATGCAACGATCAATACAGCAGTTAAATCCATTTTTTTTCTAATTTAGCGTTCAACATAAATAAACTTCATCTCTTTGACGTAATAGGGCCTTTTCGGTTACAAAAGTTGTAACTTTTATTCCCTGTTTGCGTCAAAAAGACAAAGCAGGCCGGTGATTTGACACAAGATATATCTTACATACAAAAGACCCTGAGCGGAGATACTCGTGCCTACGGTGCTTTGGTGGATAAATACCAAGGTCTTGTTTTTGTTTTAGTAAGGGGTATTTGCAAAACTACGGCAGATGCACAGGAAGTAACACAGGATGTGTTTTTGAAAGTTTATGAGCAATTGCATACGTTTAAAGGAACGGCTTCTTTCAGAAGCTGGCTTTACCGGATCGCATACAACACGGCCATAAGCCATATAAGAAAAACAAAAAGCCGCGGGAGAGCCGGAGACGCTTACGTGCAAGAGGTAATACACACCGGAAGCCCCATAGAGGAAGAGCACTATACGGAACGCGAAGCACAATACGAAACACTCAGGCAGCTGGTAGACGAACTGCCGCCTGCCGAACGAATGCTGATAGAGTTGTATTATTATAAAGAATTGAAAATGGAAGAAGTGGCCTATATCTGCGGTTTGACGCAATCCAATGCAAAAGTGCGCATCTTCAGGATACGTCAGAAATTACAGGAGGCCATGAGCCCGTCATGAATAAGGAAGACAATATAAAAAGAATGAACATGGATACATTAAGGGATTTCTTTGAAGAAAAACGCCGGGAGAGGGAAAACGAGGCAGTCCTGATTCCGCCAATGGGCGCACAACTGGCTGCCATGATTGAAACCCGGCAGATAGCCCGCCGTAAACACTTTATATATTGGTGGATTGCCGGCGGACTGGCATTCGTTCTTGCCACAGCAGGCGTCGGTCTGTATTTCCGCTCGTATGTAGCATCTTTTTTCACACGCATAGCAGAAATATTTGTTCAAATAACGGGCAATATTACTGATTACCTGAAAATTACAGGAACGTCACTGGCAGCCGGACTGTCGGGTGCCAGGGAGACAGCAGCTAGCGGAATTATAGAAAAGGCCACCTCGGAAATGTCCGGATGGCCCGTTCAGGTATGGTACGTGGTATTTCTGGCGGGGGGCGTTGCCTTGCTCCTGGGAGTGGACCGCCTGGTACGCCACCGTAAAACTGCTTAGTCGTTGTACATCTGGGGAATGTCTACCGTATTTTCGTAATCACCCAGCAAATAGCGCGAATAGTAATCGGCCATTCTCCAGAAAAAATATTCTGTCATATCGCCAAATCCGTGCCGTTGTCCCGGCAGGATCAACATGTCAAAACGTTTGTTGGCGCGAATCAGTGCATTGACCACCCTCAGGGTGTTTCCCGGATGCACGTTGTTGTCAATGTCTCCGTGGATCAGCAGCAGCCTGCCCGAAAGGTTTTTGGCCAGTTCCGAGTTGGTGTCAATGTTGTATGTAAAGGTGGTGTCTCCTTTTGCGGTAATTTCTTCCAAAACCCCGTGGTGTTTTTCACTCCACCAGCGGTTGTAAATGTTGTTTTCGTGATTTCCGGCGCAGGAAACGGCTACTTTAAAGAAATGGGGGTATTTCAGAATGGCTGCCGTAGACATGAAACCGCCGCCTGAATGCCCGTGGATCCCTACCCGGGAAATGTCAATGAAGGAGTGGCGGGATGCCAGTTGTTCAATGGCGTATTTCTGGTCTTCCAGTCCGTAATCGCGTAAATTCCCATAACCGAAGTTGTGGTACCATTTTGACCGGTTGGGGTGACCGCCCCGGTTTCCTACGGATATGACAATGAATCCCATTTGCGCCAGCCTGTCCAACCGGTCCATTCGCTGGCTCCATGCCTGTCCGGGTCCTTCTACCTGGGGGCCGGGGTAAACGTATGTAATGATGGGATATTTGCGTTCGGGATCAAAATCAAAGGGTTTGTACATGATGCCGTACAAGTCTGTAATGCCGTCGGCGGCTTTTACTTTAAAACGTTCCGGGTACTTGTAACCGGCTGCAAAAAGCAGGCTCAGGTCCGTTTCTTCAAGGGTCAGGATTTTTTTCCCGGTATTGTCGTACAATTCGGAAACAGGAGCAACATCCACGCGGGAATGGTTCATTACAAAATATTTTTTGGTATCGCTCATATCAGCGTTGTAATGAAATTCTCCCGGGGTGAGCAAACGTACCTGGCTGCCGTCCAGCCGGGCTGCGTACAAATGTTCGTAATACGGATCTATCCCGTTGTCTTTTCCGCAGGCGGTAAAGTAAACAGTACGGGCATCTTCATCAACTCCCAGAATCTGTTCCACATGCCACGGTCCGGACGTAATGGCGTTTATTTCATTTCCTTTGCTGTCATACAGGTACAGGTGTCCCCATCCTGTTTTTTCAGACCAGTGGACAAATTCTTTCCCGTTGTTCACCAGTAACAGGGGACGTGTTTCCACATAGGTGTTCAGGCGTTCTTCAATTACGGTTTGTGCCGTGTCTTGCGCAATTTGGGCACGGCAAAGATCTATGCGTTTCAAGTCCCGGCTGGTACGGTAAAAATAGAAGCCGGTATTGTCTCCCTGCCATTCCCAGCTCTGGAATTCATCCGACATCTTCCGTTTTTCCATGGGTTTGTAACTCAGTTCCAGTGTCTGATCCTTAAAAGCGTCTGTTTCTATGGTTTTCCATGTTTTGT
>JBAZDQ010000150.1:0-3596 GCA_041654355.1 Bacteroidales bacterium
TGTGGCTGCAGCCTGTTTCTGCACGGGCTGTGCCGCACGCTTGGCGTTAATGAGCGAAGCAGCCTTTTCGAGTCTGCTGCATACACTGGCGTCCGGCGAAGCTTTCTTTGCGACGGGCGCTGCAGGTTTTACTGCTTTCGCCTGTGCATACTTCTGTTTGATGCCCTTAAGCAGTGAAGCAGCTTTTTCAACTGCGATGCCTGTTACGGGTTCATCTATTTCCAACGGCTTTACAGGAGAAACATCCTGCGGTGCCGGTGCGGTTGTGGTGTTATCCTTTTCAGAGCTGAGGCCTGATGCACCCAGTTCTTCTCCTACGGCAGTGTTGCCGACGTCTGTTGTCTGTCCTGCAGCAGGATCTTTGATCTCGGTGATTGTTTCTTCTGCCGCTTTGAGAAGTCCAGCTTGTTTAAGCAGTGACTTCAGGTCTTCGCTCTTCTGTCTCAATGTAGCCATTTGCCATTGTCCTTTCACATAGGTTTTAGTGACGCGCTTTATAAGCGCTTCGGATCCACCTGAATCCGAACGACCAATATATGGTCACAGGCTCTTGCTATAATTATATCATAGTATTCATTCTTAGTATTGCAAATTTGCCTGTAGGGGTATCTTCCAGCCCCTCTATCGTCGAAGCAACGTACTTAGCGTACTCCATTGCCAGCGCATCGCCTGCTGATGCTTCTTTGGAGCTCATTATCTTTATAGGTTTGGAACTGGCGATTATAACCGAAACCTCTTCCGACGGTTTATCAACGCCCAGCTCCTGTTTAAACTCCTGCATTATCCCCTTAAGTCCGCTTGGCACCATGCAGTCTATATTGTAAGTGCCGTCCTGTGCAAAGGCGTCCAGTGTCTCTGGGTCTGCTGCAACCCTTTCAAATGTTCCAGGCAGGCTCTCCCTTGCCTTGTCGCTGCAGGCCTTGCCTTCCTCTTCACCCAGCATAAGGCTAAAAAAAGCTTCCGGCGGTAGCATGATGCCCTCGCTCTTTGCCGCCGACAGCACATCCATCGGCTGGCTGCCGTCCACCTTGGACATAAGTTTATCACAGATATCCTTGGTACCCTGGCGCTCTGTTGTTACCGACTTGAGTTCCATAGGTATGCTCTTCTCTATCTCGGCCAACTTTTTGATATACGCCGCACGCTTGGTCAGTTTCCTGGGTATCATTCCCAGCTGCTCCGCAAGTATGGCAGATGGCACTGCACCTTTGCCAGATGCTACTTTGCGCAATGCGAACGCTATCTTATCCGCAGGTGTGAATACTCCGGATATATCGTGGAACATAGGCTGGTCATTATAGACGCAGATAACGGTGCCCTGCTTGGTAATGCCCAACATGTTGTACTTGGCATGGTCGCAGTAATCGTCGCGGTCCCTTGACTCATGACCGCATACAGAGCAGACGTCATAAGGTACATCCGCGGCCATGCTCAGATATATCTCTTTGCCGCTGGCCTTCTTTTCAAGTTCCGGGCGCCAGTCATCTTCATTAACACCGATGAGCAGCTCACCCCGGCCCATACGTTTGTTGTATGCTGCTTTTACCAGATAGCCTGTCTTCTTGCCCGATTCATATTTGTTCTTGTGCTCTTTGTATACCGCACCGTTTTCCATATATGTTTTATCGTGGAACTCCTCAAGCCCGCCGGCCAACCTTCTGCTGGCCTGCTTGCAGGGACTTTCGAAGTTCACTTTCATCTCGGCACCGTTATAGGCATCCCCATTAAGGTTAGGCCCATACTTCTCAAAAGCACCCATTGTTATTACATGCAGGTAGGCGTGTTTGGGCTTGCGTTCGAATGTCGGCAGTATGTCGTCAAACATAGCCGCACGTTTATGCATTGCCTCTTTGTGCAGCCCTTTGGAGAACGTGTCTATAAGAGCTACCTGCTCCATGCCGAAGTTATATGATTCCGGAAATATTACCTTGTGTATCATTTTGCCTCTTCCTTCTTTTCCTGCCGTGCATCCGCCATGGCCTTATCTGCCTCATCTTCGCTTATCCTGATTCCAGAACCTATGGCAGGCGTGACGCCTTTATCCGGCAGGGCTTTCTGCTCTGGTTTGTTCTCTATCTTTTTTTGGTCCTTTTCAGCCAACTGTTTGGATGCCCTGCTATTCTGCCCCGCCACATCATAGTTGGTGTTTTTTCCTGTTTCCGGCTTCTCGTCTTTTTCATCCTTCTTCTGTTTCATAAAAGAATCAAGCGCCTGCATCACAGGAGACATGCCCTCTGAGGACAATAGGCTGGGGGTTGGTATTGCCGGCAGCTCGCCTCTGGTATCCGGCACCTGCGTGGCAGACATATCTGCAGCCATGTTTTTATTAAGTTCCGTAATGCCCTTGGATATGGCGCCGATATCAGCAAGATCCAGCCGGCCGTTCTGGGCTAGGTATTTGTGTATCGACGCCTTGAGCATTTCAAGGTTTCTGGATTTCTCCAGTTGCGGGAACTGCTTTACCACCGACATGTATGAATCGGCCAGATCCGAGGGTGAGTAGAACTTGAGTTTGGGGTCTGCGCCTATATCCGACAAGTTCATCAACCTGTCCAGATCTGCATTGGTCCTGAGGAAGGGCACCGACAATGTTTTGCCTGGACTCTCAAGTCCGGCGGCATCGGACATCTGCTTGGCACCCATAACATCATCGGCCAGGCTGGATAGTGCCCTGGTGGCACCAGTTATTCCTCCGGTGGCGAATGTCAAAGGTAGTGCCCCCAGACCTGCGGCCTGTTTCTCCAGCACTGTTATGTTATTGGAACATTCGGTAAAGAGCTGCTTCAATACAGTACCTGCAGAATGAAGTTTATCTGTGACGTCCCATTCGGCTGCAAGTTTGACCATCTGGTGGTCCAGCTGCAGGGCACTCGACTGTCTCTCGTAATCACATTTTATCTTTGCAACCTTGGCAAGGTCTGCAAGGAACTCAGGGCCGCCTGCAACCGAGTCGGCTATGTTCTCATAAACATCATTGGAAACACCTATGGGGCTGCGGGCAATCGATGCCGCTTTCTGCACCAGTTGCTCTTTTTTATGTTCCCAGCCGCGAACTATGTCGTGCCACCCGGCGTTGAATGCCGCCCATTTCTTTTTTATATTGTCGATAGCAGGAGTTACTTTGAGCTCTTCCATATCGGCTACGTAGCGGCTCTTTATTGGTGCGGCTTCTTTTACAACTGGTTCGGAGTATGCCGGCAGATCGTCTGGAAGATCCTCTGCTCCGTCCACTATATCGTAGGATGCCATCTTGAGCTTCAGATCTACGGCACCGGAGTCCACTATATCGAATGGCTCTGAGCGCTCGTTAGGATCCTGCGTAGCAAACACCGCAAGTGTTTTGTTCTTATTGTACGCATCGCATATTGCTTTGGCAAACTTCTGGTTGATGCCCGTACTCTGCATGGCCTTTACAACCGCATCAGAAGGCTGATCACCTGCAGCAGTGTTTTCGGCCGCCATTTTTACGGTGGCAATAAGTTGGTCTTCCGTTGCCCTATCTATTCTTTCCACGTCAGCCATTTGTAGTCTCCCTTGTTGCTTCGACTGTTCTATCGCTCATTAATAAACCTTTAGATTTAAGATATCCGTCCTGG
>JBAZDQ010000151.1:0-3590 GCA_041654355.1 Bacteroidales bacterium
CATTCAGGTTAAACGTGCAGATGACTGACGGCTACGTGTCGGAAACAATAACTTTGGAGTAGATTATTATGGCTGAGACATACCTTACAACACAAGATGGCTTTGACGCACAGGTTGCATACCTACAGAATGCGCTGAGCACCACCAACCCCGATCTGGATACATCCGTAGGCAGCATAATATACGAAACACTCATTCGCCCTATGGCCGTGCTGTTTGCAGACCACGCACAGTCTATGTCAGACTACAGCGAAGCCTTCGGTATATCACAACTGCAGGATTCCACTGCCACAGAGGATGCCACTGCTGATGCAATAGCCTCAAACTATAACATAGTGAGACAGCAGGGCACTTATGGGTATGGCACAGCAGCGATAGAGACAAGTCTTGATACACTGACCATACGGGCAGGTACTGTGTTCTCGGGTGGCAGCGCAGAGTTGACAACAGATAAGATTTATGTCGGCTACGCCGGCGAAGATATTCCAGACTCTACGGATGACGTAGAATATGTTGCGGCCACGGCAACAACCAGCGGCTATGTGTTTGCTATAACCGTACGTACGGTGGACTATACCGACGCCATAGTACCCACCAATACGGCATTAACAGCTAACCCTGAACCTGCAGGGGTGTCTGATATTTACATCATATCCCCCGTATCGGGAGGCTCGGGCGTTGAGACCAATGCTGAAATGTTCGCTCGCCGTACAGAGGCGCTGGTGCCAGCTGTTATGTCCGGCACGCTTTCAATAGGCAAGGCGCTTAAAGCGTCAGGGTATAACATAGACAGCTATAATTGTGTTGGCTCAGGCGACGCCGAGATGCTTAGGGATAAAAACAATGCAACGGTTATAACTACTGGTGGCCTGGTTGATGTTTACGTCCAGACTGCTTCCATGCCAGAGATATTCGAAACAACGTGGACTGCATATCTGGTTGAAGGCAGCGTATCACAGTACGTATGTACACATCCTAGTCCTGCTGGGGTCTACGATGTTACTGGCCTGGTGCTGTCCGACGGCGCCATAATATCTGAATTCACAACAACCTTTGGCAGCTCCGATAGTGCAGAAGCATACACTGGCGTAAGGTTCTCGGCCAGCCAGACAGTGGCGGTGACATTTACTGCCGCAGGCTTAACTGCCAGCAGTCTAAGCTGCACTATGACCGCAAAGCGCCAGCCATACATAAGCGAGCTGCAGGAGTATGCCGAAGACGCCGCTGTTAAGAACCCCGCACAGTCCTTGTTGGTAAAAGCAGCGGTTCCAGTGACAGTAGACATGTCCTTCACAATAGGGCTGGAATCAGGCGCGACATACGACGAGGATGCTTTGAAGCAGTACGTAGCGACATGGGTCAACAACCTTGGCGTTGGATATGGCAGCATTAATTTTTCAGATCTAGCCAAGAGCATAGCTGATAATTTTACAGGGCATGTGGCAAAGATGCCAGTGCGGCTTACCGGCAGCCTGACTGATATGGATGCCGAACAGCTGGTGTGGTATTCCGATAACGGGGTACTGGAGATTCCGGCAGACCTGGATAATGGTATAACAGACAGAATATGTGTGTGGGTATGTGATCCTGACAATGATTTGGAAATAATTACCTAAAGGCGGCTGAATATGAACAAATGGCTGAAACACATTCGTGCAATTCTCGGCTACTTCTGGAACTGTATATGGAAGGACGCATGGTTTACCAAATGGCTGGCCACAGCCTACGGCGGTTATAATAGCGGCATATGGAAACTGCTTAGCAATGCCACAAAAGCGCTGAGCCTGGAATCAGTGCCGGCATATGCCGACCGACCCTGGGGCCTGCTTGATGTTGCGGCATCTAAAATAACGCGGCGTTTACGACAGGTTGGAGCTTTCAATGTGGGTGAAGGCACCATAGGACAGGCCGACAATACTACCGTCTACGAAATACCCTATAAGGGGCCTGTGTTCGAGTACCTGTTTTATCCATCGCCGGAAGCGCCATCTGTTTGTCTTATGCGCAATATAGATTTTGAGATCTATGGCAACAGTATATTGTTCTACAAGTCTATGACAGCACTAAACATCCTGCCATATTCTGTCACACTGACAGGCGCTGTATGTGAACCATCGTACAGGTTGTGGGCGTTGTCAGTGCGGCAGCCAGCAGACTACGCCAATAAGTACTTTGCGGCTGCCATGGACGGTTGGTTCGCCAATACACAGGACAACAGCGGTATAATAAAGGCCGGCTGGGCATGCTACACAGAAGGGGCTACGGAGGCCAATATTATGAGGCTGCTGGCGGCTACAATGTGCGTGGATGTCGCAGAAGAGGCTGGTACGGTAGAAGATATTTGGACTGAATCGAGTAACCATTTTGTGCGCGTCGGAAGTAGGATTTATACTGCAGGAACAGGAGTATACCCTGTGGTTGCCATAGGTTCCAGCGTGGTTAAGGGAGACCGGCTGTTCTCGGCGGTTAACATAATAACATACACCGAAGATGCATCGGACATTCCTGCGCTTCCAGTAAGCGGCTATATAACAGATGCGGATCTGGACGGACTGCTTGCACTCAATACGACACTTACGGCAGAGATAGTGACCGAAGGAGAGCTGCGTATTCCAGTACTGCCGCTGGCCAGAAGCACCAGTGCCGCGTACCAAGCGTACAAAGACAGGGTTGTTCTACTGGCTTCAGCCAATCCAGGCTATAAGTTCCCAGTTGAAGTACCGGATACCGGTAGCAGCTTTCAATGTAATCCTATGGAGCTTATACGTTCCAAGATCCTGGCATCAAATCTTATGCTGGTGGTAATAACCAGAGCATCTATGATAAACGTTGAATATATGCGTTTTGCACAGAAGGTCCTGACCGACACGCTACCAAAGGGCGCCATACTTATGTCGTACCTTACCGACCAGTGTGTTTTTGCCACATACGGCCCTGTCTGCTATAGCGGCAGCCCAGTTACTGGGTATGTGCCATATTATGATACCGCTGCCATCCAGCCCCCAGACCAGAATGGAGTGTTTGTAAAAGCTCGTTTTTAATAGTAAAGTTCTCATGTACAATAAAGGAAAAACAGATGAGTAGAGTAATGTTTTATTCAGGATATGATTTGTTGGCGCAATGCCTGGCAGGCACCAGCAAGCCGATAAATGGGATGTACGTGGAATACTGTAATGGCACACCAGCCGAGCCCGTTATAACGGCAGACCGAGAGCGTTCTTTCTACGACGCGCTTGCGGCACCCTACGGCTATGCCAGGATAACGGACATAAGCGCTCCTACGTTCAGCTCTACCGACGCTACCAAATACCTGAACAACAAGGTGCGATTCACAGGGCTTATAAGGGCGCAAGACTGTTACGGCCCCGGAATGGTTGATGGTGTGTCGAACTTCTATGCCGTTACCTTCGTACACATGCCGGACGCAGCAGATCGTACACAGGATCTTATATTTTCAGCCGATACCTTCAAAGACTCAGAGGGCGCCTTCCTGCCGATCACAAAAATAGCCAATACGAATATAGTGGTTCAGTGGGATGTGCAGTTTGCAGTTGAAGGAGATGAATCAGAATGAAAAACATAACCTATAT
>JBAZDQ010000152.1:0-3557 GCA_041654355.1 Bacteroidales bacterium
TTATCGTGCACATAATGAAACAATTCAGGGCTGCTGTCAACCAGCCTATTGCACTCCGCCCCTTTGGATATAAAGGGGAGATGGAAGGGCAAGCCCATGACTTCAGTCGTGGGTAGTTGACTGTTTAAACAATCCACCTCTAACAGAAACGTATTCCCCAATCTTTTGCATCGGCATCCCGCACCGGTCAGTTCCACCCCGGCATTTCTCCGGTGCAATCCCGGAACCGCATGCACAGAGATCAATCCCGTAATGGTTACTACAATGGTTGCAAGCGTAATACCTCTGATGTTTAGGGACGGGTGGGACACGCTTAACCCCGAACATCGTTCGGAATGTTTTTGGGCGCATACTGTAGTCCAGACCGTTGATTGTAACCGTGATTGCACCGCACCGGCACTTTGAAAGATGTTCAATCTTGTTTTGACAATTCGTCATGTAACTCACTGAACACGATATTTTCATCAACCAACCCAACATCGACTACCGAGTCCTGAATGAAGTCGAGAAAACCAAGGATACCTATAAGATCCTCTTTCTGCTCCATTGAGAGCGTGTCGAGGTCGAACGTCTTACCGTCAAGAAGTTTCCCGGAGACGTAATCGAGCGTACGTTTCTGCTGTTGCAGGAGTTGCCAATCGACACGAGTTTTTAGTTTCGCCGCGACCTGTTTTACCTTGTAGATATCAACGTTCATCGATTACACCTTCATTAGTCGTATCCCGGCATTGCAACGCTTCTTTCAGATATAATATAACGGTTTGGTATTCGTCTTTTGTGAGGTTACTAATGGTCATATCGGTCTGGTTAATGAATAACTCAAACGTCAAATCTGCGGGTTTCTGAATATACAATTCACGTTTGATCATCTCAACGCGGATATCACCGTCCGGACGTTCGCATAAAAATTTATACAGGAGTGACCGTAGTTTCACATTCACTTTCGGCATCGAGGTTATATCGTAGATTTCAATATCGTAATATTCAAAGTCGGTAAACGTACCACGAACATTACACAAATCGCCGTCTTGACATGCTTTTCCCGTGTAACCAATCACGTTACTCTTCCTCCTCGTAAACCAAACTGATCGGACGGAACCCGTGCCCCTTGCAAGACCCACATGGCGCTCCACCCGACATTGAATCAAAATACCGGCCGCAGATTGGCTCATAATCCGGTGGCTCGTAAATTCCTCCACCGGTTGACATAATACCACTGAATTTACAATGTGGGCAGACGTCTTCACACCATTCGAGGTATTCGGTCATATCGTTGATGCGGGTAACATAAGGAACATTATTTTTATCGACCGGACACCCCGCTGCAACCCATGCCCGGAGCAGGTCTTTGGGAACGTATGAACCGCGTGTCTTATCGGTGTACTCGGTATCCATTCGTTTCAGAAATTCAACGTCCTCTTGAATCTTCTCGATGAATTTGTAGAACCGGTTTCCCCGATAGTTGTCCAGGCACGGAATCCCGAACATTGCTCGGAATGGGTTGAGATCGCCCTCCCGTTCGGCGTTGCACCAAAGTGGGACGAATTCACGTTCAATGTACTCTGCTTCTGTTACGAACCGCTCATGCCGGAGGCGGTGGGTCAACTCGGCGACGACCTTGCACATCAGTTTGGGGTATGCATGGTCGTACAAGCATACCATATCACCCAGGAAGAAGGTCTTGCCAAACCCCTCGTTATCGGAAAGAATACAATCTCCTCTCTCGGAGAACTTCGTCAGCATCTCGACACATTCAGCAATCCTGCCGATGACCCACATCGGATAGACCCCGTCGTAGATGAGGGCAAGCAACCGGTATGCTCCAATCCCATACACGGGAAGTGAATCCCACATATCGTACCCGGAATCCGCGAATTGAGACCGGTCATCTTCGTCCGACATGTTTTTGTCCTGGTGGTATGATTCGGTCATGGGGTCTCCTTTTTCGGGTTATCGCCGTCATGACATGCACAACTATGACCATCACAATGGTCACACGTGCATACATGCTCCGGTTCATCGGTCTGTGCCGGAAGTTTCTTCGGGTATACGGTCAGGTCTTTCTCAGTCATAGTGCACCTACCACTCAGTTCCTATCTAACTCCCACTCCGAGCACGGATCTCGCCGCATCGGCGTTGATTTATCAAACTTCTTAATCAGTTTAATTTTTTCGTTGAACGCATCGAGACGGTCGATGACGTTGTCGGGCAATATATCTAATTCACTCACAATAATTCCTCATAGGTAAACGAGTCACCAACATTTGTTTCAACCATAATACTCGGTGTGGCTTTCATCTGGATGAGGGTTTTGTCAGACCATGTGAAAGCCTCACCCAAATTCATTTCGAGGGGTATGCTCGATGTATCCACGTCGCCGTACCATAGAGCAAACCGTGCACGTGCGTCAGGTATGCCGTATACGGCAAATGCTTCATAGAGGCGTTCTTGAAACTGTTTAACGCTCAACATCGCATACTCCGGATGTTGCGTGAACGCGCCCCAAAACGAATCACCCCGATAGATGATATAGTTAACCGGAGAGAAATCCCATGCAATGGAATTGTATACACGCTTGATAACATGGGAGAATGAACATCCTGGCTTAATAAGGCATAAATCTCGGATGCGTCCTGAATCAACAATATCTCCGGTAACTATCACGATGTCAGTCATCCTACTACAACCGTGATGAGCGCCCACCCTTCCGGTTCACGCTCAATTTCTACCATCTCTTCTGGTGACAGTCCACCGTTATAGGCATCGGCGTCGTAGAACCCACAATCGGTATCAAAATTACGCCCAATCAGGTTGCCCAGTCGTTTGAGACAATAGCCGACCATGTCCATGTCGCCCCCGGACTCTTCTCCCAACTTAACCTCCTGCACCGATGTAATCCCACATTCGTGCATGTAATAGTCAAGTTGGGATAAATAATATGATATCTTACCTCGTCGCATCGTTTGCGCTTCATGGAGAGCGTTCACAAACGCGGTCGGGTTGTCAGACCCGCACACAATCGGTTCGTTTTCCGCAACATACCCATGATCGCCAATGTTGAGATGCCCGGATTCGAACCAATCGTCGATCGCACATTCCGCCACAGTCTTTGCCTCGTCCGCATCGGTTGCCCGGACAAGGATGGTAAGGTAATATCCACCCATCTGATTTCCTCCCGTGTCTCGTTAATAGGTATTAAAGCATCGGCTCGTCCAACCATGCATCAAACACCGCACGGTGTTCGGTAAACACGATCGGGTCTTCGCATCCTTTTCGAATAATAAACTGACCATATTTTATCATATCTTGCAAGGTGTACCAGTTGAAATTGTGGTCGGACTTCATCGCTTCGATAACAACCCCATTTCGTTTGTTGTTCAACTGACTCTGCGAATAAAATGAACGGGCGCACATCATGACGGAGTTACGAATCCAGTCACCCTGTCGCCAGACAAAATAATTTACGACATCGTCCTTCGGGATGTTGAACACCCGTGCGTCAAAGTACGCTTTCTGCCCGAAATGTTCCGTAAACTCGACGGACGCAACCGCTGCGC
>JBAZDQ010000153.1:0-3552 GCA_041654355.1 Bacteroidales bacterium
AGGCACAAAACCGGGCTATTAACTACATTCGGCGGAACATCCAGAAGCTCCGGAACGAAGGGATCCGGATCATCGCCAGCACCCACGAATGGAACCAGATGTTTCAAGGCGTCCGGACCTCGTTCGAATGGCTCCTCCTCCGAAGAGGGGCGAAGTTCACCGGCGACGAGCCCAAGTTACGGCAGTATAACCCCCGGTGGGGAGCGATGGAGACCAACGAGGCCTACCTGGTCCTGCCCACCCGGACCTACAGCCGCCCGCTCTATCTGCCCCATTATATCGAAGGCGACCGGCTCGGGACCGTGCTCTATGATGGGATATATGAGACAGAACTAGAGGTGTAATTCGGTTTATTTTTCATCAAGGTGACCAAATCGCCCCTTTTCAGTGTCAGACGCGGGAGAATCGCCACATTTATATAATCTTGGCAGATACCCTAGGTCTATGCCAAGACCCTTTATACTCTATAATGGGTATCTATCCCGGAAGATAGGGATAAATGCCTCTATTCTGCCGGAAATCTGGATTCAGAAGATTGTATCAATACAAAATGGTTGCGGGGGTTGTGAGATCTGCCAAGACCCTTCGCCACCCCCGCGCCGCAAAGCGGCACAAGATAGTATCATTCCCTCCATAAAAACCTCTCTGATCATAATCGCGCGGGGTTTCTCTGGATGGAATCTTTAGCTGCCCCGCACGCAACCCGTACGCCGTTCCTCTTCCACACCGGAGGGCAGGCTCTCGACCTCTACCCTATCCTCAAGGAGGGTGCAAACATGCACCGTATTAGAGCCGCTATCGCCCGGGAAACAGGCGACCCCCTCACGGGCTACAACGCGATTTATCACCGCATCCGGCGATTCCTAAAACGTCTCGAATCTGCCGGTTATCTGGTATCGGAACGCGGTATTTTCGATTACGGGCTGGACGAGAAGCCTTGTACGTGGTGGCGGCCCAGCAGTACAGGCCTTAACTTGATAAGGCAGGTGCAAAATTCAAACCCGTGCAAATTACCCCGCGACCCCGCCACCCTGGAAGGCGATACCCTCCCCCGACAGATGGCCCGGGAACCGTTCAAAAGCCGTTACCCCTACGACACCGACGAGCCCGAACAGGAGATCCCCCGGTGGGTGCGGTTCCCCAAACGCTCCAGCCTCACCCGGCTCAAAGCGGCCTCGATCCTCTGCCAGATAAGAAACGACTTCCTGCCCAGCTACAAACAACGGCTCTTCGAACGCATCATAACAGGGCAGAAGAACCCGAAGACCGGCGAACCCGTCACGGTCGTTAACCCGCTCTTAAAGGCCAAACTCGGAGACATCCGCGATTTCTACAACTATTACCTCGAAGAGATCGCAGACAAAACCATTGTTCTGGTCAACAAGGACGCCGAGACCCCGAGCGCCGAGGACTTCAAAACCCTTCCCTACCGGACCCGCTTTAACGACTGGTCCCGGTCGGCTCGGGCGCTCGACAAGTACGAAGCAGCCTGGGCGGAGGCCGAGAAATACTACAGCAACGCGGTATTTCTGACCCTGACCACCGACCCCAAAAAGCACTCATCCCTCTGGAGAGCAAACCGCCACATGGCGGTAGCCTGGAACCGATATACCGCCCTGCTCACCAAGCGAGCCCGGGACGGATTTAAAGACGACCTCCGGACCGCCCGAGCCGCCACCCTCAAGCAACAAGGATACACCCCCGAAGAAGCAAAAACCCTCACCCGGTCAGACGAATTTGAGCAATACCTAGAGCAAGAACTCGAAGGCCGTTCGTTCAGACCCCGATACATCGCCGTGAACGAATTTATGGAAAACGGCCTGCTCCACATGCACATCATCGTTTTTGGTACCTCGTGGATCGCCAAGCGGGATCAGATCTCGGAAGACTGGGACCGCTGCGGACAGGGCAAGATCGTGAAGGCCATCGCAGTCCACCGGAACCACGTATCCGGCGTATGGGAATGGAACGGCACCCGGCCCGAGGATGCCGGCCCGGGCGAATCCCCCCGGGACTATCTGAAAAAATACCTCAACAAAGCGATCTACGACCGTAAAGGGTTCGAACTCTATTGGGCGGTAAATAAGCCGTTTATGTCCTCCTCTCGCCGGTTCGACCCCGCCCGGCAGACGATAGAAGAAGAGATCGAAGTCTGGTTTAAGAAAATCTCAGAAAAACTCATCCGAGAGCAAGCGCCGTCATACTGGCGTTACGCGTTCTGTTCTCCAGCCCCGGACATTCCCGGCTGGATGGCCTGGTATGACCGGAAAAACCGGCAGAATATCAAGCCAGTCGTAGTGATGAGCGAAAACCTGCTACCCACCGTCCCATACTGTCAGACCGTCGAAGAGCGGCGGATCGAGCACCTACGGCGAAAAGGGCATCTGAAATTCCGTTCGGCCCTCGAGATCTACCGCGAGCGTAAACCCCCCCTCGATGATGCCGGCAGGACCGGCGGAGAAGCGGAAACGAACCCGGCCACCGGAAAGCCGTATTCCCTGGCCGATTTCCTCTAAAAATGAAAAGGTGAAAAGCCATGAAAACAGGAAAAGAACTTTCGCAAAAACTCAGCGCCCTCCTGGAGAAGCTGCAGGCAGGGTACAAAGACATCGAACAGCAAATAAATACCGAGTTAGCCGCCCGGGATGCCCGGCTGCAAGAGCTCGAAGCACGGATAACAGCCCTGGAGGAGCGGGTATAATGGCCCCGGCATTCGCCACCCTCAAACGTGCGCCAACGGTCGTATATCTCCCCGAGTGCCGCTATGGGTGCGGGGAGATGCTGATGACCGGCGACGGCTACATGTGCCCGATCTGCGGCCGGTTCATGTCCTACCCCCGAGGCCGAGAGGTGCGAGCGTGATCACCCTCATCCAGAGCTCCTCCCCCCTCCCCCGGACCACGACCACGATCCGGGCCGGCGGTATCACCGTCACCTGGACGATGCCGACCGAACGTCAACAGCGCTGCCAGTGGCGCAAGTGGTACCGGCCCCCGACCCCGGTCTGTGCGGAGGGGTGCAACTGACCCCCCCGGCGGACCTCCTCCCCCGGCTGGTGGAAATCATCAGGGGATGGGAACGGGCCGAGGCGATCACGGTCTCGCAGGCCTGGCTCTCCCCCGACACCGGCACCTGGCGGATAGAGTGGACCGAGCACCCGAAGACCGGCATAGAACAGTACCGAGGCGGGGAAACAACCTCAAAGGTATCTTTACTCATTGAAGACATCAAAGAGGCCGCTAAAACGCATGGCGTTGATGTGCGGCACATCATACCCTGGCGGGGCGGTGGCCTCCAGATATGGTACGACGACGCCGGCCACCAGCGGATCGAGATCTACGACCCCGCCGGCGACCGTGCAATCGCCATCTCCCGGGCGTGCCGGAGTGCATCATGATCGGCTGGCTCCTGCACAAAATTCTAGGCCCGATATATCAGGCCTTGCACCGGCGGGGGTTCGCATGACGATACGAGCGATCCTCGCCGTGATCGGCCTGGTCGCGGTTATGGCGCTGCTATGGGGCGGGGTGCTGTTCTGTGCGGTGGCGGCAT
>JBAZDQ010000154.1:0-3519 GCA_041654355.1 Bacteroidales bacterium
TTTTAACACAGAGCTAAACTACATCCCCGTAGCCTGTTCCAATACTAAACGGGCTTCCCTGTCCGGATCGTTCATTACTTTGGACTTCACGTTTAGCACCATGGTTTCCCCGTTTTCCCGGGTGAATTGAGGCCATTTGGGCAAAGATCCGACGTTGGGATCCCCGGTTTTCATAAACTGCAGCAACGCATCTGCCATTTTCCCGGACAGTGTTCTTGGTGTTTTACCTCCCCCGGTATGCGTTACCATAAGATCTGTATTGCAAAACCAGAAACAGATGTCCAGACAATGGAACGCCCTCAGCCGCCCGTCAAACAGGGGCGGTTCCCATCCAAACCATGCCATATATACCGGGGCGCCTTGCTGCAATTTTGTGTTGGCTGCATTGACTACATTAATCCTGTTGGAAGTGATCATGGCCCATATTTCTATGGGATTTTTATCGGGGAACTGCCCGGCATAGGCAGCTACAATTTCATAAGCATCCTCCCCGTAACGGTCCTGCAATTGTTCAACCACTTCATCCATTGAAACATTCTCCAGTTCGGGACGGTCCCGGTTGGGATTCCATTCATGAAACGTAGTACAATAGATCATCGGCACATTGGGAATGGAAGGATCCCCGGCATTGAAATATGTGTCTTCCGGTAATATGATCCCGTCAGCAACCGGTCCAAATCCCCCGCGGATTTCCTGCCCTTCATTCTGTTGGTTGAATTTTGCAACTGCCCGGTTGGCGAGTTCCAGGTAATCTTCCCAAGGCATATCCTGCAACACTCCTATTTCTGAAGGTTCCAACCCGGCTTCTTCCAGGATGAAGGCCCCCAGTGCGGCTGAATATTCTGGATCTCCGGCTTTCACAGAATTACCGCTCAGTGCCACGGCTTTATGTATCAGCCCTTTGGCAAGTGGCATTGTAGCAATTGCACTGACTTTGGATCCGCCTCCTGACTGACCAATGATGGTAACGTTACCCGGATCGCCTCCAAAATTCTCAATATTATCATGAACCCAATGCAAGGCTGCAATGATATCAAGCATTCCCACATTCCCGGAATACTTGAAAGCTTCGGTGCCCACTTTTGAGAAATCTGTAAATCCGAAGGCATTCAGGCGGTGATTGACCGAACAGAAAACCACATTTCCGTAACGGGACAGGTTCTCACCGCTGTACCCGTTTTGTTCAATGGAATTTCCGCTGGTAAATCCTCCCCCGTGCAACCATACAATAACCGGTCTTTTACGTGCATCCAAAGCGGGTGTCCATACATTCAGCCGCAAACAGTCTTCCCCTATCTCATCGTAATTCCACCTGTCCACAAATGCCGGGTAGGATTCAGAGTCGCGCGGGTACCTGATGATCTGTGGGGCCGAGGTGGGGAAATAGACGCAGGGAAGCACGTCTTCCCAGGGTTCCGGGGGACATGGAGGCATGAACCTGTTTTTCCCCGAGGTGTTTGCCCCGTATGGAATGCCCATAAAATGATATATGTCCCGGAGTACATATCCTTTAACTTTACCGTAAGCGGTGGAAGCTACGGCAATGTTTTCTCCAATAAAGAGCTGTTGTCTGTCAGTGTCACCGACTCCCTGCCTGGAACCCGAGCAGGATGTGCCCGTAACTGCTAATAACAAAAAGATGTATAACGAATTACGTTTCATAGGTTTTAATATTTGATATTTTTCACTTTTTCCCAATCAATTCTATCCGTACTCTGCGCAACGGGGACATGTGGAATTACCGCCCCTTTTCTTACCAGGATTACTGCGGGTATCTCTCCGGCATCTATCCGGTGCCATCCGTTAGTGTATGTTTTTCCGCTCTGGTAATCCACCCACTTGTCACCGGGTAAGTAGACAAAACGGGACCCGGTATTTTCAAAAAGAGGGGCCACCAGGATGTCTTCACCGAATAAATATTGGTCTTCTACCTGCCATACAGCAGGGTCATCCGGGTATTCTATCAATAGGGCACGCAACATGGGCAGTCCTGTTTTTGTGCATTTTTCCGCCTGCTCCAGAATATAAGGCATCAGGCTATACTTCAACTCCGCTGATTTGCGGAAAGCATCGGTGAAATCTTCACCGTAATACCACGGTTCGGTGGGAGGGGCACCGTGTACACGGGTGTGTGATGTCAGAAATCCGAAAGGCAGCCAGCGACGGTATAACTCCTCGGGACAACTCTGTACAAATCCGCCAATGTCGTGACTCCAGAACGAAAAACCGCAGAGTCCCAGGGACAATCCGCTCCTTAGGGTTGTCAGCATCCCAATATCGGTGTTGGAAGCATCCCCGCCCCAGTGAAGGGGATACCGCTGGGATCCGGCCCACGCACTTCTGGCCCACATGATGGTTTCATTTTTCGTTTTGGCTGTAATCTCGGCAACGGCTTTGTTATACCTTAAGGGATACAGGTTGTGTTCGTACAGGCCGCCTTTCCCGCTGGCATAATATCCGTTCAGCGGGGCTCCTTCCCCAAAATCGACCTTGATGGCACCTACCCCCATTTTCAAAAGGGCTTCCAATTTTTCCTGGTACCAGCTTACAGTCTGAGGATTAGAAAAATCAAGCACCACATCCTCGTAAGGAAGACCTCCTTTTTCATTCTTAACATAAAGGCCCTTTTCTATCAATTCCGAAAAATATTTGTTTTTAGGAGTGAAATACGGCAATTGCCACAAAGAAATATGGAATCCGTCCGCCAACAGGTCATTGATCATCTTCCGGGCATCCGGGAAACGGTCGGGAGCAAATACGTAATCACACTGCCAGTCGGTCTGAAACCATCCTGTATCAAAATGAATCACATCTGCAGGTATCCTGTTGTCCCTGAGCCGGCGTGCGATTTCGTACCCTTCTTCCTGCGAAAAATAGGTAATACGGCTCATCCAGGTACCAAAAGACCATACAGGAGGCATGGTTGCCTTTCCTGTCAAATTGGTATACTGGTCAAGTATTTGGGCCGGTTTACCCCAGAACAGGAAAAGATCCAGGGTTTCATCGGCCATGAACAACCTGGAAGCACCTGCGTGGGATGCCCCAAAGTCGCAGGTAACCGGGGCTGATGTATGCATAAACATTCCGTATCCGCGGCTGCTTAAAAAGAATGGAATGGGTTTGTACATCTGATCGCTTTCGGGACTTTGCGGATCGGTCACAAACAAATGTACTTTTTGTCCCACTTTATTCAGTGCAGTCGGAGATTCGCCGCAACCTACTATCTTTTCTCCTGGATGCAGGGAAAAAACGGGATTGATACTCCTGATGTTATCTGAAGCTCTTTTTATAAACTGGAAAGGCAATACTTTAATCTGGGTGGAATCATTGTCTGCCCAGTGCCTGGTACGCGTCAATTCCTTTCCGTTCAGGTCACACATCATAACGGAAAAGGGATATTCCTTTATTACAAGACGGCCTGCCTGTCCTGTATAAACATGAGATCCTTTCTCATAGCTGTATTTCCACGACCGGTCAGAAGGAGGTATCCCGTAAAGCATCAGGGATTCTTCTTCCGGG
>JBAZDQ010000155.1:0-3514 GCA_041654355.1 Bacteroidales bacterium
GGAAGGACGATGGACGACGAAACGTTTGAGATCATCAAGGCGGGCGCGCCCGACGCCCCGCCGGAGCAGGCCCTATACCGCATCCAGCAGACCTACCCGGACGGCTCCGGGGGGCGGCTCAACATAGATTGGACGGGGTTGCACCGATTGCACGATCTGATCCACGACAGGATCGCGTTAGAGGGGCGCGTCTGCGAAACCTGCGACACCGAGGGCTGTCACCGTCCGGCGACCTGGGAAATCGAGTGCCGAGGGGCCGGGGTATCCGGCCGCCTCATCTACTCGTGTGACGAGCATTGCCCTGATCCGGCGATCCTATCGCCGCAGGACGAGATGCGCAGGCTGGTAGAAAACAGGAAGGAATGAAATCATGAGTTGCTTTGAAGACATCATGTTGAAGTTCTTCCGCCTGAGTTCGGAGGCGAACAGGAAGTTCCGCGAAAGCGCTATGCGTGACGCGCTCTGGGAATCCGAGATGAGGGAGAAATATGAGAATAATCTGATAGAGAGGTGAAAGACGACATGAAAGTAAAAGAATTGATTGAGGTCTTAAACGGGCTTGATCCAGAAATGCGTGTCAGGCGGGGCGACGGCTGCGATGATGACGGATGCTGTAATGATACTGCTGACGTCCACGATGTCCTCGACTGTGGAGAGTATTGCGTCATTGAGTAATTGGTAGAAAAAAGGAAGGTCGATTGAAAATGCAAAAATGTGATACGGCTGGATGCGGCAACGCGGCAATAGACAAAATTGAGTATGCGAATGCTGACGGATCGTACACGGTAGTTTTCGCATGTGGGGAACATCTCCCCGATCCTGCGACACTATCACAGTTTGATGTGATTATGCCATTGCCCAGAGGATTGGCTGCTGAGGACACATTCCCTGTGTTGATAGGGTCGCCGGTGAGATGGTAGGGTGGTGAAAGATGAAATTCGGATGTCTTCTCGTCCTGATGGTTATGTGCGCCGTAGTCTGCACCACAGGGTGTATTGGGGTTGTAACTGAAAAAGATCTGACTCCATATCGCTCAGGTAATGTTGTGGGGGTTCATGCCGCCCCATACCTCTTCCAACTGGGTATTTCGCCAGAAATTGATGTGATCACCATCTCACTTGATGGAATGCACAAGCAAATATTTGCCCAGTCCAACAACGCTTACCGCGAATATTATCATTTTGGTATTCGCACTCCTCAATCTCACAAGGTTCACGCCATCGTTGATGTACTGTATGTGAACGGAACTTCAATAAGGATTTTTGAGGGGGATGTGTAAAATGGTAGAAAAGGAGTAGATCGACATGCCAAGAAGTTGTATTGAGGGGGCCGGACAAACCATTGATAAGAACACCATTGTTGCGAAGAAACCGTGTACTGTGGGGTTGTTCCACCTTGATGGGGGCGAAGAGACGTTCGAGCGACACCACCTATCTCTCCAACCCGGTGACAAGCTGAAGGTGATCCGGGCTAACGTGTGCCCCGACTGCGGGCGGAGGATGGTGTTAGACGACCCCCGGCGCGAAATGCCGGTGCTGGTGTGCCCGGCGTGCTTGTATCAGCGAGTGCAGGAAATGGAGAGGGAGAAGCGAGGCAGAATGGTAGAGGTGAGATAGTCAATGGCAAGAGTCCAGATGAGATTAGATCCTGAACGTAGAAAGGCCATCTTGAATGGGCGACGGTACTGTCACCTAAATAGACCAAAGGCGGTTGTTGGAGATACTTTTCGGACAAATGGCACAGTATACGAAATCACTGAGGTTAGGATGGTCGAGTTGAGCGCAGGACGACGGTATTACATCCATAACTTCGTTGAGTTGGTAGAAAACAGGAAGGTGGTTTAAGTGGAGTTCAGTGATTGGTCATATTGGAGAGGTACAGGGGCAGGGATAATGGGATTTGCCGTGGGGCAGCTCGTCATGACTGATAATATTTATGCCCTACTCATCGGATTGGTTGTTGGAGCCAGCCTCTTTGTAGTAGGATTCGTTGGAGGGAGCAGGTGCACTGCTTCGCACCAGGCCTTGGTAGAGAAGTGATTCGATGCAGTATGGAATTATTGAGGGGAAACTGTTAATTTATGCAGAAGGTAGAACGGTCGACAATTGTAGTGATCGGAATACGGCTCCATTTCCGTACGGCAACACTAAAGGACGGCTTTGCGGTACCGGACAACCCGTGATATTGATCCGGGTGAACCCATAAAGGCGGGTAGAGAAATGAAACTTGATGCTGATTATCTGAGAGACGCAATTGATGAGGTTTGCGGACAGTGCCCCCGGAACGGGGTTTGTTATGACTATGCCAAGCACCGCGCTGGTCGCGAGGTGGCCGTGCAGGATCTCCCCGACAAATGCCAGGCCCCGGTGGCACGGATGTTTGAACGCATATGGGTTCCGCCGCACCACCGGCCCCTGTAGGCTGGTAGATTTGTGTAATGCGAAGGGAGGAAAACGATGAGGAACCTATTGATGTGGAAAGAGTGGCGAGCAATAAACGGAAATGGGCCTGTGTTGCGATATGGGATGTCAGGGAAAGCCGTGATATTCTCAATTGACGAATCAAAGTCGAGATATAAACTAGAGTGTTTTTTACCGGGGTTCTCGGAAACATCTGAGGTCGGTGACACTGTGGATCAGATGAAGCAACGTGCAGAAGAGATCTTTGTAAACTGGTTTGAATATGCAGATCTCAAGCGGGTAGAAAAGGAGTAGGTGCTGATGAATTTTATTGGTCCTTCTTGGGATAACCCGACCCCGAACACCCCCTCTCAGAAAGTGCTTGGGGCGGGGTTCATCGTTGCGACTTTGATCGTAACGGGCATTGTATTCTGGATGCTATTGGGGGCGGTCGATGTCCCGTCACTATCGCTCTCTATTGTGGATCTGATCTCACTCCCGGTTGTCGCCACAGTGATCGTGCTGTGCGGCTTCGGCTTCCTCATTGCGGTGATTCATTGGTAGAGAGGTGAAAGATGGATCTGGATCTTCATCTCCCCGGGTACCTTCAGGGGGCACAATACGAGTATGAACGGCATATTATGCGGCCTATTGAGGGGATTGTAAGTGTGGTCTTGCCGATGATGCCGCTCATGGCCGTGGTAATGACGATGAATCAGTTTGTCGGGCTTGTCAAGTCCCGGCTGATAGTAGGAGTGAAGGATGAAAGCCAAATTGAAGATTGAGGAGACCTCGGCCGGGTTCCGGTGCCGGGTCTGCGGGCGGCGGTTTAGGACGGAGGAGGCCGCGTTCGTCCACCAGTCGTACGACTGCTCGCCGGATCTGCGGCCGCTGGCTATCCGGGCTCATGTGGTAGAGAGGTGAAAGATGGAAAAGGCATTTGAGAGGTGGGTTGCCCTCGGCGGCGGCCTCATCCTGGAGACCGCTATCGAGGTCTGCAAGGGGTGCGAGCACAGTCTAGCGACCTGCCCGTATGAGATGGCTGTGGCCGACTGTCCGAAGGTCCGCGACGCGGTTCTAAAGATGCTGAGAGGGGACCCCGAAGAAGATGACGT
>JBAZDQ010000156.1:0-3506 GCA_041654355.1 Bacteroidales bacterium
TCACCTACCAGCAAAACACCATCCAACCGGTCCCGTACATCGGAATCGGCTTGAGTTATCATTTACTATCCTTTTAGGGTATGGAATAATTGATTAAATTTGCATTATCCGATGACGTGAGTCAGACGACAATTTTTAAGCAACGAAAGCGTTGAATTTTCAAATTCGGCGCTTTTTTTTGTTTCAAATTTTGCAATTTATTGTACAAGTATTTCAATAAAAGGGGACGCTGGGGGGACGCGAAAAGAGAATTAAAAAACCAAACTACTGAATTACAATAGTTTGGTTTTAGTAAACGTGCCCAGGACAAGACTCGAACTTGCACACCGTAACCGGCACCACCCCCTCAAAGTGGCGTGTCTACCAATTCCACCACCTGGGCAATTTGAGGGGCAAATATAAGACAAATTTCCTTATTCTTCCTATATTTGTTGGATAAATATTTGACTATGGACACACACACAACACTTCAACGCAGGGCTGTAGAAATGGTGGCTAAACTCCGTAAAGAGGGAGTAGATAAACCGGCACCGGAAGAATCTTTCGGGTTATTCAAACAGAAAGGAGATATGATCTATCTGGTAGGAGAAACCGAATCTAAAGAGGTAGATCTGGACAAAGATTACCGTATACAAAAAGTAATGCTTTCAGCTATGCGGAAAAACCTGGTATCGTGTGTTCAGGAGGTTTCCGACGGAGGTGTTTTTGAAGCGTTACTGAGGGCAGCCATACCTTCGGGACTGGGTTTTGATATTACCACGGATTCCGAAATTCCGGAAGAGCAGTTCCTTTTTGAAGATCCCGGGACATGTGCCGTTATTACAGTTCCCGTTGAAAAGGATGAAGAGCTTGTACAGTATCTTTTCGATAATCGTATAGATGTAATGACACTTGGCCACGTAACAAAGGGGGATATTCGCATAGATGACCAGTCCTACGGAAATATCCGCCAAATATGATCTGACCAACGGGATCTTCAACGCCATTGCCCATAGGTACGACAGAACCAACGGCATCCTTTCCTTTGGTTTGAACGCCTTGTGGCACAAAAAACTGATCGGACGGGTGCGGAAGGTGCCTCACCAAAGGATCCTGGATCTGGCCTGCGGAACGGGAACCCTCACCAAAAAGCTGGCACGCCTGCAAAGCGCGAAGATCATCGGTCTGGACCCCTCGGAAAATATGCTTTCCGTGGCCAAAAAGCGCCTCGGGGCAAGGGAAAACGTAATTTTAAAAAAGGGGTATGCCGAGTCTCTTCCGTTCTTTGAAGATTCTTTTCAGGTAGTAACCGTTTCCTATGGGATTAGAAATTTTGCCGATATGGAAGCTTCGCTGCTGGAAATACGGAAAGTGCTTGAGCCGGGGGGCAGGCTTATTATCCTGGAATTTTCGCCGGAAAAAGGAAATTCCCCCGGGAACGTATTGAAGAAATTTTATATACATAAAGTATTACCTCGTATAGGTTGGATAAGTACCGGTCAGAAACAGGCATACCAGTATTTGAGGGATTCTGTGGAATCTTTTCCGCAAGCAGGGGTAATATGCAGTAAAATAGAAAATGCCGGATTTAAGGAAGTGTCGTATACCCGCTTAAGTCCGGGTATAGCCGTTTTGTTTACAGGTATTAAATAATGATGATGGATTTTAGTTTCGGTTCTGTTTTGACACTGTTGCTCTACCTTTTTTACCTGGGGCTGGCCATTTATTTTATATACGATCTGATCTTCAAAAAACACAATCCGGTTAAATCTCTTTCCTGGATAGTGGTCATGCTCTTGCTTCCTTACATTGGTCTTATACTATACATATATGTAGGAAGGGATTTCAGGCGTATTAAAATTTATAGCCGTAAAGGTCTGCATGACGAGAGGCTGAAAAAAGATCTAAGCGCCCAACAGGTGGAACAGCTTAACGCTATTCGGGACAAATTGCCGGAAGATATTGCCGCTCATAAGAAGATTGTACTGCTGGCATTGAACAGCAGCCGGAGTATATTGACCGAACACAACAGAACGCGGTTGTACTTTACCGGCAAGGAAGCCCTGGAGGCCATGTACAAAAGCGCTGAGGGTGCAAAACAACACATTCACTTGCAGTCGTTTATAATAGAAAACGATTCGGTAGGAACGCAATGGAAAAATCTTTTGATCAAAAAAGCAGAAGAAGGCGTGGATGTATGTGTGATTTACGATGATTTTGGCAGCTGGCACTTGCCACGTTCTTTCAAAAAGCAAATGCGAGAGGCAGGCGTACACATTCAGCCCTTCGGAAAAGTAAGATTTCCCGGAATGCGTACCATGATCAATTACCGGAATCACCGCAAGCTTTTGATTGTAGACGGGGTAGAAGGATTCCTGGGGGGTGTCAATATTGCCGACAGGTATTATGACGGAGGCAACAGCCTGGAATGGCGTGATACACAAATGAGTATTCAAGGTGAGGCGGTTCGGCAACTGGAATCCAGTTTTTTAATGGACTGGTACTTTATCACTCATAAAAATCTCAGAAGAAGGAAACCCTATACGTACCGGCTTCCGGCTCTGGAAGAAGAGAAGGTCCCTGAAACCTGTTATATACAGATAGTTAGTTCCGGGCCGGACAGCGATTGGGCAGATATCATGCAATTGTATCTGACCTTTATTACTGAAGCTAAAGAACGTATAAGCATAACGACTCCGTATTTTATTCCCAATGAATCCATTCTCAATGCGCTGCGTACGGCAGCCCTGGGCGGTGTGGAAGTGCGCCTGATGCTGCCCCTGGAAGCCGACAGCCGGTTTGTCCATTACGCCAGCCTTTCCTATGTGAGCGAATTGCTGGAAGCCGGTGTCAAGGTGTACCTTTACACAAAAAGCTTTATTCATTCCAAAACCATAAGCATTGACGGAAAAAGTTGTGTAATCGGTTCAGCCAATCTGGACAACAGGAGCCTGGAGCATCATTTTGAAGTGGGAGCGATAGTTTATAACCCGGCTGTCAGCCAAGAACTGGAAGACCAGTTTGACCGTTATCTGAACGATTCCCGTTTGATATCTCCAAGGACCTGGGAGAAAAGATCTTTAGGACAAAAAATACCTGAAGCACTTACCCGGCTGTTAAGCCCGTTACTGTAAGCGTTCAACACAGATTTCTCAGTCTACTTGAAACTGTTGGAGTATGGTTTCACCGGTCCCGTCACTGTAAAAGACAATCACTTTCAGGGTATGTTCACCTGCCGGTAAAATGAGAGTGCTCCCGGAGGTTTGAGGCACACCGTTAAAAAACCATTGTTCAGAGACTCTTGCCGGTCCGTTGCCTGAAAGTTGCAGCAGGAAAGGATCCCCCGCAACATATGTACTTTTGGTCATATAGATGCCGTAATACGGCAAAGGTTCGGAATTGCCTGTGGTAAAGGTGATCCTGTTCACAGCGGTGCTGATGTTTCTCAGGTCGTACCCGGTAGCCGTGCCCTCCCAATCTACAGCTGCCGGACTGGTAGACGCGGTGAATTCGGTAACCGGTTCAGA
>JBAZDQ010000157.1:0-3417 GCA_041654355.1 Bacteroidales bacterium
TAAACCCATTTTAGTGTAACTCTTCATTAATATGCCCCCTTACCTCTGCATCAGTTTCTTTGTCTATATTTTTTCCACAGTAAGGACAATAGCGTGCTGCTGCCTGTGTCCAAATATCTGCTTCGCTTTCTCCATAACATCCTGTATAAGGCATTACAGCAAATAGTAAAAAAATTTGTTCACAATACGGACAACGGATAGTGTCAAACTCTTGCGTTAAAGAAAATGCTACTTTTCCTGTTTTTTGGTCAAAGGTGTCCATTATTACATCCCCTTTATACTATACTGCTTTACATTAGGCCATAAATCTCGTTTGCACATTAAACCTATTAGTCCATAATTACCAATATCTATCCACGTGTCTTCTATACTTTCGTTAACTGCTGTATTTCCGTTAAACATTAAGTTCTTTAGACGTTCTATTTTATCATTTAGTCTAACTAGCACCCCTATATCACCAAAATTAGATATATTTTCGGGGCCGTAGTCATACTGTTTAGCTATAAATAGCTTTAAAGCTTCAAGTTGCACGCTTAGGAAGTCTACTATTATATCAGCATGATTAGGTTTTAGACTAGACATTACGTCTGTTATCTCTTTTAGTAATGCATCTATTTTTTCCTTATTGTCCATTTTCTTCCTCCTCTTCATTAAATAATTCTGGATGTGTTTCTAAAAACGCTTCTGAAGGATCTAATAGCGTATCAAGTTTGGCTATTAACTCCATATATTGTGGTTCGTCAATTGTACTCCATATATACTCGTCCTGTAAATCTACAGTTAAAATATCAAGCTCAAGATCTTCTAAAATAATATACGTATACATTACATTTACTATCCCCTGTTTACATACAGGGCAATAAACACTTACTATGCCTCCATCTTGTTTAACAATCTCTAATTCATGACCGTGGCTACAAGAAATGTCCAGCCTACCCTTTTCATCTTCTGTGTAAACAAGCCCTGCTTTATCACAAGCCTCTTTGGTACTGATTAAAGATAGTCCGCTGTATTCATTAAAAGGTATTAACCCACTCTCTTGATTTATCTCTACCATGTTTATTTCTGGAGAGTCCTCTATTTCTTGTAAAAGAACTAATTCAAACGGAGTTGGTATACGCCAATTTTCGCCATCTTCAGATACTAATGCCCCTTTAAGATAAATACACTGTTCTGGATTGTCTTTTAATTCAAATTTATAAATCATTAATTCCCCCTAATATTTTATGTTTATAATAATTACTAAAGCAATATACAGTAAAATGAATATAATAGCTATTGATAGTACTTCTAAGTTAGAGTCAATATAGTCAAATACACTACTTACTTCAAGTAACTTAAATATAAATATTAAAAGTAGTAACATACTTACAAAAATAAATATTATATTCACAATATATCGCAGCCATTAAACATAGCTTATATACTCCTCTTTCTGAATATCTACATCCAAGTTTCCTATTTCTACTACTCTATCTAAATAATATTTATGAAGAATCTCTAACGCTCTATCTTCCCTATTTTCAAATAAATAAAATAGTGCTCTAAAATAAGACGGTAAAAATTCTATATCTTTAGCTATGGCTTTTTTTGATCTATATTTTTTAACCATATATTTAAATGATTTAAATAAAGTAAGAATATCATCATACAATACAATAAATTTATGCATTAATTCTTTATTTGGAAACCTGTCATAAGTGCCGTCAATAACTGACAATGCCATGTCCCTATACAGTGCTGTGCTTGTGTTTTTAATGTTTTTATATTGTTCTGTTTTTACTTTGTATGGCGTACCATTTTTATATACTACTACTCCTTCAAATTCTCGTCCTTTAAAACTATCAAAGTAATTATCTAATTCTTCCATTTTTTTAAAGTCGTATATTTTAGGAATCATTATATTTTTTGGTACTTTTAAAGATAAATGCTCATTAGTTACCCATACTTCATTGTCCTTATTAATAAGAGGATATGGTTTACCGTTAATATCTTGAGAAGCTATTAAATATAGCCCATAGCGTTCTGAAGGATATATTGTTTTTATAAATGATAATGGAGTAACAAGCTCAAATGTTAAGTAAATTCCTGCCCTGTAGCATTTTATTATAAACTCTTTATAGTCGTAGGTTGCTAATGATTCAGCCATTTTAACTGGTGGTGTATCAAAGCTCCATCTAGAAGAGAAGTATACCTCCCCTTCAAAGATATATGGTAGTATCATCATACCGTCTAATTTCTCTATACAATTATCAAATGACTCTATATTAGCGGGATAGTTAAACCTGTTCATAGCTCTATACAGCACAGTATATGTTTTTTTAAGCTTTATAAAAACTGACCCTCTCAAATAATTTAGAATAGGGTATTCTGTAAATTTATCCTCAATAATAGTATTATAATTTATTTTTGCAAGCTCAACATCATTTATTGTACAAGACTTAATTTTAACATAATCTATAGGAATATCCGCTAAACTAAATTGATTTGGGGAAACAGCATTATTAGGCATCTAAGTCTCCATCGGAATCAGGTACTATTTCACTAAATAAGCTCTGCACAAGAACATAGTATTTATCAAAAAGGTCTTCTGTAACTGGTAATAAATTATTATCTACTTCCATATTATATATTGAATAATTATTTTGATCTTGAATTAATAGATAATTAACTACGTATAAAAGCCCTTCCTTATATTCTTTACTAAATGCAAACACTGGAAATTGAGCAGATACACCAAACATCATTACAGGGTTATCATCCTTATCATAAACACGTTTATCTTTTAGTATCCACCCAAGGTTTTTGATAGCCTCGTTAAATGTCATTAATTCTCCTTCGCCTAAAAAAGGAGTGTGAATAGACGGTCGTGGATCTTCTACAGTAGTGGGTTCCATAGTAAGATCATTTTCGTCAACATCTGCATCTATCAAAGAGTGCAGAAGAACAATAAAACTAAAGTCAGGTTTACTCCATGTAACTAAGTCTGAAGAAAAGGACGCCCCACACATATAGAATTCGTCTGTTTCAATATTAAACCTGTCTTTAAACATAGCTTTAATGTCATTGCTCTTAGTTGTAATTTTGTATATCATGTTAATCTCCTCTCAAATATGGTTTTAGATAAACCACTATAGTATTGTTTGAATCTATGTCTATTTTTTCTACTATAGCTACTTGTTCATCGTCATGCTTTATCATATCTCCTATAGTTAAATCTTTTATTTCTCGCTCTATCCACAATTGTGATAGAGTATCAAATACTTGCATTTTATTCCTCCTTGCACTCGTCCCTAAAATGATATGCGTTTAATAGTTTTCTATAAACAAATATATTAGGGCTGTAATTAAAAAACCAGTTTACATTAGACTCTATATTATATATGTCACACAAAGCTGCAGCTACTGCTGGTGATC
>JBAZDQ010000158.1:0-3409 GCA_041654355.1 Bacteroidales bacterium
CCTGTCAAGACGAACATTCCATCAATCGAAATAGCTACGAAAGAGGTTCACAGACTATTAGAGGAGATTAAAGGAGGTAAATGAAATGGCAGAAGCAAAGAAGAAGACAGAAAAGACAGAGGCCAAAGAAGAAGCGATCCTGGATAAAGACGTTTTTGTGGAGATCGAGGGCATTCGGTACAAGATGAACCGCATGGGGCTCAGGACGATGTTCAAGATGGGATCCATCCTCAGTGTCGGTGCCGCGATGATGGGGAAGAGTCTGACGGACACAAAGGATCTCACCCCTCAGATACTCGGTGCGATGCTCATCGGCGGAGCTTTCAATGCCGAAGATCAGATGCTCGGACTTCTCGCGCATCTTCTCCTGAGAGAGGATGAAGAAGGAAACTGGATAGAACTGACTAAGAAAGAAATACTTGACACCGACAAGTTCCCAATGAGTGCAATTCTTCCCATCGTTGAAGGGCTTGTCGAGAATCAGGACATAAAGAGTTTTTTCGCGGATTTCGTCGCGTTCATGAAGAGACCGGCCATGAAGCATCTCTGGCAGAAGGTATCGACCTGATCCAGCAACGTTACGGTTGGACCGACGAGCAGGTTCTCACTCTTCCCTACGCACGCTTCGTTGAAATTGTCGAGGTCATCTCAAAGGCAATCGAGAGAGAACAGAAAGAAGAGTACACGAAGGCGGCCTTCATAGGCTACCAGACTTATCTATGCACTCCGAAAGACAAGAAGACGAGAGTAATCGGCTTCGATAAATGGCTCAAGTCTCTCGGCCTCGAACACAAGAAGCAGGAGAAAGCACCGACCACGGAAGAGATAGAAAGGGCTCGCAAGAACGCGGAAAGGATTATGGCTATGGACAGAGAAAAGTTCAGGGCCGAGAGAAAGAGACGAAGAAGGAGGTAGCATCATGGCCAGTGGCATGGAGATATTCAAACTCTGGGGAACGATAGAGATAAACAAGAACGAAGCTGTTGCCGATCTAAACGCCGTAGATGATGCTGCCGGGAAAACTAGCAACAAGATGGGAACCACATTCAAGGCTCTCGCAAAAACAATCGGAGCCGTTTCTCTCGCAATAGGAGGTATAGGAGCGGCGCTATTCGGTCTCACAGTCAAGACCTCAAACGTGGCCGATGAGATCGACAAGATGAGCATCAGGACAGGGATCTCAAGAGAGAGGCTTCAAGAACTGAAGTTCGTTACCTCTCAAGCGGGAGTAGAATTTTCATCTCTTCAAACGGCTGTCACTTTCCTGACTCGTTCAATGACGGGAGCCGAGGCCGGTTCTGAAAGACAAGCGGACGCTTTTGCGGCTCTGGGTGTTGAAACAGTAGACTCCGCTGGAAACATGAGAGATGCAACCGTCGTGTTCGATGAAGTCCTCAGTGCTCTTTCATCAATGGAAAACGAGACGGAAAGAAACGCAATAGCTCTCGAACTGTTTGGAAGAGGAGCGGCGGAACTGACACCTTTGTTTGCCGCCGGTACAGACGAGATCCAGAATCTTTCCGATCAGGCCCATGAATTCGGTCTTGTCATGGACGATGAAACGATCGCGGCGAATGTGAAGTTCAATGACACACTCGACGCCCTCACAAAGTCAGTCGGGGCTCTCTTCATGGATCTCTCGAACGATCTGTTACCTTATGTACAGAAAATAGTAGATTGGCTTCTCGAAAACCTTCCGGCAATTTCAGATGTCATCGGGAAGATAATAGACGGAATCGTTCAAGTTGGAACCGCGATAGTAGATGGAATAGGCAAGGTTGCTGACTGGGTTAGTTCTCTCGTGAGCAACATAAAAGAAGGCGACTGGACTGGCGTGTATGAACAGATGAAAGACGTCGGCAAGAAGATCGCTGGATTCTTGGGTGAAGCGGTCAAGGGCGCGATAAACATTGGGACCTGGATAATCGAAGGTCTCACTGGTGGTATTCAAAAGCTGAGACAAGGAACTGGGGCGTTGAAAGACGTACTCAAAGACGCGCTCGCCGGTCAGGTATCCGAAGCGGGAGAAGGAATGGATTGGTCGACTCTCTGGGAAGGTATGAAAGAAGAGCTTGGAGATCTCTTCTCAGAAACTGACTTCAAGGGAATTGTCGAAGCGGCTGTCAACTTTGGTACTGCCTTCGGGCAATTCGTGAAGGACGCTTTCATGCTCGTGTTTGATCTCGGGGAGATCATAGGCCTCCTAATAGCAAACGCAGCTGTTCTCGCATGGAACAGCTTGTTGAAACCTCTCGTGGATTCCATCTGGAACGGCATGAAAGACCTCTGGGGTTCGGTTGTCGACTTCGGCCAGATGATTCTTGACGGCCTTGTCGGAGCTGGTGAAGCCGTTCTCTCCGTAGGTAAACAACTAGGTGAATGGATAGTCGAAGGAATCAAATACATATTCTTCGGAGGCTGGCTAGTCGACATTTTCGACAACCTCTTCAGCAGAGGGAAGTCAGCAGAAGAAATCATAGCGGGCGCGATGGATATAGCCAACATTGCCGAAGAAAAGACGAAGCAACTCGCTCTCGCCACTGAAAAAATGAGGGAACAAGCCAAGGGAATGGAGACCGTTTCCGGTGAAGTGGCGGCTTCATGGATTCAGGACTTCGGAAAAGTCGTAGACGAAATGGAGAAGGTCGGGATCCTCACCGAGAAGACAGCCGAGAAGGCAAGAAACGAGTTCACTCAGATGGCGAAGCTCCTGGCTAAAGAATCCGAAGTAGCGGTTGAAGAAGTCATCGAGTCTTTTGAATTTCTCTACGAAGAGATGGTAGGACACTCGATAATCCCCGACCTTGTCCGTGGAATTGGAGATTGGATGGGTCCGGGCCTCAAGAAGTACATGGTAGACCCGGCGAAGGAAGCGATCGAAGAAGTACTGGAGAGCTGGAAATACACTCTCGATGAAGCGCAAAGGCTCTTTGCCGACTTTTTCATTCGAGCTCCGAGACAGATTCTAACGGGCCAGAAGAACCTATTCAGTCTCATCGGGGATCTCGTCAACAGTCTATTGAAGAGTGTAGAAGATTCACTCATACAGGAATTCTCTTCGCTAATGAAGAGTAGTGGCCCTGCAATCACACCTGGAATTGCAGGAGAGGCCAGCTCCTGGCTAATGCCTATGCTTGAAACGGCGGGGGCGGCTCTTGCAAGTTCTCTCGGAATGGTTATTGAGGGAATACTCGCCGCATTCGGCCCGGTTGGACTCTTAGTTGCTATTATCGCAGCACAACTGACGCTTGCTGGTGTTGTCATCGGCAAGTTCATCAAGAAGATAGACGAACTCTTCGGCATTACGCAGCGCATAAAAGACGGATTCCAGAACGAAATCAAACCCGCGATCGAGCAGATAACGGCTCCCTTTAATGAACTCGGGAAGGTGATAGCCAAAGCGTTACTC
>JBAZDQ010000159.1:0-3405 GCA_041654355.1 Bacteroidales bacterium
TCATTGAACCGGGCCTTGATGTCCAGCATCTCGTCCTTGATCAGCTGCATCTGCAGCACTTCGCTGGCCAGCAGTTCATCCAGATCACGGATCAGGGCCATCAGCTGGTCATACTCGGCTTGCAAACGCGAACGTTCCAGCCCTGTAAGCTGACGCAGACGCATTTCGACAATTGCCGAGGCTTGTTCTTCGCTGAACCCGAACTGCTCCTGCAATCCCCTGCGTGCTTCGTCCACCGTTTGTGACGCCCGGATGAGCGCGATCACCTCGTCCAGGATGTCCAGTGCTTTGAGCAACCCTTCCAGGATATGGGCACGTTTGGCTGCCTGGTCGCGTTCAAAATGGGCGCGGCGTACCACCACCTGGTGGCGATGCCGCACAAAATATTTGATCAGCTGCTTCAAATTCAGCAGCCGCGGACGTCCGTCCACCAATGCAATGTTGTTGACCGAGAAGGCGCTTTGCATGGCCGTGTACTTGAACAGGCTGTTCAGCACCACGTTGGCTACAGCACCTATCTTCAGCTTGATGACAATGCGCATGCCGTTACGGTCGCTCTCGTCGTTCACAAAAGAGATGCCCTCCAGGCGCTTGCTTTCCACCAACTCGGCAATCTTTTCAATTAGTTCCCGCTTGTTGACCATATAGGGAATCTCTGTCACCACAATGGTTTCACGCCCGCTGGGGGCCACTTCTATATCGGTTTTGGCACGGACCACAATACGGCCGCGGCCGGTTTCATAAGCATCCCGGATGCCCGAGGTACCGTAAATGATCCCACCTGTGGGAAAATCGGGGCCTTTGACGTGCTTCAACAACTCGTCAACGGTAATATCGTCCGAATCTATATAAGCGCAAACGGCATCCACGATCTCACCCAGGTTGTGGGGCGGCATGTTGGTAGCCATCCCTACAGCTATCCCGCTGGCTCCGTTCAGAAGCAGCAGGGGCACCTTGGCGGGCAAAACGGTCGGTTCCTTCAACGAATCGTCAAAATTCAACTGAAAATCAACGGTATCCTTATCCATATCGCCCAGCACCTCCTCGGCAATCTTGCGCAGGCGCGCCTCGGTGTAACGCATGGCAGCGGCTGAGTCCCCGTCAACGGAGCCAAAGTTTCCCTGGCCTTCCACCAGCATGTAGCGCAAGCTCCAATCCTGGGCCATACGCACCATGGCTTCGTATACACTGGAATCCCCGTGGGGATGGTATTTACCTAAGACTTCACCCACAATACGGGCCGATTTCTTGGTGGGTTTGTTGCTGGTGATTCCCAGCTCGGACATTCCGAAAAGTACCCGGCGGTGAACGGGTTTCAAACCGTCACGCACATCGGGAAGGGCCCGGGAAACGATAACGGACATAGAATAATCTATGTACGCGCTTTTCATTTCGTCCTCAATATTGATCTTCTGAATTCTATCCTCCATGTTCTTCGAATAATCCGCCAAAAATACAAATAATTCCGTTAATTGACAACGGTATCTGTACCTTCCGGATCAAGATCTACATGCAGTTTTGCACCGGGTTGCATTTCCAGGCGGATAATGGCCTCGGAAAGGGGATCTTCCAGGTAACGCTGAATGGCTCTTTTCAAAGGACGGGCACCGTATTGCGGATCAAAACCCTTCTCGGCAACAAATTCTTTTGCCTTTTTGGATATCTTAATGGAAAATCCTGCCTGCTCTATACGTCCGTACAGATCGGCAAGTTCTATCTCTATGATCTTTGAAATGTCTTTTTTGTCCAGGGCATTGAACAGTATCTGTTCGTCCACGCGGTTCAAAAACTCGGGTGTAAACGTCTTGCCCAATGCTTTTTCAATGATCTGACGGCGTCGTGTATCAGCTGCCTGTACCGACCCGGAAGAAACGGTGGCAAATCCTACCCCTGTGCCGAATTCCTTCAGCTCGCGGCTCCCTATGTTGGAAGTCATAATAAGAATGGTATTGCGGAAATCCACGTGGCGGCCGTTGCTATCTGTCAGGCGTCCCTCGTCAAAGACCTGCAGCAACAGGTTGAAAATATCCGGGTGCGCCTTTTCAATTTCATCCAACAGAACAACCGTATACGGTTTGCGGCGTATGCGTTCGGTCAGCTGTCCTCCTTCGTCGTAACCCACGTAGCCCGGAGGCGCTCCAATCAGGCGGCTTACCGCGTATTTTTCCATGTACTCACTCATATCGATGCGCACCAGGTTATCTGCCGAGTCAAACATGTACTCGGCAATGAGCTTGGCCAGGTGCGTTTTTCCGACGCCCGTGGGCCCCAGGAAAATGAACGTGCCGATGGGTTTGTTGGGGTCTTTCAGCCCGGCGCGGTTGCGGTGGATGGCGCGGACCATGGCGTCTATGGCGCTGTCCTGCCCTATGAGCTTTTTCTTGAGCATTTCGGTCATGTTCAGCAGCCGCTGGGTTTCCGATTCAGAGACGCGGCTTACCGGTACCGATGTGATCATGGATACGACTTCGGCTATGGTATCTGCCGTGATTTCCTTCTTGTTCTCTTTCTGGGCTTCGTACCATTTGTCACGCCCTTCTTTCAGCTTGACTTCCAGTTCTTTTTCGCGTTCCCTCAAAGCCGTTGCCTTTTTGTATTCCTGGTTATCCACAGCTTCGCGCTTTTGCATCATGATGGTGTCCATTTCCTCTTCCAGCTTTAGCAACTCCTTAGGCAGCTGCAGGTGCGAAATACGCATGTGGGAACCGGCCTCGTCCATCACGTCAATGGCCTTGTCCGGCAGACAGCGGTCTGTAATGTAACGTTGGGAAAGCCTTACGCAGGCTTCCAGGGCCTGCGGCGTGTAATGCACCATATGGTGTTCTTCGTATTTGGAACGGATGCTGCGCAGGATTTCCAGGGTATCGTTGTACTTGGTAGGTTCCACGATCACTTTCTGGAACCGGCGTTCCAGGGCACCGTCTTTTTCAATATACTCGCGGTATTCATCCAGGGTACTCGATCCTATGCACTGTATCTCGCCCCGTGCCAGAGCGGGTTTCAGCATGTTGGCGGCATCCAGGGACCCGCCGCCTCCGCCTGTGGCACCTGCCCCTATCAGGGTGTGGATCTCGTCAATGAACAGAATGATGTCCGGGTTCTTTTTTATCTCGGCAAGAAGCGTTTTCATGCGCTCCTCAAATTGACCGCGGTACTTGGTTCCGGCCACTACCGAGCCAATGTCCAGGGAGAGGATCTTTTTGCCCTGGAGCGTTGGAGAGCCTTTGCGGCGGGCGATGCGGTTGGCAAGGCCTTCCACGATGGCGGACTTCCCTACCCCGGCTTCTCCAATGAGCACCGGGTTGTTTTTCTTGCGGCGGCCCAGTATCTGCGCCAGGCGGTCAATCTCCTTTTCCCGACGGACCACGGGATCCAGGTGGCCCGAGCGGGCCTCCTCGGTAAGAT
>JBAZDQ010000160.1:0-3399 GCA_041654355.1 Bacteroidales bacterium
CCAACCGGGGGAGGTGTACTACCTTGAGGATGTCGTACAGGTCGCTACGGGGTTGCCGCGGGCCTCCAGAGCGATCCTACACCTTCTGATCGGTGCCGTCCGGCGGCACGGGGTCGGGCTGATCATCGTTTCCCCCGTTCACGATGACGGACGCCTTGTCAGGCCGCTCCGGGACTGCCGGGATTCGGCGATCATCGCCTTTGATGACGTCGGCTACGAGTGCCTCCAACGGAAGTTCTCGCTCTCCCCGGAAGACGTTCTCGCCTTTACGTGGTTCGAGGTCGAGCGGGTCGCTGAACCGGGGGGCAGCAAGACAACGATGAGATACCCCCGGATCGAGGGTCAGAGGGTGCGGGGGGGTATCACCCCCCATCCGGCGCAGGACTTGCTTGCCCGGTGTCAGGCGATGGCAGAGGCATACCTCGTGGAGCGGTATATGGATCTGCTCGACTCCAGGCCGGCTGCCCCGGGGGAGGTGCCTGATGGGACTGACCACTAAGCAGGAGCGGATCCTCTGGAGACTCTGGACCCTGGCCGGGCTGGTCTACGTCCTCGGTACGCTGCACCGGTATTTTGTGGATGGCGTGGCCGAGGTTCCCCTGGGCCTGATTTATCCCGGCTTCGTCAACGATATCTCGGTGATCGTCATCGTCCCCGTCTACACTGCCCTCGCCGTCTGGGGCGGGGTCCTGTTCACCAAGGACGTCCTCGACGTGGTCGCCCGGTGGCGCGAAGAGAGAGCGTAACTTGGAGGTCTAAAATGTGTCTAACAAATGGATCTACCCCCTCCCCCGAACCGACCCGCACCGACTGGTCCACGTATTTCCTCGACCTGGCGCTCCGGTGCGCCCGGCAGGGCACCTGCATCCGGCGCAACAGCGGGGCCGTCATCGTGGACGGGACCCGGATCGTCTCGACCGGCTACACGGGAGCGCCCCGGAGGATGCCGCACTGCGCGACCCTCGGCTGTTACCGGGAAGCCCACGGGATCCCGCCCGGGCAGAACTACGAAGCCTGCCGGAGCGTCCACGCGGAGCAGAACGCCCTCCTGATGGCCCGGGAGGACGTCGCCGGCCGGGGGCTCTACCTCGCGACGCTGGACGTGCGGAGCGGGGAGCCGATCTTCCGGCTGCCCTGCGCTCTCTGCGCGAAGATGCTTGTCAACGCCGGGATCACCCGAGTAGTGATCTGGGGGGACACGATCCCCTTCCGGACGCCTGAAGACCTCTATGAGGGCCACCTTGCGGAGATGGACGCGGTGTGGGGGGGACGGGATGGCGAGTGATCTCCCCGGATACCTCACCAAGGCGGGGCTGAAGGCCCGGGGCTGGACGGAGAAGGCCATCGCCACGTTCCTCGGCGACTGCGACCAGGAGGCCAAGAACCCGGTCTTCCGGTCGGCCGCTCCCGCGAAGTTGTATCTCACAAGCCGCGTGGAGGCGGCAGAGCAGAGCGATGCCTACCGGGCGTTCGTGGCCGGGAATGCTGGCAGGAGAACCGGGGCCCGGAAGGCCGTGACAACCAAGCGGGACCGGCTCATGCAGGACCTCGCAGGCTGGCAGATCGTCCTCCGCCCGAAACCCTACAAGACCGTTCTCGATGCCGCGATCCGGGCATATAATCGGTTCCACGAGGACCTCTATTACGACCGGGGCCACAATTACGAGCCGGCGTCGCGGGAGAGTTCTCCCGAGTTTCTGGAGCGGATCACGGTCAACCACCTGCGGCACCGCCTCACTAACTACGATACGCGGCTCGAGGTACTCTTCGGGAGGGTCGGAAAGCAGGAAGCATACCAGGTTCTGAACGAGAAGATCTATGCCAAGATTGCCGAGGGGTACCCGATGCTGGCAGACGAGTGCGCCCGGCAGTTGCGCCGGAAGCGGGGGGAGGAGTGACCGTGGACCAGAAGACGCTCGTTAGGGACCTGCTCGCCCTCGAAGACCTGGTGGCGCACGACACCACCCTCCTGCTCCACGTTGCCCGGATTCGGGAGAACGCGGAGAAGGGGTTCTACCATCTCAAGGCCGGGGAGTTTGTCAATCCAGTGACCGGGAGCCGGTTCCCGATCTACCGGAGCGTGCAGGCGGCGAGGGAAGCGCGGGAGAGGGCTCCTCGCGACCGACCCTGACCCGGGCCACCAGCACCCCCTCTTCTTCCGGGACCGCTTTTCCCTCGTCCCGCAGGGCCTGGAGATAGGCCGCCGCGGCCTCCTGCACGTTCGCCAGCGTCTCTTCGACGGTCTCCCCCTGCGAGAGGCAGCCGGGGAGCGCCGGAACCTCGGCCCAGAACCCGCCTTCGGCGGCGGGGTGGAGGAGGGCGGTGTATTCGTAGGGGCCCATAGGGGGGTATTGGGGCGTTGTCGGGGAAGAGGTTGTTGTTCCCCAATACTTATCTAATCCCTAACCGGGAAGCCCCCCTGAGAGAGCGAGAAGAAAGAAAAGGATTGTCGGGCGGGGAGATCGTTGCCCCAATATTCGCTAATCCGCGACCGCGGCCTCAGCCCGTGCCGGGGCCTGCTGCGGAGGGGCAACCTTTGCCGGGGCGGGGGCCGCGATCCCCGCGAGGTCAGAGGGGGTGTAGCGGGCTCTATCTTTAAGTTCCTGCTGTTTCCCGGCATTCCATCCGCGGACTGCTGCCATGTACCCGGTGACCCGGCTGATCTGGGAGACGTCATGGCTCCCGCACTCCGGGCAGATCGCTTCGCCGCAGAGCGGGCAGTAAGCCAGCGATTCCACGACCCCGTGCGGACAGTGGGTATGGTCCAGGGGGCACATGATCTGGAGAGCTGCCGCCTCCCCGCAGACGGGGCAAGCGCCGTCCTGGAGGTCAGAAGAGGAGAGGACGAGGTGGCAGACCGGGCATTTGTACCGGCGATCCCCATCAGGGATCCGTGAGAGATGCTTTCGAGAGGGAGGATTCGTGCCGCGATACGTCGCGATCAGGGTCTGTTGATCATTTGTCCAGCGCATTTTATCACCAAGGATAGGTTAAGAGGGGGTGGGGGGGCATTCCACATGAAGCTTTCCGACCCGGCAACCAGAAAGGTGCATATGCAGAAAATCGGCAGGAGCGGGGGTTTTGCGGCTCTGTCAGGGAACCCCGCCCGCACCGGGGGGGAGGGGCCGATCCCCCTGTCTGGCGGGCAGGGTTTCGTCCATAAACCGTATGTTGCTATATGGCAAACGAGGCCCGATCCGCCCTTCGTTTGAGCGGAACGAGGCTTGCATTTGAGCGAGGCTCCCGGCGGGCCATATCAAACCTCATCGGATCGCAGGGTCGTACCAGAGCCACACAGTCGCGTTTTGGCGGGGGGTGATCCCGGCAGATTACAAGTGGAAGAAGAGAGAGGAGAAGGCCCTCCCGATCACGGGAGGGGTTTCCTGGCGGCGATCCGGT
>JBAZDQ010000161.1:0-3398 GCA_041654355.1 Bacteroidales bacterium
GTCGCCGGCACCTCCACGATGCCGTCCGGCCGGAGACAGATATACCGGGCGCCGACCGCGAGGATGAACCCGGATCGGCCGTTGTCCACGACCGCCAGGGCGAGCCCCTGGCTTCCTTTGATCACGACCTGGTTGCCGGCGACCGGGGAGATCTGGATCGGACCTACGGGATCCACCGGGCGCCCCCGAAGAAAAGGGTTGCTATGGTCACATTTTTCGTTCGGCACATTTTAACACACCCATTTTAAGGAACAGTGGTTATTATTGTTTCTTTTGTTCCTGGTATATAGTATGCGCTGATTCGCATCCCGGGGGAAGGGGAACGCGCCGATGTTCTGCCGGAGTTCGCTGCGGGGTTGGTGGGGGGAGCAGGGGTGCCGCGCACTTTCTGCATGTGCAGGTTTGGGGAAAAAGAGGGGGGCCGGGAGGGTGGGATCAGATCCCGCCGCTCCCCCGCTGGCCCCCGTTCATGACCAGGAAAATGACGATGCAGAAGACTCCGACGAACGGGAGCGCCCCCCAGCACATCAACAAAAACCCCATCGTATCTTTGCGCTGCTCGCTGTAGGGGAGCGAGTGGGCGCTGGAGGACGGGGGCGAGGCCGTAGGGGCAGGGGTCACGGTCGGGGTCGCCGTCGTGGGGGTGGGCGCCGCCGTCACGGTAATGTACCCGGCCTTCGTCTCAGCGTCGCTCCCCCCGGCGTTCGTGACCGTCAGGACGACCGTGTAGGTGCCGGCGGCCGCGTAGGTGTGGCTCGGACTCTGGGCCGTCGAGGTCGCCCCGTCGTCGAACGTCCACGCCCAGGTGGTGGGGGCGCCCGTCGAGGCGTCGGTGAACGTGACGGTCAGGGGGGCGGTGCCGCTCGTCGGGGAGGCCGTGAACCCGGCAACCGGGGGGGCCACGCTCGGAACCCCTTCCCAGGCCAGCCGGGGGTAGTCCTCGCCGGGAACAAGGTACCAGACCTCGTCGGTGTAGTCGATAGGGGTGGCGATATCCCAGTCGGCGAAGGTCGCGAGGGTCTGCATCTCGGCGGTCGTCTTGCCGGTGGCGTTGCCTGCGGAGGCCCCCTGCCCGGAGGTCTCGGTGTCCCAGTAGGAGGTGGTGGCGGGGGGGCCACTCACAGTACCCAAACCTCCAACAAATCCTCCGACGTCGGTAGACCCGGCTGGGGCCGTGACGTGGCCTGTCGAATAACAGTTGGTAATCGAACCCGCAGGTCCATCCCCCAACACCCCCCACCTCCCGATGAATCCTCCTGCGTGACGGTTCTCACCCGCCACAACCACGGCGACATCGCCAGTCGCGTAGGAGTCGGTCACGGATCCGTACTCGAAGGCACCCAGAAACCCGCCACTGAGATAGGATGTGTTCAGGACATCTCCGGTTGCATAGCATTCTGTGAGGGTTCCGTCATTGAGACGCCCCACAAACCCCCCGGCATGGTACATTTCTAGGCAGCCGATTGACATCTGGATACTCCCTGTAGCAAAGCACCGGGTAATCGTGCCGCTCCCATATCCCACAAACCCCCCAAGAAGAGACCCCCCGGAGATACTGCCGGTTGCAGACGAATCGGAGAGGGTTCCCCCATCGAGCCGTCCGACCAGACCCCCGCGACCGAAGTCGCTGCCGTCCGACACAAGAGCCCCGACATCACCCGTGGCGTTGCACCAGGCAACGCTACCGGCGGTCATCTGTCCGATCAACCCCCCACAGGAATTGCCAATCACATGAACCGATGAATTACAGCCGGTAACTGTCCCCCCATTGAGTTGCCCGATCAGCCCCCCATTAAACTGTCCGGTCGTGAATCCTGATGAAGAGCATTCCTCGACTGATCCGCTGTTCATGACTCCTATCAACCCCCCAAAATGACTGGGGGCAGAGACATTGCCAGAAAATATGCAGCCCGTTACATTTCCGCTAGACATTTGCCCGATCAGGCCGCCAACGCCCCATGCACCAGCCACGGTTCCTGACACTGTACATTCGGATACCTGTCCTTGCGATTCCCCTGCAAGTGCGCCGACGCAAGAGGTATATGCGTCGATATCCACATCTACGAGGTGAACGTCCCGAACCTCTGCGGTTGAACCAAGGAGCACAAACAGCCCGGCGGGGGAAGCCGTGGTATGGATCTGCATGTTCTGGATCTCGTACCCGTTCCCATCGTACGTACCGGTGAAGGGGGTTGGGTACCTGCAGATCATGGGAAAGTCTTCATCCATCGGGCACTGGATATCCGCGGTCTGGATATAGTCCGCGTCCAGTGTCCACCCATCCGTCCCGGTGCCGACCTTACAGAGGTCCGCGTAGGTCGCGACCTCGAAGGAACCTGCCGAGGCCCCCGCCACCAGGGCGAGGCAGAGGAGGAGGGCGAGCGCGAGGCGGCGCGGGAGGGGCGTCGTCATGGTAGCCCCGCCATCATGCTGTTATCCACCAGAATGAACTCATCGATCACGAGGCCCGTGGCGATCAGGAAGAGGCCGAAGAGGATCAGCACCAGAACCGCGTAGGGGATGGCGCTGATCGTGCCGGTATCGTTGCGAAAACCCATGTTAGTACCCATTTTACCCTCCCACCGGAGCAGAGATAGCAGGAGGTTGGCGGGAGCGGGGGATAAACAATACCTATGGAGGGGAAAGGCATCGGAGCAAAAAACCCCGGCGAAGTTGTCAAACGGGGGGCGCAGCAGTGAGAACAGGGGGCCCGGCCGGGAGTCTCCCCGGAGACCGGCCGGATCAGGGATCGGGCGATCCGGTCCCGGGGCCGTTTCCGATCCGGGGGCGCAGCACGGTGATCCGGGTCGCGGATCTTAGAAGCGGCAGGTGCCGATCAGGAAGGGGCGGGCTCGCCGAGGTGTTCCCCATACGCCCCCCCGTGGCGGATGAACGCCGCCGCACCATCAATGGCCTCGACCCGCTCCCGCAGCCCGTCGAAGTCGTACTTCCCGGCCCAGTACCCCCGGATCGCCTTCCGGTACCCGACCGGGAGGTCGTCCTGCTGCTCCAGGTACTCCAGCATCGGGGCAAGCGCCTCCCAGACCACGATGGCCGATGCCGCGGCACAGGCCGTCGAGAGGAGGTCCCCGGGGGGGATCGGTGCGGCGACCCGCTCCGAAGGGATCGGTTTGGCGGCATACCCTGGGCACCGGGGGAGGGGGGCGCCCTGCCGGGCCGGGGTGCAGTAGCCCTGCGACAGGTCGGGGTTCGCACAGAGGTCGTAGAGCACCCTCCGGCTGCAATCGAGGTAGAGGTGGTCGTCGAAGACGTCCTCGGCACCGTCCGGCGCATACCGCGAGACCCGGTAGCCGTTCTCGCGGGCGGTGCGGTCGAGATCGACCGGGCAGAGGCAACTGGTGGGGGGGAGGTCTGGGGGGGCGGGGCAGACCCCCCGG
>JBAZDQ010000162.1:0-3381 GCA_041654355.1 Bacteroidales bacterium
ATGGCGGAGACATTTCTGGATTGGGGGTACGATATGGTATCCAATGACGGCTGGATTGAAGCCGCTCAGACCATTAATGAAAATGGATATATCACCAAATACAACAGCGGTTGGGAACATGGGTTTGAATATTGGAATGAATATATCAAAAACAAAGGAATGAAAGTGGGCGTCTATTACAATCCACTGTGGATGACTGCTGCTGCTTACGATAATGATTGCTCCGTTTTGGGAACCTCTACTACAGCCCGTCATATTGCCGGACAATACTCATTTAACGGACAACTGTACTGGGTTGACGTGGACAAAGCCGGCGCAGAAGAATGGGTGAAAGGGTATGTGCGATATTTTATGGATCTGGGGGTATCATTTCTTCGTGTGGATTTTTTGGAAAATTACGAGAATCATTATGGAACTGAAAGGTATGAAAAAGCCCTGCGCTGGATATCCGAAGAAGCCGGTGATGATCTTTTTATATCCCTGGTTATGCCCAATTCATTCAATCAGGCAGCGACGGAAATCCCATACGGAGATATGTTCCGCATTAGTGATGATTGCTTTGCCGGAGACTGGGAATTTGTTAGTGCCCGCAGACGTGGACAGGTAAAAAAGAATTGGCCAATGTATGCCAATGTCTTTGATGGTTTTATCGCTTTTTCTGAAATATCAGGTCCGGGAAAGATCATGATGGATGGTGATTTTATGCGATTAAATAAATTGGCCGACAATGCAGAACGGCAATTCCTGTTTTCTCTTATGATCATGGCCGGATCTCCACTTGCAATTGCAGATCAGTATGATACGGCTACAGATGAAGTTGAGGCAATCTACAAGAACGAAGAATTGCTGGAGTTGCACAATATGGGCTTTTATGCAAAACCGCTTAGTACAGATATTCATGATTATGAAAACAGTTCCCGTTGGGTAGGCAGACTTCCCGATGGAGATTATATTGTAGGTCTTTTTAACCGTGAAGATGAAACGTTGCCATACGGGATTAATTTTGTCACTGAACTGGGAATTGCTTCAGGCAGAGCTAAAAATGTACGTGATCTTTGGACCCACACAGATTTGGGTAGTATGAAAAATAAATATGAAACAATGTTGGAACCTCACCACTGCATGATTCTTAGAATCAGCCCGGATCAGACTCTCCCGAATTCTCATTGCTTTGGATGTTCTAGTCGTCAAGACGAATAATTATGATACGATTTTTTTCACTTTTTACGGCTTTGATATTGGTGGTTAGCTGCCAGTTGCACACAAATTCAAAAAATGCCGTTGTGTTGCAATCTCCTGATGAGATGCTTACTGTAGAGTTTATACTTTCCAATGAAGGTAACCCCATGTATGCACTGAAGTATTCAGATAACTATATCATACTTCCCAGTGCGCTTGGTTTTGAACTACGTGGCAACATAAAAGCGACTGAGTTGAATTTTGGAAAGACCGTTAGCAAGACAGACTCAAGGCCAGCCCGGAAATTTAATGACCACTTTAAAATTGTAAATATTTACAGAAATTCTTTTGATGAGATATGGAATCCTGTATGGGGTGAAGAATCCGAGATTAGAAATCACTATAATGAACTGCTTATTGATTTAGTCCAGAGTGAGACTTCCGAAAGAATGTCCATCAGGTTCCGATTGTATGATGACGGTTTGGGATTCCGGTATGAATTCCCGGGCAATCAGAACTTGAACTACTTTGTAATAAAAGAAGAACTCACAGAATTCGCTTTGGCGGAAGACTATTTTGCATGGTGGTTACCGGGTGATTACGACACGCAGGAATATGAATATGTGGAAAGTCCCATCTCGCAAGTCCCGAAACATTTTCAGGATGCCATATCGGGCAATTCCTCCCAGACTCCATTTTCAACACATGGTGTCCAGACATCCCTCCTTATGAAAACCGAAGCAGGATTGTTTGTCAATATTCATGAGGCAGCACTTATTGATTATCCCTGTATGCACCTTCTTGTTGATCCCCGGAAAAAGGTCCTGATTTCGCATCTCACCCCCGATGCGCAAGGGTGGAAGGGATATATGCAAACGCCCTGTAACACCCCCTGGCGTACGGTCCAGGTAACCCCTTCCGCGGAAGCGATGCTGGCCAGCCGATTGATTTTAAATCTCAATGAACCTTGTGCTTACGATGATGTGTCCTGGATTCATCCGGTAAAATATATGGGTGTATGGTGGGAAATGATTTCAGGTGCAGGAAGCTGGTCCTATACCTCGGATTATCCTTCCGTAAAACTCGGCAAGATTGATTACAGGCAGGCGAAACCAAATGGCTTGCATGGTGCAAATAACGAGAACGTAAAGAAATATATTGATTTTGCGTCAACAAACGGATTTGATGCGTTGCTGGTAGAAGGATGGAATATTGGATGGGAAGATTGGGCAGATTGTTCTAAAGATTATGTTTTCGACTTTCAAACACCCTATCCGGATTTTGACATAGAAGCATTGAATGAATATGCCCATACCAAGGGAATTAAATTGATGATGCATCATGAAAGTTCATCGTCGGTACGTAACTATGAAAGGCATATGGAAGACGCGTACACATTGATGAATAAATATGGATATGATGCTGTCAAATCCGGTTATGTAGGCGATATTCTTCCCAGAGGAGAACATCATTACGGACAGTGGATGGTGAATCATTATCTCTATGCTGTCACTGAGGCTGCCAGGCATCATATTATGGTCAATGCCCATGAAGCTGTACGTCCTACCGGGTTATGTCGTACATACCCTAACCTGATTGGAAATGAATCAGCCAGGGGGACAGAATACCAGGCTTTTGGCGGTACTCAGCCCAACCATGTGACCATTCTTCCTTTTACCCGGTTAAACGGAGGCCCCATGGACTTTACTCCGGGTATATTTCAGATGGATTTGAGTACTTTTACAAACAATACTTCAAAGGTAAATGCTACCATTGCCAACCAACTGGGATTATACGTCACCATGTATTCGCCGCTTCAAATGGCGGCCGATCTTCCACAACATTATGAGCGCTTCATGGATGCCTTCCAATTCATAAAAGACGTAGCTCTTGACTGGTCCGAAAGCCGGTACCTGCAAGCGGCCCCGGGTGACTATGTTGTTATTGCGCGGAAAGCCAAAAACAACGGTCAATGGTTTCTGGGAGGAGTAACTGACGAACAAAAAAGAACCTTTGATCTGGAACTTGATTTTCTGGAGCCTGGTTGTAACTATGAAGCTACAATATATAGAGATGCGCCTGATGCTGATTACCGTACCAACCCCCAGGCTTATGAAATCGTCAAGCAAACGGTTGGCCGGGAAGATGCCATTACCATCACAGCAGCTCCCGGAGGCGGATTTGCAATCTCTTTTGCCGAGC
>JBAZDQ010000163.1:0-3366 GCA_041654355.1 Bacteroidales bacterium
TCCTCGAATGCGAACCAATACCATCCGCTGAATGACTCCCATCCCTTGATGACTTTCCGGGATCTCTTCTTTGCGTCGTAGGGAGAGATGATGTATAAGCCATCATCCTTCTCCTCGAATGTGAATTTACTCTGTCCCATGTGTCTCCTCTCCTTTTCGTGCTGCATCGATCTTGGCAATGGATTCTGCGAGGTCTCCGATGTAAGCCTCACCGGTCACTCCGTAGGCCCGGGAGTGGACATACCAATCGACCCAGAGGTCGGCGGCATCGGACGGATCTGGGAAGCCGAATGTCTTGCACCAATCCAGCGCATCGTCAAAGAACGTCTTGAGAGTCTCAGGTGAGCACTGTGTCTTCGTGTAGTATTCGTTGGGAGCACCATGGCCCCCGTTCAGCACCTCGATGATGCGGCGCGTCCCTTTGTAGATGGTCGCATTGAACGCATATCCATCCGTTCCCATAATCGAGCGGTATCCCTTGATGGAATACTGATCCATCGCAGTCTTGACTGTGTCCGTTGGAAGAGGCTTGTCTGAATGCTGAAATGCTTCAAACGGCCCGCTCACAGAGCGCCGTCCTCCGTCGGCAGTTGCCGTGATGCGGCGGGTCTTCCGAACACTGTCCACGACGCCATATCGGGCATCGTCACATCCTGCCTCGTGCCACGTTACGCGGTCACCTTTTTTGAATGCCATGATTTGAACGACTCCTTGATTGCTTTCTCGTGTGCTTCTCGTCTCTCGGGATCTTCCTGTGTCCATGCCGTGCGGATGTCCGTGAATGTCTCCAGGATGGACCAGTCACAGTCTTCCTCGAAGAGGTATACCTGATGCTTCGCCCATCCAACCGGCTGCATGCCACGCGGGCATTTAGCATAGACAACCCTTGCGTCACAGGAGAAGTCCCGGTATGACACGTCGGTGACATAGCAGGTTCCATCGGATGCATTTGCAAGGTATATGTGCAGATTGTGCGGCCCTACGAAGGAACCACAATACGGCCAGATCGCCTCTTTCTCATCGATGGTGAGTGCCCGGCAGTCTACGACGTAGCCGCCGTGACCGCTGCACGAGTAGTAGTAGGCTCCCCTCCTATTGGTGCGGGTAGCGCTCGTGCCACCGGTGCCCCACATGAGTTCTGCAATGTGGCGAGCGTTGATCCGGAACTGGGAGACGGGGACGGGTTTAAATACCATCCTCGTCCTCCCTGAGTGCTTCCGGAAGTTGATACTCGGGATCGTGCTCCCGGCAGTAGTCCCTCGGACGGACGGCTTCAAGGCAGTAGAAGGTGCCCTTACCCGGGTCCCACCCTCGTGAGACTTCAACCGCCCATCCGTCCTTCCGCATGCGGCGGGCGATGTAGTTCCGAGCATTGAACGAGTTCTCGTCCTCATCAAGCCATCCAGCGTTGATGATCTCAAACTTGCGGAGGAACTCGACGGTATACACGGAACTACAGGAACGGAGTCCTGAATTGTCTTTGATGATGCGCTCCCACGCATTATCGGAGAGATACCCGGTGGGTATCTCAATCTTTGGTGACGATGTCATAGGGTCTCTCCAGGATGCTTTTTGCGACCACATCACGTCCGTTTGCACGGAGATGATCGGCCATCTCTTCGGCAGTCACATTCCAATACTGGGCGATGTCTTTCGATGCTTGCAGGAGGATCGCGCCTGCAACGAGCATAGCGGATTCCGCGATCTCGTTCCTAGGCTGGAGCCACCTCTCGGCTACTCCCGCCTCGATGCACTTGGAGTAGAGCACACTTGCAGAGGTCACAGCTTCGTCATGTGTCGAGACACAGCACTCCATGAACCCTCTCTTCTGGGGCTCCTCTAGATCGCCCTCGATGATGGCAACCATGTCCTCACAGGATATCTCGTTGCTCCGTGCCCGGTTCGATCCGACCCATGCAAGGGCAACCATCGTATCGAGTGCAAAGCCACATTCATCGTCGGTCATGTGCATCGTGGCGATGACTTTGGCAAGGTTCGCGCCTGCATCCCACGTCATGCGGATGTCGTCCACAGCCGCCTTCATTGTGGAGGCGGGTGGAAAGGTTGCTTTCTGTTCGGTCATTTGTCACACCTCAGATGTGGCAGTCCACCACAGTGATCTTTGTGCCGTCCGGAAGGTTGTTGATGAAGCGCTCCCTGAATGACTGGGAGAACTCGGCATGCTCCTCCGTAGAATCGGAGTGTGTGCCCCACCATCCCATCGTCCCGGGAGAATGCCATTCTCCGTCGTCGGTGATGACGGCATATGTGGAGAATACACCTTCCTTGCGGAGGTAGTCCTCCTTGTCGGAGAAGGCGCCATACAGGCGCTGGAAATTCTCTCTGGATAGCGACTCCGTTGCATGATCCCACCTCTTGGAGGCAAAGTCTCGCTCCGTTGCATCCATGCGATCCCAGTCGATGTCTTCGACGTTTGCAGAATCGACGCCTGCTGGAGTCTCGTTTTCGTTGCACCAGGAGGGCATGCCCATCCGACCGGTGCATCCGTCCTTCATGAGGAGAGTGCCCATCCACCGGCCTCCTATGACGAACCAGTCCCACGATGCCTTGGGATTGTGGTAGTAGCCATATCCCTTGCCCGGCACATAGCAGTGTCCATCCGACGCCCGCATATAGGCTGGGACGAGAAGCGGATCGGCGAGTGCTGCATCAGCCTTGACGATGTTGTCGTGGCACAGTTTAACCCAGCTCTCTTGCTCGGATGTGACGAGCCGTATAGCATCCTGTAGTGTATCCAGTTTCCGGAACTTCTGAGTGAGATACTCCGATGCCTGCGTTTCTGGGTTGCTGAGGATGCTCATAGCGTCGTTGCGTGACGTGACCCAGCGCTCCCGATCTTCCATGAGGTATCCGTGTATGGCTTCGGGGGTGTCTTCTACCTTAACCTCAAAGACCGCTCTAGAGTCGGTCTTACATGCGGCCTCTGGGAGATCCAACTCCCAATAAGGCTCTAACTTGTCTTCCACGTTCTCTCCGATGACGAGAACGACAAAGTGCGACATTGCTTTCTATCTCCTTGCTTTACTCACGCCCCACATCCCTAAAAAGCGAGATGTGAGGCTTCGTGGTAAAAAAAGAGGGATCGTTGCAGGATGGATGTTACTTGTAGGCAGCGCCCGCAGGAAGGTAACTCTTCACCAGAAGGATAGCATCATCGACGGTGAGATGTGCCGAATCTCCGTAGTAGTAGCCGTATACCCTGAGAACGCTCTCCTGTGTATTGTGGTAGGTGAGCGACGCGATGACATTTCGGAGGTGGTCATGGAACGTCTTGTTTACCCGCTTCTCAATACATCGCTCGTCCAGGGGATAGATGTGGGTTCCGCTCTCACGGATAACCCAGAT
>JBAZDQ010000164.1:0-3332 GCA_041654355.1 Bacteroidales bacterium
GCAAAAACACCGTGTTTTCAGACGGCATCAAGACATACCTGTCCGGCCTCCACAACGAAAATGAAAACGCCTTTCGCACGTCAATCGGATCGTCCTTGTAGTGCTGATCCAGGACCCGCATCACTCGCTCTATGTCCTTCAATGAGCACCGCATCGTTTATGCTTTCTCAAATGTGTAGTATTTGTTCAGTCCGGAACGGTGGTACACCAGCTTGTACCCATCGGGCGGAACCGAATCTTTTGTAAGCGTATGGCTTCGGTTAAGTTGGGTGATTTGCGCCTCCGTCATTGTGGGTGCTTGGGTGGTCGTTGTGCCCGTTCCGGTGGTCGTTGTGCCCGTTCCGGTGGTAGTCCCGGCCTGAGAAGTGGTTTGCGTGTTGGTCGTGAAGTTTGTCGGCCAGGTAACTTCCACTCCGGCCAGACTGGCCATCAAATTAACACTGTCCTGATACGCCTTCGCGGAAGATTGCAGGGCCTTGTTCCGGTCGGCGGCAGTCTTGAAATCCGGGTTGGTCAGGATCTCGGCCGTTTCCCGCTGGAACTGCTGCGACAAGGTGCCCATGGAGTCGGTCAACTGCACCTGGGTTTCCTGGTCAAACTCCAGTTCCGCCAGTTTCTGCTGTGCGGCGATCTCGACTTTCTGCCGGTAACTTTCTGCCGCGTTCTGCGCCGCCTGAAGATCTGACCGCGCCGATATCTCCACCTGTAACCGCTCCATGTACGCCGCATCCTGCTGAGCCTGAAGGGCTTTGTTCGCGGCGATACCAACTTGTTGCTGCTTCTCCTGTGAAGCGATATCGGTCACCAAAAGGTCTTTGTCGATGTCCCCCTTCTGCTTCTGAAGGTGGGAAGAAATAATCCCTTTCTGATCCTCTAACCCCCGGTTCTGGAAATATCCCGCGTCCTGCTGCGCGATGGGAAGCGCCGACTGAATAGCCGCCGACTGGCCCCATCCTGCCGCCATAGCCGTATTACTCAGGCCCCTGGCATGTGCTGCCTGTTGCGCTTGTGCCCGGGCCATTTGTAAATAGGAACTGTTCTCGCCCAACAGCCTTGATACCTGCGCGGAAACCAACTCGTCCTGAGACGCCTCATACGCCTGCGGCTGATAGATCCCCGTTTCAGCCAACTGCCCTTCTTGTTGTATAATCCCCTGATCCGCTACCGGACTTTGGACAACCTCCTGATCCGCTACCGGACTTTGGACAACCTCCTGATCCGCTACCGGACTTTGGACAACCTCCTGATCGGGTTGAACGGAGGCTTGTCGGCGGTCGGAAGGATGGGGTTTTGGCGCGTTCTTCGGCAGCTTGGGGGTGATCGGCTGTGGTATTTTTTCCCGCGGGGGCTTTCTGAGTTCATCATCGGTCCGTTGTTTTGGCCCTCTCAAATAGTCTGCCATGATACATTTCTCCTTGGTTATAAATTACGCCCAGGCTACCGGTATGTCCCCGTAGTTGTCCACGGAATAGGTTGAATGCCCGGCGAAACAATTGTTTTTCGTGGGTGTCCCGTTAAATGCGCAATCCCAAAGCGCCGGAGCCGTGCCCTTGATTCCGCCGAACGCTCCAGAAAGTCGAAAGCAACCGTTGAAATTCTGAACGGGCACAGGGCTGGCAAACCGGGTAGCTTCTTCACCCGAGGCGTAGAATATCCAGGCGTTAAGGGTAAGGTCGTTGCAACCGTAGAAGGTTAGGCTAAAGCCTCCTTCTCCGACAGCCGTGTTGTATCTGAACAAGCCTTCTGGCACAGAAGTAAGGCCGGTACAGCCGTTGAAGGTGCCGTTAAATCCGTAATTCGCGACAAGCGTGTTGTACTTGAACAGATCAGTCGGTAGAGAAGTCAGGGCCGTGCAGCCATTAAAGGTTTGGTGAAACCCAAAATCAGAAACCGCCGTGTTATACCTGAACAGATTCGCCGGAAGCGAGGCCAAGCCCGTACAACCGTAGAAGGTTTGGTCAAACCCAGAAGACTCTACCAGTGTGTTATACCTGAACAGATCTACGGGAAGCGAGGTCAGGCCCGTACAGCCGTAGAAGGCCTTGTAAAACCCGCCAGTCCTAACAGCCGTGTTATACCTGAACAGATCCGCGGGAAGCGAGGTCAAGCCCGTACAGCCACTAAAGGTTTGGTTAAACCCAAAATCAGAAACCGCCGTGCTATACCTGAACAGATTCGCCGGAACAGACGTCAAGCCGGTGCAACCTTTAAAGGTCCCGTAGAAACCGCTGGCCGCCACGAGGGTGTTGTATCTGAACAGATCCACAGGCAGAGACGTCAGGCCCGTGCAGCCGTAGAAGGTTGTTGTGAAATTGGCCAGCCCCACCACCCCGCCGATGACGCCCGTAGCCTTGAGCCTTGGTCTATCGTCGGCGGAACTGCCGAGCTGGATGTTTCCGCCCGTGATGGAGCCGGTAATCTTCGGGTAATACGTTCCGGCAGCCGGATAGGTGCAGCTCTTTACGCCCGTGGTCGTGTAGTTGACAGGCGGGCACCCATCGTCCCAGTCAATCGTAATGTCAACATCCGTGCCCGTGTTGATGTTCACCGCAAAGGTCTGGTTGATATCTGTAGTCTCAACGGTGAACTGCCAGCATTCAGGCTCTGGACGCTGGTATTGAAGGCCTCTGTGTCTTCTGGCCGCATTATATCCCATTACAATACATCTCCCACCAAAACCCATTCATTCGTACCGCGCTTCCGCAGGCTCGCCTCCCCATACTGCGGTAAATTCCCGGCGTTTCGGACAGTCACCCCCCCGCCTTCGGCAATCGTGACTTCATCCGAGGAGAGGTTGTAAACACCGACAACGGACCCAACAGGGAAGGCGACGGCGGCATTGGCGGGCACTGTCAGCGTGGCGGCGCCGGACTTGTTCATGGCGACGATTTTCCCCGCATCCGCCAGGGCAAGGGTATAGTCCGCGGCCTTTTCGGCGGTCTCCAGCAACAGGGTCATGTCCGCAACGGTCTGTATGTCCGCGATGTTATCGGCACAAGTCCCAATGTCGTCGGCTCCTGCAAGGTCAGCGGCGACGATCCCGATATCCGCGGCATCCCCCGCTACGGCGGTTACGTCTGCGCTGATCCCTGCTACGGTCGTTACATTCCCCGAAATCCCTGCAACGGTCGTCACGTTCCCGGAGATTCCTGCTACAGTAGAAACATTTGCGGCAATCCCTGCAACGGCCCCGATGGTGTCAGCGCCTACCAGGTCCGCAGCCACGATTCCGATGGTATCCGCGCCCGAGAGATCGGTAGCGACAACGACAACGGCAGCATCAACCGCGGCAACCGCACTTACGGCGGCATCGATTCCGGCGACGGTTTGAA
>JBAZDQ010000165.1:0-3299 GCA_041654355.1 Bacteroidales bacterium
TAAATGGATGACATGCCAAACTCTTCGGTGGCCAATTTTATAAAAGACCAATATCTCAATCCGGACGTTAACCAGAAGAACATTGGCGTTAATTCAGCCAGAATAAATAAGGATGTGATGCTGAACGCATCCAAGGCCGTGCTGGATATATCCAAGGGGGCTGCAGAGCCTTCGTCCAGGGACTCAATGGAGTTCCAGCGTGTTTACGGCCCAGCAGAATATCTGGCCGAGCACATACTGCGCGATGGCGGCCGGGTAGCCAGAGACCTTTTATGGAAAGTAACCAACCGCCGCGGACTTGACTCCATTCCTTCAGGTATATTCAACGAGCATTCCGACAATGTATTCAACAACTCCAAACTGGCACAATATATAGAGGGCTCCAGCATGTGGGAGTCACTGGATAACAACACCAAGCTTACCAGAATAGGTGAGGGCGGCATTGGGGACCCCCAGGTGGCGCCGGACGAGATGCGCACCGTGCAGCCCAGCTTTATGGGCTATGTGGATCCGGTCAGATCGCCCGAATGCTATTCAGAGGACACAGAGGTCTATACCGAGAACGGCTGGAAGTTGTTTGCAGATCTTTCCACAGAAGATAAACTGGCCTGCAAGGTAGACGGCAAACTTGAGTACCACGTACCCAAACAGATAGTGTGCTATGATTATACCGGCGCTATGGTATGTGGTAAAAACGACGTATACATAGACTTTATGGTTACGCCAGAGCATCGCATGAGCGTAAAGTACCACGCATCCGACTTTGAGATACAGGAGGCCAAGTACATATTCTGCACTGATATGGTGCCAACACTGCATCACGATCGCAATGTGCGGCAGTGCTACCTCAACATAGGGCTGGACAGCCATTTTGATCTGGCGTTAAAAGCAGAACACATTACATGGCCGAACTACAAGGGCAAGGTTTACTGCGCGACGGTACCTGGTGGACTTATGTACGTACGCCGCAATGAGTGCCAAGGCTTCTGGTGCGGTAATAGTACACGCATAGGCCTGGATATATTCATGGCCAAGAACACCAAGAAGGGCTCCGACGGCAGGCTTTACACACAGATGCTTAACAGCCGCACCGGTAAGTTCGATGAAGTGGACTCTGTTACGGCCGCGAGCAAGAATATCGGTACAATAGAGTATATGAACCCGGTTAATAAGCCATCAGAGCTCACGGACATGGATTGGGAGGCATACAGCCCTGAGGCAGCCACTAAACTGCAAGCCGCAGGCATAGCCCCCAAACAGGCTGAACTGATGCTGGCCTCCAAAGACCCTAAGGTGGCATCATATATAATGGATGCCCGCAACCGCTATGTTCCAGTGCCCGGGGGCAAGACCGGTATACACATAATAAAGCGCTCGGATGTGGATTACTGGCTGCCCAACCCGGATGACAGCTATAGCGCTGGCTCCAACCTTGTGCCCATGCTTTCGGCAATAAAGGGCATGCGGCTTCTAATGGGTTCCAAGTATTTTTCAATACATGGCGACGAATGGGTATACATACTAAGGGCAGATGGCGAAGTCCATGCCGGGCCGGTTAAGGACTATATATGGAAGGACGGCGACCAGACATATTCTATCATGCCATCATTGGAAGAAGAGATGGTGCAGGTTAGGGGTGTTTCAGCTCACCAGACCGAGGACGCCCTATGCAGGCTCCATCTATCTGGAGGTGTGGATCTCAAGCTTACTGCTGGGCACTCATGTGTCCGTTTGTCTGAAGATGGACGTAAACTGGAAGAAGTACAGACAATAGACCTACGCAAGGGGGATCTCATACCATGTACTGGGGCATTTCCAGGGTATATCCCCATCTACGACATTCAGACCGTATCGGTTAACAATGCATGGCTCAGGGGCTATTGTTCAGTGGCTGGTAGAGTCCACACCGATGGCACTGTAAATATTTACACATACGGAGCAGCCCGCGAACATAAGGTGTTCAAAGTACTGGATGGCATGATGATACTTGCCAATGACCTTGAGATTAACGGCGTAGCTACAGGGCTACAGGTGAATAGTCATAAAGCCAGAGAAACCGTTGCATCATACTGCGGACAGGATTTAGACCAGATGCTTAAAGGCGTACTATTCGGCTCACAGCAATCCAAGCAGGGATTCATAACCGGATTACTGGATGCCAACCTTGGACTCACCACATGGGAATGCAAGGGTCACCTTTATGCCAAACTTGGTTTCTACTCGGAGGAATTCAGAAACATGGTTGCTGTAATAGCAGGCTCCTGTGGGATAAAGGCTGTACTGCTGGAGACCTGCAGCGAGTACTGCGTATATCTGGATGTTTCTTCAGTACGGACTCTGATGGTTGATCCAATACCCAAGATAAAGCACGGCTCCACACCAGATATAAGTATTGAAATGCCGGATCCTGTGGGGTCAGGACGATCCATACAATACAGACGGGTGCTGGACGTTGAGATACTGGGCCCAACACCAGAGACCGTATACGACCTGGATACGGGCAATAACCTGTTCCTGTGTTCCATAGGGGTATTTGTGCACAACTCGCAATCTTTACCGTTGTTAAATCGTGAAGCGCCGATGGTACAATCACTGGATACCACAAGTGGCAGGGCTATGGAAGATATAGTGGGCAGTTCGCTGGGTACCGTTAAATCAGAAGGCCATGGTATAATCCAATCCATAACACCAGACGATATGTCGGTGAAGTACCAGGACGGCACGATAAAAACATATAACCTTTACAATAACTTTCCGGCCAACCAGAAGGGCTACATCCAAAGCTATACGGAGCTTAAACCAGGCGCTGTGGTAAAACCGGGGCAAATACTGTCTTATTCTAACTACACGAATAAGGACGGACTGGCGGCTGGCGGCACCAACCTGCGCACTGCGTATATGTCCTACTATGGCAAGAACTACGAGGATGCCGTAGTGGTATCAGAATCGGCGGCCAAGAAACTTACCTCTGAAATACTTTATAAGAATGGGCTGGAGAAGGATAAGTCTATTCATTCGGGTAAAGCCCTCTATTCGTCATGGCGCCCGGGTAGATTTAAAAAGGAACAGCTGGAGACCATCGGAGCCGATGGCGTTGTTAAGCCCGGCACTATACTGCATAAGGGTGACCCTATGATACTGGCAGTCAGAGAAAACCTGCCATCTCCTGGGACTATGGGTAAGCGCGTGCTTATGGATATGGCCGAAACATGGGAGCATGACTCGCCTGGACAGGTGGTGGACGTCATAGTCGGAAAGGATGGCCCCAAAGTCTATTCCAAAATAACCTCCCCTGCGGT
>JBAZDQ010000166.1:0-3239 GCA_041654355.1 Bacteroidales bacterium
CACCGGTGCGGCGCTGGTGGCGCAGACCCGATCCCCCTCCCTGATGCTCGCCGGGTTCGCGTGCTGGTCCATCAGCAACCTTCTCCTCGCGGGGATCGCGTGGCGGGCCGGGCAGCCCTGGGTCGCCGGGATGTTCGGGGTGTATGAGGTCACGGCGCTGGTCGGGCTCGCGAACACGGCGGGGCTGGTGCTGTGAGGATCCGGGCGTCCCTCTTCGCGATCCTGTGGACGATCATCATCGCCCCCTTCACGATCCTCCTGGTCTGCGTTGTCGGGCTGCTGGCGGGAGGCCCGGAGGCGAGGCCCCCCTCCCGGATCCAGATCCGGCCCGGGCGCCTCCGGCGGTTCCGGCACTACCGGCGGCTCTAATGCCCCCGATCCCCCGGAACCCTTATGCCGGGGGAGATCTAACCTATTAGATAGATCTCCTGTAAGTGCGGGTCGAACAAACCTGCACATGCAGAAAAAAATGGATGTGAAAAATGCGGTTAAAATGTGGTATCGGCTACGACTTCTGGCACCCCCTCTCCCGTAGGGAGAGCCTCATGGTCTGAGGGGGCGACGGCGTGTGGATCCTTCCAGCCCCACTCTCATCAGCTTTTGCACTGGATACGCCGGTCTCGAAATTGGCCTCGAGCGAGCTCTTGGCCGACCGTGCCGCGTCCTCGCTTACTCAGAGGTCGAAGCCTTCGCCATCGAAAACTTGGCTGCAAAGGTTCAGGCGGGGTTCCTTCCCCCGGCTCCAATCTGGAGCGATCTGCGAAGTTTCCCGGGAAAAGCGTTTCACGGAATGGTGGATATCCTCTGTGGCGGGTACCCTTGCCAACCTTGGAGTTCCGCCGGAAAGCGGCTCGGAAAAGCCGATCCCCGCCACCTCTGGCCTTTCTTCCGCGCCCAGATCCATGCAATCCACCCTCGAGTTGTTTTCTTCGAGAACGTCGAAGGCCACGTCTCGCTTGGACTCTCCACAGTCCTCAGCGATCTGGAAGAAGATGGTTACCAGGCGACGTGGGGACTATTCTCTGCGGCAGAAGTTGGGGCTCCCCACCGGCGCAAGCGGGTCTTTATTCTGGGGTACGCCAAGAGTGACGACGAACGGGGGTTCCCCTTCCCCCCAGTGTACCGGGAACGGGTCGCGACAGGAGGATCAGGCGGGGGCCGCGTGGGCGACCCCGAATATTCCCAGCGGGGGGCTGGCGCCGGTTACGGAGTGGCGGGGGGGAACGGCCTATCACAACGGGAGGAAGGTACAGATCCCACTGGACACTCAGGTGCGGAACTGGCCGACTGTCACGGTGATGGACGCCTCGGGGATGGGGCCGGAACCCCGGCCGATCCGGGTCGCCACGAACCGCAAGACGGAGTACCTGGCCCGGATGGTGCAGTGGCCTACCCCCACAACCCCGAGGCCGCACGACACCGACAAGACGGTTGGGGTGTATTTCCCGACACAGAACCAGAAAGACCTCATATGGGCGGTGCATATGTGGCCGACCCCGGCGGCGAGGGACTACCGAACCCCGTATGCGGAGGCGGGGCTGATCAGGAAGGACGGGAAACCCCGGCTGGACCTGCTACCGGACGCGGTGCGGTACGAGGTTCTCTTCTGCCAGAAGGGTGTATCTGGGTTGCCAGCACCCCCGGCCCCGCATGGCCCTCCCGGCCCGGAGAGCCCCAGTGGGGGTGGGAACCCCCAAGAACAGTGGCCGACCCCGCGGGCCTACATCTTTGCCGCGTCGCATCTGCCGGGGCTGACCCCGCTGGACATCAAGGTGCGGGGGCTGTATCCCGACAACCCGCGCTACTGGGCGTCTCCCCATGTGAACTGCACGACCGGGGCGGGGAATCAGGGGCGGCAGGGGGGCGAGAACCTCCAGACGCAGGCCAAGGGGAAGTTGAACCCCCGCTGGGTGGAGACCCTGATGGGGCTCCCGATCGGCTGGACTATGCCCTCCTGTGCCGATCTGGTGACAGTCGTATCGATGAACTCCGTCTCCTCGGCAACGGCGTCGTCCCCGCCACCGCAGAACGGGCCTTTCGAGTGCTCTCCGCCGAGCTCTGCGGGCTCGACGTGAGCGACCCCGACGTGCTCCGCGAGATCCTCGCGCCATAGGCAACCTTTTTGGGGTCGCTCCAGCAACCCCCTAGCTATGCCCACCAAACGCCTCTCCACCCGCGACCTGCGAGCCCTGGTCGCGAAAGAAGGTCTTCCCTTCGGGAAAGAACTGATCTCCGACAACCTCTCCGACGACTGGCGGCTCAACCGGTACGACGAGCGGGTCGGGCAACCCTTCGCGGTCTGGACCCATACCGACGACAGCGAGCCCGTGACCCTGACCGGGTTCTTCGCGGGGCTGGTCGAATACATGGAGAACGCTGCCAGTGACGACCCCGAGTACTTCCGCCGGGTTGCACCCCCCCGGTCAGTAGAATCCCTCCGGGCCAGCATCAAGCGGCACGCGGCCCGGAACCAGCAGGGAAAGATCCTCAAGGGCCTGGACCGGGTGCTCAGGATCGCCCGGGCATAACCCTCCCGGGCTATTCTTTATGCCGCAGGAGCGCCCACCTTTCCTCTAATCTGCCTGCGCCCGCCGCCGGGAGTCCGGCTGCACATGCAGGCATCTAAAATGGGTGATAAAATGCGCCAGAAACAGCCCTCGGCCCAGAGCCTCCGGCACTACCGGACCTGCCTCGAGTTCCCGCACGACCTCTCGATCTACATCTCCCTCGATCCCGTTCCCGGCAAAGCCCTCGCCGCCCGGGATGCCGTCGAGGCGGCCTGGTGCCGCACCGGGGCCTGGGTCGGGCACGGCACCTCCCTCGCCCCGGGCGGCGAGTGCGATGTGCAGGTGATGTTCCGTACCCCCGACGATGTCGCCGCCGCCAGACGGGCCGCGGAAGAGATCCTGCGGGCGGCCGGGATCGACCGGTTCCGGTTCGGGGAGCGCACCAACTCCCCCGAAGACTGCGCGAACCTTTACGGGATCCGGGCCGAGGACCTCCTCCGGGAGGGCGGAGTATGACCGACCCCCAGGCCCAGGCCCCTCTCGACCTCGTCTGCGGAACGTGCGGGTGCCCCCGCCAGGTGCGGACCAGCGCCCTCATCCAGGAGCCCGACCCGGCGGCAAAGACCCGGTATGCCTACATCGAGACCGCCTGCCCGGCCTGCGGCACCGCGACCGAGTACCTGGTCTTCCTCGAACCCGGCTGGACCGTGCAGGACGGCGCCCGGCAGGAGA
>JBAZDQ010000167.1:0-3238 GCA_041654355.1 Bacteroidales bacterium
TACAAGTGCGCGTGTGGAAACATGTCCTTAACTGAAAACGGCAACAGATGCCCTATTTGCGGCGACCTGTTGGTCAAATTCAGCCTGCCGTCCATCGAACCGCAACCGTCCAGAGTTGATGCCCGGCGGGTTCTGTATGGGCTTGGCGTGGCGATGTTTTTCGTGGGCATCGGAACCATCATTGTTTTGGGCATGGCGCTATGACCCAGAAAGCGGAGGAATCGTGAATCTGAAAATAAATCAGAAATTTAAATCCCTAATTCCACCTCTCAGAGTGGATGAATACGACCAGCTTGAGCAAAATCTTCTCGACGAGGGATGCCGCGATCCGCTCGTAATATGGAACGATACCATCCTTGACGGCCACAACCGATTCGAAATTTGCACAAAGCACGGCATTGATTTCAAAACGACGCCAGCCCCTGTTTACATTCTGACCGAAGATGACGCCGAGGATTGGATTGACAAGAACCAGCTCGGACGCCGAAACCTTCACCCGGATGACTTCCGGCTGATGCTGGGACGGCGGTATGGCCGGAATAAGACAAGCGGGCACGGGTCAAAAACTGCGTATCAAAGTGATACGCAGAATATCCAAATCGCAGAAGCCATAGCTGTCGAACACGGCGTATCGCCCGCCACAGTCAAGAGGGCGGGGAAGTTTGCCGGGGCTGTCGATGAGGTTAAAACCCAAAACCCGGATTTAACCGACACGAAAAAAATCTATCAACTTGCCAAGGAGAAAACAAAAGGAATGGGCTCGGTTGCAAAAAAAACGATACCTGGACCGGGAAGCGCCATCCGTTTTGCGGAAATCGCAATATCACAGTTGGACAGAATCAGGGACGGTGACCCGGAAACGGAAGATGCTCTCTGCATGGTACAAGAGTGGATCGACAACAAAAGGAAACAAAGGAGCTGAAAATGCAAAAGATCATGGAAACAACGAATTACAAAATGTTCGAGCTACACGAAGTCAACAGGGATGTTAAGAAAATTGCGCGGATAAGAGATGCCATGATGAAATTCGGCTGGATATCAGCGTATCCCATCAACGTCACACAGAACGGAAGCGGAAAGTTGTTGATCAAGGACGGCCACCACAGGTTTGAGGCGGCAACAGAGCTTGGGCTGCCGATAAAGTACGTTGTCTGCCATGACGATGCAACAATTTATGACATTAATTTTCCTACGACTCCGTGGTCGTTCCGGGACTATATGGTTTCATACGCAAGGTCAGGGCGTGTCGATTATCGAATCGTTCATGAATACTGTCGCAAAACAGGAATAGCCCCTAATCAGGCCGCATCCATGTTCTTCGGGCATACCGCTGGATCGCATAACGTCGATACCATATTTAAGCGCGGTGAATTCAAGATCAAAGATGCCGAGCACCCCAAAACCGTTGGCGAAATTGTATCCCACATGAAAAAACACGGCATTAAATGGGCCTCCGGTTCGCTGATGGTGCATACCATATCACGCATGGTCTGGGTCAAAGAGTTTTCGCCCGCTATTTTCAAACAAAAAATCAAGTCATTCTCGCACCTTGTTGAGAAACAACCCAACCTCGCAGGGTACGAGAGCATGATCGACCGCGTTTACAACTACAAATCTCAGTCCAAGATCCCCCTTGCATTTCTCGCAAGCGAAGCCGCAAAAGCCCGGAATGCGGTGCAGAAATGACCGACCAAAAACGAAATCAGAAATGGAGGAAGTAAATGCAGCAATACGCAGTCGTAAATTTCGAAGACAGTGCGATGGACGTTCAGACCGTAACCCGTCAGGTCAACACGGTTCAACAGATCATGCGGAACATCATGCAGGAAAACGAGCATTACGGCATCATCCCTGGAACCAAGAAACCAAGCCTATTCAAGCCTGGCGCTGAAAAGCTCGGACTCGTTTTCCGGCTCCGGCCCGAATATCAAATCGACCGCTCCGACCTGCCCAACGGCCACCGGGAATATGAAGTTGTTTGCACCTTGATTCATATCCCTACCGGTCAGAGCGTCGGTCAGGGCGTCGGCAACGCAACGACAATGGAAGGCAAGTACCGATTCCGGGGTGGTGAAAAGGAAGGCACGGGCCGCCCAGTCCCGAAAGAATACTGGAACCTCCGCAATGATGGCAAGCTGGATGAGGCAAAGAATCTGATCGGCGGCAACGGTTTTGCACCCGGCAAGATCGACGGCAAGTGGGAAATCTGCTCCATCGGAGAGAAGCAAGAGTATGATAACCCGGCTGACTACTACAACACAGTCATGAAGATGGCGAAGAAACGGGCGCACGTTGACGCCATACTCACGGCCACGGCGGCATCGGACATATTTTCCCAAGATTTGGATGACGAAGACCTGGCCGGATTGCCACGAAAAGAAAAAGACACCCGCCCGCCAATCCAAACCCCGCAAACCAAAACCCCGCCCAAGCAAGAATCAGCCGGCGGCGATACCGGCACCATCACAAAAGATCAGCTCAAGGCCATCAACGCCATGCTGACCGGCCTCGGTGTTACTGACGATCTGCAACGGCATCAAGTCGTTACCGATGCGCTCAGTCTGCCCGAAACGCTCACCTCTTTCGGAGTCCTGACCAAAGCCCAGGCATCCGAGGTCATCAAAAAGCTCGGAGAACTCGCAGACGAAAAGAGGGCTACGGGCAAGTGATCCCAACGATCTTAGACATCAAAACAGGCTCAGTCCAGCCCTGGACGGCGCTTCAGCTCGCAGCATATTCGATGCTCGACACGCCGGTAAAGTTCGATGAGGCAACGCATACCTATCGATACGAGGGCGCAAGGTTGCCGTCCGTTACCGGCATCCTGAAAGCTGAGGGCTTCATTGATGCCAGATTTTACGATGAGTTTTCACGTCAACGCGGGACCGCCGCCCACCTTGCCTGCCATTATGATGATCTTGGGATACTCGATGAATCAACAATCGACCCGGTTGTCATGCCATATCTGACAGCGTGGCGAAAGTTCCGGGCTGAATCCGGCTTCATCGTCGTAACATCCGAGGCTCCCTTGATGAGCGCGGCTTATCGATTTGCCGGCAAGCCGGACGCCATCGGCGCTTTCCCGTCTGGCCGGATCGAACGGGCGGCGGTTGAGCTGCATAACAACGGGACGTATCGATTGATACCTTACACCGACAGGCAGGACGCAAAGATATTTCTGGCCGCCCTTGCCTGTCATAACTGGAAACTGAATCATGGAGGGAAAAATTGACAGCAT
>JBAZDQ010000168.1:0-3227 GCA_041654355.1 Bacteroidales bacterium
CAAGTCCTGGACCGATATATCCTCGAACTCTACCACGTCATGCTCCTTTGTAAGCCCGGCCAGCCTGGCTGCATCACGATTCTTAATCCCCATCTCAAACATCGTTTTTGCTGCCTGGGACTGGGCAAGTTTCGTTTCAGCAACCTTCATTGTATCATCAAGATCCTGCTCCACCTCAAACTTAAACCGCATCCCCTTCTCATACCCTTCACAATACGGCAGAATGTCCCGGGTGAAAACCACCTCGAGATATTTCATAATCGGGTATAACATCTTCGATTTGGTGATGTTACGGCTCACATAAGCTGTGGCGCGATTAGCAGACTCGCCAACAAACTCCTGGGGCTGGAACCCCCACATCGACCAGACCAGTTGTGCCATAAACTTCTGGCCTTCAAGCCATTCCATATCATGGAGTTTGTGCGAAAGCGTCTCCACCTCTTCGTCCTTTACCAGGTGCAGGGTTCCACCAAATTTCATTGGACCCTGGTTGTTCGCTTTCAAATCGGCAAGTCGCTGCATTAACTGCTTTCTATCGGTAATCTGGGGGTGTTTATAGACAAGAGACGGGACAACACCATTCTGGAACGTCTTGCCTGCTGCACGGGTAGAATCTATGAGATATTGTATAGGCGCTTTAAGACACGATATCCAATCAGTGCCGTATATTGTATCATTCCGAGGATACATCGACATATAAGCAACTTCGTCAGGTTGAAATGATACGTAAACCCCGGTTCGAGACCTCTGCCAATATCGCTGCACATGTCCGTGTGAATAATAACCAATCTGGCGTGCCGCTGGCAGATGTCCAAGGTTAATGCCAACAGGCACTCGGTCAATCTCTTTCCAAAACTCAGTACCAAGGTATGAATCAAACTCAACACATTTCCCCTTTCTATTAAAAGTCTTAACCATCACCGCAGCGTCATACCGCGTGAGGTCAGGCAGGTATTTCTTTGTCACATCCCCAAATGTCCGGTGGGGGCCCGGATAATCAAGAAAATCGTCCATATCAGCAACATGCTGGTTATCACGGTCATATACCCCAAATTCAAGGGCTGCCGTGTAATCACAAATCGACTTCTCGCATATTGCATAGTATGGCGTAGACGCCAACACGTCGTTGGCCGCCTTTGAAAAATACGGGCGTGCTATACCAAGAGTGTTGTAATAATTCGATATCGGGTGGATTGCCCGCTCCCACTCAACAAACTCGTCCCACTTTCGCGCGTCCGTAATATCTGGTTCATAGTTTGTCGATATTGACGATGGTATGGGGAGAGTGAACCCCTCATGGGCAGAAAACGCCTTGAGAAGTATATCTGTTAGTTGTTCCGATGGCACCCGATCCAATTGCTCATATATGTTTCGTTCTTTTATGGTTGCCCCGGATATTTTCCCAGCCATTACCTGCCTCTTATTAAAACAGTGCTGGATTTATTAAAAATATTACCCCATTTTACCAGGAATATTAAACTTCTACATATCCCCCTCTTTTATAACGACGATGCGCCGGCTCCTCGACTCCATACGCATCCGCAAATATCTCATCCATGTAATCACCGTCCCTGCCATCATACATAGAATCACCAGACCAATCAAATATAGTTCCATCGTCGGTGTAATCATCCCCAATGCCATCTTCCTTTATCCCGGACTTTACATATTTCATCCGCTGTTCATACTCATACTGGTCAAGTTCCTCTTCAAGACCACCAATACAGAGTGCAACACCACCATTCATGCCATAATTGGCAAGCATGAGGGCACACACCTGGTCATCAAAATACCCTTTCGGAGCACCATATTTGATGTTCCCAGACTCAGTCTGCACATAGGTAAACGACTCCAGCTCTTCACGCAAAGACTGATTCTCGGGTATAAATATCTCACAGTTATGGAATGCTATGGACAGCCGCTTTACCAGTTCTTTCTTTGATTCAAGGGTAAATTTATAGCTAACAACATTCACACCCTCCTTCTCTAAATCTTCCTGGATTGCATCTCCGACTCCAGTAGTGTCCAGAAACACAGGGGGACATCCATACATCTTGTATGCCCGGATAACTCTTCCCCGGATATATGACCAGGATGTCTTGTTAAACCGCTCTGTATATACCAACTCCTTTGTAACGGTGTCACATACATCAATGACTGTGAAATCCTGGTGTCTTCCAAGATCCACCCCCATAGTATAGATTCTACCCGGTATGTAGGCTGTGGGAATATGACGACGAGTGCAAGCGTCAATATTTTTGAAAACAGTTCCACCATCTGACAGAAATATTGCCAGAATTTCCTGTTCATATTCAAGTTCTGATAAATCTTCAACAATTTCACCCAGTTCTTCCCGCTCAAGAAACGGGTTGTCATACGACGAAAACGTGAAACTTTCCCAATTTTTGTTGTAAGATCCATGAGTTTTGACCCCTTTCTGGTATAATTTGTAATACCAGTTCTTCCCCCTGGGGGTCGTGCAAAACATCGCCCACCCAAGTTTGTCCATGAGTGCCGGTCTGATGACCTTAAACCAGGCATCCGGATGAATCATTGCAGCTTCATCAAGCACCACCCCATCAAGACCTTCTCCACGAAGGTTATCATATTTTTCAGCGGATTTTGCCCATATTGTAGCCCCATTTGTCAGTTCAATACACATTTTACCCAGGAAAACCTGTTTTGTGTACTTCCTCGGGAGCAGTTTCTGGACCATCCGCCACATGATATCAGTCTGGGCAAACGTGGGCGAAACAAGCCAATATATCCCACCTGGTTTCGCCAGTGCCTTTATAATGACCTTTGCAGCAGCAAACCACGTTTTCCCAAACCGCCGCCCGCAATTTAAACAAATAAACCGGGCGGGCGACTGGTATACAGTCATCTGGTTCTCATGAAGTCCAATTTTTAAATCTGGCATTATAATTCGAACTCTGAACCTTCGGTTCTTCCATCAACAGTCACAGAAATAACTTTTTTCTCGTTCGGGAGTTTAAAATCGCCAATCTTTAGCTTTGCTTTTGTTTCATCCACAACAGGCGAGTTAAACAGCGACTCTGGATTATTATCCAACTCTTTCTCAAGTTTTCTTACAATTTTCTCATCAGGATCCTTAGATTTCGCCTTCTTAGTGACGGTGACTTCTACCCTGGCTGGTGCTTCTTCCGTCTCTGTTTCTGGTTCCTTTGTCTTCTTTGCCTCCACCTTGAAGCTCCGGTCAATCTTCA
>JBAZDQ010000169.1:0-3215 GCA_041654355.1 Bacteroidales bacterium
CGCACCATAGCCTTGCGCTATTCTGCCTTGGAAATCCTTGTATCCGTAATCATGCAGCTGTGTTCGTACCGCTAGGGAGCTCTTACCCGGTTCTGGCAGACCCTTGGGCAGTGCCCAACTGAAAAGGCCATCAGGAGTACCGAAGCGAAGGTCTATGTGCTTGCCGGCGCGTAATGCGTTGTGTGCTTGTGCCACGTAGTCTATAAGTTGGTTGGTGGGGAGTGTGCGTAGATCCCCATAGTCTGTTTTGCTTCTGATGCCGGGTGCAAATTCTGCCATTGCCTATTCCTTGTGTTTTATAGAATATATCTCTAAAACCACTAAAGCTCAAATAATTGCTTCCAAGCTCAAATTTTCCGCCTGGGCGGAATTTTCTATTTAGGTAAACCAACTCACTAAAAAGCCCCAGTCTGTTTTACCAAACTGGGGCCGTATCGTCATCTACCTGGAATTACTCGGATTCGGAACCCGTATCGTTCCAGCCATGCTTTGTACCCGTGAAGCTGCCTTTTATGATCGCAGCACGGTTGCCTATCTGCATACCGATAAGCTCATGGGCACCGAAACGGAGCCTCATGTTGTCGCGGAGCTCGGAGATCATCGTAACGTTTTCGTTTACGAAGAAGTCGCCGAGGAACCTGTCAGGAGCAAAACCGTAGATCGTCTGATCAGGAACCAGCGAGGTTTTGTTCGTGATTACCAGCGGTACGCCCTGCCATTTGGCCATGGAGATACCGTTGATAAGTATGTCTTCCGCCATTGTTCCGCCCATGGCATCGTGATCGAATACACCGATATCCCATACAAACACGTTGTTTATAAGGTAAGTACCGGGTTCGAGATGCCTGTTGCTCGAAGGCAGCCCTTTTCTGAAATGGAAGAGAGCGTCACGTGAGATCGGTCCGCACTCTACGTACTGGCAAGCCGCGATATCTGTAGCATAGGTGTTGATAGTACCTACGCAAGAGTCGGCTGCAGCTATAAGAGCGGTATCCTCTGTTTCCATGATGTCCTTAAGCAGGAGATCGTGGAACATTTCACGAATATCTACGCTGCGGTACGTCTTGAGACGGGCAGTATCCATTTCGTAGAACGGAGTCATGATCCTGTGGAACCTGACTTCGTATCTGGGCGCGTCGATCGGTGCACCTGTGAAACCTGTGTTGAACGGCACCGAAACTGCTCCGGCGCTGTTCGCTTCTTTTTCACGGATCTTGATCGGCATGTCATGGTCTACCGCACGGTCGAGGTCTCCGTCCGCTATATCCACTGCTCCACCCATAACCTTACGGGCGAAACCGTCTTCTTTGATACGTTCGCGAAGATATTCCGTTACGCCAAGCGCAGCGGATTTTACCATGCTTTCGTTTTCCGACACGAGCTTCGAGTGGAGTTCCATTGAAGCCGCCGCCTGAGTTGATGTGAGTCTGCTTATATCCATAGCTTATGCCCTCGCTGCCGGGAAGAAGCATGTCCAGAAACGGATGGCGTTGACATTGTATGCCTTGCCAGCTGTGGGGGTCATGCTTATGAACCCGAGTATTGGTTTGGTGTTAGCGTAAACGGCTTCCGCGGAGACATCGATCTTGGCCGCGTTTGTGGTGGCACCCGGAACAACGGCGTCGCCGATGTGGTAGGTACTGGTAGTCACATATTCGGTTGTTTCGATTTCCATGCCGGCTGTTACGACCAGCGCGTTAAGCTTACCGACGAAGCCACTGTACGTGGGCTGCGTGGTATCCGGATATTCCGTAGATCCTGTTGCGATCATGGGAATAACGTAGTTTGTGGTGGTGCCCGCTCCGCATCCTGCGACAAACTTGCCGCTGGAATTGAGACTGCAGATCCCGCCCCTGTAAATGGTTGCATCGGCATCAACCTCCGCCGTATAGTCGAGACGGTCGCGTGTATCCTGCGGCCCGTGCGCTATGGCGTAGGTATGATCATACATATTGCCTACTGTGTATGACATGTTTGTACTTCCTTATGTTGTTATTTCGAACTAGAGTTCATGTCCCCAAACCCTGAGCATCTTCCTGGTAGGCTCGTCCAGCCCATCAGATGTCAACTCGGCTTTCTTTACGATCAGTGAGCCGAACACAGGGGTTTGGGCTGTTTCGACTGGCGCAGTGTTTTTAACCGTAGAGAGGCGTGCCTCTTTGAGTTTACCCACTACCACCGACAGACTGGTAAAAGCTGCTTCCGGGCTGTTGGCTAAGATCCTCTCCATGTTGCTGGACTCATCCCTTCTAAGAAGTCCAACATCAGCCAGCTCAATTGCCGCTTTCTTCACAAGGTCTGTTCTGACCACAGATGCCTTCATGGTGTTTAAACCATATTCGGCCATTTTGACCAGGGCTTCATAGTCGTTATCGTCTATGTGCATCACACCCTCTGACTTCTCGTCAATAAATTTGTTATGGGGCCGACTAGCAGCCCCAGTATTATACCATTACGCTGTTACCGAAGGCTCCTGGCCCTGGCCTGCGAGTTCCGCGGCGGCCGCCAGCACATCTTCTTCCGACATGCCTTCTGCGGCAGCAGCATCAAGAATCTGCTGGGCAGCTGCTTCGTCTTCAGGCGAAACTTCTTCGCCCTGTCCCTGCTCCTGCATATCAGCCATTACAGCTTCAATGACTGCTTCCGGAGGAATACCCTGTGCGGCAGCTTCTTCTACAATCTGCTGTGCGCTGGAAAGATCTTCCGCAGGAATTGCCGCGATGTCTTCTTCACTGAGGCCCAATGCCTGTCCAGCTGCAAGAAGCTCATCTGCTTTGCCTTCCGCATCGGCCATATTGTCTACAGCATCCGCGGCTATTTCCTGTTCGGTGGCAGCCTGTACTTCGGGATCTGCAACTACTTCATCGAGAGCCGCAGCCGCTTCTTCGGGTGCTGCGCCCTGTTCGATAAGCGCCTGTTCATCAGCTGCGCGTTTCTTAAGCCCGGCCTGCACAAGGAAATGACTGAACACTTCGGTGCCGGCAAGCTTTTCAAAATATGAGAAGGCGTCTCTGGTGCCCGCTTCATCTTTTGCCGATGCAAGTTTCTGCTGGAGAATTCTGGCAGACAACTGTTCCGGTTGAGCTGATGTGGCTGCAGCCTGTTTCTGCACGGGCTGTGCCGCACGCTTGGCGTTAATGAGCGAAGCAGCCTTTTCGAGTCTGCTGCATACACTGGCGTCCGGCGAAGCTTTCTTTGCGACGGGCGCTGCAGGT
>JBAZDQ010000170.1:0-3163 GCA_041654355.1 Bacteroidales bacterium
CGCACTGCGTGGGCCTCAAACCAGACGAGTTTACAGATCCTGCATTCGTTGTACCCAATAAACTCTGCATAAACGTCAGCACCGATGATATCAATGCCAGACTGAGCCTGCTTGAAGGGATACACAGCAAAGGAACCGAATGAAGCATACACCTATTTTTGAGCATAATCCTTTGACCTACCAGGAATTCCTGCAGGTTACCATACGTTTTACCGAGGACATACCGGAGTACAGCATATGGTCAGTGCAGGGCGTGCCCTTGTTTGGGCTGTACGTGAAACAGAGCGATACGGAACGGCTGTGGCATATTCAACCAATGCTGCCGGTGCAGTCCAGCAGGGCACGCAGGAAGTACAAGACAATGGATGAGGCAATGACCGTAATGCTGGGCGTGCTTTACGACGAGTACCACGATAAGCCGCCTATATGGGATGTGCTTTCGCAGGGCATGACAATGGAAGAGGCAAAAGCACTGTCCACCACCGTTAAAGCACTATCTGGCATTGGTGAGTATGCTGATGATGATGATATAAGGATGCCTAAATCAACAATAAAAATAGATGGGTGATTAGAATGGATTATCTGGAACCAGACAAGCAGACAATAGCCGAGATATTCCGACGTATGGACGCAGGCGAGGCCTTTTACTACACCAGGTTCGGAGATGGGGATTTCCTTAATATGCTGGACCCCAATTGCACAAGACAGAAGCGCTCTAAAGGCTCACCCGAACTGCAGCAGGCACTGCTCAAGTCATACTGTATTGACGATCCGGCGTATATGATAGGATCTATACTTGGCCCGCGCAAAGTATTCGGTGTTGATAAGACCGAAGAAATACGCGCCTACGCCGATCCCATATTCAAACACTTCACACTGTATTCTGCAATAGCTCCACATACACTATTTCAGAACTATGGCAAGGGCGAAGATTTCATGGACCTGCATAAGCGTCTGCTGAATAAAAGAGTGCTGTTACTGTGTGCGGTAAATGCCGACTGCCAGCTTAACCGCAGGATATTCAATGTTACATCACTTAAAACACTACCGCCGGAACAAGGCTTTTACGCTATAACAGACAAATGGTACAACCGTGTAAAAGAGCTGGCACTTCAAGCCGATATAGTTGTATCCTGCGTTGGCTCATCCACCAAGGCAATAGCCGGCCGGTTATGGTACGACGGTGTCCGAAATATCCAATATCTGGATCTGGGCTCAGTCACAGATGCAATGGCCCGGCTTGGTACCAGGAAGTGGATTCGGCAGGACGTAGGGGCAGCTGATTTTTACGCTAAAGCATTAAAAGTACAATAAGGGGACACACCAGAATGAGTTTGACGGTTATAACACCTACGGGCGACAGGCCAGAGCAGTTCGAACTATGTAAAAAGATTATGCGCAAGCAGACCCTGCAGCCCGATCAGTGGCTCGTGGTGGATGACGGGCACACGCCATTGGAGCCATGCCCTGAGTTTACGTATCTTCGCGCCAAATGGGACGTTCCGGCTGGCATCTGCACACTAAAACGCAACCTGCTGCGGGCTATACCAAATGTATCGGGCGCCAAAGTGGTTATAATAGAGGACGACGACTGGTATCCTGCAAATTATCTGGAAATGGTGTCCAATGCGTTGGATTCATGCGAGGTATACGGCAACCACCATCGCAGATATATAAATCTGAGCCAACGAAGCTGCCGGACCTTCTCTCAAAAGCAGTACTCCATATGGAGTGGCACGGGATTCAGAAAAGAGTTGCTGCCTGAATTATACAATGTTTGTTCGAAGGATCTTAACAGCCATGCGGTTGACACTAACTTTTATGAAAAACTTATGTCCAGCAAACACAAGGTAGAGTTATCCTGGCAGTCTGAAAACCTTCCAGTTGGCTTCAAGGGTTGGGGCGTTGGCAGAGAGGGTGCCACACCGGCGCACTCCAAGGCCAGTAAATTCGAACATAATACCAATCTTGTTAAACTCATAGATTGGGTAGGCAGTGATGCTGTAGATTATTTTAAATACACGCCTTTAAAAAGCGATGCTCCTGGCATATCTGTAGTAGTGCCCACATATAACTCAGAGGATTACCTTGCAGCAACGTTGCGCAGTGTCCGCAAATCTGTTGGAGTGGATATCGAGCTCATAGTCGTAGACGACGGCTCCACACAGCCCGATAAATTAGAGCGCATAGCCAAGCAATACGATGCCAGTTTTTTCGCAACCAAGCAGCACGCAGGCGCTAATACGGCAAGAAATATAGGGGCGCTTATGGCAGAACGGGAATACATACTGTTCTGTGATTCTGATACACTTATAGAGCCTTGGTGTTTATCCGAGATGAGGGATAAATTACTGGCGTATCCAAATGCATCCTGGTGTTATTGCGATTTTTGGATAGGATCCGAAAAGATAAACAAGATGCGGCCATTTGATGTGCAGGCACTTAAGGGCAAGAATCACTGCTCTATGATATCCCTGCACCGCAAGGCTGATTTTGCCTGGCTGGATGAAACCATACTTAGGTTGCAGGACTGGGAATACTGGCTGAGGCTGGCACTCACGCAGAATAAGTTCGGTGTATACATGGACAAGCCCGGATTTGTTTCTGTCCAACACGTAGGCAGGATATCAAACACCATTGATCGTGGTCCGTATGCTTTAAAGATGTCTGAAAAAACAAAAGCATGGCTGGCTGGAAAGCGACCGGAGATACCACATCTTCTATTGCACGGCAATATTATGAATACGCAAGTAACCGAAGTGACGCCTGTGCAGCCTGATATACATCATATCGCACAGTCTGCTACGCCAGCAATACCTTCACCGAGTATACAGGAGGCCACCGCGCCTGCACAAGTAACCAAGTACTGTGGTACCACTGAAACGCAGATAGATGTTGTGCTGCCATTAAGCGGGCAGTCTATTTATAATAATCTGGAACTACGCCTTGCCTTACGTAGTATAGCAGAGAATCTTATCAACATAGGTATGATATACGTAGTGTCAGACCACGCGCCGGATTGGTTACAGAATGTCAGAGTAATATCTTTTCCAGATCTATTCGCGCATAACAAGGATGCCAATATAATAGATAAAATATCCAAGGCCTGTCAGGTGCCAGAGCTTTCAGAGCGCTTTCTCTTCTGGAGCGATGATCAGGTGCT
>JBAZDQ010000171.1:0-3134 GCA_041654355.1 Bacteroidales bacterium
TCACCTTTATGAAGAAGAACTCCTCCCCCTTGATGCAGCTCGACGACCTCATGTATGGCATCGCCGGGGAGAGATTCATGGGGACGACGCAGGATAGCGTCGCCGCTGCGATGGGCGACTCCTTCTGGCTGGCGTTCTGGCGTGACCCCGTGAAGCGTCGCCAGATGAGCATGAACATCGCCAACGCGCAGATCAGTAAGGGCATGAAGCCCGATCTCGACAAGGCTTTCGAGGAACTGCGGGAGAAGCCCTTCTGGGGTGAGTTCTTCGCGCACCCCGAGGCGGCTCTTGCCGCCGCCACGAGAACGTTTTCCCCCTTCGGCCGGGCATCCTACATGCCAGCCGACCTCGGCCCCATCAAGACAGAGGACGGCAAGCCCATCTGGAGTTCGTTCATCGGCGACGAGGCCCGCACCATGGCCGATGCCAAGTACGAGTACATGGAAGCCTACGGCGACCCCGAGAAGATGAAGGCGGTCCTTGAGAAGTACCCGAAGTACAAGGCCGTGCAGAGGTTCTACTCGCTGGACTCCGAGGAGCGCGAGGCCTACCTCCAAGAGAACCCCCACATCATCCCCTACATCACCGCCAAGAACAACTACAAGAACGGCTGGCCGCTCGTCGGCGGGGAGTACTACCGCAACCTCAAGGAAGAGGCCGTCTACACCAAGAGCCTCGATGAATATCTCGGCAATATGCGGCGGCTCTACGCAGACGTGCAGTGGTCCAAGGCCGTTGACCGTATCGACGCCGACTATGAGAAGGGCCTCAAAGACGCGAGGGCCTTCGCCAGGAAGGCGTCACTCGCCATGTCCCGTGGCAACAAGGCGACCGCCGCCAAGTGGATGGAAGAGTACGACGTGTACGCTCGGGGCTGGACCGACCCTGCGGCCGGTGACGAGTACACCGACCCGAAGGACGTTGTCCCGGACTGGCTCTCCGTCTACGCCAACAGCGTCGGCCGAGAACTTCCCGAGTACGACCCCCTGCTCATCGAGCGCAAGCGATACGACTCCCTGAAGAGTGTCGAGGAGGGTGGACTGAAGCCCAAGATCGCCGACAAGTACGGGGTTGCCCAGTACTACTCCAACGGCAAGGTCTACGACGAGTACTTCGACCAGCACCTCGGGGTCGCCCGGAGGGTGTCCGACGCCCTCAAGAAGTACGTCTCCCCAGAGTACCGCCGCCTCGTGGATGTGAGGGAGTCCGTCTCCTACCCCGACATCCTGAAGGTCGCAACGCAGCACGACGAGTACAACCGCAGGGTCATCCGCGACATCGCCACCTCTGAGACGTGGAAGCTTCACGCCCCCGGCGACCTGCTGACCTCCATCGGGGCGGAGGTCAACGTCAACGGCCTCAACAAGATCGGCGTCGAACTCGACCTCGCCTACGACAACTACGAGAAGGATGTAGCGGGGCTCGATACCTGGGACGACGCCTACAAGAAGCGCCGTGCTGCCTACATCGCCGAACAGGACCGCATCCTCGCCCAGCCGGGCGGAGAGATTCTCCGTGACGGCCCCGCAGGACGCCTGCTGGTCACCTACCTCACCAAGGGGGCGCGGGGCAAGAGTCCCGACAAGCGCTACGTAGAGAGCATCGTCGCCGCGCTCGCCAAGGGTGAGGACGGGGCACCTCCCCTCAATAACTGGATAGACAAGAAGTGGGACGTTGCCAAGTCGCGCCTCGACTTCGACAAGGACCTCGCCGCTATCTCGTGGACATCCACCCTGACTCTCGCCGTGCGCCTGCGGCGGAAGATGTTGGGGACGTGGAACGAGGGCATGGAATCCAAGAGAATCACACCGACTTCTAATGAGGGAGAGAAGTATGTAGAGGTTCTAAAAAGATGTGTTACAATGGTAAAAGAAGTATCCCCGATGTTCAGGCGCCAGTGGGAGGAAGCCGGGGGTGACGATTTGATAGTCAACATGCTCAGCTACTCGTTCTGATGGCAGTCGTCGAGGGGACAGGCGTCGGTCAGACGACCCGCACCACGACGGGCGGGGGGACGGACCAGCGGGGCCAACTCAACGACCTCCGCGCGGAGCGTCAGTACCGTGCAGCCGGAAGCCACAAGCCGAAGGCTGGAAGTACGGGCAGTTCCGGCAACTCGGGCTCCTCCGGCTCCTCGGGCTCGGGGGGATCGGGTGGCTCCGGTGGCGGTGGTGGGGGGGGCTCCTCTGCCGACCGCGCCAAGCAGTACCTCTGGCTCTACCGTCAGATGCTCGACAACAAGTCGGCCACTCCTCCCAAGAGTCTCATACAGAAGGCCGTCGCGAACAAGTGGAGTGCCGCCTACTTTCAGCTCATGGTCCGCAAGACGGATGACGGGTGGCTCACCTCACCGGAGGCGATGAAGCGCAAGCAGGATTTCAAGTCGTCCTGGCTCGCCCTCATGGGCAAGGGAAACGTCTCAGCCAAGATGTCGGATGCCTACGCCCGCTCCAAGCTCGACTCCAAGACGTTCTGGGCGAACGCCATCAAGGTCAACAAGAACATCGCCAAACAGTTCAAGTACTGGAACGCCTACAACAAGGGGCAGGCGGCTATGGGTGACGCCTCCGTTGCCAACGACCCATTCACCTACGCCAAGTACCGGGCTGCCTTCGCCGACGCCTACAAGCAACTCGGCATCGACGCCCCACAGGACTACGAGCGCCTCTACTTCCGCAGCGGCCAGACCCCGCAGCAGTTCACCCAGAACCTCTCGACACTGATGCAGACAAGTGCCGCCTTCCAGTGGGCCACGGGAACCTCCGCCCCGGAGAAGAAGGTGCTCTTCAATCAGAAGGGCTCCGCTGGAGTGAGGGGACGCCTCCAGAGCGCCCTCAAGCGACAGCGCGGGTTCTTCGCTGGTGAGACGGTGGGCTTCGATGCCCAGCGTGACCAAACGACAGGGCTGGTAAAGCAGTCCATCTAACCCCGGTCAAGGAGACACCATGCCCGACGACATCGAACAGGTTGACGCTCAGGAGAGCGAGGAGGACTACATCGCTCGCATCCTCGGTGAGGATGAGGCTGAGGGGGAGCCTCACGCCGAAGAGGTTGAAGAGGCCGAGGCCAAGTTCGACAAGGCCGAGGAGAAGGACCGCTTCGCCAAGAAGGCCGAGAGCAAGCTGGAAGCCTTC
>JBAZDQ010000172.1:0-3102 GCA_041654355.1 Bacteroidales bacterium
TGCGAGATATGGCACCTTAACGGTGAACCCGGTTCCATTTGTTACAGCATCCGTTTTTGCATGTTGCAACACCGTTCCGGTTGATTTTGCAACAAACCGAATATCGTCGAAATCTGTTTGCACTTTTGACCCAACGTAAATCGTATCACCAGTCGTTGTACCGTTCGTCCGATAGACCGTAAAGTTGATACCGTAATTTTCCAGGTACCCTTCAGATGACCCTTTAATCCGGTGTTCTCGGCGATACGTATATCCAGACAACCATGCCCCCGAATTGTCGTAGAATACATATTTCTCAGTTGTGTTATCACTCATTCCGACAACAATATATTCGGTATTCGGATCAAGCACGGCTTTTGTAAACGTATTGTTCGTTCCGATATTGTCATTATCACTCAAGATGTTCGTGACAGTTATCCCCGTCACATTTTTCATGAGGATACTGTCTGCTGTCACGACGATACAGTATTGTGACAGTGACATGTCAACATCCAGCACCGCGCTCGGCGACTGGTAGTCCCAGATGACCGCGCCCGACTCGGCGTCCAGGAGGGTTACCAAATTTGTCGTATCATATGCCAGCACGTGCGTTGCTTCCGGATTGACCACGATCTCTACAACCGAACTGCCAACATCCGTCGACCAGAGGGTATCACTCACAACGGTATCCAGCGCGACCACATACCCATTGTTGTATGCAACGATCGCCACCTCGCTCTGTGAAGAGATGGCGGAATCGGTCGGTACGGCAGGTTGTGGTTGTTGGTTCCACTGTGCCGTGACAACGTCGGCTGTGACAGAGGGAATGAGCAGCATCATGATGAGAAGCATGACGCCGATCTTTCGAACGATCTCAGTAATCATACTCATTCCGCCTCCCGTACACAAATGGGTTGATGCCAATGATGAAGATGGGAATTGCCACACAGACCGAGAAGATAAACTTATGCGCACTCCGCACCTGCTCATGCGCACCCGATGCGGCGATTGACGACGTGTCCGTAAGCGCGTCCACCATCGGATACAATGTTTCGTTGATGAGCGGGGTGGTCACCATCCAGGCAACGAATACGATGAACAGAATGACCAGCGCGCAGATCCCCGCTTTCGTTGTTCGCAATAAATTGAGGGAATCTCCATACATTGCATCCCGGAACCCGGCGACCACCATCGACCCTAAAAAGACCAGGGCGATCACGCTGGTAACGACCGGTTTAAAGAGGTCAATGTGCTCAGGGTACATCCCCATGCTCGTCCCGACCTCCGGTAACACGAGTATGAAATGGTCGTACAGAATCATATACGAGAAGAAGAATATCCCAATTCCCATGACGAACGTAAAAAACGTCGCCGCCGTACCATTACTTGCCATTTTTTATCACCGTTCAAAACTCCTTATATAACTATTTGTTTATATATTTAGAAGTTTGTTGTTGCCGATACCGCATGCATATTCAGGGTATCTATGTTCCAATTTACCACGCCACCCGGATAATCCATGCATTTCATGCAGATGTTGGATGAAAAAAGAGAGAAATTTTGAGAATTATAACCGCTTGCTTATCGTCCTCGCCGCATCCACATTGATGATTGTGTTGATATCCTTCTTTTTCTTCTTCTTCCCGGTCACCCCTTTCCCGGCAATTGTTTTTGTTCCACCAAAAAGCATATCCCCTGGATCGCCAATATTCCACACTGTCCGCACTGTTTTTGATGCTTTTGATGACTGCTTCTCTTGCGTATCCCCCTCTCCTGAAAACTCCAGGTTGGGTATCATCGCTCGTTGTGGTGGTTTCTTGATGGATTTCGCCCGCGCTATTACCTTCGTCCTCCCGATACTATCCGTGGCCTGCCGTGATCCCAACTCCTGCTTTGACCGGGTTTTCTGCGCTACATTCATATCCTGCATTGACCGCACCGATTGCCTGACATCTAATTTAATGCGGTCATCCAGTTTCATCCCTGAATGGGATTTCTGGTGCACTTCGGATTTAACCCGCATATCCTGCATCGACACCTGCACGGGTTTTATACGCAACCCCTGGCGTGAGCCAGACCGCTGGTTCTGGTCGCCCTCCGAGTTCTGCGTAGATCGGTTGTCCTGGGGTCCGTGGATGCCCGTCTCGAACATCATTTGCGGGGCTATTACCCCCGGTAACGTGTCCGGAGCGCGTGTTAGGTAGTTGGATGCCCGCAGTTTTGTCGATTCACTGGATTCGTTTTCCGGGTGCAGCAGCAGGGCCTGTTCGTCATTCGTATCGACATACTGGCGGTGGCCCGCATAGGTTACGGTCGGGATTGCGGCGTATTCCGACACGTACTTCTTCTTTGGTTTGGATGTTGATTTCGTCTGCTCTTTCCCATCCTTTGTGGTCTGTTTGGCAGTTGTCTTTGGTTTAACTACCGATTTCTGGACCGCTAATAACTTTTGCTCTTGACCGGATTTTAACCCGGAACCGGTCTGTTTGCCATATGCTTGCTCACGTTTTCCCCATTTCTCTCCATATGACTCTTGCGTGGTATCTTTTACACGATATTTTTCTGGAACGGCCGTTACTTTCTCATCTTTTATCTTTTTTATCGGCAATGCATCATCGACAATTGTAGAGATATCGGTCGTTGTCCGATATTCCTCGGGAATGCCCGTTGTTCTCTCATTTTTTATCTTTTTTATCGGCAACGAATCATCGACAATTGTAGAGATATCGGTCGTTGTCCGATACTCGTCGGGAACGCTTGTTATTTTCTCATCTTTTACTACTTTTGTAGGGTGAGCAATCTCTTTTTTCGACGATGCTATCGCCCGTGCAACCTCGTCATCGATCGCATCTGGTTGTATCGTGCGCGGGCGTTGGTTCGGCCCGTACCGGTCTCCGCGTATTGCCCCGGTAATATCATCGCCAATATTCGATTTCTTTGATCCTTTCCGGAGTAGCGAGCCAATATACGATGTTCCTTCTCGCACAAACTCCTGCTGTTGCGGGTATGCGTTGGCACCGATGTGAGCGACGTCATCACCGGTTATCAACGGCACATCTTTCAGGTCTTGTGTCCGGTGTTGTTGTGAAAGTATATCACCGATATCGGACTTCTTCGAACCTT
>JBAZDQ010000173.1:0-3082 GCA_041654355.1 Bacteroidales bacterium
CGGCGCCGGCGGTCTCGGCGAAGACGCTGGCGGTCTCGGCGAGGATCTGGAGAACCCGGTACTCTTCGTGCGTTTCGATGCAGATCAGGGGGTATTTCGCCCTGATGTGCATTTCAAGGTCATTTTTTAGGGACATTTTCTCGGTCATGGTGCTCGCTCCGGTTTTTCTGCATGTGCAGGTTTCTGACAGAGAGTTATCTGTTATCCTATTTATTGGTGTCGGATTGAGGTAGGGGAGCGGGCGGGAAAAAGAGAGGGTTAGGGGGTCACTCGTTCAGGCGGGCCTGCAGGGTTCTCTTACGATCCTAACAGGCAGAAAGCCCACGACTTCAGTCGTGGGATGAATGCCGTTCAAAACAATACCGTTTATATTGGTGAACTACCCCCCGCTTGCGCAGGGGGCTTCCTGCGAGTGTCCGGGGACCGCTGGGGCCCCCAGACCTGTTTGTCGCAGATTACCGGTGAACTCCCGGTAGTCCGTCCACAGGGCATTCTGTGATAGGTATCGGAGCATAATGTTGATCGCGGCGTTCCTGTCGCGGTCGAGCACGGTACCACACTCACATTGCATAACACGATCCCGAACCGTCATCCCTGCGTGGATCTTCCCGCAGCAACAACAGGTCTTGCTCGTGTACTCTTCGCCGACCTCTATTACCTGTTTACCTGCAAGAATCCCCTTGTAGGTCAGAAATCCGGCAAACCGCGCAAGATATCCGGCCCCTTGCGTAGACCTGTTCATCTGTCTCGTTGCCGACCTGGACTTCGGCATCTTCTTCACGGAAAGATCTCCGATGATGATCGTTCCGGCCCGGGTGTTCTCAACGAGGGTCTTGCTCACCTTGTGCTGGAAGTCTTTGAGCTGATTGCTCCGCTTCTGCTCCATCTTCCGCTTGGTAGCATTGTAGCGAACCCACCGCCTGCTGGGTTTTTTGCCCTTGACCTTCTTGCAGTGATCCCTTCGGGACTGCACGGCATCGATCTTCGGGTTCCAATACCGATCCGGCCGGATGTTTTGAACCTCAATGAACTTGCCCTGGCTGTTGACCGCCGTCTGCTTGATCACACCCAGATCCCAGGCTTGATACAGCCCGTTATCGACGGGGTTCGGGGGGAGGACAACTTCAACCACGGCGAGATACCACTTCTCTTTGCTGTCCTGGAACACCTCAACCTGCTTGATCGCCCCGAACTCCTGCTCGGGAATCGGGAAGGTCAGATCTACCTTGCCGGGGAGGTTGTGCGACAACCGGATCGAAGTGTTGGTGACCTTGAAGCCGGACTGGTTGTGCTTCATGGTGGTGAAGTAGTGTCGCCCCTTGAAACCCGGGGGGTTGGCGTCTACATCGCCGTTCTTTCGGAGCTCGAAGAACGACTTGTAGTTGGCGTCAAGGGTCTTGAGCGTCATCTGCAGAACCTTGGCGTTGACGGTTTTGAGTTCCGGCCACCCTTGCTTCAGGACAGGAAGGTCGTTCTGCTGTTTGATGTAGTTGACCCCTTTGATCCCGGTTGCATAGGCTTCCCGTCGTTCGCTGAGGGCACGGTTGTACACCTTCCGGTTGATCTCGGATAACTCCCACAGGGCGGTTTCCTGCTCCGCAGTGGGATAGATCCTAATCTTCCGGGTCAGTTGCATGCCGATCCTCCGCCTGGTGGTCTACATACTTCTTCAGGACGTCAAGCGTCACCTGCCCGGTCGTGGCAAGGAAATACGATCTCGACCAGAACGCATCACGCCAGAGCACCTGTTTGACCTCCGGGAAGTTCCGCCGGATCTCCCGGGAGGTAATGGTCTTCAGGGCGTTGATGTACTTCGGGAGATCCAGAGTAGGGCCCGCTTTGAACAGCATGTGGAAGTGATCCGTGCTGCACTCGATGTTGGTGACCTCAACCCCAAACGTCTCGGATATCTCATGAATCTTAGTCTTCAGGAGATCCACATACCGGTCATCAACAAAGACGTTCCTCCGGTACTTGACGCACTGCACCAGGTGGTAGTGTAAGGCGTAGACCGAATGAGCTCCTTTGTCTAACTGGTATGCCATAGTTACACTTCAACGCCATGAACCATAAAAGTATCTGGGGTGATGACGGCTCTCATCCCCCCGCTTGCGCAGGGGGACTTCTCGCCTGTTTGTTAAACAACCATATAATGTAGTAATAAATACCGTAGAAGTGGAAGAGACTCAATGGTATTGTTATGAAAAAGTTGCATTGGGGCGGCAATGCATTGGTTGAAAAACCATAGAAGCCCACGACTTCAGTCGTGGGAGCCGTCACTGGGAGATCGCATGGTTCACTCCACCCATGCCAGTTCTACCCGCTCTTCGGGAACGTAGCCGGGGTTGATCGCCAGCGTCTTCTGCCGGGTGTTCTGGATGTTCCGTACCGGCACCTCGGGGCGGACGTGGGGGTCATACTCTCCGGGCTCGCGGTGGGCGAACTGGATCGTGGTCTTGCCGACGAGGGCAACGTACTTCGGGCGCAGGTGCTGGGGAAGATGTCTCCAGAGGGGGGTGAGGCGTTTGTTCGCCGCAACGGCATCCCGGTACCCTTTCCGACTAATGGTTACTTTTCTCATGGTTGTTCTCCTGCCCCGGGACGGGGCGATTCCTAATGGATTTTCAGAGATGAGAGAGAGCAACCCGGACGCAGATGCTCGAGTATGGGTTGCTATCCCTCATGGTTTTTTCGGAGGGGCACTTACCCCCACTACAGCTCTTCGATCCGGGGGTTCCAGGTAATCTGGGCCACCTTGAGCTGGTTGACCGCGGCCTGGGCTTCGGCCCGGGTATCGTAGACGTAGGCGAAGTTTCGGTTCGCGACGAGCTTCGGGACGCAGCCGAGCCCGGCCAGAGTGCCGGACAGGTACTGGTCTCCGACCCGGATGCAATAGCATTTCATGGTTCGTTCCTCCTACTTCCGCCTCTTGCCGAGGGGGGCGAGCACCCGCTCCTGCCAGTAGTCTTTCTTCCCGATCCGGAGCCGGAAGTGCTCGGCCTTGTCGGCATTGAGCGCCCGGACGACCGGGGAGTTCTCCCAGGTCTCGGACCACCGTTTTGCCTGGGCGACATTGAAGCCG
>JBAZDQ010000174.1:0-3043 GCA_041654355.1 Bacteroidales bacterium
GTGCTCTTCCGATCTCCCGGGGACTGGCCAGAAAAAAGAGGGGGGTGAGGTCCTCTGGGGCGCGCCAATGATTTTGGGATATATATATTTTTGGAAGTATCTATTTTTTTTCGGAGGTCTACCCCTGAGCGCATATAGTCTGACATTTGCCAAGGAACGCTTGGCCGTGTATTATGCGGCTGAGGAGGCCGCGTTGTCTGGCCAGTCCTACACCTTGGGAGGCCGTTCCCTCACACGTGCCAATCTTTCCGAAATACGGAAAGGTATCCAACTATGGGAAGGGCGCGTGGAGCGCTTAGAAACCACGGGCCGCTCCGGGCCCAGAATGCGGAGTGTAATCCCTCATGGCTGACCAGTTCTCCCTCATGCCTTCTACTCCGGCCCCCACGGCCTCCGGCTCCGGCTGGTCCTCCTGGGGTACGGACACACCATATCACGGGGCCTCCCGCCGCCGTGAATCCATGCGCGCCTGGAATCCGTCCCGCGGATCCGCGGACCGCGACACTATCACCACCATGGAAACGCTGAGGGCCCGGGCAAAAGACCTAGTCCGCAATGTTCCGGTGGCATCCGCCGCCGTGCTGACTATGTGTACCAATGTTGTGGGGACCGGGCTCAAGTGCCGCCCACACTTAAACGCCACTTTGCTGGGGATCACCCAGGAACAGGCGGAGGAATGGGAAACCCGCGCCCGCTATGGTTTTGAACTCTGGGCCAATTCCAAGAACTGTGACGCGGAGAGGAAATCCACCTTTGCCCAGCTCCAGGACCTGGCACTCCGGACCCAGCTAGTGAGTGGTGATTGCTTCGCGCTAACCCCTATGAACCCCACGCCCGCCTCACCTTTTGCACTTTCTATCAAGCTTCTGGAGGCTGACCGATGCCAGAACCCCACGGGGTATCTGGACACGGACCAGCTGGCCGGGGGAATTGAAACTGATTTACACGGCGCCCCTATGGCGTACTATTTCACGACCACGGTGCCCAATAGTCTGAGCGCCTCCACCTATGTCCGACTGGACACCATCCGGGTCCCCGCTTTTGGGGCGGAGTCCGGACGCCCTCTAGTTCTCCATATGTTCAAACCAGAACGCCCGGACCAGCGCCGCGGCGTCACCTGGCTGGCTCCAGTCATTGAACCAATCAAGCAACAGGGCAGATACCAGGATGCGGAAATCATGGCCGCCGTGGTGTCTGGTATGTATACCGTTTTTGTTCGTACTCCTGGAGGTTCAGGGGAATGGGACGGAAATGTCCCGTATGATGACAAGGTGGAAAAGCTGGGGGTGGAAGATGACAAGAAATCCCTGGAGCTGAAATATGGGGGAGTGGTGGACCTTGCGGAGGGTGAGGATGTGAGCTTTGCCAATCCTGGACGCCCCAATCCCAACTATGACCCCTTTGTAAATTCCATTTTTCGTGAAATTGGCGCCGCTCTTGGCTTGCCCTATGAAGTCATGTTGAAATATTTTTCCAGCTCCTACACGGCCGCGCGCGCCGCGTTCCTTGAGGGTTGGAAAACCTTCCGCCGCGCGCGGATGGATTTGTCCTCGGACTTTTGCCAGCCTGTATATGAGACCTGGCTATTGGAGGCCATTTCCATTGGATTCCTGGAGGCTCCCGGATTCTTTGAGGATTCGCTCCGACGTCTTTTGTGGTCCCAAGCGTTATGGGTGGGCGATGCTCCCGGCCAGCTTGACCCACTCAAGGAAACCCAGGCCCACAAGCTCCAGGTGGATGAGCAATTTAAAGACCGCACCACCGCCACAATGGAAGTCACGGGTGGCGATTATGCCAGGACCGTGGTCTCTCTTGCACATGAGAAAGCACTTCGCACGGCCGCCGGAATCGGTGAACCCGGAACGGTCCAGAAAACCGCCAGCCTTTCTGTGCAGGGCTCCGGCGATGATACTCAGGGAGAATTTAGAGAATGAAAAACAAGAACTTTTCACGCGCAGACTATATCCAGGCCCTTTGTGGCGGTGATGTCTGGGCGATTTCCAAGGACTGGGCCCACACCCTGGCCAACTGGGCGCGGATGGAAACATTTGACCCTCAGGCACTGGTCACCCAGGCCGGAGAGCGCTTCGGCTCCGGGATGACCCGGACCACTGTCCGGGATGGCGTGGGAATCATGCAAATCCGGGGCCCGCTTTTCACCCATGAGAATTTCCTCACCTGGCTCTTTGGATTTGATACCTATGAGAGCCTGGCCAAGGATTTCCAAAACCTTATGGATGACTCCAATGTCAAGGGCGTGGCCCTGAATTTCCACTCCCCTGGTGGTCTCACCGCGGGTGTGGATGACTTGGCCTCCATGATCTATGACGCCCGCGGAATCAAACCCCAGGGATTGGTGGCGCGTGCTGGTGGTGACATGAGCTCCGCTGCTTATTGGCTGGGCTCCAGTGCTGACCAGATCCATGTGGCCTCCACCGGGATGGTGGGCTCCATTGGGACCGTGGTCCAGTTCACCCAGGAGGACCCCGGCACGGTGACTATTGTCTCCGACCAATCCCCAATGAAGCGCCCGGACCCCGCAACGGCGGAGGGCCAGGCGGAGGTGAAGGGTTTACTCAATGCCCTTAGTGATGTTTTTATTTCCAGGGTGTCCCGCAACCGCGGAACCACCCCGGAGAATGTCCTGGAAAATTTCGGAAAAGGTGGGGTCAAGGTAGGCCAGGCGGCCGTGGATAGTGGCATGGCTGACCAGGTGACTACTTTTGAGACTACATTTTCAACTATTCGCAACCATAAACAGGAGACAACCATGTCTACACCACAAGCCCAGGCCCCCGCGCCTGTCCAAACCGCTCCGGTGACTGCGCCCCAGGCCCAGGCCCCGGTCCAGACTCAATCTACACCAGCCGCCGCTCCGGCCGCCGCTCCGGCCGCCGCTCCGGCCGCCGCTCCGGCCGCCGCTCCAGCCGCCCAAGCTCCCGCTATTTCGGCGGATGAAGCTGTCAAGGCGGAACGCGACCGCGTGTCCGGTATCCTTTCTGTCTTTGAAGGGACGGTGTTCTCAGCCGATGCTACTTCCTTT
>JBAZDQ010000175.1:0-3039 GCA_041654355.1 Bacteroidales bacterium
ACATTTAGAATGAGATTTGTAATCGGAAAATTTAACGGAACGGTAATGGCTATAAATGAACAGAAAATCGTCGCAGTCGTCGAAGAAAGCCCGGGAGTTACTCGAATCCATACGACGACTGGGGAGGACTTTTGTTTCGAAATACCTTTTGAGGGTTTCATGGAAGCCTTGATCGGGCAAGAACCTGAATGACCCTACCGCAATAAAATTGCAATAGGAGGAACAACTCACGATGGATCAGATACACAAAGTTGCAGCGTTACTTCACTTGCTTTCCTGCAAAGAAAAACACAACGAGCTGGGATGCCAATGGTATATTGAAGGCCAACAAGCGGAAGCCTTGGAACTTCCTACGCACCAAATGTGGGAAGGAAAAGTAAAGGACTTGCTGGCCGTTGGTGGCGTAAGCCTTGACCAACTCCAACAAGCCCTTCACAGGTTGTTTACGTTAACTGGAGACGTTAAAAACTTCGAGAAAGAATTCCCTTGCTTTCATCCGCTTCTCCAAGCAACCATAGAGTCTGTTCTTAATATTTGACGGTTTTTCTTCCCGGTGTTCTGCCAAGAATCTTCTGTTTATCGGGGGGCTGACCCATTAGGATTTCCCAGAAGTCAGCTCCCCGATTCACTCCTCTCCAACTCTTGTTAGCCTGAGCAAACCCAGGAGCTGGTGCAAACCTTCCGCCGATTTCGAACCACGAACGAGCCATTGGATCACTTCTAAAGAATTGTCCTATCAAATCTGCGATTGGTCCCAACGGGTGTGAGCCATACCTTGCAGCACCTCCAACGCCGGGTAGAGGTTCTATAAATTCCTTTCCAACCACCTTAACCTTATCCTTAATCGGTACGTCCATGTCCCGCAAACGATACATTGTTCGGAAAGGCGTAGGAAATGGAGAGTTTACTTCCATTCCGTCTTCGAACAACGAAGTAAACGCTGCTGTCCCAACTGCCCATGCGACCATTCGTTTAACCTTTTCCTTCCTTGACAACGTCCGGTCGATTCCGAAAACTTCCTTATACATAAAAGCCCAGTCGTTAATCGTGAAGGTTTGGAACATCGTCATGGCCTTTCCAAAAGTGCTACGTTGGATCGGAGCAATGTCTCCGGGCAAGGCCGAGGCTTGAGTTTGCGTAATCATTTCGTCTGCATACTTTCGAGCTTCTTTCTCCTTCAACTTCAACTCTTTCAAGGCATACCTTTTCAAAGCCCGGTAACTCGCAACTGCCGTATGCACGTCCATGAATTGAAGCATCGCCATGCTCGCCTTTTTAAGCCCTTCATATCCACCCTTCTCCGTGTACTTGTACCAATCTTCGAGAATCGTTTCGCCCCTACGATATTCAACTAACCCGGATTCTTTCAGGGTTTCCCGGAAATTCTTTGGTCTCAAGCTTTCCAACGCTCCAAGAGCTGTATATGGTAGGCCTGCTACAACCATCGTGTTTCGTAAAGCTGAAACCTGAATCGCAGCCGAACGAAACATAAATCCAAGCGTGGTAACTGCGACGTTCCCACAGATTTTTCGGACTAACCTCTCACAAAACCTGTTGCCTCGAGTGTCCGAGAGGTGAAAGATAGCATTGATGTCTTTGCCGGCCAAGTGGTTACTCCACCGATTCAAAAACTCTGACAAAACTGGGTTTTTGTGTTTCAGCATGTAAATCTTAGGCTTAGTTTTGGCCTCACCTTTTTTCGTCGTGTAATGTACGATCCCGTCCTTCAAACCCTTGTTCATCTGGGCGATCTTTGAGATAAGCGGAGACAACGTTGTGAAGCGGATCTTCTGTTCCATGTAACGATTAAAAACATCATAAGCATTTTCGGAAATCTGACTCAACGCTTTCTTCTTGCTTCGAGTTTTCGAGAAATCAAACTTCGTTTCTTTAAATTGCTGAACTCGTCGGGTCACCAAGCCCCAAGTGTCCAGCACGCTGTTAGGCGCGTGACCAACTTTGCTTGCCCAACCATCGGCAAAACACAACGTCATGTAATCCGGAGTGTACCTCATCCGACGTTTACCTATGTGTGCTCGGACGTCGTTGATCTCTGGATATGCCAGCTCAAACTCATCTCGCATCCACTGGTAAACTGCTTGTTCCTTCGGAGTAAGTACCGGAATGTCTGCTTCGGTAATCCCACCAGCTTCCATTCGCTCCCTCAAATCCTTTTGTTCCCACAAAGCCCGAAGGTAGATTCTGTCCCCTGAGCCTTTCCCTGCGTCCTTTTGTTTTGCCGCAAGTGTCCGGCGAAGCGTTCGGATGTCTTTGTCTACTTTGACCTGCAACCTTTGACTGTCCCGGTGCAGAGCCCGAACAAGCGGAGACTTAAAGTCATTAACTGCATGGACAGTAGGAAGCCATTCACGAGTAAGACCGCCGGTCAAGCCTTTGTCAATAACCTTCGCCGCTTTAAGCTCGGCAAGTTCGCCCTGGGAAATTTCCGGGACCCAAAGTTGCTCTCCGGTTTTCTTGTGGCTCCAAGTCGTCGGCCCACCGTTAATTGCCGCACCACTTTTGAAGGCATTCGTGTCATGGTAAGACATGTTCCGATCAACGTAGTGCATAACGTCTTTGGCTAAGCCTTGGATAAGCCGAGCTTGGGCATCGCTAAAGCCCAAGCCTTTGGCAAGTTCCTCGACTGAAATCCCTTTGTCCATTGCATCCTTAACCAACCGTCGCAAGGCATCGATCCGTTGGCCGGGCAGTCTTTGGAACTCAGCGGCTGTAAGCGTCGGCTTGTGGCTTTTCTTAAATGCCCACTTCCACATATCCGTGAAGAATGTAGTTTGGCCACTTTCAGAAGCCAAGATCTCCTTGGCTGAAACAGGCTTTCCAAAACCAAGTGTTCTGCCATCCTCGGAAAGTTTTATCGGAACAAGGTTTTCCGTTGGAGCATCTTTAACTGAAACGATTGAACTGGGTTCGATTTGGCCCTTGCCTGCACCGCTTAAGTATTTAATCCCAACCTTCCCTGGCTTACCTGGAACCTCAACTAAGTCCAGCTTCGGGCCACCTTCGATCTGAGCCCAAGCC
>JBAZDQ010000176.1:0-1279 GCA_041654355.1 Bacteroidales bacterium
ACACCGCTAATCTCATTTTTCGGCTGGTTTGACATTATCATAGCCACCCCTTTCGCTATTTACCTCGGCTACAAGGGCGTGAAATGGATAATCGGCAAACTGAAAAACAAACAACCGCAGGAGGGCGAAATTGACACCCCCGATGTAGAATCTTAATTACACACCAACGCTAAGGCGTATAATCTTAAAAATCATGCAGGACAGGAATCTGATAGGTGGCTTTATGGCCGTAACACTATCCCCGATATTGGAGCAGTTTTACTCTCTCCGCTATTTCTTTATTCTATTACCCATTTTGCTTGCCGCAGACCTGCTTTTCGGCATCAAGGCGGCAGGAGTGCGCAAAGAGCGTGTGAAGCGTTCCAGGGCCGTAAAACGCACATTAAACAAGTTCGTTGATTATGTGTGTTGGCTGCTGCTTGCGGGGGCTTTGGGCTTGGTTTTCGGGGAGCCTTTCCATATTCCCATTTTGCCGATTGTGGTTATGGCGATTGTCGTAAGCATCGAGTTGGAATCCTGTGTGGTAAACTACTTTGAATACAAAGGCAAAAAGGTAAAATTCAACTGGCGCAAAATGTTTGGAAAAAGGGCAGGGGAAGTGCTGGACGGGATCATTGAAGAATTACCTGATAAAAAAGACGACAATGAAAACACAGGAACTACTGCTCAATAGGTTTTCTCTGAACGAAAACTACACGATAGGTAGGTTGTCGGTTGGTGGCCTGTATTTGTGCGACACATTGGAAGATAAGGTCAGGGAATTGGACAACGACCTATGTGGCCCGTTTTATAAAGTACAGAATGAAACCGCAATTCCACGTGGTCGGTATCAGGTCATAGTAAACCACTCCCCAGCTTTTAACCGAAAACTTCCGCTACTGCTGAACGTTCCGTTTTTCACAGGGATAAGGATGCACCGAGGGAATCACGAAAACCATACATCAGGCTGCATTTTGGTAGGCGAAAACAGGGTTGTCGGAAAATTGGTAAACTCAATCTATTGGGAAGAATATATCACAAAACTGATTGATGATTACGAGGGAGAAACGTACATCACAATAGAATAACCCAACCTATGAAAACAATACTGAACTATCTTGGAATACTACTTGTCGGTATCATAATTGGTATTGTGTGTAGCATTGTAGTCAGGTCACACCTGACTAACCCGATACGCAAGGTAATTACAGACACCACAACGATTGTAAAATACGATACCATACGAACAACCGATCCTTATGCGGATGTTGAAATCCCGCTGACAATCAAGGTCTATCCA
>JBAZDQ010000176.1:1289-3036 GCA_041654355.1 Bacteroidales bacterium
AAAGTACGACACAATACGAATAGCCGAGCCGCAATCGGAGAAAATCATACCTGTTGCGGTAAAGAAGTTCACTACCGTACCGACACTTCTAACAATTTCCGACACCATAAAAGTTCCCTATTACGTCAGAGATACACTCATGATTCCGATTGAGCAAAAATACTACGCAGGGGAAAGCTATAAAGCGTGGGTTTCGGGGTATAATCCTAAACTGGATAGTATAGTGGTCTATAATACACATACACTCTCTACAATCAAAGAAAAAGGGGCAAGAAACGAAATCTACGTTGATGCCCGGCTAAACTATTACACACTTCCGGCAATGAGCCTTGAGTTACAGGCTGGATATACAAGGGATCGCATGACCTATTATATAGGTGCAGGAGCGATAACAGACGGAACGTTCCGGGTCTACGGAATGGCCGGAATAAAATACACATTATTCACAAAAAGATGGTAGGATGAATGCAAAAGATACAAGGGTAAGATTGAGCGTTGATGAAATGCGCGTTATCTGCTCACTCAGGGGCAAGGATATAAACAGCTACAAAAAGGCTGACGGAACAAGAAACTACAGGGTAAAACTAACCGATCAGGAGAGTGCCGCGATAGGCCGGGCAAGATTAAAGGTACCGCAAAAAAACGGATGCACCCCTCCGGAGATTGACCTTGTAGAACTTGAAAGGCTAAGGGGCAAAGAGGAGGAAATGAATCAGATCCTGGAATCCCTGAAGATCTCCGGGGGAGTGGAAATTCACGAGATAAAACCTCCTACGTCAGATCCAGGCAGGCAAACCATTCCGATTGTGCAGTTCTCGGACTGGCACATTGACGAGAATGTGAGAAAGGATTCGGTACTTGGGCTGAACGAGTATAACCCGGAAATCGCAAAGGAAAGGGCTGATTCCACTGTTTTTCAGATGTGTAAGATCATATCACATCACCAGGCTAAGTATAACATCAACTCCGTGCTAATTGCCCTTTTGGGAGATTTTATCGGGGGCTGGATTCATGACGAATTGATGCAAACCAATTCTCAGGCCCCGTTGAAAGCTATCAGAACAGCCCGGAATCTTCTACTTTCCGGGCTTAAATTTATCCACGACAATCTGAATGTTGAGAAAATTTATGTGGTCTGCCTGGGTGGCAACCACTCCAGGACCTCCCATCGGATCCAGTTTGCCAATTTTACGGATGTCTGCCTGGAGTATGGAATGTATCTCGACTTGCAGGAAACCTGTCAGCTGATGGGGTTAAACAAGTTTGAGTTCATTATCCCGCAGGCGCAGTTGGCAATAGTGGAGCTGATGGACAAGAGAATCCTTTTTGCTCACGGATACGAGTTCAAGTACCAGGGTGGTATAGGTGGTATCTACCCGCCCATGTTGCGTTGGTTTTTCAAAATCTCAAAATCCCTAAAAGTTGACAAGGCGTTCATAGGACATTGGCACCAGCCGATATTCACCGAGCAATGCGTAGTCAATAACTCGCTGAAAGGCTTTGATGCTTATGCGATGGACAAGGGTATGGACTTCCAGTCGCCCTCCCAAAACCTTATACTTCTTGATTCCAGATATGGATTCTGTATGTATCAGCAGGTGTTCCCGTTTTGATACCTTGCGCCAAGTACCATTTTCTGGAATGAAAATAAACAATGCCCTGCTTCGGTGGGGGTTTTGTCTGCGAGTTGGTTAACCATTTGTTTTTCTGTTTTATCGTTTCTACACCCCCCCCCCCGTTTCCGGGG
>JBAZDQ010000177.1:0-3034 GCA_041654355.1 Bacteroidales bacterium
TCTGTTGCCGGCTGCTTGAAGAACGGCGATAAGCGTTGCAAATCCTTCGTGGGTATACAAATCGCCTGCTTGTATTTGCGATAAGTATGTAGAATTTGCACGTTCGAAATGAACGCTTAACCGTTTGTTCTCCATGCCATAATAGAATGGATGCCCAGCTTGGTATTTATCCCATACCTTTTCTCCAAATTCTTTTTTGATGTCAGCTATCGTTGCTGCGTTGTCTATGCCGGTAATTTTGACTACACTGTCAGCCCTGGTGATGTATCTTATGGCTGTGCGCTTCATATTACATTCCTTTCAGTGAAAAAAATAAGTCACATAGAAATAAATTATAACCTTATTGGCATCAAGGCACCTTCGCCGCCATCGAACCTGAACAGGGCGATCTCGCTGCATACACTGATCTGCGAGTTCGGAAGCTCGTCGATCATCTTGATATACTTGCCGTCGAATGCTGCGCCGTGAATCATGACCCTGCTGTATTCCAGCTCGATACCGGTGCCTTCGCAGTAGGAACACGGTACTCTGAACCTGTCGCTATCAACTCTACCGAATGTGTTGATCCAGTCAGTTTTGGTCAAACAACCGACGTCGTCGCAATCATGACATCCATCTCCGTTACACGTTATACACATATACAGATACCCGTCTCCGCCGCACTCGTAGCATTTGTTCTGCTTGATCTTGACCGGCGGCGGAACGACCCAATCCTGGCTGACCTTTTCTTTGGCTTCTGCGATGACGGAATCCACATCCAGGTGCCTCGGTTTCTCCTTTACGTCGATCCTTGGAATCCGGACCGCTATGGCGCCGTCCGTCGCGTACGAATACTCTCCGGAGGACCAGGGCTCTCCGAAATATTTGTGATGCGGTTTACAAAATTTTGTCAGATCAATCATGCTTTTTTCCAATCATGTATGATTTCATATAGTTGCTTTGTTGCCTCGATGTCGCTCATCGCGTCATGCGCCTTGAGCTCAATCCCGAAATGTTCGCACATGGTTTCCAGCCGATAATTCTTCAGCCTTACACCGCTCATGGTGATGTAGTCCGCCACGTACGTCATGACGTCCCGGTTGCACGGGAAGAACCAACTGCCGTAGTACGGATCATTGATATAGTCGAACGCGGCCCTGAGAAAGTTGGTGTCAAAGCCTACGTTGTAGCCGGCTATGACGAACTTGTCGTCCCGGTTGAACTTGTTGACGTAGCGCTTCAGGATATTCTTCAGGGTCTTCAGACTGCTGTCCAGGGGCGTGAACGCCTGGATTTCTTCCTCGGTCATGCCGTTGATTTCCAGCGCCTGCGGGCTGATCTCGGCGCCCGGGAACGGCTGGATGCGCATGTTGATGACGTGCCTGACGGTATCGTCGATCTCGATCTGCGCTGAGAGTTGGATGATGGCGTGCTTGTTACAGTCTACGCCCGTGGTTTCAGTGTCCAGCCAGAATATTTTCTTCAAGAGTCCTGCTTTCTTATTTTGTTGTTAAATGCATCCATTTGACAACGGTTAAGTTCCTGCTTCAACCATGATGGTTTCACGGCAATGATAGTCTTGCCGTCAGAGCCTTCATGTCCACAGGCGTTGATTTCGGCGAAGCCCGCCGTACAGATATTTATTGCTGCGTTGTGATCTCGATCCATTTTGAGTCCACAGCGCAAACACTTATATTCACGGTTGACGAGGGTAACTTTCTGTCGTTGACCACACTGACTACACAATTGTGAGCTCGGATACCATCTGTTAACGATTACACATCCGACATCCGACTTCTGACATTTGTACGTGAGTTGGCGACGGAACTTGTACATACCGACATCTGCTACTGCCCGCCCATACAACTTTTGCATTTTCTTTACGGATAAATCTTCAACAGATACTATCTTGGCTCTCGATACTATCTGTGTACTCAGTTTATGGAGAAAATCTTTTCGTATGCTGGCAATCCGTGCATGATGTTTTGATAGTTTGGCTGTTGCCTTTTTTCTATTTGCACTACCTTTTTGTTTTCGGGAATGGCTACGGGACAACCTTTGTAATTTGTCAAGCGATTTTTTGAGCGGTTTTGGGGCCTCAAACTTTTCGCCAGTTGATAGGGCAGCAAAAGTTTTCAATCCAAGATCAATGCCTATAATTTCCGTTCCGGGTTTGCTTTCTGTTTGTACGTCAATTACTATGCTGACGTACCATTTTCCTGCCGTACGACTTACACGGGCGGATATTATTTTTCCTACGAAGCGTACAGCTTCACGCATACTAATATGACCTATTTTGGATAAACGAATTGTTTTGCCTTTCACACTGAACTTATCATTGCTAATATAAAAGCTGTCCTTTGACCGGCCCTTGCACTTGAATTTAGGTTTGCCAACAAGATGCTTAAAAAAACGTCTGTATGCCTTTTGTAAATCCATAAATGGCTGCTGATTAGCGTCTTTAGGACTTTCTTTTGTCCATGCAGGCTTGCATTTGTTCCAAAAAATTTTCATTTCGGACAAGTTTGCCATTCTACCTGTTTCTCTATAATATCGCTCGCATTCCGCTAATGCCCAATTCCACGTGTAGCGAGCGGTTCCGGCAGCTTTTATTAAAGCAATTTCTTGTTTTACGGTTGGATTCAAACAAATTTTATGGGTTAGCATCATATTGTTTATGTTTAGAATAAATCCGGTTTAAGTATTTTGATTTCCATGACCACGCAGCCCTTGCGGGGTTCGCCGGTCTTGGGGTTGAAATGCACACACTCGAATATTTCCTCGATGGCTTCTTTCCGGACGAACAGGCACCGCCCGTCATGCGACCCCTCCTGGCATTCGTTCACGTGGCCCGTGCTGCATATGGCAAAGTCCGTCATGGGCACTGGCAGCACCGTGACGACCTCGCCGTTCGGCAGCAGGCTCAACGATATGCCGCTCATAGCAGCGCCAGTTCTTTCTTGTCGTACCAGCATGCATGCTCGAACTCTTCGTCTCCTGATTCGTTTACAAGTGCACATTCAAGTTCATCGGCATACTCTACATATTCTATTCC
>JBAZDQ010000178.1:0-3025 GCA_041654355.1 Bacteroidales bacterium
GATCTAGCGCTCGGTCGAGCGGTGGACGCCGCCGAGAAGACCCAGAAGAAGCTCGGCGACAACCTGAAGCTGCTGAAGCGCCTGGAGAGGAGCAAGCCGTGAGCGAGCACGAACCGTTTGTCTGCGCGGAGTGTGAGCGCGATGAGGCCATCAAGGAGCGCGACGCCGCCCGCAAGGAGGTCGCAGTCCTCACCGAGCGCCGCCAGCGCCTGCTTGCCACGGTCCGCGGCGCGTTCAAGAGGCTGCGTCGGTTGCGTGACGAAGCTCTGGCGAAGTACCAGTTCATGTTTGATCGCGTTGCCGATGAGAAACTCGACGGGTACCGGGAGCTAGCAGCAAGAGTGGCAGCGGCAGAGAACGAGCGCGACGAGTGGCGCGTGTCGGAGCAGGAGACGTCCCGCGAGTATCACGAGCTTCGCGACCTGAACACCAAGGTGCGCAGTATCTTGATGGCTCCACTCGACACCACCACCGACGACGCCGCGTGGGGAGTGGTCCACGAGCGGGATCGCTTGTACGCGGAGGTGCAGAAGCTCACCGCTGAGCGCAAGGACATCCTCGACCAACGCGATGAGGCTCGCCAGCAGCGTGACGAGGCACAGAAGTTGGCGGTCGAAAGAGGCGAGCTGATCGAAGGCCTCAAGCACGACTTGAAGCGGTCGGACGCCGAGTGTCAGAAGGCCTGGGAGCATCGGGATGCGCTGGCGAGCCGTTTTCGTTCGATCGACCGCGCGCTTATGATCGAAACCGGTGATGCGGAGGCGACGCTGCAGGCCGTGCAGAAGGTTGCCGCCGAGCGCCGCCAAGCGGTGATCGATCTCGACTACCAGCGAGCGGAGGCCTGTAAGGCGGACCAGCGGGCGGCGAGGCTGGCGGAGGAGCTGGAGCGGACCAAGACCTTGCTGGCTGAGCACAAGGTTCGAGAAGCGAAGCAGCATGAGAACTGGGAAAACTGGACAGTCGAAGTGCGGGATGCTCTCCGCGTGGGTCCAGACGAGAGCACAGCAGAAGTTGCTCGCCGTTTGGTTGCAGAGCGCGACGAGCTGCGGGAGCAGTGGGTGGAGCCGCGCGACAGGGCGAAGTACACTCCGGCGCGGAGCGGTGCTCGCGACCGCGTACCGCTCGACGGAGCCGAGGCGCAGGCGCTCGAACACGCGCTCACCATCACGGAGAGGGAGCGCGACCAAGCGCGCGAGCAGGCTGCGAAGCTGGCGGAGGAGCTGGAGCGGACCAAGACCCTGCTGACTGAGGACCGGGCGGAGCTGCGCGAGCTGCGTGACCGAGAGCGTGACGCCAAGCAGGCTCTCAAGCCCACCGCGCTCCCTCCAGGTCTACGTTGGGATTGGTCGGGGTCGGCCTTTGACGGGACAGGGCGCTGGGAGGCGCTCTGCGAGTCGTTGATCGTGGGTCGCGTCGAGCAGTGCGGTGCCACTGGCTGTACGCCCGCTGGTTGGCGTTGGCAGCGACTGGACGGCACTCGCGACTGGGGGATCGAGGACGACGAGCACACGGCACTCTCCGCACTTGCTCGTCACCTGCGCGAGCATACGCCGCTTGCTGCCGCGGCTCTTGCTGAGCCTGAGCCCGACCCCGAGTTACCACCGGGGCTGCGTTGGGTTTGGGCTGTGTCGGCTGGTTGGGAGCCGGATCGTTGGGACGTTCGTGACGGACCGGTGATTGTCGCCCGCGTCGAGCCGTGGCAACGCACCAGCGACGATCCCGTTGTTTGGCGGTGGCAGCGCCTCGGGCTGTTCGAAGATGACGATCCGAAACGCCAGGGGATCGCGCCAACCGAGTATGGGGCGCGTGCTGTTCTCGCGAGGCGTCTGCGCGCAGAGGCGGCGGACACGAAGAAGCGTGCCGACATCTTCGCGATCCCACCTGGGCTCTCGTGGCGCGTGGTCGGTGCGTTCAAGGTACAGGTCGTGAAAACCGACGGAGAAGTCGTCGCTGAGTCCGTCCCCGACGGCAACGACCGCTGGTCTTGGTGGATGGCGGATCCGAGGTTGCCGCCAGGGCTCAAGATTGGCGGTGAAGGTCCGTCTGAGCCTGAAGCCCGTGCTACTCTCGCCGCTGCTGTGCGGGAGGCTTATGGCTCACGCGAGCCGTCTCCTGACTTGCTACCGCAAGGCCTGTCCTGGCGTCATCTCGGAGCGTTCAAGGCGCAGGTTTTGAACGGCAGCAGGGTGGTCGGTGAGTACGTCTGCGTCGGCACCAACCGCTGGTCTTGGTGGATGATGTACCCGAAGTCTCCGACAACCTCGTCGGTTTCCGGGCATGAAGAGATGTCCGGGTACGAAGCCCGTGCGGCTCTCGTTGCTGCTCTGCGCAAGGCTCATGCCTCCTGCGAGCCCCCTCCCTCAGAACCCCCCGACCCTCTCGCGCTGCCGCCAGGCCTGGTCTGGATGAAGTGGCTCGAAGACGGTGCCTGGAACTGGGGGGTCTACCGCGACGGTTCTCCGCTCGGCCGCCTTCTCGCCAAGGTGATGAAACATCAGAGCCTGCGAGACGTGTGGTACTGGATCTTGTATGGCTACGTCATCGATGACGACAGCCAGGGCATCATCGACGGCCCGTGCTTCGGGTCGCAGTACAATGCTCGCGTTGCTCTTGCGGCCCTGTTGCGCCGGATCGGAGCTGGGTCGAATGGCTGAACCAGAACGACAGATTCCGCTGGCCAACGACGAGCAGTCCGAACGCATCCTGGTGGCGACGGCGGCGCTGGAGCCCGGGTGCATCCCCGAGGTGATGCGCCTCGTGCGACCGAGCGAGCTGTACCGGACCACCCACCAGGAGATCCTCTCCGCCATCTACGCGGTGTTCGAGAGTGGACGCGAGGTGGAGGCTGCGACCATCGAGGGATGGCTGAAGGACCACGGCCGCATCGAGCACGCCGGCGGTCCGAGGTTCATCGGCGACCTGTTCGACAAGACCCCCACCACTGACGCCCCCGACGAGATCGCTCGCCGGCTGGTGCGGCTCGCAGCAGTGCGGCGGGTCTACCTGGAGGCGAAGCGCATCCAGG
>JBAZDQ010000179.1:0-916 GCA_041654355.1 Bacteroidales bacterium
AGTCCGCGTACATATACGGATCGAAATATCCCCATCCGATCCGTTACCATCATCGTTGTCTACGTCCCTGTCCGTAGAGAAAGAATACCAGTGCAAATCCACCTTGCGCCGCCGAGTGATATCCTCCATCACTTCATTCACACGCTTATGGATGATATCAAGAATTTCCTTGCGCCGAACTTATTTAGAAAGATAACTCTTAGGATATCTGTTGTCAAGACTAATCACTCTGGAAAACCGTTCCCTCCGGGAACAGAAGCTCAATCCACCCATACACGGGAATCCCAAACCTCATGCGGACCACCTTCCCCGCCCGAACAAGAGAATCTACAATGGCCCCCACATCAAGATCCTCAGTGGCACGGAATAGATCCAGCTCCCGCGACCTTTCCAGATCCGAAAGTCTACATCCGGCCTTTTGCCCGATCAAAAGCACAATTAGATTCCGGATAACATCAACCTTGATTTGCTCTTCCAGGTCCAATTGAGTCATTTGAATCGCCCCTTATTTAGAAAGATAACCCTTGGGATATCTTTTGTCAAATCTCTTTGTACGCAATCAGGTACCCAAGTACCCGATCCCATATCTCTACCCGATCCGCATGATCAGGCAGCAACTTGTCAAGATCCTTCTGGGCTTGGTCAAAGAAGGCCACCGTCCCCAAAGAATCCCGCGCCGGACTCTGGGAATAATCCACCGATACCTCGGAATATCTCCCGTTGGCCCCAGGAGGACGCTTCCCCGTAAACCCGTTAATGTATACCCAGCCGTCCATTGTCAACCACGCTTGCTCTCAAGAGCCTCGTATACGTCCTTTTCCGCGCTATCCTCTTCAGGTCCATCAGTCATCCCAGGGGAATAAATGCTCCCCAGGCCACTAAGAACCCGGTATTCCGCCGATCCCTGCCCTCCGTG
>JBAZDQ010000179.1:926-3021 GCA_041654355.1 Bacteroidales bacterium
CCAATTGACCATACATCGCAGTCCGTCTCCGTGGCGTGGACCTCAGTGGCCAGCCTTTCCAAAGCCTCCAGCGTCCTCGTATACGAAAGCTTGGAATCAGCCCGGAATAGAGCCCGATCCACCACATCATAAAGTCTCTTGATATTGCGATATCTCACGTCAAATCTCCCTTGGTTGGACGGACAGGGCTTGGCCATATTAATCACCCAAACACCTTCACCATCACCACTGTCTCTTCCCCCGTGGCAACTAGATTCTTGCCGTCCCATCGCTTCACAGGAACCGTTCTCGGCTCCTCCCTTACCCGGAGGGGCTCCGGGGCCGCCGGCCTCACCACGGGCTCATGAGACACCTCGGCGAGTGCTACCCGCCGGCTCTTCTTAGTCGAAGCTCCCCGCCGTCCCCTGGCGTCGTCATCACAGGTCAGGGGCCGGAGCCCCAGGCAGCATCGGATGAAATCTCCAAACTGAACATCGGACAGCTTGGAATCCGGAACCACCTCCCCGGAGATTTCCAGGAGAAGCTCACCCTTCGCAACGCCGAGGATATGTGCCATGAGAGTATCTTAACCTTTCTTTTACTCCGCGTCAACCTCAGTCAAGTAAACGGTTCGGAAATAAGCCTTCTTTCCCTCTTTGGAAAGCGCAGCTACCTTCTCCTCGGCCTGGGTTTCGGAAGAAACCCGGGCAACTTCCTGCCACCGCCCGTTCTTCTCATCCCAAACCCGAACCGCCTGTCTCATGACCCTATCTTAACTCCGATTGATTCGGAGTCAACCCCCTTCTCAATTCTTCACGATCACAACCGATGATAGTGATACATCCAACCCCGGAACCAGAACCCTTTGCAGCCATTGAATTAACCCTTCCTTGCCTTAATTGCAGCCTTACTGCGAAATCGACTCACGGGGAACCCATGAGCCTTAGCGAAGTTCTCCTGTGACTGCCCCGAGGCAGACCACAGCCGAAGTGCCTCCGTTGCTACCGCAACGGACCACACTCCCATCAACGCCTCCGGACTGGGCACCGGCTCCTCCACGTCCACCTCCAGGAGCCGCACCTCCCGGTACTCCGGGTCCTGCATTCCCCTCGGTCCGGGCAAGAGTAGCATGCTTATTCCCCTTGATTATGTCAAGAGGACGAAGGAAATTCGGAATTGGGTCAATTCGCGTACTTCTGTAAACCTGAATGCTTCGCATTTTAATTTTCCTATTTACACTGACAGTGGAATCTGATCCTTGAATGACTGAGGACAGGGAGCATAGTGTTCGGACAACCATGCACACTTGACCCCGGTAGCTGCCTGAAACTGCCCCGCACACGCTAAGGCGTGAGCCTTTTCCCGGAAATCCGCCTCCATCGGAGGATCCCCAGCTTGCTTCAGGTTTTCCAGTTTCACGGTAACTACTGTGCCGTTGACCAGCTTACCGGAAACCGTGGTATTTCCTCTATTGGGACGGTTGTATCCATTGGAATAGAATTTGCCGTAGCTATCCCAAGAGTCAACAATGATAACGGTTCCGGTTGGGATTTGAAGCCAGCCACCAGACTTGTTTGCCCCTCGGCCCTTACAGCCGAAACACTCACGCTTGTCTGCGGGATTCTTGGGATTGACCCAGAATCCAGTACCATTGCACTTCGGGCACTTGTCGGCGCGGTTTGCACACTTGACCTTCCGCGTTGTCTCACAGGTCATTCCGACCCGGAGATCCTCCACATCCGGCTCCGTGTGCCGGCGGGTGTAGTCGTCAAGCAGGGCCTTCCGGATGTACTTCTCCAGGGCCTCGTATGCTTTGACCAGAATCGGATCGGCGGCATTCACACGGACCCCCACCTTATCCGTGGGATCTCCGGTCATGACTCCGCGGGTAGTCCAGACACAATCCGCTCCGATATGATCCGTCTCTTCCTCATACCAGGCGGTATAAAAGTCTGAGTCATTATACCCGTTCTGTTCCCAGTGACAGAGTTGAATCTTCATGGTTCTCAATAACCTTTTTTGATGTGAACGGAAACCCAGAAGGGTCTATTATAAACCGGCAGCAGCCCGGCGTCTTATTTTCCGAGAAGTGCTCATAAAGCCCTCGGGCTATAAT
>JBAZDQ010000180.1:0-3018 GCA_041654355.1 Bacteroidales bacterium
TTTTAATACTACGGGAGTAGTATCGTTTACTTCTATATCACCACTTGTCATTGTGGTTATTTCGTCTAAACTTATAAGATAATCCATTTTGCTTTTTAGATATTTCATTAACCCTACTACTGTATCCGCTGTATTTAAATCAGTAGTTGTACCTAGAGCTACATTTTTTCCGTCTGCTATTGTTGTTTTACTTTCTCCATCGGCAGTATAATCAGGTTTGTGTCCGTCTGCATCTATCAACTGTACATTATCTACCTGTACAGCTCCTATTTCTATATCTCCTGTTATACTTGCCTTTATTTCATCGCTTTCATTTATAACTGATAATAAAGCAGTTAATATATCATTAAGTGTTACTTCTGTAGCTAAATCTGCTGTACCCAATACTTCTAATGCAGCAGTAACTTCTCGTACAGTTGCATTTGTTGCTATACCATTGTCTGGATGTGGCATATGTTATACCTCCCCTTAAATTCTGTAATCAATGTAAAACGTGTGCGCTCTATTAAAAAATATATTGTATTCTTCATCCGTGTAATTTACAGGTAACCAAAAACTGTATTTATCTTCCATAGCTCCATCAGTAGGAACATATACATATAAATAGCTAGCATCATAACCCCACCAAAAAGGTAGTTCTGATTCTGCTGACCCGTAATCTTCAGGGGTAGTTAGCTCTCCTAATGAATATACCAATAAATTAGGCATATTATATAATGAGTAATACATGGTATTATAATCGTTAGCTACAAATCCATCAGGTAACGCTACTCTAAAAACATGATAAGCACTTAATGCTGTGGTATCATAATACACCCATCCAGATAATTCATTATTATACGAATAATTAGTATCAACTAACTCTACACTATTCCTTAACAGATCTAGTCTTGACATATAAGCGTCAAGACTCATCAAAAACAGCCGTGTATTATTAGCTACCTGAGCTATATTATTAACATTTTTTATATCCATAATTATTCCCCCTAAGACTCATAAATCCTTACTGAGGCTACTGCGTGCTTAAAGTATTTTGGTACATACAAATAAACTAATCCACTATCAAATACAAACGCTAATAATTTTTCTGGTGATCTTGAAATAGTCTCTTGTATATTAACACCATTAGTAGATACTAAAGTAGCTCTATAAATAGTATCATTAATATCAGCAGTAATAAGTTTTATAGTGTTACTTGTAGAATGATTTATCTTGTACAATTTTATATTATTATAATAAAAGACTTCGCTAACTGTATAGAGTGTGCTATCATAATCATACATAGCTAGGTTATCTATCACAAACTCATAAAAATCAGGTTCCATACTAAGCCTAATAACATTATTATACAACCTCAAATACTCAGATGATGATAAAGTCTTAGGTTTAAATACATACTTGTCTCTTAGTATCTTATTAAGATAATGCACATCTAAAGTATCACTAACATCAGGAGATTCTAATTCTATTTCACTAGATTCCCAAGAGTAATCGTCACCAACAATAATACCGTCATAACCATTTATAGAAATATCATCTGCTATAGTGCCTATGTTTGTATCCAAACTATAATAATATATTAGTCCGGATTCATATCCATATAGCTTTGTATTAATATCTTCTACGGCATCTCCTATATTCCATACTTTAATCTCATCATATGTGGCAGTATAACTTTCAGTATCAGCTAATCCTATAGAGATTAACCTATCGCTATTAATCTGCCCTCCAAGATATTGTTCAGTATCTAATGTACCATCTATGTATAATCTTAAATATCCATCCGTCTCATCATATACCAGCCCTATATGATACCAATAACCTAATGATAAAGGGGTACTGCTCTCTACATAAGAGTCTTCATATGGGGAATCGGCAGTTTCTAACTGTCCGAATAAATATACAGGGTCATTATCAGCAGTAATAACCTTTATCCACTGCTCAATCTTAATTGAAGTAAAGTCTTCGTCTAATACATTATATAGGTATGTGTCTTCTCCTAAATATAAAGCATAGTAATTATTGACTGCTCTTATATTTATATAAAAATTACCATCCATGTAATAAGGTTGTAGCGTTCCGTTATCTATTAACTCTACTCTAAACACAGCAAAATCATCAGTAATATCTTGTGTTAATAATCCCGGTGTTCGATACTGAATATAAACAGGGGTAACAGTTACAGATTTAGGCTCATCAGATTTAACTACTACAAATAATTCAGGTTCAGAAGTCTTATAATAGTTAAATAAATCAAAGTTATATGTTACACCAGTAAGGTTAAACTCCGGATAAATAGGCATGTTATAGTCTTTAATAACTACCGCATTAGTATCGTCTATGGATAAAGTATCCGCTAATGTAAGAATATTAGTGTCTATTGATGTAATAGAATTAACGGCCAACGTTTCATTAGTATCAGGGTTAACTACATAGATAGTGTCTCCAACTTCAAATATAGAAGCATCTCTAACATAAATTTCTGAACTAGATGAATTTAGTACTCTAGCTACTTTAGGATAAATTCTAACAGCAGCTAACTGTTCCCAACTACCTTTGATTATTGTACCTTCATAAGAAGCTACAGAATCATATGTAATATTACCATATCCTTCATTAAATAACCATAAACTAACCATATCATCTGTAGGTTCAAAATATAGATCATTCAGCTCTTCTAAAGTTTCTAATGTCTGATAACTGTCAAAGAATATTAGCTCTCGTATATTATAAGTACCGCTTTCGATACCAACTAATCCAAATTGAGGCTCATAATCAGTTAGTACTAAATTACCTGATAATGTAGTAGTTGCTGCTTCCTCATCATTAATATAGATAGTTAAAGCTCCAGTACTATTATTATAGGTAAATGCTAGCTTATACCATATAGACGGTTTTATTGTGTCTAAAGTTTCTAAATAACCCTCTTCCCACGTATTACCTGTAGTTTTAATTTGTGCAAATACAGTAGGAAATTCAGCTACAGTTTTATCTAGCTTGATATACATACTAACTGCT
>JBAZDQ010000181.1:0-3007 GCA_041654355.1 Bacteroidales bacterium
GGGTGTCCGGCCGTCTCATCTACTCGTGTGACGAGCATTGCCCTGATCCGGCGATCCTATCCCCGCAGGACGAGATCCGCAGACTGGTAGAGGAATGAAAGATGAAACCATCTAAAGAAGTATGTGACGAGATCCGCTGTGAACGGCTGGATCTCTTCTCCTCCCCTTGGAGGTGCGGCGTGAGTGGAAAAGTACCGGGACACATGGACTCATGCCCGATCAACCGGATCAACTCTTACGAAGAACTGGTCGAAGAGATCGCCCGCTACGAGCACCTGCAATGGGTCGAGTGGTCGAAGGCCATTGCCGAGAGCGAGACCATCTCCCCGGAGCGGCTGGCACGGTGGAAGAAACAACTATGGGTGCCGTACTCGAGACTGCCGGAGGAGCAGAAAGAGTCCGACCGGAAGTATGCTCGGAAGGTGCTTAAGCACCTGATGAAAGCGGGTTTTATCCACTCATATGTAGTGTCAGGCAAGACCCGCGATGAGGAGGAGCGCAAGATCCACAGTATCCTCGACCGCGAAGGGGTCAACGCGGGCAGGGTGGTAGAGGAGGAATAGATCGATGATCGACAAAGAAGGGGCCGACCATGTGATTGCTTGGTGCAACCTGGAGATTGCCCGGAAAACCGAAGTGTACGAAGACCTGACCCGCCCCCGAAACGACCCCTACGCAAACGGGGAATACTCAGGGTACATGCACGCGATGCGGGACGTAAAATTTCAGATGGAGCGCGTCAAGTGGGCCATCGAGCGGGCGAAGGCTGGCGGGCAGGCAGCGGAACCCCCAGACACTCCTACTCTGGACCGTCTGATGGAACTATGTTCTAATCGGAAGTCCGAGATGAGAAAGAGGACGCGAATAGCCAATCTGAAAACAGACCTGGTAGAAGAAGATCGATAGGTGCAGAGGAATGGTTGAAATTGGCATTTCGTTTGGGTGCATGAGTGATCCGATCCAAGAACAACTCAAAGCACAAGGCTACACGCTGCCAAAAGCAGAAGCGGTATTGATTCAGGATTTGATTCATGCCCTAAACATGGTACAGATTCATGGGTTGGTACCAGATGGTGTTTGCCACACTGCGCGACAACGACTTCTGAAACAAATAACTCAGCACGCCGCACCGATTGGCGTGGTAGAGGAGAGATAGATATGGCCCTCAAACTCGAAGAAACGTTGATCTACTCAATTTTCCGGCGCATATTCCGGTGCAGAAAAGACGCCCATCGATTTGTTGAGGTCGCGGAGGACGATCCTACCTCAATGCGTCCCGGTTACTATTGCATGGACTGTCTCCGGTATGTCCCTCCGGGGCGTATCTCAGCATTTCGGCAGTCGAGCGAAGTTTGCGATGACATGGTAGAGGAGAGATAGATCCTCTACTATTACAAACCATTATCTACTATTACAACCTATGACTTACTATGACAAAGCAGGGGAAGTTCAGGTACTTAGCACAGTATGGGAGGATGACGAAATTTGAAACCCGTCATGGGAATACACTGGCTGAAGTGGGCACGGGAATGGGGGAAGTTTGGTTTGTGGACTACAAACTTCGTAGAATCCTACATTGCCCCCACGCCCCTCTTTTTCGCGCACACTGGGATGAATTTAAAACCGATGAAGAATGGCAGGCCGGGCTAAGCCAGATCGGGGATTGGCTCAGGGTGGCGCAGAGGTGATTTGATGGAGAAGACCACCATCACCATCTCCAAGGGGACTAAGGCCCAACTAGATGCCCTCAAAGCCCACCCTCGCCAGAGTTATGAGGAGATAATTGTAAAACTGCTGGAAATGAAGGGGGAAGGCCAAAAAGCGGAGCAGGAGTGAGAAAAATGAGGCAGAAGGATACGCTTGATGAAATAATCCGGCTAGTGAATCGGGCAGGCACCTACTCACAGAAACAAGGTGAAACCGAACAAGAGGCGTACCGCCTTGTTGCTGAGTATCTTGGGTTAAATCCAGAGGATATTGACGAATACGCCCTTGGCGATGCGTGGGTGGATTCTGTCCTGGGGCAGGGGCAATATACAAGAAAAGACCTGCTGGAAGCAATAGAGCACATAAAAACCGCCCCAAGGTGGTAGAGGAGTGAAAGAGCATGGGAATACTGATCGAACCGGGCGAGAGTGTACTCGAAGCAGGCAAGGCGCTTACACGAATTAAGCGGCTCTCCCGGAGGCCCCCGCAGTCCCCGGAGCACGCGGCATTGAACGGCATCGCGGAGGCCATTATTGAGTGTGGCGAGCAGTCGATCCCGGTCTGGCTGGAGGAGCAGCACCAGCGAACGCTGGTAGAGACCAGGAAGGTGGACTAAATGGTATACAACGGATGCAAATACGTCGGGACCTGCCTATGCAAGTCCTGTGACGACCCGTGCTGCGATCACTGTATGACCTGCACAGTGTACGATAACCCGGTCGAGCACTGCGATAGGGGTTACAGTTACGGGGATGGTCCGGTGGTGGACCCGCTTGACCCAGAGATCTTGAAGACAAGGCTGGTAGAGGAGGGATGGACAAATGGGATTCTTTGATTGGCTTGATAAGAAGTTAGATGAGGCAGATCAATACCTTGCGGCATATGTCGCAACCTTGGCACTCCAAAAAGTATACGAAGAGAGTACTACGGGGCCATTGCTGGTAGAGGAGTGAAAGAGCATGGCAGAATTTAGGAAAAAACCCGTTGGGGTCGAGGCCGTGAGGCTGACCGAGAGGACCGAGATCCAGACGCTCGAAGGGACTATGATCGGCAACCCCGGCGACTGGCTGATCCCCGGAGTCGCAGGGGAGAAATACCCCTGCAAGGATGAGATTTCCCGGGCGACCTATTATCGAGATCCGGCGTACTTCAGCGGAGGGATGGGGATGGGGCTCTTAGCTCTGTGGTCTTTCTTGACTTTTGGCTTATATGCCCCCTTTGACCTTGAGGCGTTCAAACGCGCTCTTCTGATCGCCGGAGTAGCGTTCTTTGCAGTGGCCGGGATTTACACTTGGCGCTC
>JBAZDQ010000182.1:0-2998 GCA_041654355.1 Bacteroidales bacterium
CACTCATCTGCGAGGCTTTTGTCAACGCGACCTTCCCGCCCGACGTGCAGGACGACATCAAGAAGGGCAACCGCTGCCACATCTGCGGCGCCCCCGCGATCCTCGGCGGCGGGGGGCGGGTGACCTGTGGCCCCTGCCTCCTCGCCCAGGCCGCGGCCAAGAAACGGCTCGGCGACAAACTGGTCAAGGCGTGGCGGGCCGCCTTCGCGTCCCCGGCCCCTGTCCTGGCAACCGCCGAAGGCGGGCTGGACCCCGACGAGATCGAGGACGAGGAGGAACCCTGATGGGAGAAGATTTCTCGCGCCGCCGGGCTCTTGAAGAGGAGTCCAGCCTCTGCGTCTGGTACCCGAAGATCCGGGCCCTCCTGCCCACACCGAAGACCGTCCTTCTGGACCTGACCGATCCTGAGATCTGGAGCCTCATCGAAGTGCTGGATGGCGTTCCCCCCGCTCCGATACTGGTCGCCAAGATCCGGGACGCTGCCCGCGAGATCGGGTACCCCCTCTTCCTCCGGTCGGACCAGGGCAGCGGCAAGCACGAGTGGAAGGACACCTGCTACGTCCCCTCGGAGGAGGCCCTCCTCCCGCATGTCGTCAACCTGGTCGCGTGGCACGAATTGACCGGGCTTTTAGGGCTCCCCTGGCACTCGCTGGTCTTCCGGGAGTTCCTGGACCTCGACGCCCCGTTCACGGCCTTCATGGGGATGCCGGTCGCCCGGGAACGGCGGTACTTCGTCCGGGACGGGGCGGTCGAGTGCGCTCACCCCTACTGGCCTGAGCCCGCGATCCGAGAATCGTATGGCTTTACGCCGCTTCCCGAAGACTGGAAGGCACAGCTTGCCCGCCTCAACACCGTGGATGATGCCGAGGTCGCCGAACTCACTCTGATGGCCGAGACCTTCGGGCAGCGGAACCCCGGGTACTGGTCGGTGGATTTTGCCCGAACCCGGGACGGCCGGTGGATCCTGATCGACGCCGCCCGGGGCGAGGTCTCGTACCACTGGGAGGGTTGCCCGCACAACCCCCACCCCCCGATGCCGAACCATGAACCCGGGGGCATTACCCTCGAGGAGGAGCCCTGATGCCCCTCCAGATCTACGCCGATGGCGGGTATCGGGAGGCCGCAGGCGGGGTCGGCGGCTGGGGCTACCTCTTCCTCGAGGAGGACGGCACCCTGGTCGCCTCCGCGGGCGGGGTCCAGGTCACCGACTCCCCCACCGGGGGAGAATACACCGCGATCATCAAAGCCCTGCGGGCAGCGCAGGACGCCGGGTACCAGGAGGTCGAGGTCTACAACGACAACTCCGGGATCGTGGACCACCTGACCGGCCGGGCCCGGATCCTCTCCCCGCGGGTGATCCCCCGCTACCTCCGGACGGTTGAACTCCTGGACGGCTTCGCCTCCGCGACCGTCGAGTACGCTCCCCGGCACCACCCCGGCATCCGGGCAGCCGACGCCCTCGGCTGCGAGGCGGTTGACCGGGAGACCGAAGCCGGGTTCCCGGCCCGGTGGTGGCACAAGAGCAACTTCGGGATGCCGCCTCTCGGGCGAACCCCGGCGGCCGAGGAGGCAGTTCCGTGACCGTCTCCCTCACCGACCAGGAGGCCGGGATCTGCCTGCTTGCCGTCATCAAAGCCGACATCGCCGCCCGGTGGGGGGCCCTCCCCCGCCCCTGGGTCGATGCCAGCGACGACGAACTCCTCGCCCTGATCGCGAAGCTCGGTCTCCCCGCCGACGACGAGGTTCTGCTCGCCTGCCCGGTCTGCGGGCGGGAGCAGGTGGTCGAACGGGCCGATTACTGCATGAACCTCGCGATCGGCGGCCACCCCTACACCTGCGGCGGAGAGACCTGCCCGAGCCACACCGTCCTGCAGGTCGTGCCGGGGGAAGAGATCCGGCGGGAGGGGTCGGCGTGACCCCCCGGTGGTGGCCGCGGCTCTGGCACGGCGGCATCAAGCTCTGGTGGTACCGGCTCTGGGTTCGGGCCGACGAGTTCCACCCCTCGCTCGATATCGATCCGATGGCTCTGAAGACCATGATCCCTGCCGAGCGGGCCGCCTACCTCAACGACCTCGCCCGCCGGCGGGAGATCGCGCACCGGAGGTCTCGATGACCCCCAGCGTCCCCGAGACCCTCGCGGCCCTCGAGCACGAACAGTGGGCGCACTGGACCAAGCACCTGCTCGACACCCTCTGCGACCGCTACGCCCTCCCGGCCGACGACCCGGAGATCCAGCGGTGGCGGCAGCAGATCCAGACCGCCTACGCCGACCTCTCCGAACACTCCAAAGCCTCCGACCGGGTCTGGGCCCAGAAAGCCCTCGCCGCCGTGGCCGACCCCCTGGAGGTCGCTCTCGTCCTCGAATACCGGGAGTGCTGCCAGCACCTCCGCGACCCCGCCCTCGTCAACCCCGGCTGGTGGGTCGGCCGCCGGTGCCTCATCGAAGATCTGGCCGCCCGGCTCGGCGAGAAAGGGATCCGGCTCGAGGTCTCCCCGCCCCCGGCCGGGAGGGGTCGCTGATGGTCACCTGGCAGCAGGTTATCGAACAGCACGGGCAGGAGTTGGCTGATCGGATGGTCGCGACCGGGCTCCTGGACGGCATCACCTGCGTCAGGCTCCCCTCCGGGGAGGCCGACATCCCCCAGTGCGACATCGACCGGGCCCTCCGGGCGGCGCAGGGCAAGCCGGTCTTCGACTGGGACTAGGCCCCAACCCCCTCTTCGTTTCTGCCCGCCCCCGCCCCCGAACCGTCTCGGGGAACCAAACCAGAAGATATATTTACAATAACAGGTAACTCTCTGTTATATTCTGCACATGCAGAAAAAATGAGGTAAAAAATGAAACAAATCCGATACCCCCACGCTGCGACCAAGCAGCTCGAATCGCTCGAACCGCTGAACGCCCCCCGGCTCCACGACCAGATTTACGATCTATTGGTCGCCGGGCTGGACTTCACCCCCGACCGGGCGGTGGAGTATCAGGACAAGATCGCCCTGTT
>JBAZDQ010000183.1:0-2985 GCA_041654355.1 Bacteroidales bacterium
TGGCTCAACTGGTCCTACTGGTCCTGCTGGCGCATCCGGCGCTACCGGTTCTACTGGTCCTTCCGGTTCTGCTGGTGCAACTGGTGCCACTGGTCCAAGTGGAACTGGGCCTACTGGTCCTACGGGATCTTCCATCACTGGTCCTACCGGTGTTGCTGGTGCAACCGGGCCTAGTGGCACTGGTCCGACCGGTGCAACTGGTTCTACTGGTCTGACTGGTCCAACTGGTCCTACCGGCAGTGGTGATTCTACGACTGGTGGATGGATTTCTTGTGGGGATGAAATATGGCAATATGACTCAGTTAGTGCACCTATGTCCATCGTTACTGTTGTCGGCGATGTTCGTTCTATTTATTCCCCTGGCATGCGAGTCAAGTTTACCCAGAGTTCTGATAAGTATTTTATAATTGTTTATGTTTCTTATTCATCTCCATCTACTGCCCTGTGGCTTTATGGTGGCACTGACTATGCTGTTACGAACAATACTATCGTTGATCCATATTATTCGCACGCCAAAGCTCCTTATGGATTCCCAATGTCTCCGTCAAAATGGACAATATCATTAGTTGATAGTACTGATCTCTATCAAAATAATCCTGCCAAGGGTGTTTATTATAATCCGGGTGGTCTTAGCATAAGTCTTCCCATTGGAATATGGGACGTGTTTTTCCAGGTTATTGCAGTATCCGCATCTTCTGTCGGATTATATACAGGTGTCTATGTTGGCTTATCCACATCTACTACCAGTTTCACTAATCAATCCCTTCGTGGTCGAGTTTATACTGCAACCACCTTCTATGGTTCTCCGACTTTTATTGGTCCAATTGCTCGACGTTCTGTTCTCACTATTACTTCTAATACTACGTATTATGTGATATGTATGACTGATCTTGCTAGTCAGAGTAAGATTGGTTTCAATGGCGCGTCCGATGCTAGTACTGAAGTACTCGCGTTGTGCGGATATTTGTGAGGTTTCATAATGTTGTTTGATTACATGTCTGTGTTTGGGCAAGGCCCAACCGGTGTCACCGGTCCGACTGGTCCTGCTGGTAGTGGTGCTGGCGAATATATAACTGGTCCTACTGGTCCTACTGGTTCTACTGGTCCTTCCGGTGCGTCTGTCACTGGACCAACTGGTCCTTCCGGTTCTAATGGCTCTACCGGTCGACTGGTCCTGCTGGTAGTGGTGCTGGCGAATATATAACTGGTCCTACTGGACCAACTGGTGCTTCCGGTGCGTCTGTTACCGGCCCCACTGGGCCTTCCGGTTCTGCTGGTGTCACTGGTTCTACTGGTCCTTCTGGTGCGGCTGGCGTAACTGGTTCCACGGGTCCCACTGGCGTTACTGGTCCTACTGGTGTTTCTGGATCTGTCAATACACGATCATATGCCACCGTTGGTCAACATGCCACCGATGATTACATCACAGATGGCACCGCGGATGAAGTTCAGATAGAAGCTGCTCTTGCTGCTGGTTATAAACGTCTTGTACTTACCAGTGATGTTGTTATATCTTCAAGTGGATTGAATATAGATGAGAATTTTGTTTTGATTGAAGGTATTGGTTCTGCTGAGTCTGTTAAAATTATCATATCACAATCTTCTGGTGTTGGTATTAATATCACAGGTGATAGGGTCACTTTATGTCGACTGCATATATATGCTAATTATGTTAATTCCACTGCATCGTTGATACGCACATCGTTCACTCGTTATTCAACTATCGAAGATTGTGTGATATATAATGCAAAGGGCACAGCACTTGAACTTAATTCTGATACATACATGCTAAGTGTGCGAAATATTCTTTTCGAAAGTCCCACTGCTCACTATGGTAAACATATAGTCTTAAAAGATGATCTTGCTGGAAGTTCATTCCATCCGTTGGATATATGGTTTTCTGATATCAAGTCATTTAATGCATCAGTGGCATTTGAGCTAGTATCATGCGAAGGTATCTACCTAGATAAAATCGAGTCATATATGACAGATACTGGCATGTATCTGAATCCTTCTGGTGAATATAAAGTTTCTAACCTCATCATGCGACATGTAAATTTTGATACTATTGTAAATGGTGGATTTGGAATTCTCGACAGTGGTTCATATTATGTCTATAATATTTTAATTGATCAATTATGGCTTTATGGTGTCGCTGGTATGGGTGGTTATTTACTGACTCTCAACAAGGTGCATACTGTATCCATAATGAATAGTTTCATAGCTGGAAATGCTCTTTACAATTCTGTTGTGATTGGTGCAGATTCACATGATATCTCTATTCAAGGATCACAAATACAAACTGTAACAACTGGCACTTCCGCTATATATTGTATTAGAAATTCCTATAACCTAAATATCAGTCATAATCGTATTATTTGTCCTGCGAATGCGTATCCTATCGTAGCAGAAGCTGGATGTGACAAATATATTTTTGTTGGTAATTTGTGTACCACTGCTATCGTTGCTGCAACATCTGATACCAAAATAGTGGCTAATAATGTCGTTACGGGATAACAAATTTTAGATTTTCTTTTAACACATTTTTAATGTTTTCTGGCACATTTTTCATTTATTGTGCATCCACTCTAAATTTTTTTTCGCCTGATTCACGTTCATTGCATCTTTTCCTTTTCGCGTTATTTCCATCCACGCTTGCTTCGCAATGCGTTTATTTTGTGGATTCGCGTAGTATGCGCACAATCCTAAGTCCATCAGTACATGTTCGTTAATATCATTTCCTTCATAGAATAATTTCGATTGTGGTGTTCTTTTTATTTTTCGCATTTTAATTGCCTTCTCTCCCGCCCACAACCCCACGTTGAACATGTCCAATTGTTTTGATATTCGTATTATTCCTTTCAATGCCTCTGGCCGTTCTGTATCCATTTCATATGCTCTCATGTACCACATTAATGCACTTTCATTCTGATCTATCATGTGCTGTATTCTTGCAATGCATAATGCGGACATCACCATCTCTTG
>JBAZDQ010000184.1:0-2984 GCA_041654355.1 Bacteroidales bacterium
AGAAACGGGCGCTTATTGAGCGGTTGCCGCAATTACCGGCACCGGCCCCGAAAGAGGGGTTCTTTACGCGACTTTTCCGGGGCCGGGGGAAGGAATAGTTTTCCAACAGGGCTGCACACTTTCGCGGCGCGTGGGAGGGGGTTTTATCAGCCCTCTTTTGAGATAAGGTACTGTCAGCACTTGTGTGCGCCTGCACGGGTGTGAGTGGGGATGCTTCTCCGCGTGTCGAGCAACACCCCTGACCGTCCCTGACTCCAAGAGATTTTTTCCTCTTTTTGATCCATTTTTGTGAGTTTTGAGAGGATGAAGGGCGTTTTTGATCCATTTTTAGATGTTTTTGAGGTGCGGCACCTCCGGAAAAATAACACGATTGTGTTAATTAGTGTTACGTGATATTACTACATAGATAAGAATCTACTAAAACTTACATAATTATATAATTATGTAATCCGAGGAAGAAACCCTATGTTCTCTTCGTTCGGATCCGTGGTGCGCAAATGTGAGAAGGTATTATATGGTTTTAAAATAAGACCTCTACAACAAGACTGTTCTCATGCGTTCACACACTGTTCTCATGCGTTTTTGACCCCCCTCTCATCCCCTGCGTTACATACATACATATGTAACTTTTAAGTACTTCTGCACTAGTTCGTAACACCGAAGTCTTCCATTTTCTCATACAAAAACCTCCAAACTTGTTGCTCAGAGGTGCTTTTGTTCAACTTTTTCTCGATTAAACCCATGAAAGTGGGGATCAACAGGTTAATATCATGACCATTCGAAGCTGCCTCTTTTAACGGCTCATTAAACAAATCGGCGTATGCGTCAAGGATTATTTCAAAATCTGTTGTGGTAGCATAATCAATTCCGATGGATGTCTCGGGGTCGGCCTGTCGCTCCAGGGCATTGAGGCTAATCTTCTCTCGCCGTCGAACGATATCCACACACCGCCGAACAACAGCGGCCCGGGAATAATTACTCATACTATCCAGCCACTCTAGTTGCTCTGGTGTGAACGAAATCTGTACTGCGTTTTTTCTCTCATTGATACCCTTACGTCTTGCCATAATCACATGCCTCCGTTATTTCGCTGCCAGGAACAGCATCAGTTATTCAGGAACTCATCAAGATCGGACTCGCTTACGCGCCACAGATTCCCAATCTTCCTCCCTTTCAATTTTCCTGCCTGAAGCCATTTGTAGATGACTTCTCTATTCACTCGCAGCTTCTCAGCCACCTCGGATGGAGTGTACAACACCGAGTTCATAGTTCACTCTTAGTTACATCAGTATATAATTATATTCCAATCCTGTCCCATTGTATCCAATCTTATCCAATACGATTGGAAATACATATATATGACCGGGTCTCAAGATAATGTGTAGCACAAAAGACAGGGGCGAGATTCCTGGTCTCCCCCTGTGGAGTTATGTGATTATGTCGAGCAACACCACTGATATAGTGGCTAAAACAAGTGGGCCCCCCTACTATTTTAGCCTGCTGGCTCAAAATGAGCAGAAGTATAGACCGCAGAACGAAGACCGGATCCGGGGGATCGCGTGATGGTACGGGTATTCTTACGGGTTCGGGATGGAGATGGAGGGGTCACGACACACCCCCTATCTGCATTTGAATACTTAGAATCATCCCCTCTGCACACAGTTTATGCAGTCCTCAAAACAGGCCCAGGGTATCCCCTAAGAGCTTTAGCACAGTGTCGCTCTCAGGAAGAGGCTCGGTACGTGGAAAAATCCATCCTCAATGCAATCGCCATAGCGGTTTTCGCACGCCCAAGCATAAGTGATCCAGAAAACCGGGTCCATATCATCGATCTCAACTCTATCGCGGCCGACTATCTAGAAGCGTTCCACGCCAACAACTCTCTCGATGGGGGAGTATGATGGAAACCGTAGATCTCTCCCGCGCGTCCGAGGGGTTCTGTACAGCCGTACAGGATCTCCTCCCCCGCCCGGTCGAAACTGAAAAATCCGGGCTCCATCTGGAACTCCCGATCCGATCCCCTCTCAGAATCACCGACGAGCGGATCGGGGAAGAGCCCGAGTGCTATTATCGCGTCACCGGTATCCAGGGAACTCCTCTTTGGCTCTGGGGGCCGGATCTGCTCAGGCGCGGCACCTCGCACACCGTCCCGCTGTACCGGCTGCAGGGGGCGAGGTCATGAGCGGCCGCCCCCGGAACCCGACCGACAAACTCCTCACCCAACTCACCCAGACCCCTCGGGGCCGGGAGCGACTCCGCGCGGCCGTCCGGAATATGAAGCGGCGCAACGATGAGCAGCAAGACCGGCGGCCTATTCTCCGACCTGCGCCGCGCCTCGACTGTCCACCACCTCCCCGGGTGCCCGAACGGCTGCGGGGAAATGCTCGCCCTCGATGACGGCTGGCAGTGCCCGGTGTGCAACTGGTACCGGGGATACTACAGGGGGGAGCGGCACCCATGAGAGGCTTATCCCAATCAGTCATCGCAAACGAGGATCACCTGCTCGCGATCTATCGCCGCACAGGCGATACCCCGTTCACTTACAAAGAGATCGCAGACCTCATCCCGTGCGGCACAATGCTCCGCTACACTGTTCCAGGTATATTCATCCCCGCCCGGGACTCCAAAGGCGTCCTCCTCAAAGGTGGGTCCCGGGCGCGCTCTAACGTCTGGCGCTGGCACCCCCGCGCCGCCGAGCTGTGCCGCCAGGCAATCGAGCGCGATCGCCGGTGGGAAAACCTCGCCGCCGGGCTCACAGGGGGGCAGGAATGTGTATGAGGATCACCGGGCACCCCTCATCCTCACGACCGGCCGCTGGCTCTGCTCAAAATGCCTCCAGCGGATCCCCACTGGATCCAACTCCTGCCCACAATGTGGCGGGCAATCATTTCGGCCAGAGTACAACCCAGCAGCCCTCGCAGAAGCCGACCGTCGCGCAGCCGCCAGAGGATCACATCATGACCTGGGATGACCTCAAAAAACTC
>JBAZDQ010000185.1:0-2982 GCA_041654355.1 Bacteroidales bacterium
ATAACAATTGTTAATATCGATGGGGAGCAGGTTGAGAAAACTGTGTCTAAGCGACAAAAAAGCAACTTGAATCTGAGAGGGCTCAAGTTGCACTAATTTTTTAAGGTGATTTGATGCAATATTGTACAAGGAATCCGTCAATAAAGAAACCGGAACTCAGTGATGCCGCAAGTATCATTGATATAAATGATAATATGGATGTTATAGATGGCATCATCTGTAAAAGCAATTTTAACGGGGCCACTGATCCGGGTGTTAATGATGATGTAGCTGATGGATATGCAATCGGAAGCAATTGGTTAAATAGTACGAATCATAGATGGTTTGTAGCGGAATCCGTGTTAACTGGCGCAGCAGTTTGGCGGCAAATATATCCTTCAGATATTGAATCTGGTGTAACTGGACCAACTGGTCCCACAGGATCAACTGGGCCTACTGGCCCTTCTGGTGCGGTTGGCGTAACTGGTTCTACTGGTCCTTCTGGTTCTGCTGGTGCAACTGGTGCCACTGGCCCAAGCGGCACTGGACCAACTGGCCCGACTGGATCTTTCATCACTGGTCCTACCGGGGTTGCTGGCGCAACTGGTCCTAGTGGCACTGGTCCCACTGGTGCAACTGGTTCTACTGGTCTGACTGGTCTCATCGGACCTACTGGTTCCCAGGGTCCAACTGGACCTACTGGTTCCCAGGGTTCGACTGGTGTACAAGGTCCGACTGGTCCTAGTGGTACTGGTCCCACTGGACTTACTGGTGCTACTGGTGCTTCTGGTTCCACTGTGACCGGACCTACCGGGTCAACTGGCTCGTCTATTACTGGTGAAACTGGTCCTGTCGGACCCACTGGTCCTACGGGAGTCTCTGGTGTGTCTATAACTGGCTCATCCGGTCCTACTGGACCTTCTGGCACTGGTGCTACCGGCCCGACGGGTGTATCTGGCGCCACTGGTCCTACTGGTCCTACTGGGAGCAGTACTAGTTCGTATGTAACTTTTGTTGGTACAACTGGCGCTGAACTTGCTACCGCGATATCAACATATGGTCGTGCGGTATACGTCCTTCAAAATGACGTTACCATATCACCATCGTTAACAATATCAACTGATGGCGTTACTATCACATCCAATGGCCAAAAGACTATAAATTCTGGTGTTTCAAGTGGATCTGCTATCATTTTGGATGGTGATTGGCAAACAATTGAACATGTTCAAATATCTGCTAATAATCCAACTACTAATTCTGATGTAAATATGGTAGAAGTTGGGTCTAATTCTGCATATTGCCACTTAAATCATATTCAGATTACTCCTGGCAAAGGCAATGCTATCAAGGTTGCAGATGCTTATATGCCTACAATAGAATATATAAACATCTGGTCAGATAAACTTGTCGGCACCGGACTATGGTTAGCTGGATCTGGCTCGTCTAAACCATATGATATAAAAGTGTTTCACTTTGAATGTAGTGGAATGAATTATGCTGTTGATATTGATGCCGCAGAAGGAGGTATGTTTGCTTTCTTGGATCTACTTGCAAATAACCGAGGAATTGTTGTAGATTTGGCAATATCTGATAATGCCCATAACTGTGAGTTTGTTGAATGTTGGTCTGATGATGCTAATGCTGATGATTATGGTGCATGTCTGTACGTTGGAACTGAAACAGTACGCAACTTTAAGTTTCTTAACTCCAATTTCTGGGTATATACTGGCGATGCATCCGCTGTATATCTTGGCGCTGGCGCTGATGGATTTCGATTTATTGGTGGGTTAATTGGAAATTCACGCAATACATCAGCCATGAAAATTCTTGGTGTCAATACAATTATAAATAGCGTGTATTTCTTCAATGCAACTGAATATCCATTCATCGAACTATCTAGTGCAAGTAGGGTTACTGTTACTGGCTGTCAATTCGATAAAATGTTTGGAGCATCTGGTTACACAATTGGTGGATCAGCTACTAAGTTGCTTTTTAACGGTAATAATGGCAACACTGCGCATGATTCTGCACTTGATGCTGGTAATGTGTTTGGATCTAACATAGAAAGTTAGATCCATTCTAAATTTTTTTCCGCCTGATTCACGTTCATTACATCTTTTCCTTTTCGTGTTATTTCTAGCCACGCTTGCTTTGCAATGCGTTTGTTTGCCGGATTTGCGTAGTATGCGCACAATCCTAAGTCCATCAATGTATATTCGTCTATGTTGTTTCCTTCATAGAACAGTTTTGACAGTGGTGTTCTTTTTATTTTTCGCATTTTAATGGCCTTCTCTCCTGCCCATAACCCCACGTTGAACATGTCCAATTGTTTTGATATTTTAATTATTCCTTTTAATGCCTCTGTCCGTTCTGTGTCCATTTCATATGTTCTCATGTACCACATTAATGCACTTTCATTCTGACCCATCATGTGCTGTATTCTTGCAATGCATAATGCTGACATTATGACTTCTTGTCTGTATCCTCCCATTGCTATACGCTGCTTATATCGTTCTTTTGCTTCTGCTAATCTTCCCATTCCTCGTAATGTCTGTGCCATATAAAATATCGTTCTCGGATCATTTTGATCTGATGATTCCAGCAATTTCATATATTCTTCTGACTTTTTCATTCCATCAGCATGACTTCCGCCATCACTCATGTGGTTTATCCACGCCGATGTAATCATTTCTTCTTTTTCGGTTCCCGCCTGTTCGCCACACGTTCGCGGATATTCGTGCACTGCGCCCACGTATTCCCAGTCAAATTTTGTGTTGAACAATCTTCTATGTACATGTTGTATTCCATCAGTGTTCACTAGCATTGTTCCCACATCTATTTCATGTCTGATATCGAATGTTCCTTCTAATACGTCGTCAGCATCTAACACCAACATATATTTACATTCTTTGATGTTTTCAGCGAAATCAAACACTTCTGTTCTGTTTACACCGAAATTTACCCACTTGCTTTGTTTGCATATTATGTTCAAATCTAATCGTT
>JBAZDQ010000186.1:0-2966 GCA_041654355.1 Bacteroidales bacterium
GCGACATCGACGCTCGCATCCTAGCGGCCATTCGCGCGCACTACGGAATCGCGGCACCATGAACCACGATCGCTCCGGCGGGATCATCCACGATCTCGGGTTCAAGTTCGCCAACGAGGCCGCCCTCGAGTGGCGTCCAATCGCTGGCACCGGGTGGGTAACCGCGCTCGCCGTCAACGCGAGCGATCAGATCGTCGCCGGTAGCACGTCGCTCGGGGTGGTGATCGACGGGACCGCGGGCACCGTTGGCATCGGCGACGTTGCCGGCGGCGCCGTGGTGGTCGAGGTGGAGGCCGACGGCGACGTCCAGATCGGCGACCAGACCGGCGACCTCGTGATCGACATCGACGACGACGGGAACCTGGGGTTCTTCGGGGAGACTCCGACGGTCGGGCAGCAGACCTTGACGGCGACCGGCGACGCCAACCGGCTGACGGCGGTGCTCGGCGCGCTGGACAATCTCGGCCTGATCGTGGACTCGACGACGCCGGGGTCGACAACTGGCACGCCGTTCACGGTCGTTACGGTGACGGAAGCCGTGGCGGTTGAGTTGGCGATCCCGGTTTCGCTGCCTGCGGCCCCAGGTGAGGGGGACAGGTTCCGGGTCGGCTATGCGCTGGAACTATTCGCCACCGCGACGGACGCCAGCGGAGAGATGGGCGCCACCTACGTCTATGTGTGGGGCGAGTTTGCATATGCGAGCTCTGCCTGGGGGCTCACAGCAACGAAAGCATACCGGCATGAATACGTGGACGGAAGCGTCTACGTGTTTCCGCAGCACCTAAAGATCACGACGTTGTATCCAACTCCGGAGGCCAGGACGTCGCTTCCGGTCCTGTTCACCACGGAGGACGACACCTACGGACTATTCACGATCAAGGGCACCTATCGCGAGATCGCGTCGTTTTACTTCGAGGCTCCGGCATGACCGTCCGACTCCGCAACAACGTCCAGATCCACGGCCCGGCCGGCGGTAGTGGCGACGGCCTCACCGCGCCGACATCGGGAGAGGAGGGATACGTCGCCATCGCCGGCGATGAGGATCTGACATACCTACCAGGCACGAGCGACGGCGACGTCCTGACGTGGGTTGAAGCGACGAGCGAGTGGGTCGCTGCGCAGCCTGGTGAGGGTGACGTCCACGGCCCCGTGTCATCGGTGGACAATCAGGTCGTTCGCTTCGACGGCGACGGCTCGACGGGCACGACCATTCAGGGCGGTACGAACGCGCCGACCTACGACGATTCGGGCAACCTCTCGATCAACGCCGGCACGTCGCTCCGCCTCTGGAACGCGGCAGGCACGTTCTACGTCGGGCTCGTGGCGCCGACGGTGGCGGCGTCGCACACGCTGGTCCTGCCACTCGCGGACGGCACCGCTGGCCAGGCGCTCGTCACCGATGGTGATGGGAACCTCTCGTTCGCGTCGGTCGGCGCGGGAAGCGGCGTCACGGACCATGGGGCGCTGACGGGGCTCGCGGACGTTTCCGATCACCCAGGCTATCTGCTGACGTCGGGCACGCGGACTGCGGCTTACATCAAGTTCGGCGCCTACCCGGCGACCGTGGGGTATGTCCGGCTGCCGCACGAGGGCACGATCGTCTCACGAGACTACGCCAACAGTGCCGACGTGCAGTTGGTCCGACTATCAGGCACGACGAATTATCTGCTCATCGGTTCGTCCGGCGTCTCGTCCACAGATGCATACGCCACGCTGGCGCACGCATGGCACCTCGGGTCATACAAGCTCGAGTTGCTCTCTACTGGGCTCAATCTGTACATCGGGTCGTCGGTGGCCAGTTTGCCGGCGGCCGGGTACCAGACGTTTTTCCGCTACCACGACACCCTCTGCATCGCGACCGAGACGGGACGCAACACGGTGGCGCCCATGGACGTGACCTGACATGGCGCACAACGTCGTTGAAATCTGGGCGCATCACGAGAACGTGCCAGCGGCGGACCAGTTCACCGCGCTGCCAAGGCAACCATTCGGCACCACCATCGCCACGGGTTCCGCGATGGGGATCGAGGTCACGTTCGTCGGCACCGGCTACGACGGGTCCACGACCTATCTCGGGATCGACCGGTGGTTATTGGCCGTGCGGTACAGCGCGACCAACACGGCGGGAAGCACATCGGCGCACAAGACGGCGTCGAGGGACGGGTCGTCAGGGGTTGCGGCGATGCTTCTGTCCTACGCCAACATCCAGGTATCCGGCGGCACGCCGAGCCTGTTGTGGCGCCCGTACACGGCGGGACTGCGCTGGACCATTCGCGGCCACCTATGGGTCAACTCCGCCACGTGACCGCCTGGCTCGTCACCGGGATCGACTCGCCGGAGTGGGTCGGGAACGCCCTGGCCAACGCGCGCCGGCAGACCGTGCACGACCTCCGCCTCATCGCGGTGCGCAACAGTGCCGGACTCGAGGTGGACGCTGGCCAACTGCTGGACGCGGGCGCCATCGTCATCGAGAGCGCGCGCGGCTGCGCGGAGTACATCAACGCCGGGATCGCGGAGGCTCGAAGGCGCGCGGACCCGAGCGACCTCTTCCTGAAATTCGACTCCGATGACTACTACGGCCCGCGCTACGTGGAACGCGCGCTTGCTGCGGCCGCCCCCGGCGTCGCGGTCTGCCAGACGGACATCTTCGTCAGGATGCCCGGAGGCGCGGTGTGGTCGGTGACGTGGCCCGCCGGCATCGTCGGGGTGCGCCACGGGCCGACGCTGGGCTGCCTCGTGCGCGACCTGCTCGACTTCCCGCGCTCACCTTCGGACTGGGGCGAGGACGGGTTGTGGCTCCGGGCGATGCTCGACGCCGGGGTCGCGTTCCGCACCGTGCCGCGCGGGCACTTCTGCTACTTGCGACACGCTGACCGACGCCACGCCTTCCCCGTCGCCGACGAATCGCTGCGCCACACATGGGGGCCCGCCGAGGTGTGCGCGCTCGGGCCGTGGGACGAGCGGGT
>JBAZDQ010000187.1:0-2935 GCA_041654355.1 Bacteroidales bacterium
ACAGGCTTTATGACTCGGGTATGACCGACTCCGCATTCGCCCTTTTCGAGATGGAGATACAGGGGATTTCCGCAAGTGCCAAATCGGAATATGAAAGGTGGAAGGAACGCGGATATTTCCAGGACGAAGAGGGTGGCAGCTCGATGGATGGCAGTATCGCCAGGACCGCTACCGAGGCACAATTCAACCAGTACCTGGGTTATGTACAGAATCTCAATATAACGGCACACGACATTCTCAACGCCCTTAGCGACCAGCCGGCATTGATAGATTTCTCGGCACTTGCACAGATTAGCAGGGGAATAGCCAACGATGTCGGGAGAATTAAAGATAACACAGAATACTGTAGGATGTTGGAGGGTATGAAAAATGATTTGGCTGCTATCCGCAGGAATGGCAGCCCGGCATACAATTAAGATTATGACATACAAGATCAACGGAACGGACATAAGTACTTTAGGGGTGGTGGTAACCGACTATTCGGGCCTTTTTGACGCTTTGGAAGCAAAGTCGGTAAAGACCTATGAAGTAGCCTCCCAACATGGCGTAATGGTCAAGAATGACGGAATACGCTATAAGGAAAGGATAATAAATCTCGAATTGTTGATACTTGCCGAGAATGCCGCACAGGTGATAAGCAATATTGAAACTTTAATGCTTGCTCATTCAAGAATAAGGCTGGAGAGAATCAATGAATTTGATGTTAAAGTATGGGATTGTGTGTACGACAAGGAAAGCAGCAGGGAGTATTATCATGAGAATGCCGAGAGGGTGAATATAGTTCTGATCGAGCCTGCACCGATCAAGAAGGTGTATAAAAGCACGGGTAATTTCTCCCTGACTTCTGCACCAAAGAGCGGAACCACCCAGCAGCCACTTTTGATATCCTGCGGGGATTATACATTGCTGGAGAATAAACGTGCAGGTACACATACGCATACGTACATAGACGGGTACGACAGTCATTACGTGATTGTTTCCGGAGTTCTTGATGAAGTAACCTTATCGGGCCTTACCAACCTCACCCTTTTATATAGTGTTGAAAAATAGAACATGGCAAGATTTGACTACATATTGCATAGGGCGGACGGGGTTACTACCGTAGAACTTAATTCACAGGTCGGGACTTTCCGGGCGGTAACTTCCGAGAGATTGACTGCTGTTCGTCAGGATGTGTCAAGCGCGGAGCTTATACTTGTATCTTCCGAGGCTTTCACCGTGAATGTCGGGGATTGGATCCAGGCAAAAGGCATCAGGCTATATTGTATGTCAACAATAGACAAATACACCTGCTCGGAGGATAACAACAGGGAATACCAACTGACATTCTATTCCCCAGAGTATTATTTAAGACTTGCCATTTTCTACAACACTTCCGAGAGCGAGAGTGGGGGCGTTTATTCCTATTCCCGGGTGGATAACACCTACCCGAGTGTCGGAACATTTGAGGACTTTGCAAAACTATGCTGTTATAACTGCAACTCGGTACAGGGAGAAAGGATTTTCAAGGTAGGAACAGTCAGTGAATCAATAGCAACCGACATACGTGTAATGACATTTAGCGATTACAACTGTCTTGCTGTTTTAAAACAATCCTGCGAGGAATTTGAAACAACCTGGAAGGTCAGGGTCAATGAAGATCCCGAGCCAGATAGTGTTTTTGTTATTGATTTTGGTGTAGAGATAGAAGACTTCCCTGTAACCTTAAAGGTGGAACACGCACAAGGGCTGACAAGCATTGATGTAACGGCAAGCGACAAAGATGTATATACTCAATTTGTAATTAAGGGCGGTAGTGAAAACCTGCCCTCTGATTATCCTTATCCTAATTTGCAGCTCGATGAAGACCTGTCGGGCACTCCCCAGGTACTCGCCAATTCAATGATAAAACTTCCCGACTTGTATTCACGATGGGGAAAAAGCATCAAGGAGCTGACCTATGAGGACATCAAACCCTCCCGGACAGGAACAGTAACATCCATAAGTGAAAATATATTGAAGTTTACGGATTCCGACCTTATCGGAGCCGCCTGGTCCCCTGTGGGCGGAACGATCCACTTTGTATCAGGACATCTGATAGGATTTACTTTCAACTGTCAGGACTTCAACTCCGCAACGGGGGAGATTACAATAGAATCCACCGAGGAGAGCAACGGGTTTGTTCTCCCTTCCCCGACTGATTCCTATTACCGAATCAATGAATTGGACAAATACAACATAGCGGGTGTTTCCCTGCCGACCTCTTACATAACAGATGCCAAAGCAGTATTGAGGGAAAGGGCGTTACTGGGGATAGATTATTGGTCACAACCGAGGATGCAGTATGCTATCACCATAGACCCGAAAATTATCAGCGTTGAGATAGTCCCTAATATGGGCTTCCACATTGAGCATTCGGCATTGGGGATTGACAAGGTTATCAACGTTCAGCAGGTGGTTTATGACCTTTCGAAAGAATCCCCTTATGACATTGAAAGTATCCTTATCTCGGACCTGAAAACCGATGACAGCCGGGCTGATGCGACACACAGGCAGATAGCGACAAACAGGAATATCGTAAACGGCACGGGTGCGAATAACGTCTATTCGGCCAAATTGTTGAGCCGACAAAGGATATTAGACGATTATGCCAAGTCCCAGGGGCTTCCGAATTGGGGCACGTTCATGGAGATTTTAAGTTCCGGAAAAGGCCTTTGGAAGGATGAAGACGGAAACTGGTGGCTTAATGTTGCAGCAATAAAAGCGGGGGCCATTGGTGCCGAATTAATCAACGTGACACAGCTTATTGCCAACGAGGTGTTCATAAATGGCGTGGAAGATACTGCAGGAAACCTTGTCAATAACTACCTGTTACACCTCACAAGTCAGGTCGCTACGGTAGCCTGCGATTCCGAAGGTACTGTTACGGGGACACTCCCGACGTCTACCGCAATAG
>JBAZDQ010000188.1:0-2920 GCA_041654355.1 Bacteroidales bacterium
GGTGATCTCTGCTTCTGCCATTTATCCTCCGATGTATGCAATGATAGTCATAAACACGAACAGCGCCGCGAACGCGAGCGCAAACCACGCGGCGAGGCTCATCTGCTGCCCCCGAACGAGAGCCACTCCTTTGGGACCGGTGCTGCGTCGCGCCCGGAGGAGAGTTCGGTGATCGCCCACACGAGGGCGTCCATGCGGTCAGGGGACTCGTCGCCGGGCACCCACTCGCACATCTGGTCTTCGAGGTCGGGGAGTGCGCCGACGTGGTGCACCTCGCCCTTCTCGTAGAGTGCGGCGACCGGCTCGGCCCGGATGTACTTACCCCGGGACGCGGAGACCTTCTTGAACGGGAGCGCCTTGTTGACCGTGCGGAGATTGACCTCGACGAGATCCCCGCCATTGTTGGTCTCACCGATCACCCGGTCTGCTCCGTGCTTGTCGACCGCCCAGGCCACCTGCCGCGCCCAGTCGAGCGGAGAGCCACGGAGGGAGTAGTCTCCGAGCACGTAGAGGTGCCCCGCTACATCCTTGCCGACGACCACGATCCCGGTCTCGTCGCTCGTCTCGCTTCCGGTGACGGCGGGGTCCACTCCGACCACGATCCGGGTGAGCGGGGGCATGTGGCCGACGTGCCGGTGATCGTCAATCATGCTCCGCTTCCATAACGCTCCTTCGGGGTCGTCCAACCACTCTCCCTCCAGAAACCTCCTGCGCTTACGTTCCGGCAGGGCGGCGAGGGTGTCCTCGATATACCCGTCCGGGAGGTTCTCGCGGTTGTCGATCGGGTTCATGTTGAGGACCGCGTAGCGCTCCGGGCTCGGGACCGGGACGCGGGTCTCGGGGTCGATGTGCTCGAAAAAGAGTTTATGGAGCCAGTGGCTCTTTGTCGGCGGGTTGCAGTCGACGTATGCCCGGTTGATGAGGTCGCACTTCTGCGCGAGCCGCGTCTGCGCCGTGGAGTAGGCGTGGTATGAGATCTGGGAGGACTCGTTGTAGTAGATCGTGGCGTATTCCATGCCGAGGATCTTCTCGACGCGCTCGTCGTCATCGAGCCCCCCGAGCCAGATCTCGGAGCCGTTTGGGAGGGTGAAGAACCAGTCCGTCCGGTCGAGGGAGTACGGGGTGCCGATGAGTTTGAGGACTCGCGGCATCGTGTCCCTCCCGACCGCGTTCTTGACATCGCGGAAGTGGTAGCGGAGGATCGCGTGCCGAGTGCCTGTAGCCTTGAGTGCCCGGACGGCGACGGCGTAGCAGGCGATGAAGGTCTTGCCCGACCTGGAGCCGCCGGAGAGGAGGAGGGCGCGGATCACCGGGTCACTCATGAGGGCGACCGCTTGCTTCTGCTTGGGGGTCTTCTTAATGGGCATCGACCCTCGCCGCCTTCTGCCCGGTGAGCTTCTCCCATCGGTCGATGATCACCTGACAATACTGCGGGCTGATCTCCATGCCGTAGCAGGTGCGCCCGAGTTGCTCGCAGGCGACGAGGGTTGTGCCACTGCCGAGGAAGGGGTCGAGACAGAGCGCCCCGGGATTTGAGTGGTCGGAGAGGATCGCCGCGATGAGTCCGACCGGTTTCTGCGTCGGGTGGACGCGGTCTTTTAACTCGACATTCCGATCGCCTTCACGCAGGAGCCCGCTCCAGAGGTGCCGATATATCGGGCAACTCTTTTGCTTTAGGTTCGTCCAGACCAACTCGACATCGGAGAAGTTGTTATGGTCGGCGCCCTTCTCCGCCTTCTTGTCCCAAACGAGCCACGCCGGACTGTCGGGGAGCCGACTCGCGAAGTTATTCCCCCCGAACAACATCACGACGGGGGCGAGGTCGAGGAACGGGCGCGGATCGAATGGATGATCGTCGCCCTCGATATTGTGGTAGGTGCGTGCCTTAACCATCCCTCTCGTCCCTACCTTTCCGAATCCGGCGGGAGCGTCAATGCCGACCCGGCCGGTATTGACGATGTTGATTCCGTACGGAGGGTCAGTCAGCAGGAGGTCTGCCTTCTTCCCCTCCATCAGCCGCCCGACGTCCTCGGCGCTTGTAGAATCACCACAGAGCAGCCGGTGCCGCCCGAGCGTGAACAGGTCGCCGCGCTGGATGTCGGTCTGGACCTCGGCCGGGGGTTCGAAGTCGTCATCGTGCACCTCTTTCCCCGCCCCGGTGATCTTCTCGATCTCCTTCTCATCGAACCCCGATAGATCAAGGTCGAAGTCGAGATCCTTGAGATCCTCGATCTCCAGTGCGAGCAGTTCCTCGTCCCACTCTGCCAGTTCTCCGAGCCGGTTGTCGGCGATACGATAGGCTTTCTTCTGTGCTTCGGTGAGTCCGAACGCCTGCGTCACCTCCGGCGCGGTCTGCCACTTGAGCGCCTGCATGGCCTTCGTGGTGGTGTGCCCGGTGATCAGCACCATGTCCTCGTCGACGACGATCGAGTTCTTGACGAGCCCGTATTCTTTGAGCGAGGCGGCGATGCGCTGCACGGCCGGATCGTTCTTGCGCGGGTTGCGGGCGTAAGGAATGAGGTCGGCGAGCGGGACGTTCTTGAGTTCGCGCTTTTCGGTGATCATAGATCAGCGTCCTCCTTGTCAAAGCGGAGGGTGATCGCGCCGTTCACGTTGATGTCCTGCTTATCGCGCCACTGCTCTGGGCGGCGGTTGAGGAGCCAGAGCCGCTGCGCCTGCACGTCAGGGATGACCGCTTTCTTCCGCACGATACGGCGCTTATGGGCGACCTCCTCTCCGGATTTGGACTTCTTGATATCCTGCGTCTCTTCTACCTCGTCGTATTCGTAGCCGAGCGCCCTGGTGAGGAGGGCCTTCTCGACCTTCGCGTCGACGACCTCCTTCCCCTCATTCAGCGCCTCACAGAACTCCGGATGCTCCTTGCGCCAGTGGTAGAACGTGGACGCGGAGATCCCGAGGC
>JBAZDQ010000189.1:0-2915 GCA_041654355.1 Bacteroidales bacterium
ACCACGCGATTCATTACTTGTGACCGTTCTTGCGACGACTTCAGATAACCACCAAAGCGTGTGTTTGGACATGAACCGCGTAGTATGCTGTAAGTGCCTGTTTTTATTTTTCTCTAGCAAATACACTCAGTTGTGTAGTATACTAACGCTGAGAGTTAATGCTATCAATGGTTTACGGGATAAAGGAATGAAATCAATAGGTTACACGACAAAAATAGGCATAAACCGTATGACTCTTAATCATCTGGTCAAAGGTTCAAATCCTTTACGGCCCATTGATTCTACAACGATTGAAGATTTTACTTTAGACCGTTTTTTAGACCGCCAAGAAAATCACTCAGAAGCAAATCCAAAAGCATACAAAGACTATCGGGATAGTATGGATAAACCGGCAGGGGTGGCGGAATGGGTAGACGCTTATCTATCGTAAGGCTCTCAAGGTCAGGCGGCAACCGTACAGCAATGTCGGTGCATAAAACCTATTACAGGGAAATAAGGAGCCGTCTACAAAATGTGGCTGCGATACAATTTGAGCTATGCAGGGTTCGAATCCCTGCCCCCTGCCAACTATCCGGAATTTCCGGAAGGTTCAACTGTCAAGGAATCCTTGTCAGATCGGTGTCGCGCTAAAGGTAAAAGGAGGAAGCGTGAAGATAATCAAGGTTGAGAAGTGTATAAATTGCCCATCGTCGGAATTCGATTATGGACGTTTCTGGTGTAGAAAACTGAAACAACACGTTAATCCCCACATAATCCACCCCGACTGTCCCTTTGAGGACGCAAAGGAGGCCGACGATGGAAGATGAAATAGCCAACCTTATCGGATATTGGGATTGGGAGAATAAGACTGCCAACCAATGTGCCGCCGCTGTTCTCTCCCTCATCGACAGCCAGCGGTGTGTGTGGACGTTTACTGATGATTACACAATAAAAACCGAATGTGGAGAAGAGTTAAAACCTTATTGCAAGGACGATCTCTACAAAAGGAAGAAACCATCGCATTGCTGGAATTGTGGCAAACGAATCGAGGTGAAAGATGGACAGGGATGAACTGAGAGTCAGAATAAATAACCGAGTAATGTCCCACCTTCTCCACGGCGCAATGATACCCGGAGTTGAAGATGCAATAATTGATATTCTCGCCCCCATCCTTGACGACGCGGAGAAGTGGAGGAAACTAATGTCCCTCTTTGATATATCCTGCGATAAGTGCTTTCTTGGTCATGTCTGCGGTACACACAGGCGTTCCGAGGCTGTCTGTGAAGATATCAAAGATGCCCTCGAAGGGGAAGGAGAGAAGGGATGAACCCTGATAAACTTTTATTCCTGCTAAAACACGGTAAGGACACGACGGTTGCCTATCCCGACTTCTCCCTCCCCGCTCACCGTGACGAGTTTTTCACATGGCTGACGAAGGAAAGACCGGAGATGTGGGAGGGATTTCGGCGGTATTCTCATAACGTCTGGAGAGATGACTCTAAATTCTCTTATTCCACAGTAATAACTGATTACGATGGTTATTTTTACGCTTGGCTCTTCTTCTCCGACCCCGCCCGCCCCCGTGACCTCATGGCTGAGTGGTTGCAATTGGACAGCACGGTGGAAAGGTTCGGGCAGAGCAAATGTAAATATTGCGAAGATGGTTACACGCTGAGATTACTAGGTGGACGCGTAGAAGTCACCAATGACATGTGCCAACATTGTAACGGCACCGGCAAAATCCGGGCCGAGTGGGCGAAGGAGGAGTGATGCACTGGCAAACAGCGTGTAATGAAAGCACAAACAAAACAGCAATGAGATTTGATGCTCTTCATGACGTAGTTGTCTACAGGCATATTAGTGGCAGTGCGTACTACCACAACCGGATCGGGGAATGTAGACCATTAATGGAATCACAGGTTAGAGGTTATTCAGATTGGGAACCCGATAGCCCAAAGGAGGCCAAATGAACGCAATCTTGTTTCAGCCAACGGGAGAGGTAAGAGAGGCAAAACCAGAGGAATGGTGTCACTTTCATGGTGACATTAGACAGAATACGTTTGTCACTGAAACAAGCTACAAGTATCCCATCTTCACCCGCCACGAAATCAGCGCCGAGGTGGCGCAGAGGATGTTTGAGGAGGCCCGATGAACTTAAATGAAGGAAAACCATTCTGGGAAGATTCTATTTATGTATCCTGTGAGTGCGGTTGTGACGTGATGCGAATAACCAAATGGGAGGACGAAGACCCGATGGCGTCGTTGTGCATATTCCGATCATCTCACATGGGATTTTGGCAGAGAATAAAGCAGGCGTGGATATATCTGAAACACGGCGAGTTCTATTACAACGATATGATGATAACTCCCGAAGATGCCCGTAAGATGGCTGAGTTTCTAAAGAGTGTGCCATTCAGGGAGGCCAAATGAAACCCTTTATACCGAAAGAGTGGGTACGGATGAGGAAACAACCACATACAGGAATCCGCAAGAGTCCTTTTGTCAAATCAGGGCTGGAAGATGGACACGGGAGAGAAATTAAGCCCCCCTATTCCCCCGGTGAGGTGTGCTGGGTGAGGGAGAGGTGGGGGATTACGGGTCATCCAGACCCATATGCTGATACTATCTATGGAGTTCAATACAAATCAGATGGCGCAGTATTATATCCCTACTATCCGATAGAATCTCATTTTGATGTTGCCGATTGGTCAGATATTGGTAAGTGGCGTTCCCCCGTCACAATGCCACAATGGGCTTCACGTCGCCATGTCCGCATCCTCTCCTGTGTCCCCGAACAGCGGGGCGAGTGGGGATGGAGGATTGAGTGGGAGAAAAGTAATGCTCTGTAAAGTGTGCGGAATCAGGAAAGTAGAATACGGCTTGCTCGTGTGCCCTGAGTGTATCTATCAGGATGCGGAGGAAAAGAGATTGATTCT
>JBAZDQ010000190.1:0-2907 GCA_041654355.1 Bacteroidales bacterium
TGGTTTTCCAATCGGAGAAGTATTCCTCGATATTGGATGCGGAACGTTGAGCTTCGGTTCTCATGGAGTAATCAGAAGGGTTAAAACCCATTACCTTCGCAATCACATCGCCTGTATCCATCGACAGGGGTTTACCGTTCTCATCGAATTGAGGTTTGCCCTTGGAGGTTGTCGCGTATCCGGTAGTGCCAAGATATTCTTTGCCTATCTCGGACATCCTCATGGCCTGCATGGGTGATGCAATAAATTGAGGGGCGAGGGATTCTCCGGCTTTATAGAACTCACCCTTTAATCCATAATTGATGCCCTTGGCTACTTTCTCTCCCATACCTCCAACAACACCGTAGATGGTATCTGAAGCACTACCGCTACCTGTCATCCAATCTGCAAAAGGGATTCCCATTGCAAGGGAGCCTGAAAGATTTGCGCCAGCCAATGCGGGTAATCCCTGAACCCCGAATGTCTCTAAGGTCTTACCGCCGAACTTACGCATCACTTCCCTTGCAGACTTGGTATAGGAACGACCTGTGTACTTCTCTAAGAGGTCAAGAAGGTCTTTAATAAAAGGCAGACCCATCATCCCGCCGAAGAGAGCGACATAGGCAAGAGAATGTGCCATCGTTTTCCAATCCTTGCTACCGAAGATAAACTGAAGGTAGTTGTGGTTGAAGGAACGAAAGGTCATCAAGGTCTTTGCCGCCACACTCAGAGTGTCACCACCTGTCGCAATACGGGGAAGGTTCTCTTTCCCAAATCCAAAGTGGGTTTTTTCAACGTAAACCCCTGCCTCGTGTTTGGCTTTCTGATACCTTTCTTCCAGATCGGGAACTGTTTCGGTATAGTGATTCCATGCCATGCGAAACATTGCAAGGGAAGCAGACTCACGGTTAAAGGTTTCCATCCAACTGAAGGGCTTCGATAATTTATCCAACCCCCATTCAGCCCATTGCCCGAACTGAGTGTCCATTTGGCCCGTGATGTATTTAACGTATTGATCTGCCGTAGTACCGTCCTGAAGAGATTCAGTCAGCAGACGGGCTTCCCAATCGTTAATCCTTTTGTTCGCCCTTACCTTCTTGGTATTCTTGTCTACCCTGATGGTGGTTGCATCAGCCATCGCTTTATGATACTTGGCCTCTGAGAAGCCCTTCATGCCCCACTCACGCATCTTTTCAGCCAGCTTGGGCATACCAGTAACGTAGTTCTGAGTAAGCTGTATGGGAACCATTTTAAGAAGCCCACTGAGATACCATGTGAACAATAAGCCCTTGGCTTTCCCCGATGCCCTGTCTATCCTGTTCTGGTTTCTGAGCATATCCTGAGTGTACTTGGCGATGTCGTTATAAAGAACAGAGTTCTTTTTGGGTATCTCCTTCAGTATGTCATAGGCGTTAAGTGCCGCTTCCTGTTTGGTTATCATCCCCGTCATTCCGGTAATGTAATCAACAGTGATCTTCTGGATGTCGGTAGTCTTGTACCCTTCGATGTGACGGAGCTTCCTTGAGATAAGCGATCTGCCGAACCCTCTGGCTTTCATCTCATTGGCAACGGCATGAATTACAGACGCCTTGAGGTCGTTGAGAATAGGGCCGTCCACGAAGTTCTTGGTTTCCTTGATACTGGTCACGGCGTTGTCGATAACCCTCTGAAGGTTCATATCGTTCACGCCCCTGTAGGTGGTATCCATCTCTCTGCTGGCCTTATCCACCTTATAGGAGAGTTCTTCGTTCTTATGCCTGGATTTATAGTCTTCCCATATCTCCCTGATAGCCTGACCGCGCAATTCCGGCTTGACCTTATATATCGCCTTTTCAGGGACGGGATAGTTGGCTACAAGTTCCTGACGAATGACTTCCTTGCCATCCTTCCCCATCGTTTTCACGGCACGATAGATATTCAGGTAAGCCCCTGAATCTTCCCTTACCTGTGGGACATACGCTACCTGTTGACCGATACGGTTGCGGGCCTTCTTTACAGCATTGATTGATGTGCGTTCCTTCTTGTAGGCTTCAAGCATACCACTTGCCATCTTGGAAAGCTGTGTCTGATCTGTTATCCCTGATACAGTTGCGATATGCTCTTTGACTACGGCCATAAGTGCGGCCCGATTCTTTTGAATGGTTTCGGCCTTCTTACCCCGAATCTTATTCAATGCCAGTTTATTCAAGGCACTGAGGGCTTTCTTCTGAGCGTCGGTCTGCCTGAGAGAGACATCGCTAAAGAGGTCTATCATCGCCGGAAGCCACGCCTCATTCTTATAATCCTTGAACGCCATTCTTGCCTGATTCTGAAGAAGGTACTGTAGAAAGAAGTCGTAACCTTCCCGAACCTGTTTATACATCTCTATCTCTTGAGCGTTAAGCCTTACGACTTCGCCGGTTCTTTCGATGGTGATACCGTTGGCGAGTTCTTCATCGGAGTAACGGTTAAGCTCCTTAATGGCTTTAGCTTGTTCCCTGAGTTGCTTCGCTAAGTCCAGATTCCCGCCTTCCTTGGCAGTTCTGGCTTGGATTGCAAGGTCGCGTATCTTCTGTCCAAGCGTGGCGTTACCTTCAAAAGCTACCTTCTCGACATTGGCAATCTTTTCTTTCGGAGCTTGCAGAAAAGCATCTAGCTTCTGCATGAAGTTGTAATTAAGGGTCTGCCGTCTCTTTCTTGCATTTTTGAAAATCTCATAGATTCTGGTATGCAAAGGATTCGCGTTGGGGCCGTATGCCTTATACGAAGGAGTGAAAACATAAGCTTTCGCCCATGATAACTCCTTGCCCATTGCCTCTTTGTATAGACGCTGGAACTCTGCATCTTGGACGTTTGGATAGCGTTCGGGGTCGGCCATTTTCTTACTGTTGGAATCAATCAGGTTCTTGATGACGGGAGCGATCTTAAACGAGATACGAGGGTCGTTCT
>JBAZDQ010000191.1:0-2906 GCA_041654355.1 Bacteroidales bacterium
TACCCTGGATCGTCCGCATCTTGAAATTGGCCCGGTTGCCCTTGTACGGCATGGATTGCGACGTGTCCGAGCTTCGCGTGGCGGCATTGCCGGACAACATCCCCCCGCACACGATCGGGTAGGGGAATTGGCTGGGCCTCGCGTACGGCAGGAACTTGCCGACATATGCAGACTCGTACACCGGCGTATCGACCTTCATCGCCAGCACGATCCGCTGGGCATTCCAGCTCAGCCAGTAGTCGATCCTATTATTATTCGCCGGTACGCCTGAATAAAATGCGTTCGGCTGCGTGGCCCAGGTGTTTTCGGCAACGTATCCGGTGCAGCACATCGCGGAGAGATTGTAATAGTCCGCGGTGGTGCTGTGATACGTCTGGAAGCCCACATAGATTTCCTCTGCCCCGGTCAGGCCCTCGCCCTTCAGAATCAAATAGTGATCCGTGCCGCTGGTGTCGTAGAGCAGCGTGGTCCAGCCCTCGCCGGCGGCTGTCACCAATGCCTCGATCTGCTCGAGCATGTTGTAGTGCGCCAGGGCGTAGGTGCCGGACGAACTGGTTACATATCCTATGTCGTGTCCTGCCATTAGGTTAGCACCCTCTTGTTGCGTTGCATGTAGTTTACGATCAGCCGCTCGCCCGCCGCCGTTGAGAGGTAGTTACCCACCACTGAGGGGTCGAGCACGTTGATGATCCGGACATTGTTTTCGATTGAGTCCTGCTGTTTTTCGGAAGCCACATTCACTCCCAGATCGCCGCCCGCCGTCCGCGCCAGGGGAAGAACCGCTTCCGGGCCGGCCTCGCCCATAAGGCCCGCGCCTTGCGCCATGGGGAAAACTGTTGGCCTGTCCACGATGCCTCCATGAGCAAACGGGATCAGCCGCCCGCCCGAGAAGGCGTTGCCCTTGGCCGATCCGAACAGTCCGCCGAGTAATCCGCCGAGAGCGCCGCCGCTGCCAAAATCTTCCCCGAGTAGGCTTTTCAGGATTTTAGCCGCCAGCGCCTCGGCAATCATTTTGCGGATCATGTCGGTGAAGCTCCTGAGCATCCCGTCAAGGCCATCCTCGAATGGATCGAAGAGAAATTCTGACATAGCGGATTGCATCGAGCGGTAGGCCTGAATCTGGAATTCGGTCATGTCGGACGCGGTCTTTTCGCCGCTGTCGGCGATTTTCTTTTTTTCTTCCTCATACCACCTGTCGAGCGCGGCCTTATCCTCGATATGCTCCGCGTAGGCGTCGTATCGCTCTTGGAGCTTTGCCAGTTCATATTCCTGCGTCGTCATGATGGCTTGGCGGTAGTCATCATTGAAATTCGCAACAGCGCTGTCGTGCTCTTCGTAATACTCCTGCATCCTGCCCATGAGTTGTTCCATGGACGCGATCCGCTGTTTGTCGGCTTCATCTGCCGCATCGGCCTCAGCCTTTTTGGCTTCGATGACCTCTTTACCCGCCTGAATCTCCCGCGTCAGTGTTTCGATCCGCTCCTTGTGCGCCGTGGATAGATCGGCATATCTGCCGTTTTCCAACTCCCAGAGAACCTTTTCGACTTCGGTTTTGTCGCCCAATAGCGCCAGTTCGCGCTCAAGGTCTTTTATGGCTGCCTGCCCGCGCTCGATAACCGCATCGCGCTTGGATGCCCCGCCGCCTGTTGCGCCGCCTTCGGTTTCGCCCGTGGCTATGGTGGGAACATTGGGAGTGGTCGGAACTTTGGGGGTGCCTGACTTGCCAGCGCCTTTCGCCTGCGATTCGTAATAATCGCCGACCTGCTTTTCTAATTTCGCAACCTCTTCGCGGGCCGCTTCGATGGCCTTGATTTGATCCCGGACGTTCCCGGAGAATGTGATGCCGACCTTGCTGGATTCGAGGCCTTTTAATTTTTCCTTGGCATCCTCAAGATTGTCCTCAAGCCGAACAATATCGTCATGGGCTGCACCGTATACCTTCGATGCCAGTTCCTCACTGAGCCATTTCGTGAACTCAACCGTGGTGGATATGGCCTCGATGACTTTTCCAAATCCGGTTATCAGCGCATTGGTCAATACCTGGGCATTCGCCACCGTCTGAGGATCGCTGAGAAGCCCGGTCAAATCCTCAATGGCAGCGGTCGCACCTTTGACACCGCCCTGCCCGGAATCTCCCTCCATCAGATCGCCGAAAGCGTTCTTGAGGGATTGGAGAGCGCCGCCGAGCGTGTGCCTGGCCGCTTCCGCGCTGCCGCCATATTCCGTTTCGAGTTCCTTGAGGATGATCCGTTGAGCGCCGGCCACATCGCCGACCTCCATCATCTCCTTGACTATGGCCTTCTGCGAGTCGGTAAATGATACCCCGGCTTTAGACATGGCCGTCATGCCCTTGACCGGATCGTTGAGCGCCTTGCCTACCATGGTGGCCGCTGACTTCAGATCCATTTTCAGCATGGTCGCCATGTCCAACACGGCCTTTTGTGCCCGGTTGAACTCATCCCCGCCGATTCGCCCGAACGTCAGGAGAAGCGCCTGCATGGGTATGATCGCCTCATCGCCGTAGGTCGTGACCTTCTGAAGAGAGGCGGCATAATCTTGAAGCTGCTGAGAAAGTTCAGGCGTGAGCCTGCCGGTTGACTTGAGGGTCTGATTGAGCTGCGTCACCGCTGCCTGTTGGGCGTTGGTGGCCTGAATGACGGCGCGTATCGTTGCGCCGATGGCAAGGGCTGAAACGAAAGCCTTCAGGCCGCTTGTTGCACCCGAGAAAGCGCCGCCGACCTTCGCCATGGCCTTCTGCATCCCTGTGGCATTGGTCTGCACGGCCCGTTTCGCCTTGCCCATATCGGCCGCAAATTGAGCATGGCCCGCTGAGAGTTCTGCGTGTAGCGCCCCTATTGGTTCAGCCATTTTACAGCCTCATCTGCCTGAGCGTAAGTTTCAAACCT
>JBAZDQ010000192.1:0-2877 GCA_041654355.1 Bacteroidales bacterium
CCTTTTTCAACTTCTACGGGTTGTCCGTTTACGGTAATTTTTATTTTCTTTCCCATTACTGTCAATTTTCTGGTTTAGTAAATCATCTCCTCTCTGAAATTCTCCACAATGGAAGAGAAGGAATTTGCCACGGATTGTCCCAGGCCGCACTTTGCCGTCAATTGCATGGTTTCGGCCAGACTAAGGAGTTTGTCCAGGTATGAAGCCGGTTTCTCTCCCCGTTTAACCGCTTTTATCCCTTTGAGTAATTGCTGGCAACCAACGCGACAGGGCGTACACTGACCGCATGATTCTTCGGCAAAGAAATTCAGGTAATTGTCCAGTACGTTAAACATAGAACGGGAACTGTTGAACAACATCATGGAGCCCCCTGTCGGAAGCGAGATCCCTACAAGTTTCCCTTCATACCCGATGCTTGTCTCGGCAAATTTTTTACGCGGGACCAGGAACCCGGAAGCACCGCCAACCTGAACCGCTTTGGTATCGTCATCCCCGAATTCTTCAACAAAATCAGTAAGACTCATCCCAAGTTCAAGCTCATAAATACCCGGTTTAGGAGTGTCCCCGGAAACGGAGAAAAGTTTGGTTCCACGGGAGAACTGAACACCCAGGTCATAAAAGCGTTTGGATCCGTATTTGAATATGGTATAGGTATGGGAGAGAGTTTCAACGTTGTTGATAACGGTCGGTTTTCCCATATATCCGTAAGCAGTGGGATAAGGCGGCTTGTTGCGTGGTTCTCCCCGTTTTCCTTCCATGGATTCAAACAGGGCAGTTTCTTCGCCGCAGATATAAGCACCGCTTCCCATAAATATGCTGATCTTAAAATCATATTTAATTTCCTTACAGAAAAATTCGAATTCACTGATCGCTTTTTTCAATTCCTGCTGCAAGAAAAAATACTCGCCCCGGAGGTATATATAGCCTTTTTTTGCCCCTATTACGTAACCGCAGATGGCAATAGCCGTTAAAACCTTAAAAGGAACCCGTGACAGGATCTCCCTGTCTTTGAAAGTTCCCGGTTCTCCTTCATCGGCGTTGCAGATGACATACTTTTCATCTGATTTAAATTCGGAAGTAAGTTTCCATTTCAATCCTGTGGGGAACCCGGCTCCGCCTCTTCCTTTTAGTTCGGAACTGATCAATTCGTTGATCAGTTCGTTGGGAGTTCGTGCCAGGCTTTTGGTAAGCACTTCTTCCCAGTCATTTTCGTTCTTGAAAACGAAATCGGCTCTTTTTAGAATATGGCTAGTTGACATGTTCACCTCCTATGATTTTATCATTCAGGTAACTGGTTAAAATTGCCCGGATCTTTTCCGGGGTAAGTTCTGTGTACACTTCGTTGTTGATCAACATGGCCGGGGCTTTGTGACAGAATCCCAGGCAATTGGTTTCAAGGAGGGTGAATTTCCCGTCCTGTGTGGTCTCTCCGACTTTGATCTTTAACATATTCTCAATGGCTAGAAGAATTTGTTTCTCTCCTTTCATGGAACATGTGATCGTTTTGCAAATACGGATAATGTATTTGCCCATTTTTTTACATTCCAGGAATGAATAGAAAGTAGCCGTTCCGTAAACTTCCGTCACAGGCATATTCAATTCACGGGCAATGGTCAGCATAGAAAATTCAGACAGATACTTTTCCTGTTCGACTACTCCCTGGAGGATCGGCAATAGACTACGTCGCTCTCTGCCGTGCCGGTCGGCAAGGTCCTTAACTAGTTCGATAATTGGTTTCATCCAAAATCAATTAAGTAGGTTATTAAAATCTTTAGTGAGTATATATATGTTGTTTAGATTTTCGCCTCTGTAATTGTAATGATCGGATTCACTTTTAATTCTGAACTTTTGTAAGTAAGCATTATGTAAATATAATGGAAAATCACTCAAAAGAACAATGATTTGACAGATAAAATTATTAAATGGAGAATCACCGGCTGTCTAATAACTTAATAACATTCTCATAGTCAGAAGTGAAAGCCGGATATCTTAGAACTAAATTATTGTAATAAGAATAATTCCTATCTTCGTGCTCTGTGAAAAGACCCGAGAACGTTTTATTATCCGGAAGATCTTTATATAAATATATTCCGCACCGTCCACCTGTTTTCCTCATAGATTCTTATTACGGAAGGGATGGCGAGGCTTCTTATTCGGGCTATACACCTGTGAAGGATTCCTTCTTTTGCCCCGGAGAAATTTTTCTGGAAGAAGGAATTATTGAACATGCTGCGCAGTCTGTGGCACTTGCCGCAGGAGTGGATACTATGGAACAGGGTGGTGAAGTCGTTCCGGGATTCGTGGGATCGGTGAACGAATATCATTTTTATGCCCCGGTTTGTGCCGGAGAAAAGTTAATTACCGGAATTAAGGAGATCCATAAATACACAGGTTTTTCTGTTATTCAAGCGAAAACTTTTTGTAATGGCCTGTTAGTGGCGGAAGGTGAATTAAAAGTTATTACAATTAACGGTCCTAAACAATGAGAAGCATTGCGTTGGCATTACTGGTCATTTTTTTTACCGCATGTGGTACTACAGTAAAAATTCCCCGGGAAAATGTAAAACCTTTGCTGGATACATCCGACGGTGTGAAAATGTATGATTTTCACTTGAGTTACGGAACGAATGATGTGGAAGGTTGGTTGCTGATAAATGTGGATGAATCAGGAAAACAGCGGTTTATATTGACATCTTCTATAGGAATGTCTTTGTTCGACCTGGAAGGAACGCATGATGCATACCGTATTCATTATGTGATTGATTTCCTTGACCGGAAAAGAGCCCTTGATTTGCTGTGGAATGATTTTGCATTTTTGTTTTCCCCACAGAGCTTTAAAAGAACGGATTTTGGGATTCACGAAAACGGAAATATCCG
>JBAZDQ010000193.1:0-2875 GCA_041654355.1 Bacteroidales bacterium
ATCCGATCTGAGCCTGTGATGAGCAGCGCCGGTGTCTTGTGAGTGATCACAATGGAGCATATCAAATCCTGACACTGGATGAGATAATCAACTCCTGAAACCCCCTCTTTTCCAAATCCACGAAACATTAATCAACCCTTGCACGGAATACAATGTATCCGGCAACGGGTTCGGCAACAGCGATCAGTTATGGAGGCGGTCTGATGGTAAAGCAAATCCCAAAAAAAGACCTGAACGCTGCTAAACAAAGATTCGATACGCAGAGGGCACGGTACTTATATCTAACGAAACTCGGGTATTCGCAGACACAGATCGCCAACGCCTACAGCATCTCGAAGCGGGCAGTCTGGCAAAGTCTTAACGCTACAGCGGTTCCCCGGGAAAAGAAGAAACTTGAACGGTATCGGACGAAGTACAAAGCCGGAAAGAGGTAAAACAAATGGCATACCAATTTGGATTTAAGGTGACGCATTCCCGCAAGTTTGGTGGGAAGACGTACTCAGCAAAGATGTATACTGTAACGAAAGAGGAGGCTGACGACAAGGCCAAATTCTTCCGCAAGCAGGGAGGGCTCTGCAGGGTCGTCAAGCAGAAATGCGTGGGAGGGAAACCCAATCAGCAGCGGAGACCCCCTCACGAAGGGAAGAATGTCTACTACCTCTACAGAAGAGCGGAGTAGTTCCAAACTTCTCTTCTCAACCTCTTAGGGCATAGAAAACTCTATCGTCTTACGTCATTCAGACATATCCATGGCTGAAGCAGCTATTCCATTTCCCAAATTCGTCATCGCCTGGATAGACGAAGCCGGGACGCACCAGCAGAAGGATGTCTGTGACGACGAGCACGAGATGGTACAGCGGATGTGCGAGAAGCGAAAGTATCCTTGCGCTATGTACCAGAAAGTGTGGGAGAAGGTTCCGGAAAAGAGAATCAAAGATCCGGTTGCATACTATACCTCCTAACCTAACAGGTAAACATTCCTTCACATCAACCGGAAATCCAGCAACGCACCTCTCCTCCTCCGCATCAATTCGGTACTAATATATATACCTGTTAACAGACAGGTATATGTATACTTCATTGGAAGTGAGTAAATGCGAATTGAGTATGTAGGATTCAGACCCGGCGGCTGGGATGGCCCGGCCAAGGGTGAACAGGAATCAGACCGCATAGTGGGGGCGCAGGTCGTCATCTACTCCGACTGTCTGGACGAACTGACGCCGAACCCCTCCGTGCCGACCAAGGGCCAGCGGATCATTGACTACCTCAACACCCGGTATCCCGCACTGGCGTTCCTGAAGTCCCAGCCCGGGGCCTGGGTCGTAGGGGTGGCACCCTTCCACGAAGCGATTGACGGCGACCTTGCGGCCCTGCTTCGCACCATCAAGATCCGGGAAGGTCAGCGTGTCCCTCCGGCGGGCGACCTGACGATCCACCTCCAGGGCGTTCTCAACGGGTTCGCCGACGAGCCCGAAGAAGAGTCCGAGCCTGACGACGACGAAGACGAGTTCCCAGACGAGGAGTAACGGGCATGGTAGCCCACTCCACCCCATTTCTCCGGTGAGCAATGCCAAACTACATCGTAAAACAAGGTACGCGGGTTCTAACCCCCAGAGAATACAAAGCGCTCAAGACCGAGATGAACAAACGGCATCAGCTCATCTTCGACGGCCTCCTTTTTACCGGAATGCGGGTTGCGGAGTTCTTCCGGTTCCTCAACCATCCAGAATGGTACGTCCCCAAGCGGCAGTGCGTGGACCTCCCGAAAGGCGCCGTCCTCAAAGAGAAGGCGAAACAGGCCGAACGGTCGGTAATCCTCTCCTCGTGGGGAGCTGAACGGATGGAACAGATCGTAGACGCCGCGAAACGCGGCGAGGTCAGACCCCTGAGCAAGATGGCGTGGTACCTCGCGGTGAAACGGGCCGGGAAGAAATGCCTTGAGAAAGGGACCATCCCTGTCGAGGTCTCGATGGAGGTGGACCTCGACACCCTCCGCCCGTCCTGCACCCGGAAGACCTGGACCTCCTGGCTGGTCGCCTCGTACCCCGACTACATCAGCCTCGTCGCCCATTCCAACGGCCACACCAGCGACATCATGCTCGAACATTACCTCAACCCCTCGTTTGCGGAAGACGACCTGGCGATGATCCCCATGTACACGGACGGGTGGAACCGGATGCAGGCCCGGCGGTGATCAGAATGGACGAACAAGACTTGCAGAACGCGATTGACAAATGGGAAGCACAGGAGACCGGCATCGCCACCGTCTTCTATGTCTGGTTCCGGATCAAGGTTGATGGCGTCTGGCAAACTCTGTCCGGGCTGCTGGAGTCCCGCAGGAGACGACCATGAAAGTATGTCAGTTCAGCGTAGACCATAAAGTGAACGATGTCCGGATCTACGGGCGAATCAGCAAAACCCTTGCCAGAAACGGATACGATGTTCTGGTCATCGGGAACGGCGACCCCGTTGACGACGACACGATCCAATCAATCGGCCTGAACGGAACCTCTCTCACCCCGGGGAAAGTCCTCACCACCTTCTTCGCAGTCTTCAACCACGTCAACCAGCATTCCGAATGCGACATCTATCATCTGCACGATCCTCTGTCAATACCAATCGGAATATGGCTGAAACTGCGCGGAAAGAAAGTCATCTACGACGTACACGAGTTCTACGACCTCTGGTTCTCCGAGAAAGACGACACCCACCCGCTCTACCGCTACGCACTCCTCCCGCTCATCCACGTTCTCGAACCGATCCTCTGCCGTCTTGCCGACGCGGTGATCGTCGTTGACGAAGCCATGACCCGGTACGACCGCTACAACAGCACCGTCATCCACAACTTCGGGTATAAGGATCGGTTCACGCCGAC
>JBAZDQ010000194.1:0-2859 GCA_041654355.1 Bacteroidales bacterium
TGCCTCGCTCGTGGTTTCCATCCATAATCAGGAGAATGTTTTCTTTGATGGGTTTGAACAGGTTTGCCACAGTCACGAGTGCTATGTTAAGGTCATCTCCCTGCTGCTCCTTCAGAAGCCAGTTGAAGAAGAGCTTGTCGAACGTATCACCGATTAGGAGAGTCAGATAGTTGTTCTCTTTTATCTCGGCTATTTTTCGTTCTATGAGGCTGTGGTTTGAATACCTTGAATCCCAGTGCAGGTCGCCAAGGGGCAGCAATTGAATTGCTTTTTCGTCTGGAAAGGAGCGCTGGACCACCTTGACATCGAGGGGAGTGTGAATGTTCGACATTCATTAGAACCCACCCAGATATTTCAGAATTAGCAAGACAAGGAAAGCTCCCAAAGCAGTAGCTACGAAGTCAAGGAACTCAGCCGTGCCATGTTCAATATCCCAGAACTCTTTTATGAGGCCAATCACGCAGGCCACAAGAAAGCCAAGTATCGGCATTCTGGTTAGATACCCGACTACAACTGAAATAAAAGCCCCGGCCATGAAGTGCAGTATTTTATCCGTCATGGTTTCACCTCCAGTATTTGCTTCGTCTGCCAGTCAAAAACCTTAAACACAAGATTGTCATACTCCACCCTGTTTGCATCCTTCTCAAACCAGTTTTCAGAGTAATCATGTCCCATAATGTAATGCTCGAAAGAATAGGCGATTGAGAAACCTAAAGGACTAAGCAATGCGGTTTGCATATAGTGTTGATATTCATGCCGCAAAATTCGTCTGGTCGTTGGTGCATCTGTGGGATTAAGATAAATAAGAGGGCCGAGTGAGAATCCAGCTGGGCCAGTAAAACCGTAAGCCGTTTTAATACCTGTGAGGTCTTTCTCTATCAGTATCGGAGGGCCATTCAACATATAGATTTGAAGTCCTGAATTTCCTATCATCACGAGTGCAAGAACTGAAAGGAGTATAGTCACGAGTGGATTTGAGTATAGATTTTCCAATGTACTCACCACCAACAAAAAGCCTCCCGAAGGAGGCTCTGCATTGAGTTTCTGATTAAATATCTTCTACATCTTCAGGAGTTAAAACGCTTGAGTTCACTTTACCAGACATGAGCAATCTTGTCTTTCACCTAAACACCTCCGAAAGGCCAGCAAAATCAATTACTCTCTGCATGGCCGAGTACGATTTTGAGAACTTACATTGTCCCTGCCAAGACGCCACTGATGAACGGAGCTTCTCAAATTTCACTTCCCCTTTTTCATGAAGAACCCTCAGTTTTCGAAGTCTTCGCTTACTTCTGTGGATATTCGCCTTTCTCAACAGAAGTTTGTCTTTCCAGATGCGATAGCCAAGAAAGTCTATGCCGAGCGTTGCGGGAAATATCCCTGTCTTATGATTGAGTGATAGTTTCAGTTTGTCTTGCAGGAAGATCTCGATCTCTCCTAAATGTTCCCAGAGCTCTTCCTTGCTATCGCTCAGGATTATGAAGTCGTCTACATATCTTACGTAGTGTTTCGCACGAAGATCATGTTTGACAAAAGTATCCAATTCATTAAGGTAAATGTTTGCAAATAGTTGACTCGTCAAAGCGCCTATCGGGATCCCTTTAGCGCACCCACATGAGGTGCTGTCAATTATTGTATCTATTAGTCGTAGTGTATCTCTGCAAGATATTTTTTTGCCGATAAGCCTCTTCAATATCGTGTGATCGATCGAAGGAAAATAGCTCGAGATATCCGCTTTAAGGCAATATGTTCTGGGTGAATATTCCGCCAACCTCCTCAAGAAGTGTACTGTTCTCTCGACACCAGCATGAGTGCCTTTGCCTTTTCTACACGCATAACTATCATATATGAATCGCGCGTCGAAGATCGGCTCGATGACATTGCATAGCGCGTGATGGACAACCCTGTCTTTGAAGCTAGGTGCCTGGATGATTCGCTTCTTTGGTTCATATACGATGAATTCTCTATATCTCCCCGGAGAGTACATCTTCCAGATAAGTTCGTTCTGGATTGTGATAAGATTTGCTTCGAGGTTATCAGTGAATGTGAGCACATCTTCTCGGTATCTCTTGTTCTTCCTTGCCTCGATGTATGCAAGATAGATGTTTTCAAAACTGTAAATACTCTCGTATATGTTGTTGGTTCTTTTCACATATGCCTCCATAGAAACGGCGGAGAACGTTGGCCCGCTACTAGCTCTCCGCCGGTGTCTCGTATTTCGCTATAAGCGAGGATCTGAATTCCTTTGGCGTTTGCTCTGGAAGAACGCCCTTAGGCGTTCTCCTTCTGGCGATTATCGAAGCGGCGCGCAACCCGATGTTGGAGTTCCGATTGGACGGTACGTTGTTCAGGTTCAAGATGAGACCAGACCGAGCGTTAGACCCGTTGTTCCAGTTCCCGCCCCGGAGGGCCGCGCGCAGAAACAATTCAGACCCTTATGGACTTCATCCACCCGCCGATCATTTTGCCGATTTCGGTAAGGTAACCAGCCCATATCTCGTATTTCTTCAATGGCACAAATTTCAAATTAACCGCCAACCGCACGTAACTTCTCAGAACATCCAGTTCCACGTCGAGTTCTTGCATGGTAGTCTTCTTGAAGTACTTTTTGTTGCAGGCGATTACTAACTCGAGCAGCCTGAACATAGATCTCTTTATCTCAGCGGCCAGAGTGTGCTTTTCGCTTTTTGGAAATTGCGCCAGAACGATATATGCGTATGCGATCATATCTTCGATCTTCTGTTTTATCTTCAGCGGTTCCATGCTATTCCCTCGCTATCGCTCGTCCATCAGATCTTCAGGACCCAGATTCCAGATCTTCATCCGCCAAAGCGGCGCGCAACCCGATGCCGGAGCTCC
>JBAZDQ010000195.1:0-2857 GCA_041654355.1 Bacteroidales bacterium
GGATGGTTATACTAATAAGCATAGGCACTCCCAAAGAAAAAGGCCCCTTGGCAGGGCCTTGATTTATTTAACGTACCTTCGGGTTCTTACTTGTATAGCAATATCATATTCTACCATGTTTGTTACACATTTTGAAGCTAATTCTACACATTGCTTGCATAGCGTGAAAGCGAGACTGTGTTAAGCAGGGTAAGCGGATTGTGAGGTAATCAGGGATTGTTTGTCAAGGGGGATGTTGAACAAAGTGCTAAAGATCTTTGAGAACTGTCTTGGGTAACGCAAACCATTCGCCATTTATCTTGAATTCGGAAAACTTCTTATGGAGACTCCTTTCAAGCCTTTGAGCCTCCTTCAAATTCGCACACCTAATGATCTTAAGTAGTTTCAACGTATGGGGATTGTGTGTCTCGTATGTTTTCAACCTCTTTTCAATATTCTTTGTAAGCCCGATTTTAACTAGCCCTGTTGATTCTTGGATAAAATACACCAGAGGGTCAGAAATACGTTCTACCTTCCAGATCCTCTCGGGAGAGACTTCATCAACACCACCCATTGACCACGTTTCATTTCCTCTTTCGTCCGAAAGGTAGACCCACACTTGAATCTTGTTGCGAGGATCGAATGTAATTAAATCAATAAAATAAGGGCTGTTATCTTTTGTTTCTTTCCTTTCCTTCTTTTTGAGAAGGTCAAGAATATGAAAGTCTCTTTCGGTCATCTTCATCAGGTCCGCAACTGTGAAGGTTTCTAACTTATGCTGTTCATTGTCTTTGTATTCATAATCAACAATGTATGCGAGATTGCCAACCGCGACTTCTAAGCCTCTGGATGTCTTGACTTTGTTGAGTTCCAAATAGCTTGGAGGCTTTTTCTTGCTTTTATATAACCTTTCTAGTTGAAGCTCATTTAGAGCTGTCTCTCTCATTTGAGCCACGATGCGCCCCCTTTCGTGACTTTTTTCGTAGTAACGAAACCCCTCTATCTATAGAAGCTCTAATGTCAATATAATCTCTTGGGGGCTCCTTTTCTACCCTCTTCATTTCTTTTATCATTCTTTTCGCTGCTTTGTTGCTAATGACAATTTCTTTCTCAAATGTTCTTGTCGCCATTTTTCCTCACCCTTTTTATAGGTCCTCTGTTTTTTGATTCTAACATTTTGACGCAATTTATTGACAATTGTCAAGTTTTGATGCTATCATTGATTTGAATTCTTAGGAAAGGTGTCCTTGACGGGGTTGGTCCCTATGGGATGCCTTTTTATTTGTACTCAAGTTTTGCTTTTCAATCGAATTGGCCAAGATAATAAACTTTCTTTGCTTCTCCGTTTGCACCCTTGATAAAGACCTCCAGGTGCTTTCCCGTCTTGGACTCAACCATATGGCCTCCCATGATCTCTTTTCCCATGTTGACGATATGTTGATAGATTTCTTCGGGCAGCGTTGTTTCATGGCCGTACTCATATTCATCGGCCCACCTCATGAGAGCCTTGTTTTCCAGAAGCTCCACTCTTTTCAGGGATCTCCAGCTCTCCTTTTCGGCTTTCTCTCGTTTTAGATCGAAGGCGCTAATAGCCTCTTCTATGGTTGCCGTCCAAAGTGTGCCGGGTTGGTTTCCTATCCATGCCCTGACTTCAAATTTCATCTCTGTTCCTGCCATGTCGAACCTCCTTTCATTCATCTATCCTCTATTTTATTCAAAATTCCCCAATACCACCTGTTCTTTGACTCTCCCGTCCGGTTCCTTGAGGAACAGCTTGATATACTTCTGTTTCCGGTCCTCTACCATGTAACTGCCTAGAAGTTCTCGACCATCGGTCACAACAAACTTCGATACGTACTCTGAAACAGAATCCGGGATCTGAGCCAGCTTTCCAGTCTCATCGTTGCTTGCCCACCTGATGAGTTTATCATTGCGAAGCAGCTCTACCCTGTCTTTCGTCCACCAGTGTTGTTGCTCCGCTGTTCTTCTCTGCTCCTCATATGTCCTGATAGCTTCCTCTTCGTCTTCGGTCGTAAATATCGAGGGCAAAGAGCCCCTCCACACTCTGACTTCATAAACTGGGATCACCTTTCTTCCCTCCCTTCCACATCAATCTTGCCAGACTAAATGCGGTATGATCCAAAGTGCGGAGCGCTTTCACCCTGAAGAAAGTCCCTGCATCTGTGCGGCCTTTAGGAGCATCGACTAGCATTTGTCCTACTTCCTCAAGAGTCAGATTCTCGTCGTACCTCCATAGCCATACCTTTCTATCTTCATCTTGCAGACAGTCCAGGGCCTGTTCCATAATTTCAAGGATTCTTGTTGCGCATCCGTCCCTAAACTGCTTTTCGGTCGGTGTGATTGTCTCGTGAACGGTTTTCGCGGTCGATGAGGAGGCAAAGAGCATTTTCTCTACATACTGTTCTATCGCTTCTTTGCCTCTCCATAGATCATGCACCTCTTCCTTCACGAGCATCTTGCCCTCAATGACCTTGAAAATGATTCCCCACAGATTTGTGTGCATGGCCCTCACATCTTCTGGAGAATCTTCTCTTGGCTTTTTTCCTCCAGGGACTCATACACTTTCAGAAAGTCCCTGATAAATTTCAAGTGGCAGTACAGCTCTGATACGGGGCCGGATACTCGCATCTTAGATATTCTCCCGATGCTATCTTCCAGCTTCTTCTCATGTCGTTTGAGGATCGAGTACGTCGGGTATGCCAGCCCTATCGCTTTTTCGGTATCGCTCATATGTACCTCCTCAGACTTTAATCGATTCCTTGAACCGCGCTTCTTTCTGAATCAATTCCATGTCCTTGCGAAGAGCCTTGTTCTGATTCTTGAGCCTGATGATTTCCTCTCTCATCTGTGAGTTCTC
>JBAZDQ010000196.1:0-2844 GCA_041654355.1 Bacteroidales bacterium
GAACCTTTGATTTCGTCAATCCGGACAGGGATCTTTTCCAGTTCCTTATTGATTTCGGATCTTCTGGAGGCGACGATTTTCTTGTAATCGTCCATCGAGTGTTTGCCGATGATCCCGGGAAGTTCTGCCATGGCGGGCTGTCTTTCGGCATTGGCCCGGATAACGTCCTCGTCGGACACGTTCCCGCAGACCTCCAGGAGCATCTTCCGCCTGTCTTGCCATGAAAGAATCTCGTTGAAGTACCTGGGGTTGGTGAGAAGCTTGGAAACGGATTCTTCGCAAAGACTGCTGATCCGGTCCTTATACTCCTTGAGCTTTACAGGAACACCGTCGATGAAATACTCAGAAGTATGGCCGGTAAACCCCTTTTGTGCCGATCCGCGCCGCTTGGTCCAGATCTCGGTATAAACTTTCTTGAGGGTTATTTCGGCGCCGTCGATCAGAAGCACACCCTCCACGGAATGCTCGTTCCCGTGCTGCGCCTCGCCCAAACCGTTCAGGGGTTTGATGTCAAACTGGGCAGAGTTCAGGCTGTCCTTGTCATAAAGGAGCCATGTGAAAGCGTCGAAGATGGTTGTCTTGCCCGTGCCGTTGTCACCAAAAATGGTGACGTCCGATCCGTTCGCCTCCAGGGTAAACGACTCGATGCCTTTGAAATTTTTAAGCCTCAGTGTCTTGATTCTTACGTCCATCCGTTCCTCCTTTTCCTGGATTATGTTGCCTGTTGAAGTTCGATTGATATGTTCCTGCAAATTTTTATGATGTTGCTACACGCCTCAATACGTCTGTTGTCGTTCGGAAGTGTTTCCATATAGTCAATTATCGCGTCCATGAAAGCATCCTCCTTGCCGCCGTCTGACAGCCGGATCTTCTCTTTCCACGTTTTGCGCTCTTCGGTTTTGGCAACAAAGGTTTCCGCTGCTGCCTGAAAGGCATCTGCAAAGGTGCTATCGATCTTGGTCGCGTTGCCAATCACGGCTTCCTGCCGTTCTTTGTATTCCCTGGCGCGTTGTTCCCGTTCGATGCGCTCTTTTTCGATGCGCTCTTTCTGCCTCACTTCGGCTTCGGCGTCCTTTTTGACGCGATAGTCAAGGGAGCGATCCCACCCGGCTGGTTTGGTTCCGGTCTTGCGGTATTCGGAAACCAGCGAGCGTTCACGCTCCTGCTTGGAAAGTTTTTCTTGCTGTTCGAGGGTTTTCTTTTCTGACAACTCTTCATAAGTGAGAAGCTTGTTTTCTTCCGGGACGTAACGTTCAAGCCAGTTGTATGCGGTTCTTCGTGCAAGTCCCGAGGCTTCAAGGTATGACTCAAACGTCATCAACCTTGTGCCAGTTGGCACGAGGTCAGATCTAAAACCGCTTGATGAATAATAACCTCTTGCCTTGTATAGCTCGGTAACGACCTCAAGGGTCATGCTGTTCACGGCCCCGACTTTTTCTTTGATGATCTTTGCCGACTCTTCAGGGTTAAACGTAGTCGTTAAATTCTCGGCAATGTCGCTTTCTGTTAAATGATTTTCATGTTCGGTTCGGTCCTTAGCGCTCATTAATTGCATAGCCATCCTCCAAGAGTAGCTTGCCGATGTACTCAAGGCCCTTCTGTGTAACCATCGGTTTTCGGTTGATACCCACACCATCACCAATGTCGAAGGACTGCTCGACAACCTTGAAATAGCCGCCGTCCACGTATCGCTGGTAGGGTTCGTTGTTATAGCGGAGGATGTCCTTAGCCTTGAGGTACTGGAATATCTTGTTGCGCCCCATGTTGCGGAAGTTCAGGATCTTGGCTACGGCAGACATTTCATGCAGAGTGTCGCTTGCCATAGCAATATCCCACATATCGGCCTTCGGCTTGAGTGTTGCAACGATCTGCCGTTTCTCGTCCTGCACCTGCTGGATCGCCTTTGCCGCCAGCATGATGGCCTGTATCGGATCGGAGGTTAATAGGTGTTGAAGCTCTTCCTGTACTCTGATCTGGATTTCGTTTTCTACCAAAGCCGCGCCCTCCCTGTCAGTTGATGTAAATGTAGAGTCCGACCAGAACCACGCCCATAGAAATCAGCATCCAGTCACACAGACCGAACCGGGTCCGCTTCCGGTTGGGCCGCGGCTTTCTGTTTTTCCGGATCAGATCTGCGTACCGCTTCCTCTCCGCTTCGTGGTGCGCATTGAGCATTTCGGATAATGTCAACTGTGAAAACTCTTGTAATTGCATGCCTGGCCTCCTTTTGCTCCGTGCTTAAATTGGTTGATCGGGCGCACACACTTCCCGCATGGTCACGTTTCCACGCGACCATGTCTCGATTTTCAGGCCCAACTTTCTGCCAGCAGGCCGTCCGTTGCAGATCAAGCCAAAGTGCTGCCGGGTAACCTCAAGCTCTCTTGAGGCCTCCGCTTGTGTGCGATTGATTGATCGGAGATAATCTTTAAGTTTCATGGGGCAGAATATAACAAAAGGCAATATTGTTTGTCAATATTTTATGTTGCCGATGTGTTTTTTTCTAAAATATTTCAAAAAGCAATGTTTTTTATTGACGCTCCTACTTTTATTTTGTAATATCGCAATTGACGCTGGCGATTACAGCCCGATACCGCAAGGTTGAACCCTGGAAAGCCACCACCAACCCGCTCAACCGCTTGACAGCGCCTTGATTGGCACATCGGCGGGAGGGCAAACAAAGGGGAAGCGACTATGTACCGCAACCCGAAATACCTGAATGAGCATTTCACAAGGTTTTTAACGAAAGGGAGGTAGAACATGGATTTGCAGACTCAACACACAGGCGTTCGTGCCCTTGATGCCGTAGGGGTGGTAATCGCCACCGGCAACGCGGTTGTCGAGCAG
>JBAZDQ010000197.1:0-2843 GCA_041654355.1 Bacteroidales bacterium
ACTTCCGCTTCGGAGCCGTTAAATTCCGATGGGATGGTTTTGTACGATTCCTTGACCATCAAGCCGAGGTCAGATAGTTTTTTACGGTCAACAGATGTCCGCTTGTCGTTATAGGTTCCAGATCCGGTTGCGTGAACCTCGCGGGCTTTGTCCCGGATAGCCACAAGCGCCTCAACGCAAGCTTCTATCTCGGCCTTCTCTTCGCTCAAGCGGCAGATGTCGGCGTGCATCCTCGTAATTACTTTATCGTAGTGTTGCATCAAGCTCATGCCGGACCTCCCGTCATCTGGTGACATTCGCTACATTCAAGCGGCACCTGCGGACCGGTAGCCTCAACGGGGATTTCCACGACACCCTGCCATGCGTGGCCACATGCGTCGCATATGCACGGCCCTTGCCACCAGTGCGTCTCGGATGAAAATCCGCCAGCTGTTCTGATCGTCTGGCGAAGCTCGTGGTATAGGTCTATGTCGTCCCGGTTAAAATCGCACGCTGCCATGCACTCTTCCATCCACAACAGTAGCTTTTGGGCGACCCTGAGGAGCGACGGAGCGGCACATACGAGGCGAATGTCATCTTCGTATGGGCTTGCTGGAGGTTGCAATTGGCAAAAGATTTCGCCAATGAAGTTGTCAATACTGTCCGGCCCAAACTGGAAAGATTTCCCTGCGTTTACGCTCCCTGCGCACCACGGTCCTGGCGTGTGTTTACAGACCAGCATTGTGGGATCTGTTTTGATCATAAAGCACCTCCTTTGGGTTGAATAATTCTTTACGTGGTTTAGCTTGCTGCTCATGCAGCCATTCCAGCATTGCGAAAACATTTCGCTTGCTTACGTGCTGTATTGCCCCGGTGTAAACGCCCCATCCTTTCGGGTATAGGCGAAGCGCAAAACCGGTCTTTTCATACGGCCCTTTGAGGCAGTCAATCGGGTGGTCGGCATAGTCGTAGATGTTTGTTATTCGCCAATGGAAATACGGGAGCTTGGGCTTTGCTGAACGAATCCGGCTTTTTGCGACCCGGCAAGGGATCTGCTCGATAAGCGAGTTAACCTCGGCGTCGGGCATGACATCAAAAAGGGAAAGTTGGAGGTATCGGATCATCGGAAAATCCTCTCCCACTCCTCGCGCTGCCATTTCTCCCATTTCGCAAACCAAATAGCGTTTGCCATCTGGCTATACTCAGCCTCGGCCTTGGAAAACAGATCAGCAACCGGGCCATCTGTCGGCCTGCCAGCGGAGACAAAAGCTTCTCCGTACCTAGCGTACTCAGCGGCTATATCAGTTGCCTTTAGCCAGACCTTGGGAGGGATGGAGTTACCTCCGTGGATCACCTCAAACATTGAAACCTCCTTTCTCCGCGACGCTCTTTGTCGCGGGCGCGATACCCGTTGTCGCATCTTCATTCACGCTTCGTTCGAGAACGAAATCAAGTCCGATGATGCCGTTTGGAGAAGATTCTCCACCTGTTAAAAACCTCACGCCCATAGGTGACAACCTTCGCTAATCTTGAGCGCGTGGGCCAAATCGGCTTTCTCTGGTCCTTCTGCGTTGATCACAAGACCGCACCAATACTTACCGGAGGACCTCACGAGTGCCGGGCACCGACCACCATAAGTGCTTGTCATGCCGTGTTTTTCCGCCATTCCGCACGGTGACCCCATGCAACACTTCCCGCAGTTTTCACATGCTTTCATTGGTCATGCTCCCCGGCTGTTAAATTCGTTCTGCCGTTTTTTGCCTCCTCTAGCTCCGCGTCCGGCACATCGTGTTCGTAATCTTCGTACAAGTCGCAGCGTGCCAGCTCGTTAGTAGTGCAATGATAAGGGTTGTTGAGCCGTCCTCTTTTCCGGCAGAATTGAACCATCTCGGGGGCTCCCTCATAACATGAGGGGCGCTTCCAGCACACTATCCCCGTGTCAGCAAGCGGCTGCTTATGTGCTGCGTAGTTGTTTGCAAAATCCAAGTGTTTACATGCTGTGAATTTCATCTCTTCCCCTCCGTCACTGTGACCATAATCGGCCCCTCATCAATAATCAGATACGCATTGTGCTCATCGAACCACCCGCCGGGCATGGCGTTCTTATCTGCCGACCATGCGCGGAGTTCGTCGATGCTGTTAAATAGAATAATCTTCTCGCTCATTCGGGTTGCTCCTGAATCCCTAGCTCCACCAAATCCTTCTCGGCCACGATCTTACAGCGATGCACCCTAAATTTACCGTCGCTCCCGGTTGGGATTGCAGCAATGTCGGAAGCCTCAAACTCGGCGACAAGAATCCGATAGCCGGGCCTGTATTCTTTTAGGCACCAATCGAGGGTGGCTAAAGATATGCCCTCTGCACATTGTACGGCTTCGTCAGTGTTGGCGGCTTGCACGGCGCAATCATGCCCGACAATGTAGGTAATAGATGGGTAGTACGGCCCCTTGCCGTCTTTGTCGGTTAGCTTGTAGGCGCGAATCTTGCCGGGCTGGTCGAGCAAAACAAGCAGCGGTGTTACTAGATATTTATTGACGCCATTAGCCGAACTGAGATCAGCCGAACGGAGATTAGCCGAACGGAGATCAGCCGAACTGAGATCAGCCGAACGGAGATCAGCCGAACTGAGATTAGCCGAACTGAGATCAGCCGAACTGAGATCAGCCCAACTGAGATCAGCCCAACGGAGATCAGCCCAACTGAGATTAGCCGAACTGAGATTAGCCGAACTGAGATTAGCCGAACTGAGATTAGCCGAACTGAGATTAGCCGAACTGAGATCAGCCGAACGGAGATCAGCCCAACTGAGATTAGCCGAACTGAGATTAGCCGAACTGAGATTAGCCGAACTGAGATTAGCCGAA
>JBAZDQ010000198.1:0-2823 GCA_041654355.1 Bacteroidales bacterium
CGGTCGGAGGCCACCGTCAGATACCGGTAGCGTTTCCCGTTGTGGGTGAGGTACCCCGGTTCCAGGGAATACCCGTCAACATTGATGATCTTTGCCATTTTTACCTCATTTTTAGATTGCTAATCCCCGCCACTCAAAGCCCGTGCTCTATGCCCAGGCCAAGGCGGATGCACCGGTCGTAGGCTGCTTTGGTCATGGCCTCGTACCGCCGTTGCCCGCTGGGGGTGACGAAGGCGCTCCCCAGAAACCGGTCTTCCTGCTGCAGGGCGAACCGATATGCTTTGAGCGCGTCTCTCTGCATCTTGGTCATACGGACGCCCTTTTTCGGGGCCCACGGATCTTTTTGTGCCATTTCTTCCACCTCGGGTTACCTTCTCTGCCGGGCCGGGATCACGGCTCCAGTGCCGTCAGAATCCAGTCCAGGGCGCCCTTGCTCTGGTTGTGCCATACGTAGAGGGCATAGGCTTTCTTCGGGGTGATCGGGATCACTCGTACTGAGACCCCTTCGGACCGCCCATCGCCAGCGATCTCTTGCGCCAGCCGCTGGGTCGCCACGACGTCCACGAGGACATACTCTCGCCCCCCGATCTTCCGGGTGACGGCGAACGGCTGGGTGTCTGCCAGCCAGTGTTTCGCGAGCCGGATGACGCGATCCCATTCCGCCTTGGTAATAGTTCCCGATTTGGCGTACCGCATAGCCATCACTTGGTACGTCCAATGCGGGTCTTCACTTCGCGCACCCATTCCCCCCTAGGGAGGTACCGGCGCCCATAGAGGGGTTCCATCAGTTCTTCGTAGGTCGCCCGGATCGCACGTTCGTGTTGACGTGCTGGGAAGTCGTTCATCATAAATCCCATTTCACGGGCGAGTCTGCGAGCGCCGCCTTTTCCGGCATACGGGCCTACGGGATTATATCCCGCTTTCTTCAACGAGGTCGCCAGATGGCGAACCGCACTAAGAGCCGTTGTGTTTCTTACAACCATTTTTTTCACCTCATTTTTACTGCATGTGCAGATCCGTTCACCGGAAGTACACGAAGTACTTCCTCCCGTACTCCACGACCCGGGCATAGTTCCCGACCCGGCGCAGGGTTTCCGCGTATTGCTGTGCCTTGGCTTTCGTGTGGCCGCCGGACTCCGGGCCGTACTCCCCGGACCAGAGCTCGAAGACCTCGCCGCCAAAGACCCGCTCCCGGGGGGGAACGGGGGGCATCATCTCCCCCTCCTGAGCCGCTTGGGGAGAGCCGAGGGGTACATGCGGTCCACGCGGCCCCACCACGGTGACTGGGCCGGGGTCTGCTGGTACTTCCTGTTGGAGGCCCTCGTGTCGGGAGGCAGCGGTTTGGGCCGCAGGTAGACGAGGTACGCTGGGAAGTCCCTCGCATCCAGAACCGGGGCGGGAACGACCCGGGCGTAGTAGGTCGCCCACCCCGTTTCGGGGTCGTAGACCCCTTCCCGCCATGCTTGAGCTCTCACTTCCGCGTCCTCGCGGTACCGATCCGCGTACTCGAGGGTGTACCATTTGCCCTCGAACTTCCGCTTGGCGGGCCACCCTTTGGGCCAGCGGTCTTTGCGCGGGGGCGTTCCTTTCTTGCCGGTACGATCCCCCCACAGGTTGTGGTCTGCGGGGGGTTTCTCTTTTCTCGTCTTCGGTTTCATGGGTTTGCCTCTAAACTCTTACAATGCCAAGCAACGTCAGAACCCCACGCGCTTTAGCCGTGGGAGCATGTCAGACCTGCACCTCGGTCCAGGCAAGCACGACGCCCGGGACCGCCACCAGATCGAACTGTCCCTTGCCGAAGGGGGTTCCCTGCAGCACGACCGGTACCTGGAGCGGGCCGGCCGCCTTCGGAGTCTTCCGGGCGAAAACATCGTAGCCGTCCCGGCCCAGGGGGGGGTGCCCCTCCGCGACCGGGGCCTGCCGCATGAGGTAGCCCGCCGCCCGGCCCGTGCGAAGACAGAGCTCGACCCCCCCCCGGTCCCAGTAGGTGCCGACGTAGGTGTAGGGCTTGCCGTCGAACTTCTTGACGCACTTCATTGGCGGACACCCCCTTTGGCCCAGACGGTCGCCTTCCCGGTGGCGATCACCGGGGGGAGCAGATCATACATCTTCTGGAGCGCCCGGCGGCTGGCCGCGGGGTGCGCGAAGAGTTTCCGAACCCCCCCTCTCGCGGGGGCGAGCCAGGCGTTCCCGCCCAGCCGGCGGATCGCGAGGGCGTCGTCCTGAAGCCGGAGCAGGGGGGCCGGGTCCCCGGCGAGGGCCGGGGCGGACCCGATGCAGACGAACGGGATCCCGGCGACGACCCGCTGCTCCAGGTAGCGCCACGGCGGGGCCCGGGGGTCGAGGAGAGGGGGCTGGGGGGTTGAGAGGGGCTTCATTTTACACCACATTTTACCGTTGAGGCCTCATCAGTTCCGATACGTCTGCAGCCGGCCGCCGGACATCCGGGTCTGGATCATCCCGCCGCGGGCGAGGTGGTCTGCGGGGGAACCCCGGACGACATCGACCCAGATCCCATATCCCTGAGCATCCTTTAGGACGCGGGCGTGCCGGACGACCTGGGCCGCCAGCTTCCGCTCGGCCTGGGCTTCGGCCTTGGTGGTGTACCGGGCCCACAACTCGAACCGCTTCCCGTCGATCCGCTTGAACTCCTGGGAACATTTGATTTTGGACATTTTACGGCCTCTCCCTAGATCACTTGCGCCGGTTCCGATAGTCCGCGGCGAGGTAGACCCGCCCGTACTCGGCTGTCGTGATGAACTCCTGTCCGCCTGCGGATGCCTGGGTGCTCCAGAGGCGGGGCTTGGTGTAGAGCCCTGCGTT
>JBAZDQ010000199.1:0-2817 GCA_041654355.1 Bacteroidales bacterium
ACATAAGGAACTTCCAGGTTGCCGTACAGCCCGCTCTCCTCGAGGATGACTACCCCGCGATTGAGGTAGAACGTGAGTTTCTTGTTGAGCATCGAGAGGCTGTTCGGTTTGGCTCCTTTCATCCAGCCGTAGATCATGATCTTGTCGTGATACCGCCAGTCGATGCCGCCAGCGGAGTGGGCGAAGATGAAGAACGAGATATTTGACCGCCGGAGGTGGATGCTCTCGAGTTCGATGAACCAGCCTTGAACCGCGAACCGTTCCCGGGAGGTGTTCTCGGGGAGGAGCCGGCCTGCTTCGTCCATGATGACGGTGATGAAGAAGAGCCGGTGTTTCCTCTTCCGGAGATAGTGCAGCATCTCGAACCAGAACATGTCGGGGTTGATCTTCACATCGTCGTCGGAGAGGGATTTTTTCAGCATCCCGGCATGTTCGATCTCGTCGGCAACTTCTTTTGAGAACCGAAACACTTTCGGGCCGTAGATGACGTTGATCATGCCGGGGATGATTTTGCGGATGAGGTCTACGGTGCTGGTGTAGTGGTGCATGTGCCCGGGCCGTACCGGGGGTTCGATCTCGGAGGTGTCCTCTGCGTAAAAGGTGGGGAGGTAATTGACGTGGTGGAAGACGTGAACCCGGTTGAGGTCAAGACTCGTCCAGTAGTCCACGCCCTGAGCGCACCAGATCACGGTTTCGCGGTGGGCCTGTCCGGTACGCGGGTCAATGTAGGCGACGTTCTCCGCCAGGTTGATCGCTTCCGTGGTCTTGCCGGCGCCTTTCTTGCCGAAGAACCCGGCGGTGATCCCGCCGTCCTTGGCGTTGTGGAGCAGCAAGGCATGGTTGATCCGTTTTCCTTCCTTGATGTTCTTGGCCGATACCATTGCCCTTATCTCCTCAAGAAGATTTCATCGCCTTTATCGACTTCGCCGCTCACCTCGGGGAACGCCTGGGTCAGCATGTCCTCGCGGAGCGTTGCCAGTTTCTCCCGGTAGATGATGAGCCTGAGCGTCCGCACGATGCTGCTGGCCTTCCGTGCGGCGATATGCAGGGTGCGGCGGTTGGTGGTGTTGAGGTTGGCCTGCTCCCATATCTCCCGCAGGTCTTTGATGATCTTCTGGTAGCCGGCATCATACTTCCCTTTGGAGGCAAGCGATGACTCGGTATGCTGGAGCAAGGCGTCGGCGAGGGCCACCTTTTCCTGCGGGTGGATGGCGAGGTCGTATTTCGAGAGCAGAATCCCCACCATGTTCGACATGCCTTCTATGGTTGTCTTCCCGTCCTCAACCGGGGAGAAGAGGATCGTCGGCATCTTGTAGCCGCCTGTTCCCTCGTTTCGGGGGGTATTCTGGATATACTGGGGGTTCATCGGAATATACTTGTGGATTTCGGTATATGAAGGTTTGGAACAACAGTCTGGGGGCATATGTAACTTATATGTGTTAGGACTGGGTAGCCGCCGGGAGCGACCCCGGCGCAAATAAATGGGGGTTTCTTTGCCCCTGCTTTTTATACTTACTTCACCCATGGTATTCTGATGACGAAGAAAGAAGTCGTATTATACAAACCGCAGAAGGATATCCTCGAGGAGCTGGTGAAGAGGAAGTACTTTGTTACAGAGGCATCCGCTATCCGTGCAGCCATCAACGAGCTGGGGATCCGGTACAAGATAGTCAGGCCGGACAAGGAGTTGCCATACGTATGATTGTTCCGTTCACGGTCACGGCCCTCCTGCTGGGGATGACGTTCATCGCTGCAGCCTACCAGGATGTCCGGGAGAGGTATGTGAACCCGAAGACCTGGACGGCAGCATTACTTATAGGAGTCCCGGTGGCTGTGACTGGATACGTGCTGCTTTTTTTTTCAGGGGGGGGTCATTATTTCATGCACTTTATCTGGTACTCGCTCGGGCTGACGGTGCTGTGGGTGGTGCTGGCAGAGGTCCGGGCCTTCGGGGGAGCGGATGCGAAGGCGCTGATCTTCATGACCTGGCTGGTGCCGTTGTTTCCGTTCGCTCCACTGTATGCTCCGAGCGTCACCTATTTTCCCGGCATGGTCCTGCTGAACTCTATCGTGTTTGCGGTGGTCGCGTTCGTGTGGGGGATCACCCAGAAGGGGGCGGGATGGAAGTACCGGGTTCCTCTGCTGGTGCCGATCACGCTCGGGTATTTTACGACACTTTTTTTTGGGGATACTCTTTCCGTTCTTTTCTCTTCGGTTCTCTGACGGTAATCCCTTCTTTTTGATGGGATGATAATAATACAATTTTATATACTTTGAAACAAAAGGAATGGTTCAGAGATGAGCGTATGAGTCGCGGTGGAAGAAACCGAAGGAAGAGCCGGGACCGGACCCCCCAGAGGGGTGAGGGGCGGCAGAAGGATTGGAACCGGAACCCCCAGAAACAGAGGAGGGGGAAGCGGAGACGGCGGGAGGATGAGAGGCCCCAGCAGCCGCAGGCCAGACAGCCACCGGCAGAACCGCAGTCCCTTGCAGACCGTTTCCGCAAGGGGAAGGAGACCCAGGAAGCGGCCCGGACTGAGCGGCAGAAGCGGTGGGCCAAAGGCCGGGTCGGGGATGTGGCGGAGAAGGTTGGACGGGTTGCTGAAGCGGCCCGCCCGGTCGGGAAAGCGGTGAAGGTTGTCGGGAGGGCAGCGGTTCGGGCAGGGAAGGCGGCTGCGCCCCACGTCAAGGCGGCGGGAGTGGTCGCGGTCAAGGCGCTGGACAAGGCGACGGCACCGCCGAAGAGCGGGAAGCGCCCGCAGTTCCCGGATATGCTGGGCGACCGGGAGCCCCGGAGGGTATCTCCGAAGAGACAGC
>JBAZDQ010000200.1:0-2817 GCA_041654355.1 Bacteroidales bacterium
GTATAAATAGTAATCGATTGTGACGAAAGGGCTCCGCTTTCATCTCCCAGCTTGCGCAGGGAGACTTCCCGCTCCGCCCCTTCAACCCCGCAAGTTAAATTCTCCCGGTGAGACTCGAACTCACATCGCCAGATCCAAAGTCTAGCATGATTACCTAATTACACTACGGGAGTGTGAATACGTTATTCGCCCTGAAAATATTTAACGGTTCTTATATTTCACAACCCCCACCACAGCATCCACCGGTATCGATACGTTTCACCCCGGTTAAATAGCATTCATTGAGATCGCCAAATACCCTGTCAAAGTCACCACGGATGTGGACCTTGTTTCCCACGAATATTTGTTGATTCCCCATAAACATCTTCTCACCGAAAATCTGCATCATCTCCCAGATGGACATCTCATAGGTACGGGTCGTATTTCGCGGGTGAACACTGGATCGGTATGATGTTCGAAGGACCGTTTCGCCGTACTCGGTCAACGTGAAGTTGACGTCGTCGTTGATATTGTAGCATACCATGAACCGTATTTATATCACTGCCTCCTTAAAAATATTCTCAAATGCTTCTGCTTTTCGCTTCCAACTGTGTTGCTCAACATTGATGTGGTATTGTCTATCAGCATTCAGAATATCGTTAATCTTTCGTATGAAATCCGTCTTATAATCCCGGTAGATATAGACGTTTCCTTCATTCATGTCAATAACATCGGGGATTGGCGTTGATAAGATCGGTTTCCCGCATGCAGAATATTCGAAATATTTATTGGGGAGTGCAATGTCGATCCATTGTTCCGGCAACAGGGGAATCAAACACACATCCATTGCCGCAATATATTCAGGAAGGTTGACATACTCAACAGCCCCGGTGAACATCACCCGGTGTTCAAGTCTCAATGCAATTACAAGATCCTGGAGATCCGCTTTGTATCGCGTGAACAATGCGTCACCGACGATAAGGAGATAGGCATCTGGGCGTTGTTTCAGAAGCGTAGAAAATGCACGTATCACCTGATCTAGCGCATACCATCGTTCAACGGCACCGGCGAACCCGATGACCGGAGCATCATCGGGGATGCCCAACCGTTTCCGCACCGACGCTCCGGACATCGGTTTGAAATAGTCGGTGTTCGCCCCATTCGTGATCAATCGTGGGGTATACCCGCGCCATGCATGAAGTTTCTTCATCAACCCCGGTGAAACCGTAGTGATGACGTCGCTGTTATCAAGGTTGTATGCAGTTATGGCAGCGACCGTGTCGTGAATGGTCTTTCGAATAAATGCGTTCTTATAGTATGCGGCAGCGGAGTCGGGAAACCAGTCTTTCAGGTCGAATATCACCGGAACACCGTAATCTTTTGCTGCTCTGACCATCGCTGTGCCTGCAAGAACGTGCGCACCGACAATGACATCGATATCATAACGGCGAAGAATATCCCGGATCGTTAGATAATGGTAGGGGGCGTTCATGGTATAGTGCAACACCGGGTTTTTAACCGGGAATAATGTCGCCTCGTGGACTTCTAACCTTGTATCACGGGTTGGACCATCACTGATGTGAAAATGTGGGACGTGTACGGTATGCCGGGTTGCAAGCTCCTCAAAGATGTTGTGGTGCCGCGATGGGATCGGGTGATGAAGATAATCCTGCGTCGAGACGAGGAGAATATTAAGATTTTCCATAATCACGCGACCGCGCCAGCCAGTTAATCGTCTCAAGATACCGTATTTGTTCGTCCGGAGGGGTATTGCGCATTTGCACTTCCCGAATTTGACGGTATAAAATAGCAAACGCATCATGTAACGTCGTGTATTCCTCTTCCGATAACGATAACATTGCCAGATCGCTTGGAGTATCCTTCAACCATAATTCAAGATGCTTCAAATCTAAACTACACATACCATAATTTTATCGGTGAGGATTAAAAGAGGTTTCGATGGGCACAATACTATTATAGTTGCAAATGCACATTTAACGGCAATCTCATCTATTTTGCCTGTTTTGCGTCGATCTCCATCCACTGATCAACGTGTGCCGTGAACCCACAGTTTGCACACCGGATACATTCACCATCTTCCGTCCAGGTGTATGGGTGAATGCCTTCAGGAATTCTTCTCCGACAGGATTCACAGCACCCACAATACTGTGGGTACCCGCATTTTGGACATATTGAGTCAGTCATTTTATTCATAATAGTCCCGGACGGATTCGAACCGTCGTCGCCGGAGTCAAATTGATCGATTCTGTTACCTTTGTAGATTGGCGGGGCAACACCTTTTGAAAACAGTAATTTCCCTGCACATCGCTTCGAGCAGCAAAACTCAGTCTGCCCGCCCTTGACCCTGTGTTTATATTCAGAGTATCGCTTTTGAAAGGGCTGCTTGCAGAATTGGCATATCAAGTCGATATACACGGGTTCTTTGTGGTGCATCCGAGAGTGTTCTTCTCTTGTCATTACGACCAAATTGTCGATCCGATTGTCTTTCCGATTTCCGTTGATGTGATGAACCACCTCGTTCTTACCGAGTTTTCGATTCAGGTGATTTTCCATAACAACCCGATGCTCAACGTCGATTTTACCATTATCTACGCGGGTCACATACTTGTAAGGGTTTGTCACACAATCTAATGGGCAATCATACTTTAAATTGTTTTTCATGTATGCTTGACCACTACACTACGGGACTGCGATGGTGATGCGCCGAGCAGGATTTGAACCTGCGACCGATCGTTCCAAACGACCGAGAATAATCACTACCCCATCGGCGCGCAGTTAAAGGGTTATAGATGGAGGTCTATAGCCCCTTCACAATTC
>JBAZDQ010000201.1:0-2805 GCA_041654355.1 Bacteroidales bacterium
TTTTTATAAAACCTTTCACATCTTATTACCCCTTAGTAGAACGTGTCAACAAAAATACTTATATACTAGGACGTATAACTACTCCTTAGAGGTATAATAAGATGTCTGATGAAGTACGACACATAGATTTGGTATTACCAAAGAACGCCATAAACGTTAGTGTTACTTTTCAAATACCGACAACCGATTCCAGAAATTCCGGAAACATTACCATGAACGATGGATTTCGTAAGCACAGTGATTTAACGCCAGCAAATACAAAGCCAAGTGTATTGGATGAAACAATTACAAGTAAAGTGTTAAGCAAGTCGCTGAGTAAGGTAAAGCGAGCGATAACTTACATTGAAATATATCCGCACAAAACCACTGTAGAATTAGCTAAGTGTTCTAGCCTGAGTGATACATTTATTGGGGAAGTTAGAAATGTCTTGAAACGTGGTATACCAGAACTCCAGAAAATGCTACGTAACGAGGAAACCAATGCTACGTATATTTATAGATTCATGGTTGGCGTACCAGTAGATGACCAAAGAAAGTACATTCAAGAATTTGGCGTGAACGCAATTATAGATTATAATCGTTTCCTTAATGAAGAAAGAAGGACATATGGAACAATACACAAGAAGCGATATGGTTATGGCAATAATACGACAGTTAATGTGTTTAAATGAATAACGAGAAGATTTATTTTTTTATTATTATTTTTTTTATTATTATTTTTTTATTAATTTTTCTTTATGACCTACCAAAAACTATATATTCTCGGAAGTACTAGTAGTATCTAGTAAAAAGAGGTGACTTATGTACGGACTAGGAAATATAGATCTACAAAAATACAACCCATTCCCAAGCTTCCAACTAGGGCAAGCTGAAGCAATACAGCAGATAATTACCCACCTAGAAAACGGACAGAAAGTAGTCGAGCTTAATGCACCAACAGCCGCTGGTAAGAGCTTGGACTTGTTTGTAGTGGGCAGAATACTAAGTGAACAGCTTGGTGTTCGAGTAGTATATACTACTCCACTGGTGGCATTAGTTAACCAGTTGGAAAATGAACCGGCCTTTAGTGCAATGCCAGTCCTGAAAGGCAAGCGCAATTACTTTTGCGGTCCGATGTCCGAAGTACTTGGCCAGGATATAACAGCCGACGACTGCCCATACGAAAGCTGGGAACAGGCAATCGAAGCATGCTCAAGTTGTGCTCAGTGTCCATACAGGATAGCCTACAAGAAGTTCATGGACAGCGGATTTGGGGCCACAACATTAGCCAGATATCAGATGCCTGGTGCAGTCCGTGATGAAACAGTTATCTTGCTAGTAGATGAGAGTGCTGGTCTTGAGAAGGTCCTAATAGACAGAGCCACCCTTAAGATCCCAGATAGGATCAGCTTGGACAACCTGTCCGAGAACCTGAGAAGGTACTATCATGAGTTAGAAGTCGCAATCGAAGAGTTAGCCAGACAAATCAGCTTAGAGAAGGACTTAGCCAGAAAGGTAGCCTTAAACCAGGAAAAGAACAAGTTGGGCCGCGAATCCAGGAAGTGTGTGAAGGTCCTGGCACATATTGAAAAAGGACACCCATACATAATAGACCGCGAGCGAAAGTTCCGGTTGTTAGATGGCAGGTCCGAATTCGAGGACATGATTGAGGGGCTCCAATATGTAGTGTTGGCATCGGGAACACCCACGACACAAATATTAACCAACAACTATAAGTCCGTGGTTATACAGCACCCGATCCCAGTTGAACGCCGGATCTGTTACTACGATCCAGTTGGGTCCATGAACTTTAAGGAACGACAGACAACAGCACCAAAGATGGCCCAACGAATCGCTGAGTTGCATAACAACCACGGCAAGAAGACCATGGTACACTGCGGATCGTATGTAGTGGCCCAAATGCTGTATGATGCCATGCCAAACAAGGACATTTGCATACTACAGGATCAGTCTGATCGGGAAGGCAGCAAAAACAAGTTCTTAACAACAGAAGGCCAGGCAATATTCATGTCAGTGAACTTTGAGGAAGGCTTAGACCTCAAGGGACCAGAATACCCATTAAACATAATAGCCAAGTTGGCCTTTGAGAACATTGCAGACGAGTTCATTAAGGCCAGAAACGAACGCGATAATTACAAGAGATATAATTTAAACACTGCAGTTGCTACTATGCAGGCTGCAGGCCGCTGTACAAGGTCCGTTAAAGACTACTCCGAAACATATATCTTGGATGCTAGCTGGCAGGGATTCTTCAACAGGAATAAGAGGTTGTTACAGCCCTGGTTCATAGCAAGCTTAAAGATGGCAGCCAAAGAAATAGTAGCAGAAAAGCTTCACGAACTAAAGGAAGCTATCATAAGGGAAGACGTTGAAAAACAAGTCGTAGTACCAAAGCCAGAACAAAAAGACAACCTTGGACAGCTAGAAAAGGCTCTAATATACTTAGCGAATAGGTGTGATGGTGCTATAACAAATGATGGTCAAGGATTCAACGGCAGGGACACTGAATTCGGACATTCGCTAGCAGACCAGATACTAAGAGGTAGAACACTAAGCCCAAAACAGAGGTCCGCGGCTGAAAGAATGGTTAGAACCTACAAAAAGCAACTGGAAAAGGGTGGCATAATATTATAATGCCACCAAAACTTATTACTAGTAGTACATGAGGTGAAGTAACATGACAACAAAAGTCCAAGAAGCAATAACGGAATACCTAAAGTTGAAGAACCGCAAAACCCACCCAGAAGGAACCTTCGATAGCGGAGGCAGATTCTATCTCGCAGAATCAGAAAAGCATGATTGCTG
>JBAZDQ010000202.1:0-2799 GCA_041654355.1 Bacteroidales bacterium
GGCTCCTCCTGGGCGGCCTGGTCGAAGTGGTTCAGCGGATCGTTGGGGCCGAACACGGGCAGCGGGATGGTTTGGACCTGCACCGGGCCACCGTTTGGCCCGGTGTGCTCCTGCGATACCCGCTCAGCCTTGCTCCATCGCCGCGGATAGCGCCGTGCCATGAACTCGGCTATCGCCCGCCAGTCGCCTTGCACCCAGCGCTGATTGCTGTCCTCGTCGGGTAGGTCTATCACTCGGTCCTGGCTCGCCTGCTGCAGGAGGGCGGCAGCTCTGACCTCTGCGCGGGCCTCGGCACGGGTGACGGCGTCAAAGAATCTGCGGTAGATGTCCGGGTGTGGCCCTGTTGCGTCCTTGCCTTCCTCGCCCCACGAGAGCCAGTTGTATGCGTCCTGTTTGCTGATGCCGATGTAGGTGCAGACTGTCTCGAAGTAGTTGCCTGCAGCCATGAGATTCGCGAACTCGGCAGTCAGCTCAGGCGTGCAGATGGTTGGCGCCCCGGCTCCGACTTGGCCGGTAGGTGCGGTAGCCTTCTTGCGCGGCTTGCGCTTGCTCGGTGCCATGTTAGGTCTCACTTACGGTAGTCTGGCCGCGGCGGTATCTCCCCATAATCAAACACGTGCGGGTATTCTGTCGCGACGCGCTCTATTCCGCCCAGGTTCGCCACGGCCTCGCGGACCACTGCCGCCGCCTTGCCGTACTTGACCACCAGCAGCGGAAGCCATGCACCCTGCTCGACAATGAACTCCCACCAGTGTTCCGGGTCCCGGCGACGCATACGCTCCACCGGGTTGCCGAAGAACTTCCAGGAGCCTGCACAGCATCGGCATCCATTCCACTCCCCAGGTGCGCTGGACGGGTCTGCGGGTATGCTGTGTTGGCGCAAGTAGCGCCGGACCATCAAATCCGTCCAGTGTGACAGAGGGTGATAGATCATGAGCCCGTCGGTCATATAGTGGTTTCCGTGCTCCCGTATCCGTGCCCTGCGATTGTAGTCGTCGACTGCCCGCAGGCCCGTCATCTGAGCGTCACAGGCAGCGGCTTTGGTCGCCTTGCGACCCGGTCGCGTCTTGAGCCGCTGGCAGCACGCGGTGCAGTTGATGCGGATACCGAGGTGCTTGTAGCGCGTCATCCAGTTACCGCCGGGCATCGGCCCCAATATCGGCCACCCCTGTGCCTTCCACTGCTCAAATGCCGTCCGGTCGGGTGTCGCGACGATGAGTGCGGCGCCGACGGCTGCACACTGCTGTTGCACGTGTTCCAGCGTCACCGGGTTTTGTATCTCGTTGTGTACATAGATCACGGGCGGCCGGTGCTCGGTCTGGTGAAATACCATGTGCAAAAGCACACTGCTGTCCCGACCGCCGGAGTACATGAGCGCTGGCCGGTGGTCGCGGAATGCTTGGTCGATCAGCGCGAGTGCTCTACGCATTGCCGGGTGTCCAGATACAGTCAAAAAGCCGGTCCAGGATGTGTGTCTCGCCGTCTTCGTGCCGCTGGCGAAGTTCTCGGACTATGTCCTGCAAGTCTGGGTCGGCGATCACTATCAGGGCGCACGGCCCCGATGTCGGGACTATGACAACTTGGGCATCCTGCAACAACTCCGGGCTTGTTACGGCAAGCCGCCTGAAGTGGTTTGAGACGTTTGTTGCCGTCTGTTCCGCCGCTTGCTCATCCTGCTGTGATACCGGATGCTCCGTCACTATCGCGTCGACGAGGTCCTGGACGGCTGTGGCGTCTATCTCTATAGGCTGGGCGTCCGATGCGGCTATGCTTGTCAGAAGTGCCGAGAGTTTCTGCTCGTCGGTCTGTGCGGCGGCTGCTATGCGGTCGTATGACTCAAGGACCTTGCGGGTCTCGGCCTCGTCGAGGTCCAGGACGGCCACGCGCACATCGCTGTCTCCGTGGAGGTCCCTTCGCAGGTGACCGTCCACGAGGAGGAGCGTTCCGTCTGGTCTCTCCACGGCTTTGAGTACGTCCACATTCCCGATCTCGGTCAGGACTGACCGGAGTTCCGACTTCTGCTCTGCCGGGTGTAGCCGCCAGTTCTCGTCGTTGACCACCAGTTCCGAGGCCTTGACCGTGCGGATGACTTTGATGCGGTCTCTGTACTTGCGCATGGTGCCCCAGAACTGCAAAGCCCCCCGGCGAGGTGCCGAGGGGCTTAGATGGTGAGTTGCGTTTGTCCGGCGGCGCGTTCCGCCTCTCGTTTGCGCTTCTCGCGCATGCGGCGATGGGCGTCTAGATGGCAAGCCTTGCACAGTGGCGAAAGGTTGGCGCAATCACAGTTGGCTGGGTCCCCGTCTACGTGGTGGACCTCAAGCATGAGCGGCCGGTTCTCGGGTGTGTCCCAAACATCATAGAGCTCTGGCGTCAAGCCCTGCATGCCGCAAGCGGCGCACTTGTGCTGAGTGAGGCGACGCGCCTCCTCGGCTATCTCCACCCAGTCCGGAGGGTAGGGTGGGCGAGGCGTGTACGTGGTCTGCATGGTAGGATCAGTATAGCAAAGAAACCCCTTGGAGTCAATGGTTTCTTGCTGTTTACACCTCACTTCCCAGCTTGCCTCTGTCGCCCTGCTCCGGGTGCAATGCGCCCCGGTCCCGGTTACGCACGCACGTCTCCACATCCTCGCGCCCGTGGTCGCGTGGCGCCTCACCCTCGCCCTCAAGCGCCTCGGTCCGCAGCGCGTCATAGTGCGGACCGATGGCCTCCGGGTCGTCGAGCTCGGCTATGGCTACCTGCGGCACATAGTCGCGCAGTGGCGGGCCAAGGCGTGGCATGCTGATCTCCAGAACGCCAAAA
>JBAZDQ010000203.1:0-2793 GCA_041654355.1 Bacteroidales bacterium
GTCGGGCTTAAAGCCGCTCATAACGTTTATCGCAACGAACCGTTTACGTTCGCTATCAAAGATCAGAACGGCAACACCGTCGGGTTTTGTGAGTTGCGAGAGACGACAACCGTTAAAGACAACAACGCCGTCATCGTTCTGGAACCCGTCAGTGACAATAAGAAAGGGTGACGTGGTATGTTGCAAGGATTTGTGAACGGGAAACTCATTACTATTCACTGTCTGGCCTGTGGGAGCGATCATATCGAACGGTATCCGACTAAGGAGTTCGATTCGTTTCACTACCGGTGGTACGTCTGCAACGAATGTGGGTTCCAGATGCGGTCGTGCAACAGGATCGAACAACGCAGTCCCATTGATGCCTCGCACATGACGTTCGTGGTCGAACCTCATGCCGTTAAAGGGGTGGATTACGCTATCCCCGGATACATTGAGCCGGAAGACCACTATGACTACAGGTATGACCGCCTTTATCATCATCGGCATTGTTATGACGATATCGACGATGCAGACATCTACGAGTGCGATTGTATACCCGGATGTGACCGTTCCTGTAGGGACGATACCCGCGTCTGTATCTATTGCACCTCCGGTAAGCCGCACATCGAAGGGAACGAGTTCTGCCGGGCGTTAAACGCACCATGTTCATACCCGCTATGCCCGATGCAGCATATCTACGACACGGTGGACAAGTGGCTCTCTGGACGGGGACGGGTGCGATAACATGTGGATGACATACGAATGTAACCTTCCGTTCAAGCCTATCGATTTCAGTGCAATCATTCGGAAGTATATAAATGCCCATCCCCGCCCCGGCGGGTATTACCGTTCACACCCCAAACATAAACCGTAATTATACAGGAGGCATGTTCGATGGTGCAAGTTACCGTTAAGATGCGGGACGACCGAAAGATAAAACTTTTTAATGTTACGCAAGCCGAAACGTCCGACAACGAAATTACGTTGATTGATCGGTCACACCGACGGGGAGAGCCGGGTACAACAGAAAAGCGGTACAGTATCCCTCTTAACGAAGCATGTCTCTACCGGGTCGATACAGGTGAACGGATCAATGTCGGACTATACAACAGCATCACGATCAAACCCGATCCCGATGCAATCTGTGCGTATGCCTAATTAACACAGAGGAGCAAACGATGAGAACCGAACAGGAAATTCGAGCACGGTTAGAAGAACTTGTGGCAGACATACGATTGACGTATGAACCGGCATCCGTGACCATAAATGCACCACTGGCGTTGGAACAATGTGCAATTACATCGATGACTGGCATCCTGACATGGGTGTTGGAACCCCGGAACCTGGATTTCGTCAACGCTGAATGGGTGAAGAAGTACTGTGATATGACCATTGCAGAAGAAACGGAACGGTTCGAGCGAGATACGCGCCCGCGTAATGACGCATATGCGAACGGATCATATTCCGGGTACGTGCACGCGCTCAACGACCTGAAAACACTTCTTGAGCGGATGGAATGTATTGCACAAAATGAGAGAGATCCGTATAATTGGCTGGAGCGCAATGATGTGGGCGTTGAGCTGGATGAATCTGGCAGCGAAGGCATCAACGGTGATTACGATCCTGACGATCCGACCGATGTTCACTTGCTCAGATTCTACTTCTTTAAACGAATAAATAATGAATGGGTGGATATCGATGACGCATCGTACTGCACCCAGGTTCCGGCAACCATATCACGTAATGAACGGCGGCAACTTCTTGAACTTCTCATGGACATTGCATATGATGCGTGTAATGCCTACCCTGAAAAAAGGGTCAAACGCATTATGGAAGAACTGTCGTGGGTAAGCATGGACAGTTTAAGCCAGAACCGGGTTGAACCACATACCCATTACGATTGGAGTCGTCATCATGTTTCCGACGAATGACGAGAGAAAACCCAGTATTACCAGATGCGGGCCAACCACCATCTCGAATTTGTGCGCTACTATGTTGCATGTGAATGTGATAATAAAGATGTGGCGCAGAAATATCTGAATCGGGCGATGGAACTCAAGAAAGAAATTCGTGAATATGAGCACACCTATGGAAACCGATGATACCATGCGATCCCTATCACCACTCTGCAAAAAGTATTTCCGGTTTAATGACGAATACGTACATCCGGGCTACGTGCGAACTATTGCACCGCACACCCCGTACTTCACGTATGAGGAAGCCTGCAAGTTGTGTAACGAGATCACCTCATACAATGACGAACAGATGTATTTCAGCGAGAATGCATTTATTCATCACGTAACGGATGACCGGTATTATCGATATGAAGGGGTTCTTGAAATTATCGATGATGCACCCACAATGCTGTACCCCATCGGCAACGATACGTGGTGGCAACGTGCAGAAGTCACCTCTCCCCGGTGGACGATATCGTCAAATCTTGACGCGAAAACGTTAATCATTCTCGCAACTGAGTTCGCCGAGTATACAAATCAGTTTCTGTCCATCATCAGTTACGTGGGATGGGTTAAGAAGACGACCGAAGAGTTCATGTTCCAGCACATCGGTCGTTCGGATTGGCAGGAACTCGATTACCTGCGGGCGCTTGATGAGTTCGTCGCCGACGTTAAATTTGAGAAGGGGTGGGGGGAGGATGCGAAGGATGCGACACCGTTAGAGCATAACGTCCTAAACCCCCCGGTCGTCGTGCATTTCCGCCGGTTTAAAGAGGGGGATGTGATCGCTCTCTTCCCCTATGAACCCGGCACCCGTGACCGCACTACATGTTGTTCGTATCAACGAATGGGACAATCT
>JBAZDQ010000204.1:0-2490 GCA_041654355.1 Bacteroidales bacterium
TGCGCCATAAGTCCGAATAACAATGTTTACTTTTGCATCATACGAACCTTCCAGCGCGTTTAGTTGCCCTTGAAGCAGTTCAACTTGTGCCATAGCCGCTTGAACAGACGTGTTCAATGGCATAAAGTAATCTTCAAATGCGCCCGCTGCATCGGCAAAATCCTCTGGATTTTCGAGCAATGTTCTGAATAAGTCATCCATTGCCAATTCCATCTCGAATTGCATAACGTAGTTTGTGCCATACGTTCTGTCGAGAATATCAAGCGATGCCTTGTATTTGTCGAGACTTATCCTACGTCCCTCAAACTCTTCATCAAGTCTGCCTTTCAGATCACCGGAAACGCCCATCCGCCAATCCATTTCGGCTTGTGCTACTGTGGTGTAAGCGGTCGCCAAATCCTCACGCAAGGTTTGTGCGGTTTTGGCTAATTCCGTGCGCCACGCATTTATCCTTTGTTGGTTAGCGAGAGCCGCACCTTCCATGTTTACCATCGAGCGAGTAATTTCTTCAGCCGATTGCCAAACTCGGTCATTCGCATCAGCCCATTCGTCTGTCTTATCAATGAACGCAGCATTGCCATAAGTGTCGTAAAGAAACTTGACCTTTTCGGCAGCGTCTTCAGATGACACGCCAGTTTCATTTACCAACCGGCTGTATTCTTTTAGGGCGGGGGCAAGTTTTGAAGCCCAATTAGCTCGCGCATCACGTGTTCCAAGTATCGGTATGCTTAAATTGTTTTTTTGTGATTCAGTGATAAGCCTAATGCTTGCGGCAAGATCCAACAATTCTTTATTGTGGCTGTCAATATTTGCTCGCTCAAATGCAAGCCCTATTGCTTCAATGTAACCAAGCCCACCAGTTTTCCCGACTGGCATTCCATCGACATAATCGAAGCCCTTGTCGCCTCCCCTTGAAAGCGCAATCGCCTCTTTCAGATTGTCGGTGTAGGTTTTTATTTGAGCGGCAGCATATTCCCAGTTGCCAGCGGTGTCACGTGTCAAACCGCCGGTTTGTGCCAACAACCCAGCCGTGCCCTCAATAGCCTTATTAATCAGGGCTTGTTTCTTCTCAGCATCTGTCAGCGCTTCGGCTGTTTTGCCAAGACTTTCAGCATAAGCGTCAAACGTCTTTTGTCCGCCGGTAACAATGCCGAGATTATCCAGAATCAGCGGACTCATTCGCCCAATGCCGGTAACAATGTCATTGAAAGCTTGCGTGGTTGAGATACCCATTGCCCTACCACGAGCCGCTGCAACTTCCATCAATTGCCCCATCTGTTCGGCAGAATTGCCAACGCCTAACATCATTGCACGGCTCGACGCTTGCATTATGTCATAATCCGAGACCATCCCAAGCGAAGCGGTACGAACTGAATCCATGATGTGACCCATATCCATACCCATTGACCGTGCCAATGCAAACGACGTTTCTTCAAGCCGCTGTATTTGTGCGCCTTCGTGAGAAAAATCGAGCACCTTTTTCATCGCGACAACGGTCGCAATAGCTGGCGCGGCTGCTGTGCCAATCGCGCCCATTGTTTTCAACCAATTTTTCCCAAATTCAACAGAGCCTTGCGCCATATTCTTTAGAGAATTATCAGAACCGTCGCCAAGTTCCTTGATAGTTTTTGCGGATTTCTTTATCGCGCCTTCAGCCTCACTAAGTCCCTTTTGAAGTCCGGAAGTGTCCGCGCCTATACTTGCTAAAAGACTCGCTATTTGCATATTATTTCACCAGCGTCTCTCTCACTTTACTCATGCCGTCTCTCACTTGCAGCCACTCGTTCATATCGGCAACCGAGAGCGCGTCTACATACTCAAGCGTCCACCCTGTTTCTTTCACGAGTTCCCACCGCCAAAACTCCCACGGCAAGCCCTGCTTCTTGATGGCTGCCATGTAGACGCGCCCACTTAGTTTTTTGAATCGTTGAGGTCGGCTTCTTTTTTGAACGATTCCCAAATGCCGATTGCAATTTTGCGGTAATCAATCGGGTTCAAATCACCCAATTCGTCCGCGCTCATTCCTACCAGTTTGCCAACGATAATGTCGTTGGTATCAGGGTCGGTTTCCTTGTCAATCAGCACTCGCCATTCCTTTTGTGAGATCGCGCTCCAGTCGTACTCAATCTCTCGTCCGTTAGATAGCGTGATCATGTGCTATGCCTTTGGACCGTTCTTTTGGAACGTGCAGGAAATCTCAACCACATCGGCGTAGGGGATATTCAACTTCGCACCCATTGCTATCGCGGGATAAACATCCTTCTGCTTGCCAGTTGCAGAACCTTCGGGATAGACAGTCAGTGTGCCGCCTGTTCCGGCTTCAAGCGCACTAACAAGTGCCGTGCCTGCCGACTGGTACAAGCCTGACCACTCAATCGTAGCGTCCTTGATCGTCGGGATGTAGGTTTTGTCGGTATCAGCACCGGCAGTGGTTTCAGCCAGGTCGATGTTCGGGTTGATCGAGAGCGTGCGGAAGTCAGTATTCAAGTT
>JBAZDQ010000204.1:2500-2783 GCA_041654355.1 Bacteroidales bacterium
TACCACCGCTATATGCCCAAGTTGCAACTAAGTTTTTTCCAGTAATTTCAGCCATTTTGTTCTCCTATAGCTTTTATGATTTATCCATGCGCACGCGGTAATAAGCACCGCAAGCCCACGTATGTTTTCCTGCCTCGTCAATTTCGGGCAGTAAAAAATCTTCTTCACGTGCCAGCCAAAAGTTATTCCAGCCGGTCACGGATAAAGTTCCTGATAGCAGGTTGTTGATATGCGCGTCAAGTTGAGCCGCTTCCTTTGCATCATCGGCATAAGCCCTGACATA
>JBAZDQ010000205.1:0-2782 GCA_041654355.1 Bacteroidales bacterium
CGAGATATTCCTGACAGCCAACGAGAAGAAGATACTCGCTGAGAAGCTGACTCCCAACATTGAGAAACAGGCAGATATTTTTGCCAAGTATGCGGCGAACCAGAAGCATCTCATTCCGAAGTCTGCGAAACCTATCTTTGAGAGGGTCAGGGCTTTCTTTGAGAAGATCGGAAACTATCTCAGGGGCAAAGGGTTCACCAATGCCGAAGATGTGTTTGACAGGGCATTGAGAGGCGAACTGAAGGCAAGGGCGCAGAGGTGGACGGGGGAAGGACAGGCGGCGTTTCAGATCAGCGTGAAGCACGGTAGCCCCTTTGCTTTCGATAGGTTCACCACGGATAAAGTAGGTTCCGGTGAAGGCGCTCAGATGTTTGGATGGGGGTTGTACTTTACGGATAAAGAGGATGTTGCCAAGTACTACGCTCAAAAACTAGGAGATAACCATGAATATGATTTGCTTGCTTGGACAGTTGGAGATAAACAAATCACATCAGCCAATACGGAGTTTGAATCTGTTTTAAACGCCTTTGCTAATGGACTGTCGAAAGAAGAAATAATTAAGAATTGGCAGGATAGAATTGTTGCATGGAAAGGGTTATTAAAATCTAAAGATATTATGGACAACCCTTTTGGAGATAAGAAAGCGTTGATGGACACCATTGAGCATGGGGAAAGGTCTATCGAATATGCTCAGTCCATAAATGAACCCGTGGCTTTTGCCGATATACCATACCACAATCTTTACAACGTCACCCTCCACAAAGGCAAAGACCCGTCCGAATATCATTACATGGATTGGGAGAAGCCTGTCGGTTCTAAGGTGGGTACTGTAATCCGTAACGGTTTACCGGAAGATTTTATCGAAGATTGCGAAGACCGTTGGAACGCATCTGTCGAAGAATGGAACGGACGGGAAGCCTACGATGCCCTTGCCCGATATGCTATGGAAGATGCCTTGCCGGGAGATACCTCAATGGGCGGGAACCCCGAAAAGGAAGCATCCCTCTTTCTCCTTCGCAACGGCATTGACGGCATCAAGTATCCCGCAGGAACCTTATCGGGGGGAAAGACCGATGGATTCAACTATGTCGTCTTCGATGAGAATGCGGTTACGATTGAGGACAGGGTTTCGTTCAAGATCGCTCCCGTCATCAAGAACCTGATTGATTCCAACAGTAAGAAGGCCGTCAATCCTGAAACCTCTTTCCAAGACGGCAAGGATGATTTCAAGCGTCAGTTCAAAGAAGTCCTCGGCAAAGATTATTCCAATTGGAAAGCTCATTTCTATCTTCCCTTCTTCAAGGGTCATGGCCCGAACGCAGAACCCATGTGGAAACGCGCCTTTGACAATACTGAGGCTGGCAGAGAGAAGCGTTCCGACCTCAATACCCATTATGTCCGTAAGATGCACGATTTCTTCGATATGCCGAAAGAGAAGGTAAGGAACATCGAGAAGGTCTTGTCCGAAGGTGATGCTGTTCTTGCTCAGAAGGTACGTGATCTTACTTCAGAAGCTATCACCGCAAAGAATGGCGGGAACCTGGAACTGTATCAGCAACTCATGGAACAGGCTCAGGCCATTAAGACCCTTAATCGTTATTCTGACGAAGACCTTGCCAACGGCATCACGCTCAGGAACGGAGAGTTCATTAAACTGACGCCTCAAGAAATCAACACCTACAAGGAAGTCCGTACCGCCTTCGATGAGATGCACCGTGACCAGTTCAAGCATCAGATAGAGATGGTGTTCGGAAAGTACAAGGATAAGCCGTGGTATTCGTCTATGCTTGACCTCTTTGAAGACAGACCGGATTCTCCTGAGTTTACCCCTGAGAAAAGGGATACGCTGAAAGCCCTCAATAAACTTGCACTCGGAAAGATCAGAGGCAAGAAAGCTGAAACCATCGCCAAGAACAGGGCGGTCTTGATGGATGTTCTCAAGGCTCATATCTCAGGTGTATCAGGCATAACCGATCAGGTTGAACTTGCCAACGCCGCAAGCAGTATGCTCAAAGCCTACCAGACGGAAAAAGTCTTGATGAACGCTGTCAAGAAGGCCCGTAACCGGATAGGTCAACAGGTGGCGTACTTCCCTCGTGTCAGGGAGAAGGGCAACGTCTATCTCAATATCTTCAAGTCTGAAACCAAGACTGACAAGAACGGGGATGAGAAAACCTTCAAGACCATGATTCATTCTCAGGTAGTCAAGAACGCTGAAGAGGCAAGAGAGCTTTGGGGACAGTATAAGCTAACCCATAAGAACGAAGACCTCAGTTATGAACTCGGAGCCGTCAATAAGGAAACGGATTCCACTTATGTCGGCGTGAACGATATGAACCTTCAGAGGGTCATTGATAATGCGATAGAGAGAATCAGAAGCACAAGGAACCTTGAAAGCGGAGAGATACTTAACGGCCTGAAGATGTCGATGGTCAATGCGGTAGCCAATGAAATGAAGTCAAGAGGGTTCGGCAAGTCCAATATCACCAGACGGTTGAATCTTATCGAAGGCTACAAGAAAACCGACCTTCAGAAAGTGGCTCTGGATTACATCACTGGCATGACAGGTATGATGACCAAGCAGGAAACGGCCATGAACTTCCACGACATCCTGAAAGAGATTTCCCGTGATAAGCCGAAGCTCTACAACGATATCGCCAAGTACGCTCAGGATATGCTCAGGAACCAGAACTCTTTCGACAGGGCGTCCGGTAAGGCAAGGGGCGTCACCTTCATTTATTATCTTGGAGGTAACTTAAAATCGGCATTGGTACAGCTTACT
>JBAZDQ010000206.1:0-2772 GCA_041654355.1 Bacteroidales bacterium
AATGATCCTTTCTGTCCGGTCATCCAGTGACACTAACCTCTTAGCCATTCTTGGCATAATGTAGAATAGGTGTATATAGTATATATATATTATGGTATTTGTTTATCCTCTTAACGCAAGAGAATGGGAACGCCCACTGGCAATAGCGGCGAAATCGTTGCCTGTTGGGGTGCCTGAAACTTGTCCATAGTCGTCACGCCCCCAGGAAACGATAGATCCGTCTGTTTTTAGTGCAAGTGAATGGTACCCACCGCTGGCAATAGCGGCGAAATCGTTGCCTGTTGGGGTGTCTGAAACTTCTCCATAGGGGTCATACCCCCAGGAAACGATAGATCCGTCCGTTTTTAATGCAAGTGAATGATCCCCACCGCCGGCAATAGCGGCGAAATCGTTACCCGACGGAGTGCCTGAAACTTGTCCAAAGTAGTCATCCCCCCAGGAAACGATAGATCCGTCTGTTTTTAGTGCAAGTGAATGGAACCACCCGCCGGCAATAGCGGCGAAATCGTTGCCTGTTGGGGTGCCTGAAACTTGTCCATCGTCGTCATCCCCCCAGGAAACGATAGATCCGTCCGTTTTTAATGCAAGTGAATGGTACCCACCGCCGGCAATAGCGGCGAAATCGTTGCCTGTTGGGGTGTCTGAAACTTCTCCATAGTGGTTATACCCCCAGGAAACGATCTGCGCCCCCTGCGGCCCATACCAAGTCAGATACCCGCCTTTCCCATCAGGCGCAACCGGCACCTTATCCCCGACAGACGGTTTACCGGTTCCGACAGCAATATACCCGCCTTTCCCGTCAGGAAGCAAGATACATTTTTCTCCTACCTTTGGTGCCGATATCTCATAAGCGGTATACCCCCCGCGCCCATCTGGGATACACAAACATTTCTTACCCGCTTCGAGCGCCATTTAGTCAGCACCGCCAGGGTTCCTTACGATGAAGTTCACGCCGCCCGGTTCGAACTGAACGGTAATGCCTTCACCTTCGACCTTCAAGGTATCAGCGACCTGTGTAGTGTTCTTCTTCAACCACGTCTTGATGATCGTCTCGATCTCGTTCACGTCATCGTTCCGTAATGAGCGCCGCATCTTCCGTTGACCCATCACATAATCTGAATTATTGAGCGTAACAGTAACGATCACATTTCCGGCGTTGGTTTCAGTGTATTTGATATAGACTACCCGCATCCAATCTTCTGATACGTCCGACCATCCTACTAACTTAACTTTCTGCCAGAGCCGGAGATCGCACCTGTCCCGAAACACAACAGTATACGGTGTTGCGTCCAGGCTGAATAGGTCATAATACGCCTGCGCTTTCGCTTGTATCAACGATGTCGAATCGTATTCCTCTTCTAAATCAAAGAATCGTTCGCGCGGCCTGTTACCGTCAGAATACCCGACGTCAGTATCTTCAACAGAATACTCATACATGTCATATTGTTCATATACAAGCGAGTTGCCGTTCATGACTGCCGCCCCATATTCAGCACCACGTTTATCTATTATCGTATACCCGTCACGAAAATCAGCGGTTCTATCATACGAGATAATCAGATATCCAACAGCCGTCCCGGTATTCCAATCCCCGGACGTTTTCGTACAGGATACTATCGTGGCCTCTGCATTGCTGCCGCCTTCAGTAACCGTGTATCCGGCGGTAAACTCTTTCGACCCGGACACAAAATTGAGTTTGCGTTTGTTGCGTTTCCCCTGGACCCGGACCCTGTTAATCTTCTCCGTGCCGCGTTTCTCCTTTTTGACAGACATTACATACTTTGGCGTGTCCGTCTTGGTGAACGTCACGGCGTCAGGCGTCCCGTAATAGGTATCAATATCGTCAACTGCGCAGAAGATCCCGGCCTGCCAATCATTTGTAGAATCATACACCACGTCGAACATGTATCCTAAATAATCGCACATTTCTATAATCGCCTGCCAGCGGGTGGTCTCCGGACCCCAGACCCAACCACGCTCAGGAGTGGTGATAGCCCCCCAATCTGATACAGGGACAATACTTCTGGGTTTAACCCCTGTGATAGCGTTCCAATCCAGACCCCCCAATAATGTGGTTACAGTCTCGTCTGGCCCGTAAAACGAAGTGGTTTCATTCTCTGAATCCCATTTCACCGTGTTCCTATCAGCTTCCGGGATATACTGGTCAACAAGGTTTCGGGCATGAGAATAAGCGTCTAACTTGGTAGTATACTCGTTCTTATCATAAGTCAGCCCCTGGTCCGGGATATACCCATAAAACACCGTCTGGTCGGTTGAGTTATGGTCTTTCATAGTGATCATGAGCTCGCGGAAGTTCGCGTTCTCTGTGAACGAGAAATAACCATGAAGCAAGACGCTTGCAGACCAGTAAGCATCATCGATCCCTTTCCAAACGGACTTATCGTATATCTTGCTGGTTACGCGGGTGGCTTCACCGTCAGCAGATGCAGCATCGTCGCCCGCCACCGACCCGTCCAACACTTCATCGTCTTCAAACAGGCCGTCCATATCCTGTATCTGGATGGTTCCAACCGCGTCGCCACCTGCCCAGCTACCAGACGATAACTCAACCGCTAAAACCGTCCCTGTGGCGCCTGATGTGGCTCCTGTGACAGTCTCACCGACTGTTATCTCCGAGCTGCCGGAATCAAAATCAATTGTAAATACTGGTGTCGTGTTGACAAATATCGAATGGGTGAGTTCCGGGTCGTTTGATATCGTCTCTTCAAGGTCGGGGAACGTCCATAAGAACGTCGCAGCGGGTGAATTGGA
>JBAZDQ010000207.1:0-328 GCA_041654355.1 Bacteroidales bacterium
TCGTCCGGCCCGGCAAGGTCTTCATGGAGTCCGTGGCGCAGTCCAGGGCGGTCGGGCGGTATAGTCTCCTCAAGAAGACCCCGATGCAGGACGCGATCCGGGAGGAACTGCTCCGGGGGGTGGCCGAACTGGATAAGAACCTGCCCGGGGCGGCGACCGGATCCGTCTGACCTGCATGTGCAGATCGGGGCGGCCGGTCCAGGGGGGGTGCCCCGGGTTCACCCGGCCGGGGGTCGGGGGTGTACGGCGCGATACGCGGGCGTACCCTGCGCGTGCGAGCGGGGGCGGGAGGAGTGAGGGGTACGAAGAGGGGGCCGGGGTTATCGGC
>JBAZDQ010000207.1:338-2772 GCA_041654355.1 Bacteroidales bacterium
CTCGCCGGGCCAGCTCCGCGGCATAGTCGAGGCCGGAGAGGTGGGCGAGCATGTCCTCGAACGGGAGGCCCCAGTCCGTCAGTTTGACCCGGTTCGATCGCCGGTGGACTTTGATGAAGCCGGCGGTCTCAAGCCCCTTGAGTGTCTCCCAGAACGAGGGGGTCTGTGCTCGAGGGAGATCCAGCGTCTCAAGGATCTGCTGGTGCTCGACCATCGTTAGAGATAACGGTGCGGTTTTGGCCTTCCCCCTGCTCTGAACCCGGCAAAGCGCATAATACAGCACTTGCTCGTAGACCCCTAGAATCTGCACGAACGCAGCGAACCGCTCATGGGGGCCCATCACCGGGGCCGGTTTCGGAACCCGGGTTCCATCCAGAACTTCTTTTAGATACTGCCTGCATTCATCCTGATTCATCCATTCAACTCCTGAAACCGGGCAAACCGGGGGTCTTCACAGACCGCCGCCCACGCTTCCTTGAGGTTCGGGATCAGGAAGATCTCCCGTGACATCCCCCGACCGCCCTTCTGCGCCATATTGGTCTTGATCACGCCCTCAACTTCCAGTTGGGAGATGATCCCCGATACTCGAGGGGAGGAGAGGACTTTGAGATCTAAACTCTCGGCAAGGCGGGTGTAGTTAAGGTACACGTCCCCGGAATAAATCTTCTCCTTCCCCCCCTTGATCAGGAGAGCTATCGTGAAGAGGACGGCCTTCTCCTGCGCGGGAAGCACCTCGATATAGTTGGAGACCTGGTCCGACATAATCTCGGTGAACGCCCGGTTCACATCCTCCTCGGTCACCCGGTCCCGATTCTCCCGCTCGGCAATAACCCCGGCCCGCCGCAAGAGTTGGAGGGCTTTCCGGGCATCCCCCCCCTCCTGCGCTGAGAGAGCCGCACAGAGTTCGACCACCCCTTCGTCCAGCACCCCCTCCTGGAACCCGATCAGCCGGTCGATGAGGATCTCCACCAACTGCGGGGCGTTGTAGGGATCAAAGAGGAGATCGGTTCTCCCCAGGGACGAGACCACCCGGGAGTCGAGCCGCCCGATGTAGGAGAGGTTGTTGGAGACCCCGATCACCGTGATGTGCAGATCCTCGGGGAGGTTGCAGTTCTCGGCGGCCCGGGTGATCATGTAGAGGATCCGGTCGTCCCGGAGTTGGTCGATCTCGTCCAGCACCAGGATCAGGCTCTGGTTCTTCGCGATCATCTGCTGCCAGATCACATCGTAGTAGGTGCTGGCGGCCCATCCGCACCGGGGAACGACGAGTTCAGGGCTCAACGCCCGGAGGATCGTGGTCAGGATCGTCACGGTCGTGTGCCGGGTGCATTCAATGTGGATCGGGAGGTACCCCGGCGAGGTCTCCTCCTGGGCCAGATAGGTCACGAGGTTATTGAGGACGTACCGCACCACGGCGGACTTCCCGGTTCCAGTCTTCCCGTAGATGAGGGCGTTGTCCGGTTTGCTGTGGTCCTGCAGGATCGGGTAAAAGAGTTCTTTCACGATCCCGACCTCCTTCTCGCGGGCAATCAGGCGTTTTGGCAGGTATCCGACATTGAATACCCGCTTATCTTGGAAGATCCTGTTTTGGGGAACCCCGCTCAGGAAAATGTTCTCACTCATAAGGTAGAATTACCCCAGAGAGATATAAGGTTACCGATACCTTCGCAAAAGTGTTTTGTGCAAGTGCATTTGCCTTAACTTCTGCAAAAACACTTTTATCGGACACACCCCTTTGTGGAAGTGTGGATGTGAAAATGGAAGATACCCCCCGGGTATCATCCACATTCTATGAAAATGGATTGTTGTAAGGTCTGTGACTAATAGTATATAAATATTCAGAACGATGCAACAGACTACCAGAAACGGGGGAGAGGGGGGTACCTCCTGGAACACTTCCACACTTCCACAGAGGGGGGTGTCCCGCAAAAGTGTTCTCCTCGGATGGAGGGGGTACCCCCTGAAACACTTCCACACTTCCACAGAGGGGGGTGTCCCGCAAAAGTGTTCTGTAGGTGCAGGGCCCCGGGGGCCGCTCGCAGGTAAAGGAGTCGTATGTGAGGGATCTCCAGACGAAATCTGCTGTCCCCCTCTCGTGTGATCGCAGACGTTCCGGCCCCCGGTAGAATACTCCCATTCTACCCTCGATTCAAGAAACCGGGGCCGGGGGGTCTGGTCTCCAGACGAAATCTACTGCCCCCCTGATGAGGCCATTTTGACGGGGAACCCCCCCCTTTCCTGAAGTCAACTACCCCCTGAGAGAGTTCCTAACGAAATCTGCTGTCCCCCGACGAGACCTTTTGGATGGGGAACCCCCCTTTCCCGAATTGGAGGGCTCCCCGAGAGAGTTCCTAACGAAATCTACTGTCCCCCAGGGGAACCCCGGTTCCCCCGCCACCCATATCTTCATGCCCCCCCGCCCCCATACCCCTCT
>JBAZDQ010000208.1:0-2742 GCA_041654355.1 Bacteroidales bacterium
GAAGGAGGTCTTCGCTTGTGTCGGAATACAGGCTCCATCCCACCAGGCCGAAGGACAATTGCCCCCCGCCCCAGGGTAATGAGGATAGAGATCTGAGATGGGCTTTCACCGCCTCGATCAGGGCTTTCGCGGCATCTTCGGATGATGCGGACACCGCCCGGACCTCGATCTGGCCGGAGACGCGATCATTATCGCCGCCCAAATACGGAACTCCATGCGAAGGCATGTCAGCGACCATCAGGCATGCATAGGGCGAAGTGCTCACCATTTGGTCCTGGAGATTGAAGTTCCTGCCCGATATGACTCCGGTAATGAGCGGCCCTATGGCATCTGAGTTCTGGAGGGAGGCGGCCAATGCTGAGGAGAGCGTAGACATAATTATTTATCCTTGAAAACTCATTATTTTGGTATGCTGAAAATTCTATTAGCGATCATACTGGTAGTGGGGATCGGATGTGGTGATATCTGGGATTTACATGGGGGCATAACCAAGACCATACGAAACGGCACGGTCGTTGAGAGTGCGCCGGAAGTAGAGATCACTCAGGACGAAGAGGGCATATCAGCAGACGAAAATCCAAACATGCTCAAAATACTTCTGATCGGAGATGGGCCAACCAAAGCCATATTTGCAACTAGAACAATGGATACTGGTCGATGGACAGTTGTATATTATGAAGAACGCATGATAGGTGGCCTTGGAAGTACAACATCGTATATATCTGATGAGAAAGGCAACGTGGTGATAGGTTAGCCCTCGTACACTCTATCAATGCATTCCCTAGTTTTCTTTTTTTATTAAAAGTTAAAGAAATCTATGTACTCATAGATCCAATAATCTCTCAGCATCGAGAAGTAAAACCACTTCATGCGGCTAGTTTTTGTGTGGCAGTTATGACACAGCGGGATCAAGCTCCATCTTTGCCCATTACACCCCTGGGATTTTTGGTAATCGCAATGATGAACCGAAAGACGTTCACCGTTCTTACTTTCGGGCAGACCACAGATGAAGCACTTTCGGCCAAACTCTTCTCTGATGCTCTCCTTCAATCGTTCTGTGAATTTTGGGCAGTATGGTTCAAAAGATATGCCACCTTTCCATAGCCAACATTTTTCACCGGACACCTTTGCTCGGACTTCTGGCCTGCTCATGCAGTTATTTGCACCAGACATCCTTTCTCGATATCCTGGGTTCAACCATTGTTTTTTCGTTTGCTCTGATCGCTTCTTGCGGAGATCATCATCTTCTTGGTAACGGCGTTTCAGACTCGCGGCTGCCTTTTGTGTGCTTTTCTCGGAGTGTTTCTTTCCCCGAAGAGACGCACCTAACTTCTCTTTCCACTCGTCCGAGAATGGCGCTCGCTTTTTGCCTATCTTACTTTCAGAGATCTTCTTTCGGGTCTCTGAAGAATTTATCCGACTGTATCCAGCCACCCGGAGTTTTTCTTTGTGCTCATCCGAAAGAGTCCTGCCTTTCACATGTTGATTGCCCATAAGCGCTTCGCTTTTCGTGCGCATTTTTGTGCCATTCGCAATCAACCGCTTGCGGATAGTTTCAGCACTCATTCCATATTTTTCGGAAAGCTTTGATGTGCTGAGCCCGTTCTCATAGTCTAAAGCAATATCCTTGATGGGCAGAAATTTTGCCTTCATTGTCACTTACCACACCTCGCGTCGTGTATCGCGGAATCGGTAGCTGGAAGCCACCCGCGAAAGTGGTTTTTGCTCCGTCGAGCTATCCAGCATTTAATAATTGCCGTGATGGTATAAATATCTATCTAGCACCACTGTTATCGATTAAACACCCGACCAATCACTTCGGGTGCTTTGGATAGCATAATAAAAACGCCTGGTCGAATATGCGGCCTAAATCTCCACATTCTTTTTCCAGATTTTGGCCCCATTTCTTGGGCCGCCCCGTAATCTACTGCATTGGATAGCTTGATTTCATATATGCACGGGCTTATCCGGGTCACTTTGCTCGATGACACTATACTGTCTTGCAAAGCACCGGTGTCCTTTAGGCATAGCTCAGTTGCGGCATTGACCCCCTCGATCAATATCTGCTCTGCCACCTGCTTACTGAGCCCGTCCTGCCTGGCGATTTCGCGGGCGATTTCGGCCCGGAACTTAGATGTGTCTATCTTGAGTTCTATCATGAGTAGATCTCACCCAGCTTCGCATCCGGCAGGCCCGTGAAGGCCTCTTTTCTCTTCTTTTCAAACCCATAATTCAAATGGCAGCGGCAATTGATGTCATTCTCACCAGGATACTGCTCTCCATTGGTAAAGGCTTCATCGATGGCCACAATTTCACCGTTTTGTGCTTGGTGCGCTGGTCTGACCCTGCCATCTCCGACAGTCACCCATTCTTTGGTCTGTGATCCTGCGCCTTTGGCGAACTCAAGAGAGCTGCCCCAGGTCATTCTATGCCGTTCTGTCCGTATGATCCGCCGTGCCCGGAACCCAGAGTTGTCCACAATCGATGACAAGTTGGGCTGTTTCAGGATTGCTCTGGCAAGGGGTCGCTCATTCATCCCGGAATTGGAGAATATGAAGTTGGTAAGGAGCTTCTTGTCGGTCGATGTCATGAGCTTGATGGCGGTTCCTACGCGCGGGCGGAAGTATTTTTCTGCGATATCTCCGACGTTCCAGACTTCGGTCAGGCCATAGACGCTTGCGAACTCTGCGCTGGATAGCTCCATCTCCTTGAGCAGCGTACCCTCCAGGAACTCCCATACCG
>JBAZDQ010000209.1:0-2735 GCA_041654355.1 Bacteroidales bacterium
CCGATCTGCTTGAAGAAAACAAGCCAGAAGAGTAAGCCGGTCTTCGCCGCTCATGCAGTCGATGCTTGGGTGATGGCGGCGGACGTCTCGGGTGCGGAGTCCCCGACCGAACAGGGATTGTACTACTGGACGCCGATCCGGTTGCACCGGCGGCAGTTGCACCGGTTGCAGCCGGAGAAAGGCGGTACCCGGAAACCCTACGGGGGCACTCGGTCTCTGGGGCTCACCCGGGGGTCGCTGGTTCAGCACATCAAGTATGGGCTGACGTACATCGGGGGTATGCTGAAGGGGAAGGTGTCGTTGCACAGTGCGGTCACCGGGAAGCGGGTGACTCAGAACGCAAAGGTGGAGGATTGTGCCCCCCTTACTCGTATCGCCTGGAGAACACAACAGTATGCCGGGACAGGCAGACGGCATTCCTCCCCCGGTTCAAACCGGGGGTCTCCTGCCTGATTCTTATGAAGATCAACACAGATTATGTACGCGGGATCGGGATCGGTCTGGTCGCCGCGGGGGGCGGGGCGATCATCGGCCTCGCGGGTGATGGATACGGCTACCTCTTCTTAGGGCTCTGTGCCCTTGGCGTGGGGTACATCGGGGTTTACCGGGGCGCGGAGGGTTCCCCCGAGGATCGCGACGAATGACCCGGGCTCCTTTGCCCCGGATCATATCGGGGCTGGTGTTCGGCACGCTGGCGATCCATGCTCTCCTCCAGGGGTCCATCCCTCTCGCGGTCATGTTCATGACCGGGATGTTCCTTGCGGAGATCGGGATCGAAGTTCTCGAAGACCGCTGCCGTACTGCGAAGACAGAACTGGAGGCCGGGGGGCAGGCGAGGTCGAGATTCTTGAGCGTGAGAGGGTAGAGGAGGGATAGCGAATGGTTGAGCAGTATTGTGTCCTATGTGTTCTCGAAGGAACCGTTGAGGCGTCCAGCGAGAGAGAAGGGAGAAGGATGGTCGAAGACGCACTTCTCAAGGTTTTTGATAGCGAGGCGACGAAAGACAGCAACCCGGAGATGTCCCGCGTAAAAATATGCGTTGGGAATGAGGTTGTTACCCTGTGTGGGTGGAACCGTCCGAGGGCAGAGGAGAGGGAGACCGATGGATCTGAATGAACTTGTACTTGGGTATGAGAACGTCGCCTTGAAACTTGGCGGTGTCCTCTTGTCTGCCCGGTCGGAGAATCAGCCGGAATGGCTGGTCTCCCGGGATGATATAGTCGCGGACGCGCAAGCCCGGCTGAATGAGCTCCGCGACGAGTTCGAGCGAGTCAAGGCCGCTATGAAGCAGAAGGAGAATGAGAAGATCCGGCGCATCCTCGATCGCGAAGGGGTCAACGCAGGCAGGGGTGATCACGATGGACCCTAAACCGTTCAACATCCACAACCCCGCCGACGTGGACCGCTGGTTCATGGAGATGAGGGGCTACCTGCGGGCCTGCGACTTCGTGAACCAGGGCACAGACCGTAGGGGAAGGGAGTACGCTCTGGAGTGCTTCAATTCCCTTCAGGAGATGCTGGTCTCTGACCGCGTCTCTCGGGGGTGCCCGTTCTGTGGCGGAACGGCGGATCACGCAGAAACGGCGGTCACCCCCGGTAAAGACGTGACAGTTGCCTTTCTCTGCCGGTCATGCGGCCGCCATGTCATTGAGGTTCACGACTCCTCCTCCTCTGAGAGCGAAGATCAAACCGTAGAGGAAACCGGTGAGGTGTAGGGATGTTCAAATGTAGTATCTGTCAAAAAGAGATTCACTCGGAAGAAGTGCCTCCTGGGTGGAAACAGGTGATCTACACCGATGGAGACGGTTTCGGGTACTGCCCGGACCACTCCCTAGTAGAGGTGCTGAACGACATCATTTGCCGAGCGGACACTGAAATCGGGCTGTGGTGCGAGATAGACGAAGTGCTAGGATCATGGTAGGGAGGTGGAAGCATGGAACCTCTCAGTCTCGGAAGGCCCATCGAGGCGAGTTTCGTCCCCCGGTACCGATGCCCCGTGTGCGGCCTCGACCTCTGGACGATTCAGGCCCCCTGGACGGGGTGGCAGGAGTGGTACAAGACCGAAGACGGGCGACGGCACTACAAACACTCCTGCAACATCATGCGGGACGCCCACATCGCGTTTCGACGCATGTTCGGGCAGGATTGGTAGAGGGGTAATGGATAATGCAACACAATTATGAGAGACCCAAATTCAGGAAGACCCTCGACTGTGAGATGAGCAACGGGGATATGTTCGCCGCCGTAGAGTGGTTGAACTCAGAGATGCCGGAGGCTCTCGACGCATTCATCGCGGAACTCCGGGCCGGTAGGAGGGAACCATGAAGAAACCCCCCGCCCTGCCAGTAACCCCTCCCGAGTTCCGACGGGTGTCGCAATCCGAATTAGACCGTCTCTACGACAAAGCAAGAGCCAACACACGGAGTTTTTCTGCATGGATGAAGACGAAAAAATGCGGGTCGTCCGGGAACTAATTGCCCCCACGACGAGATCGGTGCTTGAGGGCGTGATCCCCCTCTTTACGCCGGAAGTGATCGCAGATGTGAAGGAAGTCCGACGAAGGTACGCAACCCTGCCGGTAGATGAACTGCTGAGGCCCTTCGATAGCTGAGGTACACCCAAAATGTCAGCCAACAACAAAACCAGCAAAAAGTACAAGTCCGGCGAAAAAGCCCTCTCCCCCGACGAGTATGAACGGATGCTCGCCGCCTGCAGCACCCTGGAAGACCGGGTCA
>JBAZDQ010000210.1:0-2734 GCA_041654355.1 Bacteroidales bacterium
TTACATCGGGGGTGTTTGCGTTACACGTAACGTTACGTGTAACGTTACTGGCTAGTGCCTTCTGTCTCTCTCGATGACGCTGAACCCTTTTCCTGGTCTGCTCTTTGATATGTTCGAGACCCTTGATGTTCTGATGTTTCTCCCAGTTGAGAATGATCAGACCGTTGTCGTCGATCTCAATCATTTCAAAGTCTTTCATGGTTCTGAGTGCTAATTCAACGGAAGAAACAGGGATGTTTGAGATCATCGAGAGCATTTGAGAAGTGTAAGGAATCCCCGGTTTGAAATAGATAAGCCCGCCGTTGTTCGTCTTTCCTGCGAGAACGAGAAGTAATATCCAGAGCGTGAAAAGCGAATCCCCATTTGGCATTCCTCTCAGGAAGACAATCTTCTCATCCATGAAGATGTCGGTACTTATCTTGATCCATTTGACATCGTTCAATTAGCATCACTTCCTCTTAGAAAAGGCCGCTCCCGATTTCTCAGGAGCGGAATGAACGGATCAAAGGTTACTTTTCGAGCGGTTTCTTGCCGGTGAGCGAGCCTTTCTCTTCAAAGGCTGCGATCTTGACGGGTTCGTTAGTCTCTTCCTTTTGCTCGGTCTCTTCGGATTCCTCTGAAGAAACCTCTTCCCCTTCAACTTCAATCCAGTCGGTTTCATCTGGAACTTCGCTCATGTCTTCCTTGATCTCGGTTTTTATGGTTTCGTCGAGACTAAGCTGGCGCATCAGTTCAGCCGAAAGAGGAGCGTACACAGCAAGCCTCTTCAATGCGGTCTTTATCCACATTTCGTCTTCCCAGTCGACCCAAGGGCCATAGTTTGGAGTTGCCGACTTTGCGCGCACTTTCTTTATTGTCTCTGGGGAGACGATCACAAACATGTGACCTCCGTTCTTGAGATGTGCTCCTGCATACGCGCACACCTTGCGACCTCTGTCACCTTCGAGCTTTGGAATATGGCGAAGTTTCTCGTTGATTCCGTACTCATATTCGAATACGTCGTTCTGGTATACAACGTTATAAAAAAGTGAGCTGACATCCCCGGAACGGTACATCAGTGCGGCTCTTCCCTTTGCGTTTATCAAGAACTGGGCGGTAGTGATTCCGGTTTTCTTGCTCGTGTAAGGAACAATGTTGCACAGTCCCAGTGGGCCGGGTTCAAGTCCCACCTGAGCTGCCGACATCAGTGCACCCAAGAAAGAAGCCTGAGTACATTCGAGAAGTTTCGGAATCCTTCTCACTTCGGTCAGTGCCATTCGCGCGAACCTTTCTGCATTGAGATGTTTCGGGAGTGCCTTTTCTATCTCCGGCTGCATTCTCTTGAGTAGATCCTGAAGCGTCTTGTACTTGTCTTGCCTACCAGTCATTACCTGTTCCTGCTTGGCCTTAACGATTCCCTTCGCATCAGATGGTTTCATTCGCTTCTACCTCCTTTATGTCGAATCTCCTTGAAACGACTTCCTTCGTGAATTCCTGGTAGATCTCGGGCCTCGCCTTCTTAACAGCCGTGCTATCGAAACGCTTGGATCTGTAAGTCGGCCACGTGACGCACAGATTCCCGAGATAGCCTTTCTCGTTCTCACCAAGAAGAGCCTTGATCCTGTTCTCTCTCTCGTCCTTCTGAAGATCCAGTTCCTTGATTTCCTTCTTTAGTCTCATCCAGTCGAGCAATGTGTCATGGATGTCTTCGGGAAGCTGTATCGAAGAATCGGGAACCGATTCTGGATAGAGGAGTTTGAGAATATCTTTCGAGTCTTCGGATTCATCCATCGGAGGGGGATTCCTGTCTTCGACCCTCTTCCAGAACTCGGCTTCAAGAGAGATCAGGCTGTTGATGAAATCTTCGTCTCTCTCAAACTCTTTCCAGACGAACTTGTTACCTCCGACCAGGGCCGCGATTACTCCCCATTCGTAGCCTGTCACTGCCAAGTAGTGCATCAGTTGGCAATAGGCTTCCGGAGGTACTTCGTCATCTTTCCATTCGTCTTTGCGGTATTCGGACACGTTCTTGCATTCGAGGACTCCCGGGCCTCTCGACTCATTTTCTGGATAGATAACTCTGTCGAGGTTCGCGATCATCCAATCGTGTTCTGGATGAATGAGAATGAAGTTCCTGCGCTCGACATAGTTTCCAGTCCTTTCGGAGTATTCCTTCGCTACGAGGTCTTCCATCTTGTTACCCCAGTACATGGCCTCGTTCTGCTCTTCATCTTTGAACTCACCTATCTTTTCAAGGTACAGGCGGATAGGAGACTTCCACTTATTGAGGCCAGCAACGACACCTGCGTCCGAGCCTCCGATTCCCTTCCGTCTCTGTTCCTTCCACTCTTCGTAGCTCATCTTGCGTGTGGAGATCTTCATTTCAAATACCTCCTTGTGCTATACTTTTGTTGAGATTTGTTTCTTCTGGGCCGTCGGGCATGACGGTCCTTTTCATACCGCTACCGGCTTCTTGCTGGTTCGATACAGAACACCGTTGATGAACCATTCAAGATCAAGCTGTTCATCGATTCCGTTCTCCCAGGCTCTGATCGCTTCCTGAGTGCTGTATCCCGAATACAAAGGGTACTCGTTGCAGATGATTTCATGCTTTCTCTTGTTCATCTCTTCTTGCCTCCTTCCATGATTTTCTTGGCCGTCTTGGCCACCTTGACGATCTTCGCGATCTTCTTGATCTTCACTGTGCCTCCCTCCTTGGAAGGCCGTACTTCTCCCCTTGATACTTGAGAAAGAG
>JBAZDQ010000211.1:0-2721 GCA_041654355.1 Bacteroidales bacterium
CTGTCTCCGGCTATAACTGTTATAAATGGCGCTCTGTTGGCGGTCCACGCATTGTCGGGAAAGGCCGTGTCTATATGTATAGTTTTAAGCTTTTCTATAGCAGGCGTTGATCCGGTTCTCCAGGACAGTTTTATCTGCGGATTTATTATATTGTCGTTACCGTAGGCAAACTGCTGTACCAATATGTCCTTTATACTTGCCGCCACCCTTGTAGGGGATACGAAGCCCATTCCCAATACCGGCACGCCTGTTTCATCTATTTCTATAAAATTACTCATGTCCAGTCAACTCCTTCGCTGTCTGATTCCGATGGTTCCACCAGATCATCGGCTTCGGCCGAGTGGATGACGTCTGTTCTGGGCAGTACGGACAGGCGCAGGTTATACTTAACAGGATAGTTCCGCAACATCTGAGCCTGCGCTACGTCCTCTATCAACCATCTGTTATTCGTCCGCTCCTCTACCCATACGTCTCTTGGTTGTATAAAAGGATACGCCACACAGCCGCCTTCCATCATCTTAACGGTGTTGTACATCTCAGCAGTATCTGATGTCTTCATGGCTATAGGGCTGTTTATGATATTAAGCGCAATGCCTGGATAGTACCCCTGCTGAAAACCAGTGCCCAGACATTCTGGGCATAAAGAGTCCACAGGCCTTCCGGTGTCGTGGTCTATGCAGAGGCTACAGGGTGTGCCCCACGTTTTACGTTTTAGCAGCCTGCCGTGTAAGCCATTCCTGCATGCCTGTAACTTTATAAGCCTAACCATGTTTCTTGCGGCCATGTTATCCGGCCAATCTAAAGGGCTCCCAGCTTGAACAGCCTCGGATGTATATGTTACAGAATCATGTACGAAACTTACCCGGTAGAACAAATCGAGGTGTTTGTTGAATATGAGTTTAGTTATATCCGAGTAGAAGCAGGCGCCTGTTACCGTGCCTGTAGTTGTCCAGCTGCTGCCGGCGTATGCCCAGGCGACGGTGAAAGGAGTGTCTTCAGAGACATTTCTGGAGCCGTCCAGTGACCATGTTATTATACGGCGGTCATCGACATCAACCCAGACTGTAACATCTTTAAACATTAGAACGATGCCCCCTGAAAGTAGTCTATGCCCGTGCTGCCCATGCATTCCGAGCAGGTTATAGTCACCTTAAGCTGCTTGGCCCAGGTCTGCCACTCCTGTTTTGCGCTCTGCAGCAATGCCATATAGGGTTGCATCTTTGCCATATCGTCGTATGCCACGCCCCCGGCATTGTACGGCATTTCGTTACGGGCAAATCTAAAGATAGAGGCCTCCAGCAGTTTGCAGCATGTGCCTCTGAGGAAACCTTCCTTGGATGGCAGCCCCTGAGGGTCATAAAGTGTGTTGATAGGTGGCTGCATCTCGTTGAACTCTTGTACCGTTCGGTGGAGCGCAGTAGCTATTTCGTGATCTGAGAACTCCATGTCGCCCAACAATACATTGGCGCCGGCGGAGAAATCACGCATAGCCTGCCTTATGTCACCGGTTCTTGGCCCAACACCATTAAGTGGAGCCGTATCCGTGAATCCTGGCTCAACCTCGAACCAACAACGGTAGGTCCCAATGACTCTACCGGCAGTGTTCTTCAGTACACAGGCTGCAAGCCATATTCCTGGATAAACATCCTCTGTGCCATCAAACGTCATGCTGAGCGTGCCGTCTTCGGCATCCAATATAGTAAGTGTTTTTGAAAGCGCGATTATTCTTGAATTGTCGGAGGCCTTCACAGCGAATATTGCCGAGTGGGCTGCTGTCAGGTCTGTCGGAGTCGTGCCCTGTATGTCGGAATACAGCCGGATTATAAAAGTGGCCACAGATTCTGTGGTCATGCGTATAAAGGGAATCCCGTAATCGGTGTTGCTTGTCCCTGACGCTGCTGAGGATGCTGCACCCGCAGAACCCTGCCCACCGGCCACTCCTCCAGCACCCTCGTATAATTGCACTTCGCATGTTGCCATCGTAAACCCCTTCCAAGCTCAAATTTTCCGCCTGGGCGGAATTTTCTATTTAGGTAAACCAACTCACAGCATTGCGGATATAATGACAAATGTACCTGTTACCAGCATGGCCATCAACCACACAAACTGTTCACTCGATATTTTGGTTGAACGGTCTATCCCCCCTGCTACGTCAGGCACAGTGTGGTACTGTATGCCATGTCTTGTCTCATTCGGCATGATTTGTCTTCCTTATTTTATAAGTTTTTCCAGCCGTTTTAACAGGAAGTTGCTTAGAAACTTAAGTACTTCCTTAGAAGAGTAACCTGCGCAACCCGCTATGGTCGCTCTATAACCAAAAGGTACCTCGCATTCAACCAGAATACAAAACAGCATCAATCCTGCAAACATGGCTGTAACCACCTCGCCCATTGTACTCTTCAAGCTTCTGATGCGATTCTTTGGCACATCCTGCGACAGACTTCTTACGAATCCTCCAGAGGCTGACATGAACAGTGTTACCCCTATGGATACTGCCGTATCCCATGTTATCTGAGGCCCCATGCCACCGCTCCTATGGTTATTTCTTTTGAATCAAATATATTATATAGGAGCTCGGTATGCTAATCAGCCTACCAGCAACCGTCTGTTCGCTTGCACCGCCTCGCTGTTGTGTTTTGCCCACACAAAGCCTCCACCAGCTTTTACAGCCGACCATATGACATTACGTGAGAACCAGGAATCGCCATTAGCTTTTAGGGC
>JBAZDQ010000212.1:0-2718 GCA_041654355.1 Bacteroidales bacterium
GATGAGGGTGATGTGGTATGGAGTTAGTCTACTGTTGAACAACACCCAGATTTCCATACCATTCCGTATCTAACACTCACTTTTGATAATATCTTGATGGTTCTGATCCCCTCTCTGTACTGTACTTATTCTGTACTGTACTTTTGTACTGTACTATATGCAACCTATTCAACCTATTCAACCTGAACAACCTATTCAACCTATTCAACCTGACGAACCCTTACTTTTTAGATCGCCATACCGGCGCCTTCTGTACCAGGTTGAATAGGTTGCTTTTTTGTTCGAGGTATCTTTTCCCCCTCTAAATCGAAAATAGACCTCTAATTAATTTTATTGCTTCATTTATCTCATTCAACCTGACATAATAATACAGGTTGCTCAGGTTGCGATCTGGGTTACTCGGGTTGAAAAGAGGGGTAAAAGTGTAAAGTGGGGTTGCGAAAAAGTAATTATTCTGGTGTATCTCCCTCCCCCAACATCAGCGGGGAGATGTAGTCCACGAAGGTTGCCGTGGGGATCATGAGGGTCTTGGTCCTCCGGTATACCTGATATTTTGCCCCCGGGATCTTGTATTGCAGGTTCTTCAATCCCCCAGGTAAATCATATCCCTTCTCCCGGCTGATCTCTTGAATGATTGACGGGACCACGGCGATATATTTCTCGGTGATACTCACGGTATGGGCGGGCGATAGACCTCTCCGGTGCATCTCGATAAGGCGGTCCTCCCAAGTGAGTTCCATCACGATATCTTTACCTCCATCTCTCCCCGCGTTTAATGTGGTCGCTCCCGGGCTCAATAGCCCTTTGTCGTATAATCTCAGGCTTTCGAGGTAGGTCTGCCGCATGTACCCGAAGAGTGCATCCAAGGGATCGGGGGTGTCGATCTCGTATGTCTCGGTTACGTTCTTAATCCATCCCGGGACCGGGAGATCGAGATACTGATATAATCTCTTCATGATCTCCATGCCTATCTCGATCTGGTCTGGCTTGAATAAGAGCGGCTTAATGGTGTCCCACTTCTCCATAAACATCTCTTTCAGGGCTGCACCGATATAGGCGAACTCCTCTTTATTCTGGTTTACCTCTTCCTCAAATTTCACCACTTCCCCATCGGCGCGTTTCGCGTCGGTCAACCACTCTGACGAGATCAACCTATCCTGCATCCCGGCGTGCAGCTGCACCATAAAGTTTGTCGTGAGGGCCACCGTCGCGTATGCGTATAGGCTTTGCATCCTGAAACCCTGCTCCGGCCGGATCCGGTCCTTTATCCTGGTATTGGTGGTCGAAGATTTCAGCATCTCCACGATGTTAGGATCTCCTATCGTGTTTCGCGCCTCATCCAGGGTAATTAACAAGGTGGTCTTGTTTAGGTGCTCTGCGAGTTGCGGCGCGGTGAGTTTCCCTGCTGCGATAACTGAATCGGTCTCCGACAATCCCCAAAAATACCCACAAATACGGCACAGGTAGGTCTTACCGGTGTGCGGCTCCCCGTGGGCGATGACCATCTTATTCTCTTTCCCGTAGGTCTTGCGGATAAACCCCAACGGGCTATATGCCATCTGGTACAGGATCGTGAGTGCTCTGTCGCTGTAGCTGTGGAACTCCATTATCTCATCAAGCACCTCGAGTACTTGCGCGGCCTTCCTCGGGTTGTGCTTGGGGAGGGCTAACTTTAGTTTCTTCCCTTCGTGGAATTGTAAGACTCCCTCTTTGTTCTCAAAAAATCCTGTGGCGGGTATTCGGCTGCTCAACTTGATAAGGTCCCTCGTCTCATATTCGTTAATGATGGCGGATATTGCTTCATGAAGTCTCTGTTTGTTCTTTACCCCCGATTTTGAACTGATAATGTCGGTTGCGATCTGGCTTATGGTGGACTCATCATACCGTAACCGCTGGTTCGACTTCTTGACGTTCTCAAAGACGATATTATAACAGACATCTATATTGTCGGCCGGGTTCTCAATTCTCTCAATAGACCGGATCCGGTAGGAGAAAATATACTCTACACTCTCTATAGGTCCGTTAGCGGATCCCCTGGCGGTATACAACATAATCCCGTGCTCGGGGTGGTTCTTATAGGATCTCTTACCTCCTGATCCCTCTGATATGACGGCCTCGATATCTCCGATCTCGAGGTCGGGGGTCCCCATTGCTTCGGCGTGGAGTTTATCAAAATGCCCTTGTAACTCCATCGGGGTGAATCGAGGGATATACATCCACTCGTTATCGTAAAGGACCTCACTGTAAATGCTCTCTCGATCCCTCCCTCTCCTGACGCCGGTGCGGATCGTTTTCTCCATGTGGGTGATCCTGCCCCCATCGGTGTACTCGCCGATCACCTTTATTTTCGGCTCGTTCGGATCCCTGTCGGGTTCTTCATCCGGATCATCAAGTTGTTTAGCGATCTCTTTGTAACATTCCCGGCATAACCACTCTGCCTTTAACGTCACCGGATCGAATGAGGTCCGATAGTTTGCCGGTCTGCCACATATCCGGCAGGGGTGACGGCTTGATGGTGTCGGGAGATCCTTTCTGTAGTCGTTAGGGTTGACCTCCATTTTCGATCCGTTCCCGTTCATAAGAGCCCTCTCTTATTCCGGGTCGGCATCTGCCCTTCTTGGCATTTTTGGGACATCCACCGTTGGTGAGCTTCGCACCACCCGGGGGTGAACTTGGTCGGGCACCCTGCACAGGGACTCACCTGAGACGTGCGGCTAT
>JBAZDQ010000213.1:0-2701 GCA_041654355.1 Bacteroidales bacterium
TAATCATGGTAACTTTCGTAAACACCGGGTTGGAATACGACGCCAAGCTGTTCAACGGTGTATCTGTTGCGCCGTTCAAATACGTGGCGTTAGGTTCCGGCACGACAGCAGAAGCGAACGACCAGACAGCGCTCGTCACAGAGATCACTGATACCGGGCTGGCACGGGCTGAAGGCACGGCCAGTTATGAAGCCAGCTATATCGCTGTAGTCGAAGAGACGTTCACCGCTACTGGTTCAACCACATTCCAGGAAACCGGGCTGTTTGATGATGCGAGCGCAGGCCATATGGCAATGCGGCACCTGTTCAGCTCGGCAAAGAACGTCGATAACGGTGAACAGGTGAAGATCACGTTCAAGGTCACGAAAGCACGGGCATAACACTATGCGGTTCAACGACGCGGGCAAGTTCAACACGAAGGCGTTTAACTCGGATAAACTGTTTGATATGGGTGACCTTGCGGCGACGGTTACAAATGCAGGTACATGGTATGAGGATTTGGGGCTTGAAAACTATCTATACCGCAAATCACACATTATTGCTGGCGTCACCGGGGAACAAACCAATTACCCTGTGAAAATCGTAATTTATAGATCTACTGGCAGCGATACAGGTGAAGATGTATATATCAGCACCAAATGCAAAGAAGATTATTCTGATATACGGTTTACCGATTCAGACGGTTCGACCTTGCTTGATTATTGGATTGAATCTTCTGATGCCAGTTCTGCAACAGTTTGGGTTGAGGTTCCGACCATACCTTCGGAAGATAATGCCACAATATACCTTTATTATGGTTATTCTGAAGCAACGGACGGATCGAGTGGTGCCGATACATTCACTTATTTTTCGGATTGTTCGGATTTAACAGGTCACACGTATTCTAATACAACTGTTGATTCTGGAGCATTCAAGACCGCCAACCTGAACTCCGGCCAGTGGTATAGAACAACTGACACAATGGGCACGGGCTACGCACTCCGGATGAGGCAGAAACAAACGCCGTTACCCACTTCAGTTGTTGGCACGTATTTTGGTAGCCCGTTCGGACCTATGGGCGACCAGTTATACTTTTATTATGCAACGTCAGGTGAGGTTAAGGGGTATAACCAGGGCAGCACGGGGCTTATAATTGAATCTGCTGATACTGATTATCACATATTTGAGATCCAACGAGACACAACACCCAGGTTTGTGGTTGACGGTACTGATTATGGGACGATTGGCAGCTCGAATACCAATGCATTATCTTTCGGTGCGAAGTATGGGTGGGCGTCATGGGTGAATTATGGGTATACTGATTGGTATGTAGTCCGGAAATTTGTGTATCCAGAACCCACACACGGGGATTGGGGTAGTGAACAAGAATCAATCTACCACGCAGGATATGAATTTGAATTCATATTGACACAAGAAACCACAGTATCCAATTCACCAGCTGCGACGTTCTTATGGACGTTCCCCGACTTTGAAGAGACAATATCAAACGATCCCGAGCTGACCCATTCGATCTTTGTCAACACGACCCCTATATTTACAATTGATTTCGATTCCGGCAGCTCGGAGATAACAGTCGGTGAGACTGTCACAGGAGCCACGTCAGGCGCCACAGGGACAGTTTTAGCGGTTGAGTTATCGTCTGGTAGCTGGGAAGGTGGTGACGCGGCAGGCACCATACAGATACAGGATGCTGACGGCCTGTTTGTCGATAACGAAGAGTTGGACGGGTCGGTGGCGGGCGACAGTGCTGCATCTGCTGACGGTGAAGCCACCCGCGTAACCAGCAAGATATATGATAAGTCCGTCTGGAAGGGTATAGACGATGCGTATTGGTCTGCCAGCGTCTTAATGCACGGCTATTTCTCGTTCACGGAGAACGCGAACTTCCGCGAGCTCATGATCACCATGAAAGACCATTCTGATACTGATCAAACGGTGTTTTATGGATATATCCCGGATCAGGGCCTGACTTACGATAAGAACGAGTATACCACCAAATTAGACGCTTATTCACATGCCAGGAACCTTGTTGACCAGTATATCCCGGAAGCGGACAGGAACACGGTAACATGGGTGCCGTCCGGTTCTACTGGATACACCACGTTTTTAGAGCCGTCCGTGGTTGTCACTACTCTATTAGGTGGATCGGCCTCGTGGAACACCACCACCGGAATAAAACCGTATTCTATCAATACTGTTACCGATTGGGGCACCGCGTCTATACCGCAACGTGGATGGGTTTGGGGACCGGAGACCACGCGCTGGCAGGCGATCATGGAGATGTGTGATTACCTGGGATGGACTTTCGATACCTATTACGACGCGACGAACGATTGGCAGGCCGGGGCGTTCTGTGACCTTGACGATATAGACACGTATTTAGGTATCCCTGCAGCCGTGACGTTCACCAAGACGGACACCCCGAAATACGTTATGAGCGTTAAGAAAGAGAAACGCGGCACGGAGAAGATTAACCGGGTCCGGGTCCAGGGGAAACGCAACAAACGGCGGCTCAATTTCATTACCGGGACGGTTGAGTTTACTGCAGATCATGTTGTTGTGGACGGGGGGACTGGCGCAACGGCGACCATAGTATCATGCACCAAGACTTCTGGGACATGGGGGTCTGACGCGGCAGGATACCTTATCATATCTTATGACCGGACTGGCGACTTCGTTGACGGCGACACGATCATAGACC
>JBAZDQ010000214.1:0-2700 GCA_041654355.1 Bacteroidales bacterium
GTTCTTCGATTTGAAAAACCCGCATTCCAAATGTCTATTTAATTCAAACAAGGAGCGAACCAATGCCGGAAGGAACTCATTCTACAAAAGCAGGCATTTCAGCCTATATAAGTAAGCGTGCATATGGTGAGTCGGCAGCACAGATTGCAGCCAGCTCTCCTAACCCCATAGCGGCTATAAAGGGCTTTTTCAATAAACCTTTCTCGCCCGGCTGGGATAAATGGATGATGGATCACCCACTGGGTATAAACCCAATACGATGGGGCGAGTCGGCAAAAGGCGACCATACAGCATACACGCTAAGGCCTACAGACACAGCGGATGAGACCAAGGCCAAGATAACCAGGTACATTCATCCTATATCCACATATACGGCCAATGCTGGCATAACAACATACGCCAATAGAATGGACGCTTCCGAATTAGGCAGAAGGTTTAGATCATCGTTCAGCGCAGCAAAGCCGAGCGCCGGTCCAAACTGGCTGGATAGGATAACAATGGGCTTAACGGGTTCTCCAGTTGGAATGTCAGAAGGCATGTCGGCATACAATAAACAGATTGGCACCCAAGCTGGTAAGAGCCGCTTGTGGGAACTTACCAAGAAAGACCCCATAGGAACAGCAGGCGGCTTCTTCGAAGGCGCCACAGGGCTTAATCGTAAATGGCTGTGGGGCGGGCTTGGAACACTTGGCGCACTCGGGCTTGGCGCATACTTCTTACGTAATAGACAGCAGCCGCAGCAAGTGCAGCAGCCGCAGTACCCCGTAGGTTCATGGCAGCAGAACCCTTATAATTCATATTCCAGACAATCATATGGAGCACAATAAATGGCAACACTTGCAGAACTGATGGGTGCATACAAGCGCTTTATACCCAGCCCGGCAATACAGGCTGTAGGCCTGGGCTTGGGTGCTTATGGCCTTGGCCGCCTTGCGTATCCCTATACTATAGCGCCGATGGCCAAGTACCTGGGCAAGATCCCGGGTATGACCGAGTCGGAGGCCTTGCAGACCCTGCAGAATCCTGATGAGGGCATGCAGTGGAAGATACCGGCGTTGGCCGGCGTATTGGCAGGCGGTGCGTCTATGATGAGCACTTCCAGTAACCGCGGTAATTGGGGCGATTGGCTAAGGAGCGTTTATAAGTGGGATTCGAATATGCCCAAGTCAGGCAGCCAGAAGAAAGCAGACTACTTTGAGCAGGACTGGCGCGGCAACGACCAGACGCTTATGGAGCTGGATAAGACCATACCAATAGCCCGTACCCGTGAGGCTATAGCCAACGACCCTACAATGAGCTTCTCTGAGAAGTACACGCTTAATAGAATAGTGGACGATGCAGCAGGGCATAAGCCGGGCGGCTTTGTAGAGCTGGGCAAGGTGTATGACAAGGCGGTTGACCGTATGGATAATTTCTTTACATATAAAGGAATAGCGGACGCCGCGCTGAGAGGTACACTGGCATTCGCAGGCGGCAAGATAATAGCCCAGACATTGGGAGCCGTAATGGGATTCCCGGCAGGTGCAAGGGATGAGCTGGTTGCAGCCGGAGTGATTGGCAGTATAATAACACCTATTTTTAAAGGAGATTGAATATGGTTATGCAAAAGAAAGCAGAGAGTCCTTCACAGATAGTGGGGACTGCAAGGGATGTCGGTGCCGGGATGGCGACAATACTGCTGGGCCTTGCCGCCGGTACAGGTTTCGGCGCGGGATTCCTGACATCCAAAGCCGGTAAGCCTACCAATACCGACGTGGGCAACATGCAGAATTTCTATTTGAACAAACGGCTGGATTCGGATATAGACCGGCTGCGTACACAGCTTAAGAAAGAGCGCACGGCAGTAACCACAATACCCAGGAGCATAATGTTATGAGCCATCCTATGATGCCTCAGTTCGGGCCGCAGATGCCCAATACAGATTTCGGTGACATATTCGGATCAACCAATCCCTTTGCAGGCGCTGCCATACCGGAGAACCCGTTCGGCGGCTTTCCTGTAAAGCCAGGCGGGCAGAGCGTAAAGCGAGGAGAGGACCCCAGGCTGTTCTACAATTTCAACATGGAGCCGGAGGTTGAGTACTTCCGTATGTCAGTAGAGGATATAGAGGCACAGAAGAAGCTGGCCAGAATATATAAAGAGGCGGCGGAGCAGAAGATTATAATGGTGGAACCGGTAACGAAGCAGTTCGATGCCGCAACCTCCAGCTTTCTAGTTTTCGCAGTTTATTACCGTGTAGCATGGACACCAAAGGAAGGAGCATAATATGGCGGACAAGAATATAGCTAACCAGGGTATTTTCAAAAGTATTGTAGAGGGCGCAAAGGATACCGCGCAGGGGCTTGCTGAAGCAGGCATAAGCGCGGGCAAGACGCTGCTTAAAGCCCCAACGATAACAAAGGAACTTACGGCAGACAGCGCAATGTCGCTGGTTAATCCGTTCAGCAAGATAATGGGCGGCGGTGATTACGTGCCTGGCTGGTGGCCTTCACGCGAGAACGCTGTATCCAACACAGCGTTCAAAGCGCTTACAATTGGCAGCGCGGCGGCTCTTATTGCGGCTGCAATACGTGCATCCAAGCGTGCGGCTGAAAGCAATCAGGAAGTCTACAAGGGTAGGGAAATGGAGAAAGCATTGAAAGGCTCCGACCCGTTGATAAGCGAGTACATAGTCAACAAGGTGCAGAAGCAGGCACTGCT
>JBAZDQ010000215.1:0-2696 GCA_041654355.1 Bacteroidales bacterium
CCGGGAAAGTCAATACAAACTTTACAGGACTTTTCTGGATGTGTTGCATATATTTTTAGGTATGCCGGATGACCTGCAGATGCGAAGACGGAGTGTAGAGGATGGCCGTTTGGCAGAGCGGGTGCTGAAAGATGATATGCCGGATGACCCGAAGATGCGAAGACGGAGTGTAGAGGATGGCCGTTTGGCAGAGCGGGTGCTGGAGGATATTATTATCCGAAAATCCCGTTCTTTTGTAACCATATTTATAGTTCTCTTCCTGATGTACTTTCCTTACCCTTGAAGGTGTACGGTATTTCCAGGAGGTCGAAGACTAGTCGCTGAGTCGCTGTGGGTGTGGAGTACACATCCTTGTATTTTCCCTCGAAGTGAACCCTGGCATAAGTTTCCACCTTGCGCAACATATCTTGTTCAGACCAGTGTTTGCGTTTCTTCCTGTCAATCTGGTTCACCATCTTTCGTAACCGTGCAAGGATGATCAGGGAGATGAAGGTCACGAAGATTTTTCCCTTTATCGTCTGCTCGTTATGGTTCTTCAGGCGTCTCAAGTCCAGGAGATTCTTCTCATCATCGAAGTACAATTCCACTCCGTTTCTCTCCCGGTATTGTTCCAGTGCCTGAACCGCCGTTTTGGCTGAGGTAGAGATCAGTACCCAGTAGCAACTGTCACTGTTGATGAACTCCTGTATCGCCTCATCGTTATAATTCACCGACCGGCCCCGAACCGGGGTTTTCTTGACGATGAAGTAACGCTCATACATCGTCCGGTGTGATTCTACAAGCTTGTCTGCTTCCAGCTCATCTTTCAAGGCTCTTAGCTTTTGCATGAAAGAGGCTATGACCTTGTCTTTTCTCGCGGGGTCAAAATAGAGGTGATACCAGGTTCTGCCATGAGCAGGAGTAGTCTTGTAGATGGTCTTCCCGTACATGATACTCCCATTTTCCTCGATCAGGTTCCCCGGTCGCACCAGCATGTCGCGATGTTCCGCGATCAATTTCTTTTGCCATGCAACATTGGACGGCACCGGGATGGTGAACTTGTAGCCCTCGCGTGACAACAGCTCAAGGTTGTAATCGCTATAGAAACCGCGATCACCCACGAAGGTAAATTTTGGGACTTCCATCTTCTTCATCATCGACAACACCTGGTCCAGTACCACTTTATCGGACATGCTCCCGGGAAGCACCTGGTACCACATCGGCAAACCGCTCTGGCAAGAGGTCAGCAGTGCCAGGTTGATTTGTTCGAGGGTTTCCCCATCCCTATTGTACCCGTACTCCGCGTAAGGGTTTCGTTTGCCGTAGGTACTCACGCTGGTCAAATCGAACAGCTGGCTCCCTTTTTCCACGTGTTCACCCGCCCAGAGTTGAAAGAACGTGTTCACCCTGTCTTGCTTCAATCTCTCGAGCAATTCGGACACCCTTTGTGAACTCAGTCCCAGCTTCCCCAAACCGCGCTGCTCCAGCCAGTCTTCCGCGTTACTCAATGCCTTCCCCCGACATATCTGGTAGTAAGACAACGCGATGATCTTGCGGGCATCATTCTCCCCGAAACTCTCGGTCAAAACGTTTGAAACAGCGGTATCCCGGGTCACCTTGTCAAGTATCATCGTCTCTCCCACGAATGTGGTGTTGGATACCTCGTTGGACTTCTTCACCTCTGCGGATAGTTGATCCATCTTTTCCCGGTTCCTGTAGTATGTGTTGTAAATAAGCTCACCATCTGCCCCCTTCTTACCAATACAGGTGCGCTTATGCGTTGAGTAACCCTTCTCTTTGTGCCAGTATGACTCATCCTCGTAGAGGTATACCGTCCCATTCTTCGCCTTGATCTCGATGACCCTTTTTCCCATGACCGTGAATCTTTAATATGGTTACAAATATAACCATATTGTTTGGGAAAAACAAGGGTTTGCCAACATATTTTCACTATTTATCAGTAAATTACATCTGATTTCAAATTATCTGGTTAGAAAATACGGGATTTTCAGTTTGAATATGCGTTGACTGCTTTCAACGTTACTGGGAAACTTAGAAAAACCAGCAATGCATAAGCAAAACACAACAGGGCCAAAAACAATGAACGGGTTTCAAAGAAGAACGGGGCGTGAACCGCAAAAGGGATTGTCATCACTAACAGTGCAATGGACACGATCAGCAAAACCAGAGAGAACGTTTTTTTGGTGGCAAAATAGATCTTTCCCATATTGTACGATTGCAAAACAAGGCACAGGATGAGACCAAATGCAAGTATCTGGATCACGTACATCTCCAGGTATTGCCTGAAGAACAAGATGGGCACTGCCGTCAGTACAGCAACCAGGCCCAGGTAAAACAGAATCTTAATCAGTCTGCGATCGCCTCCGCTATCGTTCGTTTTATTGATCCCCCAGACAATGAAACAGGCTTCCCCGCCCACGATGAACATAATGGTGAGCAAAATGATCTGTAATTCCGGCGATGCCAATAATAAAAGCAGACCGCCGGAAATTCCCAGCAGCCCTCCAAGCAAAGAAACACAAACAAGACGTTTATCCGGAATGCCCATAAGAAGGATTTTTTGAACTCCAGCGAAATTAAACAATTTTTTTTAAGCACATGACAAAATTTTAAAGATATCGAATGGCTGTGGCCTGAGAGGATTCAGAAGCACACTGGCTATATGCTCAAGCCCGTACTTCATGATGCTGATGGCA
>JBAZDQ010000216.1:0-2695 GCA_041654355.1 Bacteroidales bacterium
ACATCTGGTGGAAGCATGCGAATCAACCCGGCGCGGGCGTTTGACAGCCCAACGTTATTTGACAGCACCACGTAATCAGGCTTGTATTCATTCAACAGCCAATCCCTGAATTCCTGACATGAGCCGTTATCCCAAATCAGAATCTGACAATCTAACCCGGCATTATCACGCATGGTCATAAGCGAAGTCTTGACCACCTCGAAACGCTCTTTGTGGTAGCCCTCAAAGTTCGGCAAGTGAACAATAGAACTGGCAACGTAAGGCGCAAAACCGTCTGCCTTTGCTTGCCTGTTCGGATTCATTTCAGTTCGCACGAAGACGCTCCATTTCTGTTTTCATCACCTGAATATTGCGGTGCTCCAAACTGTTGTCGCGGTACAAATATTCACCCAGCGCGCGCGGCACGTACCAGAATTTGACCCCGTTTTCAGCCATTCTGCGCCACATGTCATAGTCGCACGAAACGATCAGCCGCTCGTCAAAATAGCCTGTTTCTTCGTGCAAAGACCGCCTCCACATTGGCATTGGCCCGATGATTGACCGCCCTCTCAATACCTCCAGAATGTCTTCAACTTCACCTTCCGCAAAGTTGACCCGCTTCCAGTAGGTTGAGCGATCCCCAATCCGTTTCATCACGTCCGAGAAAACCAGCCCGATCTGCGGGTTTACATCCAAGACACCCGCCATTTCCGCCAGCCCCCCTGTAAGAAACACGTCATCCGCATTCGCCGTGACCAGATATTCCCCGCTTGCCAGCTTTGCCGCGTCATTCCACGCCTTGCCCAAAGTCGGCACGTCCGGCGTGGCTATCACCTTCACATCATTGAATCCCTTTGCGATCCAATGCTCAGGCGAGTTCTTTTTGCACACCACGATAGTCTCGCAGCCAGCCAGGTTGATCAGCCGCTCTTCCAAGTATTGTTGGCAGTAGTAGGCGCTTACAAGCGCGCTCACTTTACTCATGGTTCCCTTTCAGATAGCGCAATAAATCAAGATACCGATCCAAGTTAGCGCAGTCAAAATAATGCCCGATTTCCCACAATCCCCATTTGCCACGTGCCAGCGCCATATTGATCGCGCTTGTATAGTTGCCCGGCTGCGCGTCTTTCCAGAAGTCGGCGATCTCATGCGAGAATGCCAGCACGCCCCATGCGGTTGCCGGTTTATGCGCGGCAGCGTGTTTGTCAGTCACGAATCCATTTTCCAGCACGCCGAATCGCTCCGGCTCGTTGGTTTTGAAACACCCCATGCTGAACTCATTCACCGGTGAGTCCGCGAAAGCATCCGTATTCATCCATGTGTCAGGCATGGTCATGTAGTAGTAATCGCCGCTCTCGTGCATGAAGCCGGTCTGAATCGCGCCCCACAATTCCGTGCCAGTCTGATAATGAATCACCACTTCATTCGGCAATACCGCCCTGTGAGCTGCAGCTTTGTCCGCGCTCGTCACCACCACAATCCTGTCACAGAAGCGCAGCCTTTCAACCGCTTCGGTCAAGAGCAGCCGCCCGTTGTCCAGCGGCAATAGTTCCTTGAACAGTCCGCCGAAGCGAGAGGCTTTGCCAGCCGCAGGAATGATGCCAACCTTAGAAACCATGTTTAGTCCTCAGGTGGGTATAAATAATTTCACGCTGCTCATGGAACTTGTTCCTGGCTTGCTCACGATCTTTTTCCCGCTCAAGATGTTCCACTCCCCAGCTGGTAAGCTGTTTCAATCTGAAGCCAGCCTGTTTTGCCCGCCATGAATAATCAACGTCTTCAAACCATAACGGCTTGAAAGCCTCGTCAAAATAGCCGATTTTCTCGATTATTTTTGATGAAATAACCATGAACCAACCATTGATCCAATCGCCTTTCGGGAATCTCGCGCTCGCGTTGTATAGCTTGCCGCCGTAAAGCGTGTCTGGATTCAAGCGTCTTATTGCTTCTATAATCGGCTGATGGAATAGGATGTCGTTATTCAGCACAATGTACCAGTCCGCCTTTATCGCTTTTATCCCGGCATTGATTCCGCCAGCGTATGAAGACCCGTCCCTTTCCAGCCGAATGTTCGTTATGCCCTCAATTTGCGGATACGGCGGCTCACTGCCATTGTCCACGCAGACGATCTTCATCTTCGGGTTTGTGGCTTTGATGGAAATAATGCAGGGATAAGTGTACAAATCCCACTTGTTCAATCCAACGATGACAGCCGAAACAACCGCCTTCACCATTTATGCCAGTCTCCACGCTTGAACACATCCAACGCGCTTTTAGGCGATAGGTTGACCACCCTGCCGCCTATATTTTCAAATGCCTCTCTTGCTAACCTGTAAGCGATTTCAGATTTTTTCAAGTCAGGCGCGTTCCATTGCACATTGCTGAAATAGGAACTATCAAAATGATTCGGATCTACTTCGCCCGCCGTGAGTTCCTGGTTCGGCTTGCCCTCGAAGGTATAGCGGTGATCAACTCCAATCAAGCCGATTCGTTTGTACCCGTACCAGTAAGCAATCTGCAACAGCACGCTTGTCACGGTGTAACCCGCTCCATAGAAACCTGGATGGGTAGAAAACTCTGGCCGGCGCAAGTCGTGTATTTTGTAGCAGTCAGGGATAAGGTCAGCCGTTGCCGCGTCAATATACTTCTCGCATTTCAGTTCTGATATTTCTGTGCGGTATTGCCTTGTCACCAACGGATTCACGCACGCATAAAC
>JBAZDQ010000217.1:0-2691 GCA_041654355.1 Bacteroidales bacterium
AGTTGCGGAACCCCGGAAATCATCCGATCTACAGAAACATTAAACGGAACACGAACGAATACATCAACAACCGAAACTGGCTTGTTGAAAATTACGTTCTCCAAAAATACAGTATCGCAGAACTCTGTCGGATGTCGGGATGTTCTCGCCCGCTTGTAAAAGGTGCGCTTGAAAAGTTCAGGATTCGCGAACGCACATCGTTTGAAGAGAGTGTTGCACGGAACGACCGGATGTACTTCAAGCGTGCGAAAGAAATTTATGACCGGTACTGCGGTTCTCCCGCAATTACAATTTAAATTTTTGAGAGGTTCGTTATGGATATAAAAGGATGGTCGTCTTTTGTTAAAGTAGTAGATAATACGTTGAAGGTGATGTCTATGCACTGTGACCGCATCGATCCGACGTTAATTCTTGGCAAGCCTATTCTTGCATTGAGTAATGCTGGCGGGATTCTCATCGAAAGTGGCATCCCGGATTATTATATCGTTATTTCTCATACGGTAGAGACGGATGACTGTGAATCGTGTTCGCTTGTCCGGAAGTTCGTGATCGTGCACAAATCCAACGAACTCATGAAACAGTTCACACACAAGCACACGATGACCCTCATCAAAGAGTAACCCCGGCAAACTGGTGCTCCACGATGAGACCGCTATAGACGCGGTTTAACTGCATGTATTTTTTATTCAATGATTGACATCACCTTGATGGGTGGTGCCGTCAAAAAATTTGTATGACGTTTTGGTGTGGGTATGATCAACTACCCGGTCACCCATGAAGCGTCCCGCCTCCAAGGATCGTGATTCCTATGATTGAACAACTTCGTGAAAAGTTAAACCCTGAAAAATTTCCCAACATGTCCGGTAAGATGAAAGCAATCGTCGGGTATTTTCTCGACGAGCAGTACACTGAACCCGAGATCGTGGAGATGTGTGTAACCTCCGACAACTTTGTTTTTGCACGCATTGATGGCGATTGCGGGTATAACGAGTTCATCGGGTCGTACAGTGACCTCGAACGAAACTGGATTGACCTTATCTCCATTGAAGGTCTCGGGTTGACCCTGGACGAGGTTGCGTATTGCAAGCAGTTACTGAAAACTAAGGTAAGGAGAGCGTGATGATATGCGAGTAGGACGGGTGTTTCTCAACATCGAGTATATCGTGGATCTGGATAACGAAGAGATGGTGCAGGCGGCGAAAGAGTTTATTCAGGATGATGTCGCCGACATGGTAAAGTACAACGAGTATAACGGCTACATTGAACGCGAAGAACTCTTCCTGGATGCGAGTTTTATCACCCAGGCGCTTGCCGAGATGTTCGCAGAAGACGACGAAGAATAACCGATTGTGCAGATGATTCAGTTCGTTATAAATAACGAACTGATGATGCAGTCAAATCCCGAGAGGTTAGATAGTATGAAGAGATCTATCAACGAAAAGGTGAATACATTCACCGTCAAATCGAACTGTATCGTCAACAACACAAAAACCCTTGCCGCAAACAACGCGGGGGATCGGGTTGCAAAGAACATTGCCCGGCAGTTCAACCGGGGAGACAATTAACGAGGTGTATCTACTATGGCAAAACGCACTATCCTTGAGAAAACCCAGGACTATCTAGTCAACACGAAAACCCTTGCAAAGAATGCCAACAAACTATCCGTGAACGGACAGCGGATTGTGGATAACCTTAACACCCAGTTCGACCAGGATCGATAAAATGGTGCGAAAAATTAACCTTGATGGTTATATTATTAACGGGCAGCGAATTGTCGATAACATCAACCGTAACCTCCTCGGTAACCACGCCAAGGATGACCGATTCAACGACGACGAGTTCGAAGACGACGAGTAATCTGGTAGTGGGGTGTCCAACGCCCACCCCATTATTCATCGGTCATGCGAACAACCTAGAAACAACTTTAGAAAACGGTGATGTGTATGAAACTTATGATTGGTGCAACCGATACGCAGGATATCGAGATCGACGCCCAGGAACTGGTCACGGGACGGACGTGTATCATTGCACAGTCCGGTGCCGGGAAGAGCTGGGGGATTGCCGTGCTGTGTGAGCAACTCTTGCAGATGAACATCGGGTTCTGCATCATTGACACCGAGGGCGAGTACGCCTCTTTGAAAGATGTGTTTCCCGCGATATGGGTCGGCTCCGATGCAAACTGCGACAAAAACATCGACCAGATGACCGCACAGGAACTTACGCAACTACTCCATGAGGCCATCTATTCTCGCGACGCTATCATCTTCGACGTCTCTGAGACCGATATGCGCGAACGGGTGACGCTGCTTGCGGATACCCTGTATCAGATCGAAAGTCATGTGCGCCAACCGTTCCTGCTGATCGTTGAGGAGGCCGACAAATTCATCCCGCAATCCGGCGAGAGCATCCGTGAGATCGAAGAGATATCGCGGCGTGGTCGGAAACGCGGCCTCGGGTTGATGATCGCAACGCAGCGGCCGTCACTCGTAACGAAGAACGTTCTCTCGCAGTGCAACAACCAGATCATCGGGAAACTGTCCATTGAAAACGATCTTAAATCCGTTAGACTTTTCTTTTCTTCCGTTAAAGAGGTGAACGAACTAACCGAACTAACACCGGGCGAGTTCTTTATCATGGGAGGACTCTCTCATGGAAAAACGAAAATGCATTTTCACGCTCGCATCTGTGAAC
>JBAZDQ010000218.1:0-2687 GCA_041654355.1 Bacteroidales bacterium
TTTGATTATTATATTTACGCACGCTTTACATTTCGGGCTGTCTATTCCGTTTATTTCGTTTAATGTTTGTATAAGTTTTATCCTTGCCTTAATCGCCTTTAACTCACTTTCTGCTTTTTCTGCTCTGAATTTCAGTTCGTTAAACGCTATTGACACTTCTATCCATTCCCCACACTCACAATCAAAAGTATCTGGCGCATAACCACGTTCAGTATATTCCATTTTCTTACCACAATTTTTACAAATCATAATCCCACCCCTTTATTTTTTATCTTTTATTTCTAAACAAGCAATTAAAACTCCTATTGCACCAACAAGTATAAACGGCACTACTAAAAACATAATTACAAAATTCCAAATCTTAATTAATATCCTGTCCATTCAATCACCCCTTAAAATGGCGTATCCGCCGTATTTGCTTCCTTTTTTATTTTAAAAATTTATGATAATCCCATTTTCTTCAAATCGCCTTTGAAACGCATCGTCAAGGTATCTATTCCAAAATTCCGCTTCTTGTTTATTCGTTGCCATTAACGTTTGCAATTCATCCCGTTCCCGATATTGCACAATATCAAACAGTGTATTCCTAAAAGCGTCTGTATCGCTATTGCGCCCTACTTCATCAATTATTAAAATATCAACCTGTTTTAATCTATTCTTTAACGGCTTGCGTTCTTCAATAGGCGTTCCGTTTATGTCATCTATCAATTCTTTTGCCGTTCCATATATCACTCTTTTCCCGGCTCTTATTTTATCTTTTGCAAAACAAGATAGTATTGTGCTTTTATACGTTCCCGTTGCGCCAAAAAATACCGCCCACTTATCTGTTGTTTTCATTTTTTCAACGTATTTAACCGCTTCCCCTTTTACCATATCCCATTCAGCCGTGATATTGCGCTTTAATAAACCCGCTTCCCTGTATGCAATTTCGTAAGATTTTTTAGGTATTGTTATTGTATAATTAGTAATCCCTTCCATACCGCTCGCCTCCAAAACTTTTTAATGGCTTTTCTTTCGCCTTTGTCTTGTTTAACGTGGCTTGAAAAATAGACACGTTATATTCATGCGCCCAGTTATCAACTTCAAAGAATGTATCAATCTTGCTTTCAAACTGTTCGGGGATTAACTTATAAACACGGTTTAAATGTCCTGCGTCTTTCGGGGTGATTATGTATTGTTCTCCAAACTTTGCTTTAAATTTTTCACACCATACGCCAACGGGGTTTTTCACCGTTGCGGATGTATTGTCTTTCTTCTTTTCTTCTTTTTTCTTACTTCTTTCTTCTTTCTTCTTTCTTCTTTCTTCTACCGTGTAACTTTCGCTGTAACTTTCATCTGTAACCTTTTCTTGTAACTTTTCCCTGTATGGCTTTTGTCTATTATATTCAGACTGATAGGAACTCCATTTTTCTATTGATATTACGCCATTTTCTATCTTTATAGCCCCTTGCTCTTTCCACTTTTTAAGGTAATCCTTTTCTGTTTTAATAACCATTTTAATCTGTTGTTCGGTATAAGGCACCCCTTTTGCAATTTCAATAACGCCATTTTCCGGACTTAAAGACGCCATTCTTAATAACCTTACCCACGCCCCTAATTCTTCATTGTCGGCGTTACTTGTCCATCTTTCCGGGTCATCAAAGTTTACAAACATTTTAAACCACGTCATCCTTCCCATTTTATTTTACTTCCTTTTTGTAGTTATCAACCCACTCAATTAATTCAAAAAATTTATTGTCACTTATTTCTATATCATAATTATCATTATCGTAACTATATACTACTCTTCCCATTTCTGTAATGCGCTTTTTTAATTCTATCATTTGTTCTGCTGTCATTCTACAACCCCTTTAAAATAATAAAAGCCCAGCAGGGACTCGGAGCAAAAAAGGGAACAGACCGGGAGTCCGTTCTTTGTATTTTGCAACCTGCTGGGCTTTTAATATTCTTTTCATTTTTTTTACCTTTTTACTCCGAGTTTTTATTACTCTTGCATTTTAACCCACAATGACTTAAATGTCAATGATTATTTTTGATGTTTTTTAAATCCCCACTATCGTTGACGCGATAGCGGGGATGATTAATCACCACATTAGAGATGTGGTATGAGTTAACAAGCAAATATAGTATACTTTGCGTTTTGCTAAATGTCAATGATTATTTTTTTATTTCTTTTACCTTGCTTTCAAGTAATATTTTATATTTGTTTTTCCATGCTTCTATCTGTTTGTTTAAAAAATCCTTTGTGCTTTTTTCGTATGCCACTAAATCATCAACATAATCCCTAATATCTATTGCTTCTTCAAATAACACACAGTCTTTATTTTTGCAAACAATGTCATTATGAACGTTGTTATAAACCACTTCTTTGCCACATTCAACACATTTCATCACTTCACCACCTTTATCTTCGGCTGTTTCCAGTATTTTTTTATGTGCGCTTCTACCTGTGCCTTAGTGCCTGTAAATTCGCATATTTTAACATCACCGTTGATTCTTTCAGGGCAGTCTTTACCGCATGACATACGCCTGCAATCAATCGTGTACTTAACGGGCTTTGGCTTTACGGCGTGTTTAAGATATTTAAAAGATATTATTTTACCGCCGTCTAAATAACAAGCATAATCACAATACTTTTTTGTTATAGTAAATATTTCTTTTTTAAAATCTTTATAAAATCTTTTTGT
>JBAZDQ010000219.1:0-2666 GCA_041654355.1 Bacteroidales bacterium
ACCATATTTTCGGTTACATATACCGGAATGAATTTGTTTCCGTTATGCACGGCAACCGTATGGCCTACAAAGTCGGGAGAAATCACACTGGCCCTTGACCAGGTTTTCAGGACTTCTTTCTTTATTTTGCCTTCATTCATGGCAAGTACTCTCTTTTCAAGACTTGCTTCAATGAAAGGACCTTTTTTTAATGAACGACTCATATTGCAAATTTTATCCGGTTATTTTTTCCTTCTGTCTTCGATAATGAATTTCCTGGAATTCTTTTTGGGATTACGGGTCTTGTATCCTTTGGCGGGGACTCCCTTACGTGAACGGGGGTGTCCGCCGGAGGCGCGACCTTCTCCACCACCCATCGGGTGATCTACGGGGTTCATAGCCACACCACGGTTACGGGGACGACGGCCAAGCCATCTTTTTCTTCCGGCTTTACCGTGCTTTTCAAGACTGTGGTCGGGATTGGAAACGGTTCCGACTGTAGCCCTGCATGTTACCAAAACCATTCTTGTTTCACCCGAAGGCAAACGAAGGATGGCATGGGTACCTTCCCTTGCAGTCAATTGGGCGTAAGCACCGGCACTGCGTGCCATTGCTGCTCCCTGACCGGGATGTAATTCCACATTATGTACCAATGTTCCAAGAGGAATCTCGGACAAAAGGAGTGTGTTGCCGATTTCCGGAGAAACACCGGGACCGGATTCAATTTTCTGTCCTACCTGCAAACCGTTAGGCGCTATGATATAGCGTTTCTCACCGTCTGCATAAGCAACCAAAGCAATGCGTGCACTGCGGTTGGGGTCGTATTCAATCGTTTTCACTGTGGCGGAATACTGGTCTTTGTTCCGTAAAAAATCAATAATACGGTACTGACGCTTGTGGCCGCCTCCCATATAACGCATGGTCATTTTGCCCTGGTTGTTCCTTCCGCCCGAGCTCTTTTTGGGAGCCAGCAACGATTTTTCCGGAACGCCGCAGGTAATGTCATCGTTTGCGCTTATGAGTTTATGTCTTTGACCGGGGGTTACCGGTTTAAATTTACGTACTGCCATAGCTTAAATATTGCTGTAGAAATCAATTTTGTCTTCACCTCCCAGCGTTATGTACGCTTTCTTGAAGTGATTGGCACGTCCGTTAAGGAACCCTGCCTTGGTATAACGGCTTTTACGTTTTCCATGATAGGTGACTGTATTAACGTCCACCACGGTAACTCCGTACATGTTCTCAACCGCTTGCTTAATTTGCAATTTGTTGGCTCTGCGGTCAACAATAAATCCGTAACGATTCAATTTTTCGCCTTGAATCGTCATCTTTTCGGTAATTAAAGGCTTTATTAAAATATTCATCGTCAGGCAGATTGAGTTGTCCCTAAATGCTCGTTGATCAAAGCCTCAACACCTTCTATCAGAATCAGGCTCTGGGCATTGATGATGTCGTAAGTGTTCAGCTCATTGACCGTAATCACTTTGGCTTTTTCCACATTACGGGACGACAGGTAAATATTGTTGTTGTTATCGGGAAGCACCATCAGGATTTTCTTTTCTTCTACCTGAAGGTTTTTGCAAATAGCAAGAAAATCTTTGGTTTTGGGGGCTTCCATGTTAAAAGGCTCGAGAACGGTAATGGCCTGTTCCTGGGCTTTGTAAGATAAAGCCGAACGGCGGGCCAGCTGTTTAAGCTTTTTGTTGAGTTTAAAACGGTAATCCCTGGGCTGAGGTCCAAAGATCCTGCCTCCGCCAACAAAAATCCCCGCTTTCAAACTTCCGTGGCGTGCGCCTCCGGAACCTTTTTGGCGAATAATCTTCTTGGTACTGTGGGCAATTTCCCAGCGTTCCTTAGTCTTATGGGTACCCTGGCGTTGGTTGGCCAGATATTGTTTCACATCAAGGTAGATCGCATGGTTGTTTGGTTCTATACCAAAAACGCTATCGTCAAGAACTACTTTTTTCCCGGAATCCAGACCGTCAATTTTATATACTGAAATTTCCATACGACTATACCTCCACAATTACATAAGAACCATTGGCACCGGGAACTGATCCTTTAATCACTAAAAGATTGTTCTCGGGAACGATCTTAATTACCCTGAGATTTAAAATTTTAACTTTATCTCCTCCCATACGGCCGGCCAGACGTTTTCCTTTGAAAACACGGGAAGGCCATGAAGATGCTCCCAGAGAACCCGGGGCACGGAGTCGGTTGTGTTGTCCATGAGTTTGTCCTCCCACTCCGGAAAAGCCATAGCGTTTTACAACACCCTGAAATCCTTTCCCTTTGGAAATTCCGCTCACGTCTACCCAGTCAATCAGGCCGGGGTCCAGAATATCTGTTACGGACACAGTGTCGCCCAAGTGCAACTCTTTGTCGAAATCATTGGGGAATTCCGCCAATTTGCGCTTAGGTGTGGTATTTGCCTTTTTGAAATGGCCCTTTAGGGGCGCGCTGGTGTGCTTTTCTTTTTTCTCGTCATAGGCAAGTTGTACGGCGGCATAACCATCTCGTTCTTCCGTACGAATTTGCGTAACTACACACGGACCAGCCTCAATTACAGTGCAGGGAACATTTTTCCCGTTACTGTCGAAAACCGAAGTCATTCCGATTTTCTTTCCAATTAATCCAGGCATTGGTTGTTAATTTGGTGTTTATCAATAAAATGAACGTATTCCGCA
>JBAZDQ010000220.1:0-2665 GCA_041654355.1 Bacteroidales bacterium
CGGAACGCAAGCCGACCAGGGCTGCATTGCCGAAAGAAAAACCAGTTGACGATCCGATGACCATTGAACGCGCAATGAAAGTCCAGAATAGCGAAGGCGTAAGTTACGGTGACATTCCCAACGACAAACTGCAAGCGATGATTCTCGGAATCAACAAGGGCTTGCAGAACGGTTTGGACGATGAGAAACGCGCCGAATACCTGGAAAAGAAACAGGCTATCGGTGTCATTCTCAAAGCGCGCGCTAACAAAGAAATTTGAGCGCGGGTTTCCTCCTCCTTTTCCCGCGAGCCTGCCGGTGGGCGTGGTACACCGGCAGAAAGACTGAGATGGACAACAAATCTATTGATAACAAAGAAACAAAAGAACAAAAGGCTTTTGAGGCAAATATCCTGCTGCGTGAGTATACCAACAATGATCGTGCAATCTATGTTTTGAGCCAAGCAGAAGACTATGCATTAAATCTCGTCGTTGACAAACTCACAGAACGCCAAACGAGAATCCGCAAAATAATTTTGACTGCAATTGACCCAGACTATTTTGGCGAGGCTTGAGATGGACATTTACGAAAAGATTGAAAAATATTCAGATTTAGGTGTTGGAATTGACCTGATTCATCAAGAAAAACAGGCGCTGATTGATGAAGTTTTGACACCAGAAATCAAAGAAAAACTGGTAGAAATTGACGCGGAATTTGACCCAAAAGTTGACGCACTTTCGCAACAAAAATCAATGCTGGAAGCCGACATCAAGCATGAAGTTTTATCTGCTGGTCGCACGGTCAAAGGCACATACCACAGCTTCGTTTGGTCCAAGCCGCGCGTTAGTTGGGATACCAAAGCATTAGACGGTTATGCGCTGGCACACCCGGAAATCGTCCAATTTAGGGCTGAGGGAGCACCCAGCGTGAGCGTGAGGAAAGCATGAACCCTAACGACTATTACCGACTGAAATCCGCCGAAATCAAGGAAGCCGACATACGCCTTGTGGCAGCCGTAATGAGCGAGCACGTGGGCGAAGAAAACGCCGTAAGAATGGAAAAACTTGTTGCGCGGTGCGGATTAGGGGAGCGCCAGGTACGCGACATTCTGGAAGTGTTGGTCAAGGATTACAAGTGGCCGATTGGAGCTCACGCTGGCAAAGCCGGTCGCTGGATCATCGAGAACGAGCAGGAACGCTGGCACGTGGCGAATGAGTTGTTGAGCCGTGAGAATGAATTGAGAGCACGACGTAAGGTGATCGAACAGGCGCACATTCCGGCGCGGTTGGAACTGGATAATCAAGTGCCGCAAATGGAATTGTTTTAGGAGGTATGAATGGCTTGGACTCGAATTGATGATAAATTCTTGAATAACATCAAAATTCAGAAGGCCGGTGCTCTCGGAATGGCGCTCTATCTGGCAGGACTAATTCACTGCAATACCAACCTGACAGACGGTTTTATTGATGAAGATGTGTTACCTTCACTCTACGGAATGACATTCCAGTCGAAGAGAAACAGGTCTGCTGAGAAATTGGTCGAGCTGAAACTGTGGCACAAAGTGCAAGGTGGGTATGAGGTAAATGACTTTTTAGACTTCAACCGATCTAAAGAACAAATCGAAGTAATCAAATCAAAACGTGCTGAATCTGGAAGCAAAGGCGGTAGCAACAGAACACCAAATATTGAAGCAAAAGCAGAGCAAACAGATAAGCAAATTGCTAAGCAAATTGCTAAGCAAAATGATAAGCAATTGCTAAGCATTAATACCCTAAGCCCTAATACCCTAATACCTAATGAATTAAAACAACCACAACAACAGCTAAACGCGCGTAACGCATTTTCGGCTTATCAGAATGGGATAGGGCTTCTAAACGGTCACATTGCAGAATTACTAAAACAGGCAGTAGACGAGTTTTCAGACGAATGGGTCACAGCCGCCATTGAAGAAGCCGTTGAGCAGAATAAGCGCAATTGGCGTTATATCGAGGCAATCCTGAAACGTTGGCAGATTGACGGATTCAAAGTTGACACGCGCGTCAAGAAACCCAACAATGGTTACAAGCCTACGAAACAACTTAGCGCCGGACTGGACGAGATTCTGGCTGGTGCACCGATATTCGCGGAGGACAAATGAGCACGCTCGCAGAAACAACGCTCGTTATGAAACGACTCTCGTCTGCTTACGGACAGCAGGTAGACGTGGAGCGAGCACGCGCTTATCACCAAGTACTCGGTCACAATCCGAGAATGGTGTTGGCAGAGGCGGCAACAATCGCATTGACACGCGGTTCACAATTCCTGCCAAAGCCGGTTGAGTTGATCAACATTATCCAGCGCAATTCACTTGTGGCTCGCTGGGCTGGTGCTGACAGGTATGATGAACGTGCGTGGTGGCTGGCATATGCGAAGGGTTACACCGATTCGGATGAGTTTAGTCAGGCTGACATTGACACGATTTATTCAGGTATGCGAGGCTACACGTCTTATCAAGACGGCAAGCAGGTTTCGACCAACGCCGACAAGTTTATCAAGTATTACAGACAGCAGGTGACACAATGAGTGACCAACAATGCGTGACTTGCCGGTACGTTCAAACGGCAATTGTGAGACCGCAAGGGTCAGAGCCGAAGCGGTTAGTTGTGACGTGTGAAAAAGAGCACGCGCCGATCTGGTTATTCAGCGG
>JBAZDQ010000221.1:0-1763 GCA_041654355.1 Bacteroidales bacterium
ATCGATGAAGAGCAGATTTAACCGGATATCACGGCTCGATGTGCCGTTACGGGTAGCTGTCGAGATGTACGATATGGAACATCATGGTGAACGGGTGTGGTTTGCCCGTGTTGTCCAGAGGCTTACCAGCATAGTAGAATATTACGATCTATTAGATGCATTTGACATATTACGAGACTTCGGCATCTTATCGGGAGAATATGGGACGACCGAGCATGGATATGCAGTGTATCTTTATTCTCTCACTGAATATGGTAACACAGCGATTAGCAAAATATATGACGTGATCGTATCAAATAATGTTGATACGACAATTTCTCCAATTAACGAGGTGCAATAACATGACAACCCACAGATTTGAACGGATCAACTCGGATCTTGTAAAAGGCGACATCTTACGCATTGTTGTAGCGAACCCCACGCATAAGGATTATGGAAAAGATTGTTATGCGATCTGTAGCGGGAGCGGGTTCGGGTGTACCATGGAGAGTATGGGGAATGCGATTTATGTTGATCATTGCAGCACCGACCTGGAATCGGTCATCCGAAAACGCAATGATAACACACCACGCGATCAGAATACGGCAGACCGGTGGGAGAAATTCTGGCGATTCAATACCGAGATGCAGCTTCGTCGCATGGTGGAAGAGAAAATGCCGTGTGAACATCAGAACCATGACCTGAACTATTGTCTCGCCCTGTTACAGAAAGACAACGAAGGGAACGAACTACCGAAACCAATCCGGCTCAGTAACGGGTGTTGTGTTGAATGGCGTTACTGCTTGCACTACATGGAGAGCGTGAATGCAACTCAACGAATTGATGATTAACGAGATAATTTACTACAATGTGGGAAGAACTCCAATATCGACATATCCCATCGAGTGGTGTAAAGAATATGCCGATTTTATCAGGTCTAATCTTGAGAGTCGAGGATATGATGTAAAAGTCATCCAGGATCAAGAGTTCAAACCGGCATTTTATGTGTATGTCTATCCAAAAATTCCAGAAGGCGTTCATTTACAGATAATCGAAAGTCTTGATACCCACGATTTCGATAAAGAGTTTCAGATCGATGTCAGGTCCAAAGAGCATATCACTCAAAACTTATTGCGAAAACAATATCATCAAGAAAAACGTACAAAATGGAATAAGTCAACTACCCATGACTAACGTCGTAGGTTTACCCTTCCATCTTCCCTTTATATTCAAAAGGGCCGAGTGCAATAGGGTGGTTGACAACAGCCCTGAATTGTTGCATTATAACCGTTACCCATTAAACGAATGCCTTTATGCAATAATGTATTGGATTGTATCGTATATAAATATAACGGCATTCCTCCTGCCTTAAAGGATCGTGAAACAATGTACTACGTAGAAGTTATGCATAATCATATGGTTCTTGGTACCATCGCGTTTGAGAATAAACATGATGCTGATTGGGCGTTTGCGGTTCGGGAGGCAGTGATCAAAAAAGGGCTGGTGATCGATGACGAACTTGAAGCGTTATATGACATCGAAGGTATCATCGACTTCATCAAAAAGCACCGCTTCGACTGTCACCGATTCTTTGTCGATGATAAAGTTGAACTTTAGATGAATCGGAGTTGTCATGAAAGAATCGAACCCCTTTTATATTCATGAAACCCATCACTAAGTGACGGCTCCCACGACTAAAAGTCGTGGGCATCTATGGATTTGCAACCAATGCATTGCCGCCCCAATGCAACTATTTAATAACAATACCATTGAGTCTCTTCCAC
>JBAZDQ010000221.1:1773-2648 GCA_041654355.1 Bacteroidales bacterium
TCTACGGTATTTGTTATTACATTGTATGGAAGTCGAACAATATAAATGTTATTATAACGGCATTCATCCCACGACTGAAGTCGTGGGCTTTCTGCCTGTTAGGATCGTAAAGAGTTCGTCATATACTATGACGAAGATCATAAACCAACTACAACGGCGATTCATGTCGGCACCTACAACCTCGAAGAAGCGTTTTACTATGCTCAACGGCTCGGCGAGTATATTAAATTGCGTCGGTACGATATGATTCGAGATTACGTTTGCCACGACACGATTGTTGCATCGAAATCATAATATATCGCTACAACCAAATGAGATTTACCATGTCTATGATTACTGACCACGAAACCCTGATTGAAAAGTATAACGTTGCGTACAAAGCGGGAAAGATATCGCGTGAGGATCGTGACACCAACGTTGCGATGTGCCAGCACGTGATCGATATGCGAAACGAGGAGATGCACAATGCCGAAGGTTGAGTTCGTCTGTCCGGAGCATGGGGTGATGCACAGTTATGACACCAACATCTTCTCTCCGGATATCCCTGAAATGGTTCGGGAGCATGAAGCGTCGCTATACTGTAAGCGGTGTGGGCGGAGGCTGACCCGCAACGAGTGTAGTAATGAATCACAATGGACATACTCAAAACCTTACCGCAACAGTTCCACCGCGCCGCCCTATAAAGATGACCACAAGTGACTGCTGTGATTATTATGAGAATCGATGACCGTATGAAAGAGTGTTACGAAAATCCGTATCGTATATCCCTGACCAAGAAGACCCCGGTGATCCTCCGGCTCGACGGCAAATCATTCCACACCTTATCGAAACGGCACTGTGAGCGGCCCTTTGATACCGGGTTAATGGCGGCTATG
>JBAZDQ010000222.1:0-2630 GCA_041654355.1 Bacteroidales bacterium
CGGGTTCGGCTACTCCCTCACCCTCCCGTTCATCATGACGATGGGATGGTACTGGTACGGCATCCTGTTCTTCGTCTACCTTGGCGGCGTCTACATGCGGGGCGGCGAGATCAGCCTGCCCCTCACCATCGGGCTCGCGGCAGCGACCATGTGGGGCGCAGTCATGCCCCCGGAGATGAACTACGTCTCGTCCATCCTCTTCGGGGTCGGGCTTGCCGGAATGATGATCAAATGGCTCATAGACAATATCGGAAGGTAACAATGACCATGGAAGACTTTGTAGGCCGGGTTGCCGGCGAGAACGGCAACCCCATCCCCATGTCGCGGCTGCTGAAAGAACTCCGGCGGTTCCCCACCCCTCCCCCCTGCGAGGTGCTTGAGGTCCGGAACGCCAAGATCCACAAGCGGCGATCCCTCAAGAAAGTGGGGATCTATACCTGGGACACCCTACGCTTAAAATTCTAACACCGATCTCATCCTTCTTTTTCAATCTCCACGCTAACTCTCCTGTTTCCTCAACGGTTCACCATCATCACCGGATTTGCGATTTTAATGCCCATTAAGACCCACTTTCGTTTTCCCCATAACACGTATATGGCACATCGGATTATTGTCAACTAAAATATCGGCATATCGACGGTATTTTTCAAATCCATGACTCGGATGATAACTCGATTTCCGATTGTCAACCAACAGGTCTTATGTTAGCTGACAACCCTCCTGATCCGGCACGATCCCGCCACAATGACTCCGGCCCGTCTCGCTCCCCCGGGCGCCCCGCTATCCTGCCACTCTCAATACGAATCCGGCAATCCCCAGCGATATGCCCCGCTATCCCCTCCAGCCACGATCCCGCCCACGGATTGATGTTATCTCAACGGCGCACAAGGTTGTCAACTAAAAACATTGGGGGTCTTATCTCGTTGTTACGTGCTCCGTTTAAGGAGTTCCCGCCTCTTTCCCAATATCGGTTGTCAACCCATGTAAACAAGGTTGACAAATTCCATGTCAACCGCCTGGGAGCTCCGTTCCCCGATCACGGGTCCGAGACCTCCGGGAAAAAACCGACAGATATATATCAAACAAGGTGTAATGCAGTATTGTAACACACAATGGTAAGGCCACTATCAGATGAGTCGAGCGAGACCATAACCATCCGGGTCTCCCCGGCGATGAAGAAACAACTGGAACAGCTGGTAGAACGCGGGCTCTACAAGAGCGTCTCGGCAGCAACCCGGGCGGGCCTGCAAGACCTGATCGACAAGCACAAAGAAACAGCAAAGGAAGACTGAAAAAATGGAAACGATGAAGGATCCGATGTGCGGGATGGTATGTGGGGAAACAGGTGAAGTGGAAGACCCGACCACATACCCCGAGCTATCTTGTCACTTCTCGGATATAAGGGTTCGCACCACGCGGCACGACCCCTTTTCCGAAAAGTTGCTGCGGGGCCACCCCCCGGCGGCACGTATCGCGGCTGCACTCGAGCGCGGCCAGGCCAGAAAGGAGTGTGCAGCATGACCCCGGCGACCTCCAGAAACCTCCTGGACGACATCAACTTCGGGTACTCCGGGATCTGCAAAGACTGTGGGCGGTTAGGGCTCCACCTCAAAGGGCGGCTGAACACCTCAAATGAACCCGTCTACTTCTGCGGCAAGTGCGGCACCGAGCACACCCACACCGAGATTCAGGACGCAAACGCGAAGCGGGAAGCCGAACGCGCCGACAAGAAGGCAGAGAAGACCGAGCACCAGGACCGCCGGTGGGAGAACCTGTCCGGAGGGCTCACAGGTGAGTGAGCATGTGCCTCGACATCCACGGCGCGATCCAGAGGAACAAACCAGAGGAACAAGACCATGAAGACCAGAACCAACGACCAGCGGACCACCCGGATAGGGTGGGGCAAATCCAACCGACCGAACAGCAAATCGAACCAGGTATCCCGGAAGACCTCCGCAGCGCAGGCGAAGATAGCCGACTGCCAGCGGAAAGCCGACCTGATGGAGCAGCACGGCATGACGGCATCAGCGGCCCGGCTCCGGCAGGCCGCAACAATGATCCGGCAGGGGGCCGACAGTCGGTCCCGGAAAGCGATGGAGAAAGGCATCTGAGGTGACGAGCATGACGGAAACAGGTGAAGTGGAACTCTCCTCGAAGATCTATCGTCCTACCCCCCATCCGACCAACCAAACCTATCTGCACTCCCCGTACAAACCGCGTTGCGACACCACCCATCTCGTAGGCGGCGCGGCGGTCCTGGCCCGGTTAAAGGCCCGGGATAAAGAACGTGCGGAACACCGCACTCTCCCCCTCCGCGAGTCGCAGGAATTAGGAATCCCCTGCGCAGGCTAAACTCCCGGAGGGGCCGTTACCCTCGTGGAACGAAACCGAAGCATTAATGGGTAGTGCGATACACCCATTTTACTATTCCAATGTTCGGGAACAGGTGGAAGACCGGATGGAAAAACAAGAGCGATGCAAACAGTGTAACACGCTCATGGCCTATGAGCGTCCTCTATTCCGCTGCCCGCAGTGCGGCAGGGTTTGGAACCCCCACTCGGGGTATGTAAGGCTCGGCACGAACCTCCACATCGCGGAAGAACCGCGAACGGTGCGGATATAGCCATGCT
>JBAZDQ010000223.1:0-2625 GCA_041654355.1 Bacteroidales bacterium
GTTCCCGCCCCGCCCATTGCCTTCAGGAGCCCCGCCTCTGTCGGGTTGATATGGGCAAGCATCGTATCGCCCTGTTGCCCCTTGGAGGCCACGGCGGACACGACGGATCGAGGCACGACGAACTCCCCCGGACTGAGCATCGCCGGTACGGTATCGTTCAAGACGGAATCTCCGCCGCCGACAAAGCCGCCACGGGCAAGGGACAGGTACGTCGAACTTGACGACCCGAGGTAATCCCCGCCACCGAAATCGTTGAACAGGTTGCCCGCCACGCCGAGAACCTTCGAGACGATGCTCAGGACGTCCGCCCCGCCGGTTGTCCACTCGCTTTTGAAATAGAGCATGATCTTTTCGGCTGCCATGTCGCCAATCAGATCGGTGAATGACCGGAGAATGTTTTTCGACATCTTCTTCCAGTAGTCTTCGATGGAACTCATCTTCCCGGTGACGGCATCGTAAAAGACATCCGAGAACGTCTCGGACATCGCACGATATGTCTGTAGGGCCATGTTTTGCGTGACATCGCCCCAGGTCTTTTGATACTGTTCGATCTTCAAAAGACCCGCCTGCCAACCCCCGACAAAGGTCTTCTCGTAATCGTCGATCATCTGTTGCAGGATTTGGGCGTTGGCCTCTTTGGTCTTCTCCCCGGTCAAGAGGAAATAATATCCCTGCTTATCCCAAACGTCTTCGGATACGGATTGCACCTTGCGGGCGTTGGCGAGTAGCTTCTGTGTCGTGTCATAAGACCATTGCTGTTCGGTCCCGTAACGTTCCTCAGCCTTTTTCTTCAATTCCTCTTGTGCCTTGACATACCCCTCGAAATACTGCGCCCAATCCTCGTCGGCCTGATACGGTGCGAGCAGGTTGCGGGTGGATTCGAGATAGGCCGCCGTCGCCGCCGCCTTCCCGCCTGCGCCGGTGCTGCCCGAGGCTGTCCCGCCGCCCGCCACACCCTTTGATATTGCGGATCGCGCATTAGCTGCTGCCGCCCCCGTTCCCGCCATCGAATTATAGATGGATTGCTTCTGTGCGGCGACGGTTTGATCTATTTGCTTGAGCCTGTCCCGAACCTCCTGCGGCATACTCCCGCCCGCCGCGTAGGGCATCAACAGGGCAATCTTGTCTATAATTCCATACGTCTCAACGGCGGTCATTTTCAGTCCGCCAACGAAATCCTTGATGATCGGCGCGGCCTGTGCAATCAAGCCGAGCGCGTCGGAAAGGACGGGCATCAGCGCGTCACCTACCGCCGCCTTCGTTTCAAATATGGCGTTGTTGAAACGGTTTATCGCCGCCTGCCCGCCCTGCGCGGCCTCTACTGCGGCCCCTCCGTATGTTTCGTGGAGCTTTACGGCGAGCTTGGGGAGAAGATCCTCGGCCATGACCTTCCCGCCCATCAACATCTTGTCCAGTTCTGCCGTTGATACGCCCATTGCATCAGCGGCAAGCCGAAATGCGCCAGGGAGCCGTTCACCCAACTGCCCGCGCAATTCTTCGGCCTGCACCTTTCCCTTGCTCAACATCTGAGACAGAGCCAGGAAGATTCCGTTTGCCTGTTCCGTGGGGAGCTTCAGGGCGGCGACAGCCTCGGACACGCCGACAAAAACGTGTTGCGCATTCGCACCTTCAAGCGTCGTGCCACGCGATGCGGCCATGAACTTACCATACGCAAGGGCGGTATCATCCATCTGAAGGCCGAGACGTTGCGCCTCTGACCGGACAAATGAAAGCGCCCCCGCCGTCTGTTCAGCCGAGCCGGTGACAGCGTTCATGGTGGATGTGATCCGCTCCATCTGAAGGGATGCGTCAATCACCTGTTTTGCGGCATATCCAATGCCTATGATGGTCGTCAGATACCCCTTCCAATGCGTCTTCAGGTCATCTATAAACCTGATCTGCTTGCCGTATTGCTGATCGTTGATCCGCTGGAGTTGGTCATGCATCGCCTTTTCGGCGCGAAGGCGGTCGTTTGCCGTGGCCTTGGAGGAATTTGAAATCATGTTAAAGCTGTTCTCGATCTTCTTGCGCATCAGATCGAACTCAGCCGATGACTTCACACCGAGATTCTTGAAGTTCTGTTCTATACTCAGCGACGTTTGCGTAGCCGCTTTGTAAAGCTGTTGCTGCCCCCTGAGATAACGCGAGGGGTCCAGGTCAAGCTCTACATAAACGGTTCCGAGAGGTTTTCCTGCCATCACAGCCTCGCTTGCGGTTGATCCTTGGTTGCCCCGATTATCCTCGCAACATCACCCATCGAGTCATTAAGCGCCACCTTCATAAACGACTTCGTGAACTCAAAAATGGAGGCGTAATAAACAAGGAAGTTCCCGGCATAAACCCGGACGTTCTTCCGCCGCCAAAGCTCCCGCCCATATTTATTCCGCCTGGTCCTAACCCGGATAGTTTTCAGCAACGACCCAAAATCCCGCTTGGTCCACTCTGCGCCCGCATACTGGCCTTTTTTGTACGCGGGGCGACTTATGCCGGTAGTCTTGCCGGTTCCGATGTGACCGCGCAATCTTTTGCGGGCAGCTTCAGCGATAACTTCTGCGGCCATCCTTAGGCGCTCATTCGCCACCCCACCAAATTCCCGGTCTATCTCGTTCGGGTCCAATTCGCCAC
>JBAZDQ010000224.1:0-2621 GCA_041654355.1 Bacteroidales bacterium
GAAAGATCAGAACCATCGTAATTGGCGGAGCGGCCATTAACCAGGAAGTGGAAGATCTCATGAAGATCATCAAATTGCCTTACACCGTTGGGTATGGGATGACGGAATGTGCGCCGCTGCTTTCCTACGAAGATACCCGCAAATTTGTAAAGAAATCCTGTGGGAAGCCCGTTCACAGAATGTCCATGAGGGTTGATTCGGACGATCCTCAAACAATAGTAGGAGAATTGCAGGCTCGTGGTGATAATGTGATGTTAGGGTATTACAAGAATCCCGAAGCCACGGCTGCCGCTTTTACCAAAGACGGCTGGTTGCGTACCGGGGACCTGGGTCTTATAGACAAGGATAACAACATCTTCATTAAAGGCCGCAGCAAAAACCTGATCATCGGAGCCAACGGACAAAACATTTATCCCGAGGAAATTGAAGACAAACTAAACAATCAACCATATGTAGTAGAATCTATTGTGGTGGAAAGGGACAAGAAGTTGGTAGCACTGGTCTTTCCCGATTATGACCGCGTTTCCCAGGGATCTTTGGATACCATGAACCTGGCCCAGCTGATGGAAGAAAACCGCATGCGTTTGAATATGCTGCTGCCGGTCTTCAGCCGGATTCACAAAATTGAACTGCTGCCGGAAGCTTTTGAAAAGACACCCAAACGCAGTATCAAACGTTTCCTTTATAAGTAGTATATTGTCTCATGGAGAAAACGCACCCGCAATAATGTTGACGGTATAATTCGTGTTTTTTTGAGATTTCAACGGAACGGCCAAAACCGTTCCGTTTTTTAAAATCGGAAGGCAAGTAAGTCAGACCCTCGTATTTACATGCCAGTTCTTCACCTAAACGATTTATCAGTACTGCATTTTTGTGAGGACTCAGAGTAAGGGTGGTGCAAAAATGAGAATATCCGTTTTCCCGGGCATAACGGGCTGTTTCTTCCAGTCTCATTCGAAAGCATATTTCACACCGGCGTCCTCCTTCAGGTTCGTCTTCAAATCCTTTTACGGCTTCCAGGAATGCATCCGGACAGTATTCTCCTTCCTGAAAGTCAACTTCCGAACCGAACACTTCCCGGGTATACCTTATTGCTTCATCCCTGCGGAGCAAATACTCTTTTTTTGGAGCGGTATTGGGATTGTAATAAAAAACGGTTACATCGTATTCCGAATACAAACGTTCCAATGCAGTTGTAGAACATGGTCCGCAACATACGTGAAGGAGTAATTTTTTACGGTCGTTTTGCATAGATATATTGTACAAATATAAAGGTTTTCCATGAATTTAATTACTTTTGTAGACCCTAACAAACCCATCTATGAAATCACCAATAATTAAAGGCATTTTGATTGTTTTGGCCATGGCTTTGATGTTCACTTCCTGCCGGTCAAAGAAAGAAAATTACCAGTCTGTGGCAGGTGAAGTAAAAGTTGAGGTAATTACACTAACCGAATCCATGACCTGCACCGAAAGGGAGTACATAGGTGTGGTGGAAGAATCAAACAGCGTTATGCTGAGTTTTCCTGCTCCCGGAAAAATCAAAAATGTATACGTACACGAAGGCCAGACCGTACATGAAGGGCAGCTTCTGGCTGAGACCGATCCCGCTACGCTGGAAAATATGTATGCCACAGCTGCAGCTACCTTGCGCCAGGCAGAAGATGCTTACCAAAGGATGCAACTGCTTTACGAATCGAACAGCCTCCCTGAAATACAATTCATTGAAATACAGACCAAGCTGGAACAAGCACGTGCCTCGGAACGGATTGCCGCCAGGTCACTTGCCGAGACGAAGCTTCATGCACCTCAGCGGGGTGTGGTGGGGGAACGGATGATGGAGCCGGGTATGAACGTTTTGCCTGATCAACCGGTACTTACCCTGCTCAATACGCACAAACCGCTCATTAAGGTAGCCATTCCCGAAAACGAAATATACGATACGCGCACCGGTCAGACGGCGCGTATCACTGTAGGAGCACTTCGTAATGCGGAAACGACCGGAAAGCTCGTGGAAAAAGGAGTCAGTGCACATCCTCTTTCGCATAGTTACGACGTAAAGATAGCTCCGGACCGGGATCTGTCCGGCCTGCTGCCCGGGATGGTGTGTAAAGTCTTTATAAGTAACCTTACCGGGCAATACAGCCTGGTTATACCTGTTAATGCGGTGATGCCTTTGGAATTCAGAAAAGGTCATTTTGTATGGGTTGTTGATCAGGATGATACAGTGGAAAGAAGAAGAGTTGAAGTGGGAGATATCGTTCCCGGGGGCATAACCATTCAGAAGGGTGTTATTCCCGGGGACCGTATTGTGATTTCCGGCTTTGACAGGATCTGTGATAATATTAAGGTAATCGTGATCAATGAGTAACAGAAGAAAAGGCATCGTGGAATGGACGATGCACAATCACAAGATCGTTCTTTTACTGGTTGCTTTTTTGGTGGGACTGGGTATATATGCTCTGCCCAATATGCCTAAAAAGGAATACCCGGATTTCACCATACGCAATGCCCTGGTCCTGGGAATTTACCCGGGAGCTTCTTCTGAGCAGGTAGAAGAAGAGCTGACCGTTCCTCTTGAAAGGCACTTGCTGAGTTACAAGGAAGTCGACCGGGAAAAT
>JBAZDQ010000225.1:0-2615 GCA_041654355.1 Bacteroidales bacterium
GAAGATCCGCACCCCGAAGATCCGCACCCAGAAGATCCGCGCCCCCTTGAATCGCCGCCTCTACGCACATTTTGAATGATTCCGTTTCTAACGCGAACAGCACGCTACCGCTGTATCTATCCCTGATCTCAAATTTCATTTTCTACCTCCCCTTGTCACGGTGTGAACCACGTCCAGAACAGGATGCGTCTTCGCGTCCATCGCTGCCTCCTTCCTCACCTTGCTGACATACCCCGGCGACGTATCCAGCGCCCGCGCTATGATGTATCCTTGCTCGTCCGGGTGCTTACGTAGCATCGCCATGATTTCGTACCGGAGCGGCGTCATGCGGCCCTCCGGTGTGTCGATATGCAGGTTGCGTCTGCGGCCTCCGTGGGTGGTCATGATGTTACCTGCTCGAGGGTTCGCTGTTCCATCTGTGGCGCACGGCGGGGATTGTTAAATAGCATCCCTTGTGATTCCGTCCGTCGTATCCATTCACCCGCCGCTGCGAAAAAATCTTTTTTGATCTCAAATCCGAACGCTTGCCGCCCGCATTCAATAGCCGCGACGAGGGTTGATCCGCTGCCCGCCACCGGGTCAATCACTACGTCACCGGGATCGGTGAATATCTCGATTAGCGTTTTTAACAGAGGAACGGGCTTTTGCGTCGGGTGTATCTTTTGAGTTTTGGTATCTCGCGGCCAATCCATAACATTAAAGACCATCCTGCCGCCGTTTCTGAATTTCGGGAGCTTGTCTCGGTATAACAAAAGCGCGTATTCGGCATTCCCGACAATTCTCATATTCGCCTTTAATACCTGGGCGGAAAAGTTTTTACGGAAAACGAGGTTGATATAATTGTTGATCCCGTACTTCCGGGCCAGTTCGATAAGATAAAATTGTTGCTCAAATTCACAGAACACAATCATGCACGGAGCGACCCCCTTTTCTTTTGGTTCCTTCCGCATCATTTTTGAACAGAAATGCATAAACTCGGCGGGCTTAAAATCCTTGTCGGTGTCAAAAAAATCTGTCCCGGCAAGATCGCTTTGCCCGTTCTTATTGTCGCCGTCGATATACCATGAGGGATTTGATCCATAGGCGTTCTTGCCGACGTTATAAGGTATGTCCGCAATGACAAGCTGCGCCTTCGGAATGCCATAAACCTTGAAGTTCTGAAAATGGTCGTTAATCAGCATCATCCCCTCGTCACGACCGAATACGTTTCCTGCTGCTCCATGCGGGTCAAGTAGCTATGCACCCTGCAGAACCGTATCCGCCTCTTGTCCGGCGATAAGAAATAGTGCGTCGGACCGGGGCCGAGACAGCGTGTCCGTTCATACCCCTCCCGGTTCGGCAAATAAACGCTCTTGACCTTGCTGACCATCGACTGCGATGTGCCGGTCAGTTTGGCAACCTTCCGCATCGAAAGGCCGGGATTGGCGATAAGGGCGTCAAGGATTTCCTGTTGACGGGGGGTCATTCCGCAACACCCCATACCGGACAGCCCACACGCTTCGCGCAGGTGTCACAGAACGCCTTTGACATGGTATCCCCCGGACGGTCGGGGCATTCACCGGGGGCGGTTGCCTGTGTTTCCTCTTCCGGTGCGTTCGGAGTCCGGCTGAATTTGTCTGTCAGTTCCTTTGCCTTTGACGGCGGTTCGCTGATTTCCGCATCCACCACGTCATTGTCGGGGTACTCGTATTCACCATCCTTTTTGACGATGGCCTGATCCGCCAGTACCGCCGTCTGCATATCGACGGAGAGAATCCCGTACTTGCTCATAAGCATCTTCAGGACGGTTTTCAGGGCCATTGCATCGAAGTCCTGTTGCCATCTGCCGGAAGCGATGTTGAATGATTTTGAATACCGCTTCCCGTGGGCCTTCGCTTCCTCCACCGTCATGTAGAGCCATTTCTCGAATCCGTTGATCAGCTTGAAATAGGCGACGTACCCCACGATCTTGTCGGCGGTGCGCTTCGTTTCGTCAAATGTCATTTCCCCCGTGAAACGGTTTGAGGCGACAAGCTCCCCCTCGTACACGGCGCAGGCATTGATGGTCTTGTACTGCCCGGAGCGCATCCCCAACTGAATGAATCCGCGATACCCCATCTGGAATTGGGCGATGGCAACCCCGTCCCTTTTGTACGGCACGATATGGGCGAAGCCGAGTGACGGGTTAATCGGCAGGTCTAGGGCGGCAGCGACGGCAGCCGCTGAAACGATGGAAAGGGGATCGGCCTTTTTCAATTCCTTGTTCGCATTGGTCGCTGAGATAATCGATGACATGAACCCCGGCGCCTTTTTCCCCAGGACTTCCTCGAAACGCTTTTTAATCGAGTCCTGCCTGAGTAGGACAGACAGGGCGTCCGGCTTGCGTACTTCCGTGCTTACTGCTTTTGCTTCCATGATAATTTCCTCCCCCTTGTGTGTTGTGTTGTCTATGACGCCGCCAGGTAGCGCGGGAGTTCCAGTTCCGTCACTTCCGCGCTCGTATAGTTCGGCCATTCGTTGCTCGCTCGGCAGCGTGACTCACGCGCCATCAAAAACTGATAGTCGTTCCGCCCGTAGTCCATGAAACCTTCCGACAGGGTATAGACGCCGATCCGATACGGGGGAACGTCCTCCAC
>JBAZDQ010000226.1:0-2606 GCA_041654355.1 Bacteroidales bacterium
CCCTACACGACGCTCTTCCGATCTGGACTACGGCAAAGAGCAGATCCTCTGGTTCGATATCGGGAAAGGGGATGAGATTCTAACCCTGCCGCATTATTTCGGTCCCTGCACGATATTTACCCCGCCCGGCTGCGATCTGAGTATCAGGATGCGGGATCCGGTGGACGCGTTCGGGAATCCGTATGATATCGAGTATCAGACAATCTCGCAGGAAGCGGATATCTGGAAGAACATCCAGCCGGGGCGGATCAACATCTGCTCGTTCGATCCGTTTATCCTTGACCCCACGATCACCCTGGAGCACGTCTCTGGGCTCTTCGAGCGGTTGATCCGGCTGGCCTTCCGCCGGGAGATCATCCGCCCTCTGGCGATCTTCTATGACGAGTTTCACAATACCTGTCCCTCCCAGGGATATGGGTATGCGACGACCGCCCGGGAAGGGGCGAAGCAGAGGAGGATGTTGAACGTTATCAAGCGGAACATCCAGAAACTCAGGGTAGAGGAGTACCGGATGATTGTCAGCACCCACGAATGGCAGCAGTTATTTAAAGGGGTGAGGACGGCGTTCGAGTGGGTGATGATGCGACGGGGGGCGAAGTTTGGATCAGATGAACCGAAGCTGCAGCAGTTCAACCCCCGGTGGGCGGGCTGCACCACGGAACAATGTTATATCGCTCTCCCGACCCGGGAGCATACCGCCCCTCTCCGGCTACCGTATTACCTCGACGGAGCCAGGCTCGGCTCCGTGACCTATCGCGGCATGTTGGACGAGGAAGAGGTTTAGGTCGGGGCTTATTGGCGCGCCCTGATTTCACGCACAATCTAAGAGTAGTTTGAGGATTTGGCGTACAGTACCACGGGATTGTATCCAATGAGGCTGTACACTTTCGCGGTGCGCGGAGATAGGGGTTAATCACCTGCGGGGGTGAGATTGTATTGTTTGCACCTACACGAGCCGTGCAGGTGTAAGGGTGCCGAGGAGCATTCCTGTACTTCCCGTACGCAGTGGGTCGAGCAACACCCCGAACCCCTCCCCACCTAGTGATGATCCTCTGTTTTTGATCACGGATCGATGGTTTTTGATCGTGATTAGGTAGTTTTTGATCGGTTTTGGGGTGCGGCACCACTGGGTTTTTCACACTTTCTTAGAGATTTATAATACTAAGTGCCACAAATGATAAATTTTTGAGAAAAAATGGTGTATGTATGTATGGATGTATCCTGATGGGAATACCCCCCCGTTCTCTGATTTTTAGAGGATGTTAGATGATGTAGAATTATTATATATATTACTCAAAGCAAACCTCTACAACAAGACATTTTTCATGCGTTCACTGACACTTTTCATGCGTTCCGCCCCCGGCACCTCTCTCGGGACGTATATACATACATACACCATTTTTTCTCAAAATTTGCGTGAAAATAGTATTGGGTGCTATAAAATTCTATAATAGTGTTACTGACTCTCACCGACCAACATCATCTTCTCTCGCAAAAACCACAAAATCTGATCTTCGTGTGCTGTTTTTCCCAGATCTTCCCTCAAAAACTTAGTAAAAGCAGGTACTAAGTAGCTCACTTGCCGCCCATCATTGAAACTCTCTAATAACTCAACCAATAACAGATCCGCGTGTGCGTCAAAGGTTCTCTCAATATCTGTATCGGTGGCTGACCCTAACTTTGAATTCCCCCCCTCTTTACTGGCTCGTGCTCGGGCATCTTCCTGCTCAAACCACTTCTGAACAATCCCCCTCACAGCCTCCGCACGGGTCGGGGCATCTAAGGTATCGAGCCGGTTCAGTTGCGCGACCGTGAACGAAACGTTCACGCGCTGTAATAGATCGCATGCTCTCTTTCGTCGTGCCATAATTACACCCTTCTTTTCGCTGCCGGGAACAGCTTATTTCTCTAGGTACTCACTCAGATTAGATTCACTCACACGCCACAGGCGGCCAACCTTCTTCCCTTTCAACTCTCCCTCCTGGAGTAATCTGTAGATCGTATCCCGATCCACCTTGAGCCGCTTTGCCACCTCATTAGGGGTGTACACAGTTTCACTCATAAATCAACCTTAGTTTTGGCAGTATATATTCCTATCCTATTGTATACCTATGTATTATCACCTCTTATCATGTATCAGGTTTAATTGGGAAGACTTATAAGTATCGAGGTCTTAGGAAAGAGTATAGCACAAAAGGACAGGGGATGAGGTTCCCGGCCTCCCCCTGCAGGGTGTGAAATTATGTCGAGCAACAATTTCCCCGAAAATGGGGCTAAAACTAATGGGCTTCCCTATTATTTTAGCCTATTGGCTGCAAACGAGGCCCAGCACCGCCCGCAGAACGAAGACCGAATCAGGGGGATCAGTGCATGAGCTCCCTTCCCCCTGCCCAGGTCCGCGCGGCCTCCCAGTCATTCCGGGCGGCGGTGCGACGCCACCACACCCCGCGACCGGCCGAGATGGTCCCGACCGGATCCGTGCTCCCCCTCCCCACCACAGCCGAGGACCGGATCACCGACGAGCGGATCGGGGACGAACCACACTGCTACTATCGCCTATCCTCATCCGGCGATCCGCGCTGGATCTGGGGGCCGGACCTCCTCCC
>JBAZDQ010000227.1:0-2592 GCA_041654355.1 Bacteroidales bacterium
GATCGGCGTGTAGCTTCTCGCTGTCTTGAACCGCGTATGTAACTGTGATTTTGGTTCGCGTGTCAGCCATTGTCGGCACCACCAATTATTGCTGTTTGGCCGCGCCGTGGCTTTTGAAAGGGGGTTAGTATTCCCCGAACGATACAGTTTCGTCAACCACGGGGCTGCGGCCTAGCAACTTGTCAATTTCGCGTTCACGGTCGCCTTCCTGCACCCATTCTTCGTCAGTCAGGCCGTCGCCGCCTTCGGTTCCTGTCGTCTCAATCTGTTCCATGACGGAATCAAATTGTTTCTTCGGTAGCGACAAAAGCCAAATTTCCAAAGCCTCTGCGTTTGACAGGCTCGATTCTGACACGCCCTTAATTCGCGCCGCGTCTTTCACCAAACTTGACCACGCATCGTCCCGTTTCGATCTCGCCCGTTTCAGGGTTTCTGCGAAAGTACCTATCGGTGTGCGACCTCAGCGCGTTGTACAGTTCGCCAATCAGTTCGGGCGGCAACTCTCGTCGGGGTTTCTTGTACCACCACGGCGGGGCTGCATCGATCTTGCCTTCAACCTTCTGGAACATGACAATGCACATTGCGTATGCGTCGAACATTGCTTGTTCACCGGGCGAAAGTAGGTGAATAGGCGCGCCACCACACAAACGCAGCTTCATTTGACTAGCAAGCATGTCATCGTCGGATGTTATTAGGCGGAGTATGAAATTGCCTTCAAACGGGTCGCCGTTGATGTCCGTGATGTACACGGGCTGTACAACCTCGGCAGGCTCCAATTCGACATTTTCTGGAATGTCGATTTTGTTGGCAACCAAGTCTTCGGCTGTTTGTGGGATTCTTTTGAGTTCCGGGGTATCTGCTGGCATTTTGACTTTCAATGCTCCATAGTAACAAGGTTACTTCACAGTATAGCAATCATGCCAACGATTTCAAGCCCGTATGTCTGTTATAAACCATACAGGTTCACAGTGGCGATTAGGTTCCGGTCTTGATGGAGATTTTGCGGGCGACAAAGTTCATGCCGTCCACAAACAGCGACCGGGGATTGCCACCGAAGGACTGCGCCCCGTCCGGCTTTGCGCCCTCAATCTGAATCTTGACCTTCCCCGTCACGCGATCTTTAATAGCAAACGACAGTTCGGGGAATTCAATCAGCGACATCGTATCCATTGCCGGTAGTAATCCGAGGTCGATAAGACTCTCGCCCAGCTTGGAGATTGAACCCACGCTGAATGTGACGTTGGAGCCAACCGTAACGATAGCCGTCGGAACAGCCTCGCCCATTTCTTCGACGGCCACGTTGATGATGTTGTACGAGCCGGACAGGTTTTGACACCGCCCAACTTTCGTAGTACCGAAGTACACTTCCGCCCGTGCGCCGCTGAAAATATCTTTTGCCGGATCAGCCATAATTCACCTTCCTGCCACGGTCGGTTAAACCGTAGTGTTCAATGTAATCTGAATCCACAGCCTTTCAACGGCCACGGTAACGTTAACGGAAACCAGTGTCTTTTCACCGGACGGTGTAAGAACCAGCGAAGACTCATCCCAAGCCACGATAATGTTGCTGTCAACCATTTGGTTCAAAATAGCTTCAATCGCGCCTTGCAGTATGGATTCTGGCACGGTCGTCGATTGACCAACCGCCGCTTCCGTGTTTTCACGCAAGGTTGTCGTCGCAAGCAGGGTGGTTTCCACGGCCAGCCGCGAAGAATACTGCGGGTCGGTTCCGAGGTACGACGTATTGCCACGCGCCACGCGGAATCCCGTCTTCGTCTTTTCCAACACGGTGTATCCGTGTTCAATCAGCCATTCGAGGTCGTGTTGCGCCGTCCAGTTCGTAGCGCCAAACGCGGAGCCTGACACCGGGGGCTTTTCCACAAGTTCAATGACATTGTTTGCAAGCGCCCATGTGATGCCGTAATCGGGACTGCGACCAGCCTGCAAAGCAGCAGTAAGCATCGCGGTCGCGCACGGGTCATAACTCGTCAACACACTGGATTCGTTGTAAGCCTTCAATCCTTGGCAATGAATCGAAGCCAACCTGCTATTCACAGCCAGCGACAGCGCGCCAAGAGTGCCCGTAGCAGTACCCTTCGATGTGGCAAGCGGCACAGCGATGGAGCAAGTCCGTTCGCCCTTACCTTCAAGGGTCATCGTTTCGCAGTGTTCCAGAACAAGCGCGTTGTACACGGCGGAAGTTGTCCACGGTACAATTTCGTTAACCGTTTCGGTTTCCATCGCGGCAAGGGCTTCCGTCCAATCGGTAGTACCCGTCGCGCCATCGGAGCCACCGACAAGATTTGTGTAGGCTATATTCGCCGGGACATCCACACCGGTTGAAGCCATCGTCGCTTCCACGATACCGATGTTTTGGTTGATTTTCTCCATCAGGTCGAACAGGTTGGCATCGAATTCAGCAACGGTGGTGATATCTACCGCCGACGCACTATCCATGTCTTCCACAAGGAACGTGGAACGGGCGGAAAGTGCTGTAGCCGCGAAGCCACGCGCCGTCTTTTGGTTGATGCGGTCGATAACTGACGTGGCGGTATTGTAGGTTGCGACAGCGGAAGCAGTATATTTGGTCAG
>JBAZDQ010000228.1:0-2587 GCA_041654355.1 Bacteroidales bacterium
TCAATCACTTTTTCGCCAAAGCCATAACTGAGCAGCTTGCACAGGCAGTGAGCGTATCATCGGCACCCGGCAAAGCCCTCCTGGATAGCGTTATATCAGGTCACCAGGAGGCCATCGGCAAACCGTTCGAAAAGCTCTGGCAGGAGTTCCTGGATATCAACGGCTATGACCTGCTGGTATCGTTTGACTATTGGTCATGGAGTCCGAAAGACCAGAAGGCCGAAGCGGACAAGGCCACCACCATGTTCTCAGTGGGCGGTTCACTCGTTAACGATTATCGTGCTGCTATGGGTCAAGATCCGTACACTCCCGAGCAGATCCGGCAGCTCTTCGAAGAGCAAAACGCTTTGAAGCGGGGCACTTTGCCCGGTGAACCTGGAGAAGCAACAGAACAGGAGCAGCCGGAAAAGCCGAAAGAGCCCGCATTGGAGCAGATCTCAGAGACTATCTGAAAGGAGTTGATTTTCATCCCAATTCAAGAATGCCAACTAGACGGCAGGGACGGCTATCAGTTCGGTCCGGAAGGCAAATGCTATACTCATGACGGCACCGACGAAGGCCGCGAAGCTGCCAAAACCAAAGCCGAAGAGCAGGGCCGGGCGATAGAGTCCAGCAAACACTCCGACTCCGCACCGAGCTATGAGTACCTGAAGGCGGTCTATGACCGAGTGATGGCCCACCCTTCCATATGGGCTCAGATCAAAGACAAGATCCGGGTAGCTGCCAGGGGCAGTGCTGGTGGGCAGCTCAAAGCCAAATACGCTTCTGAGGTTATCAAGCTGGAGAACTCCGCCGGTGGCATCGTCGAGACCGAGGAGCACATCGACGTTCCCACGGTCTTCATGAAAGAGGGTGTGTGGACAGGGGCAGACGGTACTCCAACGCTCAAGAAGTACGAGAACATGAAGCCTTCGGCCAATTGGTTCATGGGCACGCCCATAACACCACATCACCTCAAGACCGACACCGCCCGGCCTACTGATCGGCGAATAGGTCAAATAGTGAAGTCCGAAGCACGCGATGACAGGCGAGACATCGCCGGCGTATCGCGATTTTTCAAATCCCAATTAACTAGTGACGAATTAGAGAAAATACGCAACCTCCAGTTTCCTGGAGGGAGCCCTGGATATTTCACGCCGCGTCTGAGCGAGACGGGTGAGTTCGATGGCAAGCTGTACCATGCCGTCGAGGCCGGCCCATATTCTGTTGGTGAGTACGCGGTTCTATTTGGAGGGGAACGGGCAGCATGCGAGCGAGCTGACGGTTGTGGACCTTACCAGAATTCGGCTGCAGTGGAAAGCGACGACGTACCGGATCTGGAAGGAGGCGAGACGAAACCGTGCCCTCTCAAACTGAAAAATCAAGGAATTGATGATATGGATTCTGAAGAGTTTAAGAAGCTTCTGAACGAGGCGGTATCGCCCTTCACCGAAGCCATGCAGGGTATCACCACACGGATGGATGCCCTTGAAAAGCAGTTGAACGAGGCCCCTAAGCTGGCCGACCAGCCGGAGTTCAAGGCCCTGGAAGACAGCGTTAAGCAGCTCAACTCTGCTCTGCCGGACATCAAACAGTTCAAGGACGACCAGGAAGCCGCCAAAGACCACAAGGCCCGGACAGCTTTCGGCAAGCTCCTGAACGCTGCAGCCCTGGAAGGTGGCAAAGTTCCTGACAAGATCTGGAACGAGGCCAAAGCGGACCCGATCGGGTTCTTGGACGAACACTCTGAGATGAGGCTGGGCACCGCCAAGCAGACCGAGTTCACCGGCAAGATCCTGAACTCAGACGGCAGCGAGTTCGACCTGGCAGCTGAGCAGGCAAAGCTGTACAACTACTGAGATAAATTTTTTAGGAGATGATTAAACAATGGCATTCACTATAGCTCCGCCCAAGGACGTTCGGACCGCTGGCACTGGGATTGTCAAATCCTATATCGCCGGGGCTCGCATCCCGTTTGGAGCAGCAGTTATCCGGGCCGGTGCAGGCACGGTCAAACCTGCTATTCTGAAGGACACTGACCTCACTATAGGTTTTGCGCTTGAGGACGAAGAGGAACATCTCTACCCAGGATTCTATGAAAAGTACGAGCCTGTTCCTGTGGCAATATCCGGAACGGTCAACGCACTCATAGCCGCCATAGACGACTACGACCTGCTGGCAGGCGACTACCTGGAGCACATCGATATCACCAGTGACACCATGGCTTCTGGTGTTGGTGTGCTGGCGGAAGCCGGATCCCATGTAGGTGAGACCATGACGACCCATGTCATAGCTCAGCTGCTTGAAGACCTCGCCCTGAAGGATGAGACCTACAAGGCACCATCACCGACACCAACCGCCGGTGAGTCCACTATCGCCATGACCGACGGCGATCCTACCATCATGGGCCTCCATGTGGGCGACTACATCATCATCCGGGACAGCGACGGCACCACCGCCCAGATCAACCGGGTGACTGCAATCACAGATACCCAGCTGACCGTTCTCATACCTATAACGGTCGCCGCTGCTGACTACATCCATGCGGTGAGACAGGCAGAGGTTCGGATTCTTTAGGAGGTTATAAAAAATGCCAATGGAATATGCA
>JBAZDQ010000229.1:0-2581 GCA_041654355.1 Bacteroidales bacterium
ATGAAAGCGCCCCCGCCGTCTGTTCAGCCGAGTCGGTGACAGCGTTCATGGTGGATGTGATCCGCTCCATCTGAAGGGATGCGTCAATCACCTGTTTTGCGGCATATCCAATGCCTATGATGGTCGTCAGATACCCCTTCCAATGCGTCTTCAGGTCATCTATAAACCTGATCTGCTTGCCGTATTGCTGTTCGTTGATCCGCTGGAGTTGGGCGGCCTTTGCCTTTTCCGCCCGGAGAATGTCGTTCGCCGTCGCCTTTGAGGATGCGGCGATCATGTCAAACGAGTTCTGAACCTTACGGCGCATCAGGTCAAATTCAGCGGAGGACTTTATCCCGAGGCTTCGGAAGTTCTGTTCTATATTGAGGGTCGTCCGTGTCGCTTCCCGGAGCAACTTCTGTTGAGCCGCCGTGTACCGGGAAGCGTCAAGATCGAGTTCGGCAAATATCGTCAGATCAGATCGGCCCGTCATCTTACACCCCGTTCAAGAGGATCATCTTGGCCCTTGCCTTGCACGCGTTCAGGGCTTTCTTTAGAAACTGCCGCGCCTGCATCTTCACCGTTCCCCGCTCAACGAACCGGGCGTAATAGACTTCCCGGTTGCCTGCGTAAATGCGGATATTCCTCCGGGCGTCGTCTTTGAGCCGCGTCACCCGAATTGTCTCTTTCAATGCGCCCGCCTTCCGCCCGGACCATTTGCCACTCCCAGCCTTGACGTCCTGGCCGACAGGTACACGCGCCCGCGCTTCAGCCGCGATCAGTTCCCCGACCTTTTCAAGCCGGTCCATAGAGGCATGGATGATCCGGGCATCGGTCTTGACGGGGTTCCAATTCGCCACTCTCATTTTTTCTTACCCTTGACCTTTTGGTTCCGTGTCATGAGCGCCGTTGTGAGTCTGTGCTTCAATGCCGCCGGGTCTTCCTTTTCTTCGGGCTGTTTCTGGCTCTCCTTGAAATACGCCTGCCATAAGCATAGTTCGTGCGAGTCCAGTTCCGCCAACAGCCTGCGCCGTGTCATCTTCAGTTCGCGGGCGAGGAACATCACGAAGAAGTCCCACCCCCGCCTTTTCATTTTTTTTCAACGGCTTCCTGTTCGCCCACGGAAAGCCCGTTCAATTCCTGCGCGGCGTCAAACAGCTTCTGAATCGCCTTCGCGCTCTTGTTGGACAGGAGCAGGATTTCCTTGTCGTTGAAAAGCCGCGTCCCGGTTTCGTCAACGAGAACTTTGGTAAGCAGCTTCGCCCGGAAATTGTCCCTGTTCAGCCGGACACCGTTGGAATCGGCGTCGTAAATCTGGGCCTCGAATGCATCCCGCTCGCCGCCCGTCATAGTCCGTACACGCACCGATCCGCCCCACTCCGGGACGTCAATGTCCCGGAAGGGGAGATCGTCTGCCTTCATGATTTGATCCTTGTTCAGTAACATTTCCTTCCTCCTTGCGCTTGTTAAGTGGACCCGCAATTGTTGAACGCCGCGCCCGATGACAGGGCAATCGAAATATCGGCCTTCAGAGCGTTGTCCACAGCCCCCGTAATGTTGAATCCTACGATGTACCCGCCGAAATAGACGGACCCCGTTTCTCCGGTTGTCGGCCCCACAAATTTGATGTCAAATTTCCTCAGCGTCCGGGCCACCATATCGCGCTGAAGGGCGTCATGCAGATTCGAGTTGGACGCCTCGTTGTCCCACAAAACGGAAAGGCCGACCTGGCCCCCGTCGTGCAAGCCCGGGTGTTTCTCCTTGGCCGTACTCTGAAGGGTCGTGACGTCGATCACGGGACCGGACAGACCCGGCCCGTTGAAACTCACCACTTGCCCGATGTTCTGCATCGTGTGGCCGATGAGAACCACCGTCTCCCCCGATGACTGCGCCGTCAGTTCCTCATAAACCGTGATCGCAGTCGCCGCCGTGGTCTTGATCGTCCATACCCCGGCGTTAAGAGAGGAGTCGACTTCAAGCCGCATCCCGGTTGAAAAGTCTGCAAATCCCGCCTGACGGTTGATCGTCCTCAACGTACTGTCAAAGCTGATCGTATCCGCCGACAGGACCGCCGTCGTTCCCACAACCGACGATTCCCGCCTAATCAAACATCCTTGGCTTTGTCGCGCCATACCGTCACCTCCTCAATTATCCGGTGGTGAAGCTGGCCCCGCCGGTTATGGCGATGGAGAAATCGCCCTTCAGGACGTTATCCACCGCGCCATTGACGTTCATGCCGATCACATACCCCTCAAGGCTGATCTTTTGGGCCGTGGTCGCCGTCGAAAGCTGAATCAGAAGACTTCCCTTGGTCCGCTGAACGAGGCTTTCCCTGAGCTTGATCTGTCCATCATTCGTGGCGACCCAGTTCACATTCAGGCTGATCTGTCCGCCGTCGTAAAGGCCGATCATCTTTTCCTTGGCCGTGCTCTGCAAATTGGTCACATCGATAACGCCCGCGCTCATGCTCGGCCCGGAAAACCCCGTCAGTTCCCCAACGACGTTTTCGGCGAGCGTGGCGTTGACCGTCACGGTGGCCCAATAGCAGATGATTCCTTGGCTTTCCTTCGCCATAGCTTCTACCTCCTTACGTCACCGAGAT
>JBAZDQ010000230.1:0-2578 GCA_041654355.1 Bacteroidales bacterium
TAGGTGTGACCACAAATATAATCACTTAATGCTTAAGGATCAATATTATTATCGAGTAAAACTTGAATCGTAGCGTCGGAATAACTGACAGGAAATATTTGTCATTCTCTTAATTTGTAATGCTGACATTTTTATTGGCAAGAGCTTATTGCTGAATGTCTTATGGGGGGTGTGAATTTTGTCGTATTTGTAATCCCTAGTCTTTCTGTATTCGGGACTTGCTAATAATCGTTTTTGTAAACTTACCCAGTGGTCTGTAATTTTGGAAGTATATCTCATTTTCTGTTTTATAATAATATCGCGCATCCATCCAGCAATAGGCCAAGTGTCAATATTACCTGCAACATATTTCTACGTTTATCATGCTTCTGTAAACAAGGGGACTGTTCTTAAACGCAGGGAAAATAAGTATCCATTACGTCAAAACATGACGTAGTGGACAAAAATTGCTTCCAAAAAGGATCTTATTTAAAGCCGAGATGTTAACCGAGGTATGAGCCGAGGCATCAGTCATTCTCTTTACGCTCCAGAATCTACCGGCAACGCTTCGAATAGTTGTCATGAACCATCTAAACAAAAACAGAATGCAGAGTGGCTGGGATTAATGTCAAATACAGGCTAATTGGTCTTGTTTATTGACAAGGTCTCTGAATTATAATACTTACCTATACCCGAATAAAAAAATTATTGTATATTTGGATGACAACAAAATTTGTTGTTGAGATAGAATGGAAAAGCACCTGCTGAAAATGTGGGTGCTTTTTATCAAAAAAGCCCCTAAAAAAGGAATTGTTTCACCATAGTTTCACCGACCTAAAATTAAAGCCCTGTAATTCTTTATGAATCAGGGCTTTTCATTTTTGTATTGGTGCTCGGGACGGGAATCGAACCCGTACGGACATTACTGTCCACAGGATTTTAAGTCCTGCGTGTCTACCTATTCCACCACCCGAGCTGTCCTTCTCTCAATGAGTATCTTCAAAAAAACCTCTCGCCAGGAGAGGTTTGGAGCGGAAAACGAGATTCGAACTCGCGACCCTAACCTTGGCAAGGTTATGCTCTACCAACTGAGCTATTTCCGCATTCATTTCAAAATGGAATGCAAAGTTAGCGTTTTTTTTCTTTTGGGCAAAAAAAACAGCGTTTTAGAGCAGCCCTCCTTCAAACTGTTCCAAAAACCTGACATCGTTTTCAAAATACAGGCGTAAATCCTTAACCTGCCATTTGAGCATGGCTATGCGTTCCACACCCATCCCGAATGCATACCCCGTATATTTTTGGGGATCAATACCTGAAGCTTCCAGCACATTGGGATCCACCATTCCGGCTCCCATGATTTCCAGCCATCCCGTATTTTTACAAATATTGCACCCTGTTCCCCCGCAAATATTGCAATTCACATCAACTTCCGCAGACGGCTCGGTAAAAGGAAAATAGGAAGGACGCAGACGGATCTTTGCCGAGGCTCCGAACATTTCACGGGCAAAAAGTAAAATCGCCTGCTTGAGGTCGGCAAAAGAAACGTTTTCGTCTATATACAAACCTTCCACCTGGTGAAAAATGCAATGTGCCCTTGCCGAGATGGCCTCGTTACGGAAAACCCTTCCCGGGCATACCACCCGTATGGGGGGCTTTTGTTTTTCCATGGTCCTTACCTGTACCGAACTGGTATGTGTCCGTAACAACACCGGATTATCACTGCCGTTATTGATAAAAAAAGTATCCTGCATATCCCTTGCCGGGTGATCGGCCGGAAAATTCAGGGCACTGAAAACATGCCAGTCATCTTCAATCTCGGGACCTTCCTGAACCGTAAATCCCATTTTCCGGAAAATATCCAGGATTTCTCGCTGTACTATGGAAATCGGATGCCGGGATCCGGTATTGAGAATAGTTGCCGGTTTGGTCAGATCATCCGTTGCCTGTTGCTTGCCCGCAGTAAAGGAAAGCCGTTCCTTTTGCGTGTTGATCGTTTCCAGGGTCTTGTTTTTAAGAAAATTCAACTGTTTCCCAAATTCCTTCTTTTCAGCGGGATCAATGTTTTTGAACTCTTCAAACAAACCGGTAAGTATTCCTTTTTTACCTAAAATACGTATGCGGAATTCTTCGATTTCAGCAGGAATTGCCGGTGTAAAAGTGTCCAGTTCCTGTATCAGACTGTTTATCCTGTCCCTCATATACTTTCTTTATACTATTATGTTAATGTCCAGAAAAGATGCAATGCTTCCTCCAAAGAGTCAGTATGCAATGTTTTTTCAATATTGGGAGCATCGTAATTCCTTTTTATAGAACAATACATGGTATATGGCCCTTCCATGCGATATATGCAGCGATACCCCTTTGTGAGTGCCTTTTTCACATCTGTACGAATACGCTCGCAGGCAACATCAGGATGCAGACAAATAGCAGAACAACGGGATAGGCCTTTTTTTACCGCCGTCGTTACCATGTTCCCAAACAACTCTTTTGCCTGACGGCATGCTGCTTCATCCCCGGAAAGGTAAACTATTGGGATATTATACATTCCTGCAACCAGGGCATTATATCCCATTTCGGGCAAAGAAATCCCGTTTAGGGT
>JBAZDQ010000231.1:0-2551 GCA_041654355.1 Bacteroidales bacterium
GGGTTAGGCGGGCGTTAAAGAGCACGGCCTCCGCCTTAACTCGCCGGGCCTCGATGTCTGGTTCAACGTTCCTCAGCCTGCCAATCTTGAGTGTCTTATGAGTGACATGGTGAGGCGGATGTTCCCGGACAATGGGCACACCCTCGAACCAGAGAGCCCCCTCAAGACCGTTTGGATCATAGAATTCTTCGAACTGTTTCAGGCCGTTGTTCTGCACGCCCTCTGCCATGAGGACGCACGGCACCACGGTGATCTTCTCATCCTGATAGACGATCTTGCCGCCGAACTCGGCACTGTTAATATGGATTGGCAATATTATCACTCCGGATCGTACATGGCCCTACATCGGCAACTCGGGTGGGCTTGTGCAGTCATTTCTCCGTTACTGAATGGCTGGTTGATTGGAACGCGCTGATTTTCGGATTCCAGGGCAGAACAGATATCGCAAGTCCTCTCATCGCCCATGGCCAGCCAGGAGCGAGTCTTGATTCCAGCGCCCAGGGCCTGGTGAAGCCCTGCGTACTCATTTGAGTAGTGGATCTCTGTCCGGTAGATGGTCTTCAGCCTAGCAGGACTGGCGAGCTGAGAGGCTTCCGCCTGCCGGGCGAACGCTTTCTCCCCCTTCCCCCAGTTCTTCTCCAAGAGGTCTCGGATATGGCCCAGGTCAGTCTCGGTGAGCTGCTCAGCCAGGTCTCGGCCATGAGAGATGTAGTACTCCTGGCCCCGGAATGGGATGTCAGTCCACTCAATCCCCAGCTCTTTGGCAACTCGTTTGGCTCCAAGCAGGTAGGCCATCGATCCGCCAGATTCCCAGATGGTTGACCAGAGTTTCTGGTTATTTTCCAGGAGCCTTCTTTTCAGATCCTGCCAGAAATCTTCGTCTTCCAGAAGGTCATCATAGGTTCTCATTTGGAAGTCCTTTTTGGGTCGCAAAATCAATACTTATAGGCCCAAAAACGTATTTATACAATTATTGTTATTATACGATTATTGTCGATTCGTTTAACATTATAAGATTCTTGTCATAATCAATTGCATATGTCATGTTCTTCTCGATGAACACCGCTCGAGCATGGATGGTGATGGGCTGGTGGCTGGACGATGGGGCAGTCAACGATGGTGGCAAGGCCACGTCCTCGCCCGACAGGAAACTTGCGATCGTCACGACCCCGGCGAGGACGGATGCTATGCTGGCCAGGACCGCCAGTGTCTTATGGAAACCTGTAGTCATCGCAGTGCCAACAGATGTAGAACAGAATTAAAAGGCCTAGCCAGAAGCCGATCGGCAGGCCAATAGTCCATATGATAGCATCCATCTCGGTCATACACCATACCTCGATATTCTAGACCGTCACCAGCATAAAGCAGTTTTTACAATTCGTAGGAGAATCCGGGCAATTGAACGCCGTCGCCGGAAGTTTCGGTGGATCTCTGGCATCGTGGAATCCAGGCGAATATATTCGCAACCCGCCACATGGATTGATAGCGCAAATGACTTCCGGCTCAGCCATGATCTACTCCTCTATGTCCTCAAGCGTCACTACATGGTTTTTTGTGACCACCATCTTATCACCAGGAGGTAGTGCAGTCGTCGGAAGGACGAGTTCTCCCAGCTTGTCATCTACCGCCCTGACATCGTACAAGGTCCTGCTGCCTGTATTCTCGATAGTGAAGGTATATACTACCTCTTTTCCAATATCAGCAGAGCTTACATCAGTTAGCTTGGTGATCAGGATCTCCGGGATGGCCTCGATCTCGAATACGGCGCTGGCATTGAGGGTAAGAGGCTGGCCAGCTCCTTGCATTGTGGCTACCGCATAGTTGATCACCGGGCCGGGTAGCATATCCTCCGTCACCTTCATCTGGGCGGTCCCCTCAGCAAACTCTCCAGGCCCTACCTCAGAAGTGCTCATGGCAATGGGGCCTAGCAGATCGTCAACTACCTTGATGCCAGTAAGCTTAGCAGTTCCAGTGTTGGACAGTCTGAATGTGTAATTGGCCACCTCTCCGGGCTTGTAGGCCTTCTTCTCGACATCCTTCAGGAGTATGCCTGATGCGGTCTCGTTGATCACGATCGCAGCATCCGCGCTGCTGCTGACGTTTGCTCCAGATCCGTCCACTGCAGACGCGGTAACGGTGTTTTTCAGCTCCGCAGAGCTGGCTATACCGATGATTGCGAAAAGTGCAATCAGTAGAAACATATATCTCATTTTTCAATCACCTCAAGAAGATTTGGCAGCCCGTTCTTTTCGGGCTGCGGGTGCTACGGTTTCGGGTTGAGTTGTGTTTGCGGAGATCTCTGGTGAAGGCTCGATCGTGGGAATGTTCAAGCTCCGGATGATCTTGCCGTCCACCATCTCGTAGCCCGGCGGCAGGAAATACAGAGAGTCGGGCACGGTGGTATCCCGGATGTTATCCCGGTCTAGGGCGAAACAGAATGCCAGCGGGTCTTCGAGCACTTTCACCTGCTCCTCATAGGAAAGGTTGTAATAGCTCCTCATGGTGAAATTGCCCACCGCCTGCAGATCGAGAATAGTCGCGGGGCCGTGAT
>JBAZDQ010000232.1:0-2520 GCA_041654355.1 Bacteroidales bacterium
CCATGCCTATTGTCCTTGCTGCCATCTTACTCATCCTCCTCTGGATACATGTCTGCAAGACTTTCCTCGATCAGCCGCTTCCGGGCTTCTTCGTTAAGGGTTGTCATTTTTACTCACTCCGTTTGATATTTCAATTATTATTTTATACTGTTAACACTGTTAAAAACGGGAAATTTCCCGTTTCCCGATTATAGGTTATCTCCTTGGAGACCTCATGGGGGTAAGACTTAAATAGGTTCAAGTATGCTATGGTACTAGAATTAGATACTTGCCTTAGCTTGAGCCAGAGCCTCAAACTGAAGTAAGTAGTAGTGTAGGTAGTTATTTTCTCTTCCTGATCCCCTAAACCGGGAAACGGGAAATTTCCCGATTTCACTTTCTCACCTTCCTGAGACAGATAACGTGAGAGTTGGTTCGCGTTGGGTGGCGAACCACGATAAAACGGTCATCCTCTGAGATATGGTTTTTGAGTTGTTTCGCTCTCCGAGGAGTGACCTTTAAAACAGAGGCCATCTGCTTATAAGTCACTCCTTTCTGGCCTGATTTGATTAGAAAATCATAAAGAACATCCAGATGCTGCCCAGCCTTCTTGCTCTCCTTTGGTGCGCCTTCGAGAGTCTTAACTCGCTTAGCCAGAGATGCAAAATCTATTTGCATCATCTCAATTGCCTTCCAGAGTTGCGTGTTCTCTTCTTGAAGCACGGCTACCTGATCTTTCGCATCTAGATACTCAATAGTTGGAGCGGAGGCAGGGCTAGCCATCACCGGGATGCCCCCATAGGCTTGCACGGCTCTTTCTTCGCCCAAAGCCAGCTAGGTATCTGGATCACATTGGCATCTTCCGCCTCATTCACGGCCTGACAGCGAAGCTTTTCGCCGTCCACCAGTACCACGGACTTGGGAAACCAATAGTTCTTGGCGTCCTGGCAAATGCCGTCAATGTTCTCAACGGCTGCGATCAGAAGAGCCCGCTTGGTCTCGTGGACCAGAAGATAGCAGACAGTCCTCCTCTGGCCGGTCAGCGACATGAGCGGGGCCTCTTGGCCGATCCGGAGGGTTATGTGGTCGGTCATTCACCGCCTTCCTGAGAAAATTTGATCTCGTGTTTTCAATATTAAATCATAAAGACCATTATATAATTCCGTCTCTTCCGTGGCCATGGTCAATGTATCGGCACTCTCTTGTGTCCTACTGTCTCGAATGGCCTTTCTCACTACCTTTTTAATTCTCTGATCGATAAGTTTGCTGAGACTGCTTCTCTCCGATTGTAAGGTATCGTCTGCTATTTGTTTTTCTACATCGGATAGTGGCTTTTTGGCATCGTGTTCAAGGCTGCTGAGGTAATCCATAGCAGATGGATAGAAATTTGGCGCCAATGGCATTATTTCAGCCGTCTTTCTCTCTTCTCTCAGGGCGTTGGCTAGATCCATCTTCAATTGCGATGGAAATCCAGGCCACTCCATCACGGGATACGCAATACGGGCATCGAAAATGATAACATGACCGCCCTTTATCGACACCTTGACCGCGTGGCCTAACGCTGAAAATGTGTTGAATTTTATACCATCAGCAGACTTAGAAACAAGCGTCTCAGAACCGTTTTTGAATACTACATAATACTCTCCTAATGTCTTTATATGTTCTGAAAATTGCTCTATTTGCCAGTCCTTGTTATCATATCCTCGGGACTCAACCCAAAGGCTTAATGAAGGCACAAAAAAATCCGGCATATAATGGCCGCCAGGCAATAAGAAGCTCTTCGGCTCATATTGCCAAACAAGCCCCATTTTATCCAGGAGCATTGCAACTTCGGATTCGAAGCGACTCCTAAATTCTATCCCATTATATGTAGTTGGAATGGCTTTTATGCCAGTACCTTTATATGCGCTGCTATCATTACTCATGGTGCAATCAAACCTTTGCCTCGCTTGCCTGTGCAAGAGGTGAGCGGGATATTCTACTTATTCTGTCAAATCGATACCAGCCAGCCGGAGGAAGTACTCTTCCCACGACCGGGCACTTGTATCCTTCCGCTTCTCCACCAGCGCAGCATGTTGCTTCGGGGTGAAGCGGAGGCTCATGCTTTTTACAGCTCTTTGCATGACAGCTTGTATGCTTGCATGCTATATAAGTTTTTCTACTGTGCATCAAGCCCTCCCTCCAACCGCCTCGATGGATTTGATCATTCGATTGTAATGCGGTCCGGGCTTCCACAGAGCGGCACGGGATTCCATCGCCCGCCCTGCCCGGCTGATGACTCCCGCCAGGGATAGCTTTGTGACCATCCCGGGAGGCATCCCTGCGCCTTTGACTGGTTTGGGCTCGTTCTCTATCGACTTGAGCCACCCAACGTTGATACCTCGGGCGACCATAGCCGCCGCCATCTGGTTATTGCTCATGCTCCACCCCGCATGCTCTTGTCCATGGTCTTCGGCCTCCGGTGCTCTTTGGCCGGGCTGAAACCGATACATTCCTCCCCCTCCTTTGGCGGAACATGGATGCAGGGACCCGCCCACGGCA
>JBAZDQ010000233.1:0-2511 GCA_041654355.1 Bacteroidales bacterium
CTTGTGCTCAATAGTTGGTTATAGCGTTTCGGATCGGTGTCAATGCCCAAGAAATTCAGATAACTCGACACCGCCGTGACAAGGCAACCTTCCTGCTTGAGCGTGATATACGAACTACCCATCCGGTCACCGCCCCAACGGATGTCCTGCTGACTCCACAATTGCACATCAAGCAAGCCGTCTGCAATCAGATCCTCGTCTGGCAGTCGTTGGATGTAGCGCGTCATAACCCATTCGCCGATTCCAATCCTCGACCAACCGGCGCTGTCCTGGTACACACCCACGATGTCACCGGCGTTGATTTTGCGCACAATTTGTCCGTTAGGCGTGCGTCTGACATTGAGTCGGTCAGGTGCTATTGGTTTGACTTTCGCGCTGTAAAGAGGTTTCTGTTCGGGTTCGGGGTCTGGTTCGCTGTCACCCACCCAAGCGTTCCATTCGTCCTCACTTCCGCCGAAGTCATTCAGATCCAAATTGCCAGAATAGCCAGCCAGTCTACCAGTCGAACTCCATTGCCAGAACGTGTACGAGTTCCAACCTTGCGGTAACGCCGGTTCACCGCCGACCTTGTAATGAGCAACCCACATCTTGCGGTCTGTCAAATACGAGCCTGCGCCCATAATTGCCTGCCACTTCGAGCGTGACGTATAGATGCCCATATCAGGCATAAGCGCGGCGTATTCGAGCACCTTCGCCCTGTTAAGTTTTGTCAACAAGCGAGTGTCTTCGACATCCATCCACCTGCCGAGTTTCAGCTCTTTCCCGGCGGTAATCTGATTGAACGCGCTTGCCTGCTTGCTCATTGACTGCGAGCCGATAAGATAGTGGTACGCGCCCACCGGAACGCCCCTTGCGCTCAATTCGAGGTAATGCTGGTCGAATTTGGTATCTTCACCGGTGCCATATGCCGCCCTGATAATCGCACCGTCAATATGGTTAGCGAGCAGGTCATAATCAATCTGCAATGGCGTTTGCCAGAAACTTATGTCAATGATTGTCAGTTTCATAGCTGCACCTTCTTAATTGTTTGGTAGCGGTTGATTTCTTCGCAGTTGGGCTGAATCATGGTTTGATTACCTCTTTCCATAACCAACTAAGTGAAATTGCTTCTGCGCCAGTCAAACAGGAATCCGGCAACCGTTCCGGGTCAATAGGTGCAGAGGTCAATTCGATTTCTGCTTCAAACTCCCCCCGGATTTCGGATTCAAACTCGCTTACGTTTTCAGGATTAATCCTGAATTGCCCGGTAGGTTTATCATCGTCAAAAACTTCCTCGCCATACTTTTTCAAGACTTCCGCTCTGAACTCCTGCGCCTTATCAAAAATAGGTCTGATTTCCTCGACAACTTTCCCGAGTTGAATCGCCACCGCTAAAGGAAGTTTCTGTTCTAACAAGGCACTCAAAGCCTTGTCTGAATTTAGTAATTTAGCAATTGTTGTTTTCATTATTTTCCTCTTTTACTCCATATAACCCCTTACTTATGTCAATGCCAAAGGGTAAGGCGCTCATAGCCAATAGCCCCAAATTTCAATAATGGCATCCAATGTTCCAGTTCCACTTGCGACAATCTGATAATACACATCCCCATTTTCGTCGCAAGGAACAACACCATTTACAGGAACATAGACATCGTTCGGGACACCCTGCAAATAAGCCTGTACGGCAACACTGTCAGCGGTAGCGTTTGGTGACAAAGATAATTGACAATATCCAGCTGAACTCCCAGAGTCTCTCGCTACCAGTCGAACGAATATACCTTTTGCTCCAGCTGGAACACCAAACACCACACTTAAATCAATCTTAGTTTTAGCAGTCGTGCTGAATGAGTCTCCATCCCACGCGGTAGAAGTCAGTGGAGTGGTCAGGAATACCGGTCGACCAAAGTCCGTAGAGTCAAGTCCGTCCAACTTATCGGAATCCGCTGCCTTAGCATTGGACTTTAGATAAGCGATACCAGATCCATCTTTGATTGTGCCTTCGACGACAAGGTTGTTTGTTCCTGGGTCTGATGTTCCTCCAATATGAGCGCCGCTACTTGTTGCAATCAACCCGGTAGCTTGAACGCCGCCGTCGACATCAAGTTTGCCATTATATAAGGTCATTGAAGCAGAGTCAATAGGTCCAATGGAACTTCCTAATACATTAAAGCCCATTGCACCGGCTTGATTATCGGGCTGATAACCTGCATTAAATTGAATATCTCTGTTGTGCTGAAGTTTTAAGAAGGTTCTTTCTGGCTGTCCGGGGTCAAATCCCATATAAATTTTGCCGACCAATGTGGTGAGATAATACCACCAAAGACCACCGGCAAGACCACTTAGCCTTATTCCGGATTCATCTAAAACAACATCACCGCCTCCGGCATGGAGTTCACCGTCACTGCCTCCCCACCATTGCTTGACGTTGTTATTCCAACCGCCGATATTCATTACTCCGGATTCATTCCAGATAGCAGAACCAGTAAAGTTTGTGCCCCACGTTCCAGTCCCTTGTTCCAACCGAGCGTAAGT
>JBAZDQ010000234.1:0-2510 GCA_041654355.1 Bacteroidales bacterium
CGGCCAATCGCCGGGCCTCCCGCTTTTCCCTAGATACCAATGCCATCATTGATACCCGGGGAAAAACGGGGAAAATCAAGCATATTGCGCCCGATTTTCCATTGTTATTTTCGGCGGATAATAGATGCTCTGTCTGCCTTTTTCTTGATTGCAGTGCTTGCACAACGGTTGCAGATTTTCCACGAATGAAGTCCCGCCCTCGCTCACGGCCACAATGTGGTCGCGCGTGAGTTCTATGTCCGGCTCCCTGCGGCCGCACGCGGGGCAAGTGTAGTCATACATCCGTTTCATCAGCTCCCAGGCTTCCCGGGAGGTGAAACCCACCTCCACGCGCCGGTGCCGCTTTTTGGGTTTGCCATCCTCTCTGGTTTTTTTGCTTCTGATTCATATCCCTCCTTGTTTTTTGTAGTTGTCCACAACATCGCGTTCGCACACATAGACAATGTATGCGCATTGCTTCTGATTGCAATTCTCGGCCATCCAGTCGGGGATCGCCATTGCGTTGGCTCTACACCACGGTATTCTCATAGTCCGCCTCCTGTTGACATCGGTAATTTAAAGAACTAATTGATATATATCATATTTACTTTTTTTCCCAATTCCTATTCCCTCTTTAAAGATTTTTTTCGGAACAAAAATTAATTTTTCTATTTTTTCATTATTCAGACAAAAAAGTAAATAATAATCAGCTTCATTGTTATTTTCTTTTTTAGTGAATTTCCAACCTCTTCTACTATTAAATTGTCTTGATTTAACATCAATTCTTTTACCATTCCATTCAATGTCCCATTTCCCTCTAAATGAATCACGATTTTTATCAATGCTTCCTTTTAATAATTTTAAAGCCTTTAATTCATATTTTCTTCCAATCTTGCAAGTTCCGCTCATTTCTTCCGACCTGTTGGGAAAATATTTTTTATACCAGCTTTTTTTTCCTATCCGTTGATAATATTTTTTGCGATAATCAGCTTCATATTTTTTATGGGTTTTCCTCCATTTCTTCATATAATCTAATCTTTTTTGTGGATTTTTATATCTTTTAATATCATTATTCATATTAGTAGTATTAATTATACTACTATTATAGTTCTTCAAATTACAAATATCAAGGTGATAAGGTGCTACTCCCCGGCGCGGGAAAATATGGAGCCTCAAAAATTATAAAAGGCAAAAACCCGCGCGGGAAAGCAACACCCTAAACAAACAGTCCGGCCAGTTTCGGGAAATTGGCCAAAAACTCAATCACGCCCAAGACCACAATCATCGCCCACCACATCTTCTCCGTCCGGTTGGCGTTCTCGCGGACGCACTGCATAACGCTCTTGCCTTGCGGGACTTCCCCAATCAAAGCACAGATATTTTTGTATTCTTTGGCCTGGTCGTTAAACGCGTCTTTTAATTCTTTGAGGTCGTCGGCCACCTCGCTTAATTTGTCCTCAATCGCTTGCTGGTGTTTGCAAAACTCATTGAGCCGCTCGTTGGTGATGAATGCCGGTTGTTCCATATTATTGTTTTTGGATTAAAGTAATTGTTCCCTCATCCAACTGAATGGAGATTTGGCCTTTATCTTTTACCGCGCTAAACACATCAACCACGCCCTTGGTATAGGCTTGATTGATTTGTTTGTTGTAGAGTTTCACCCCCTCGCCGTAGGCGACATAGCCCGCAAGGCAGACCAGCAAAACACTCAAAACGATAATTGCGATTTTGTTTTTTTGCATATTATTGTGTGATTATTATTCGGCGAGAACTCCCCCCCTCCAACACCACATCATTCTCACTCCGCACATAATTCAAATAAAGGGTTTTTCCGCTTGCCGTAAGTGCTTTCCACGCGGTTTGGTCGGTGGAATTGGTTACATATCCTTTAAGGTAATTCAATCTGTCTGATGGCACGCTCCAATCTATATTGTGCCCCACAAACCAACCGGCCGCGGGAAGTTCAAGACGGAGGAGGGAGGAGCAACCGTAGGCGTAGTAACCCATAAAGCTGTCGCTCACGCTGTTCAGCCCGCTGGTGTCGGGGACGGCAAGGCTGGTGAGGGAGGAGCAATTGGAGGCGTAGTAAGTCATAAAGTAGGTGCCCACGCTGGTCAGTCCGCTGGTGTCGGGGACGGCGAGAGAGGTGAGGGAGTAGCAATAGGAGGCGTAGTTATACATAAAGTGGTTACCCATCGTCCCGCTGAATACCGCCTTTTGCGAAATCGCAATACCTATAAGATTTGTTGCTTGACCGTAAAAACTGGCGGTCATATAATCATTCCCGCTCTTGTTGTTATCGTGTCCGATTTGCATTGTCGTGGACGACACGGGAAAAGTCGTTGTCGTTCCCGATACGCTCAATTCCGTCCACGCCCCCGAAGTTCCCGCCCGATAATAAACCGTGCCCGTATAAGCCGAATTTGACCCTCGGTAAAGACGGATATTGCAAGTCCCGCTTCCCTCCGCAAAGGTAAGCGTATGGATAACATCGTAATCTTGTGAGGGGTTAATGTCTGCCGCGCTAATCG
>JBAZDQ010000235.1:0-2507 GCA_041654355.1 Bacteroidales bacterium
AGTGGAAACACCCTATCTTGCGGCTATTGTCTGCGGTGTAGCCAGCCGGGTAGGTGGTTGCAGCGCTCAGAATTAGTATAGGAGAGAACCCGCTGCCCGGTATGCAGGCATACACATAGAAGTCCTTGCCCGCACGGTTGGCCGCTACTGTATAGTCGTCCGGAGTCTGAGTATCCCAGACCCAAGATTCATTCAGGTCCAGCTCCAGTGCAGCTGCTAGCTCATAGGCATGCGCACCAGCACCACCGATATTTACCAGCATGTGGCTGGGGCTGACCAGAGTCCTCCGGTTGGCTGCTGTGTCGCTGCCCTTGTTCTTCCACATCCGGTTGCGGTTGTAGTAGCCGTCCTGCCGGGCGGGAAGACGATTCAGAAATCCCATGTTCAGCTCTCCAGGATAGCTAAGATAGCTGCAAGATCGGCTTTCATGAGGGCTATGTCTGCCTGCATAGTACCAAGAGTTGCTTCGGTGGCCAATGCCTGCGCAGTCAATTCCGCGTTGGTGAGTGGGCCGGTTACAGCAACTGATTCCGAGTCAAGGGTGACCTTGATATCGGCTGACTGGGATGCTCCGCCATTGACATTCACCAGGTTGGTTGTGCCTGGCGTGGTCTGGTCGATGCCTACCTTGCCAATAAGTTGAGTCCCCGCTGGCAACTCTTCGCCAAACTTGACATCGCCAATATAAGTAGGATCGATGATATCTGTCGCCGGAGCAACTGAAAGAGACGCGGCTTTGGCTTGCTGCCCCAGATTTCCAGCTGGAAATTCTGTGATGTCCACGTCGCCAATGTCAACGGAATCGATTGATACTGATGCATCCACCGGTATCTTGCCGCCGACCAGCGCAGGCAGTTTGCCATCGATGCTAGCGGACGCAGCGTTGATATCAGCCAGGTCGCCAGCCGCCGTATCCGGAGTGGCTACTGCAAGAGCTTCTACGGCGGTTTTGACGTCTGCCTGGGTGGCTTCGGTCGCCAGACCTGCGGGATCGATCGAGGCCGTGAGTTCGGTGTCCGCTTCGGCAGTAATCGCGGTGCCGATTGCCAGTATGGACAGAGTGCCGTGCTGGGCGGCTACGGCTGGTTTGACTTGGACCTGGAGGTAAGGCCAATAGGCCAGTATTCTTTTGGTGACCGGTGTGGCTGTGGTCACACTGAACTCGGCTTCAACGGTCTCGGTAAAGTTGGTGCCATCAATTGACCCCATAACTTTGACTTTGAGGTTGTTGTCAGCAGCGGAGAACCGGAGGAGTTTTACTCCCGCCAGATGCCAGGTATCCCAATAGTTGCGAGTAGTTTCCCTATCCAGAGGGAACGGCACCAACACATAATCATTAATCGTGGTCGTTAAATCGGCCACATCGGGCCGATCTATCTGGAAGTATTGTCTGGTTTTAGGCAAAATTAACACCTCTCACACAAACACAATTTTCAGGTGAATACTATGACCCCAAACGCGTCTGAGGGATCTTCGGCGTCGTAGTCGAATGCTATTTTAAGGATTTTGGGGCTGAGGCCGTTGAACGTTATTTTATCTTTCAGGCTGACAGTGACACCAGCATCGAAATAGACCTGCGCCGTGGTGACTCCGGGTTGGCCGTCTGCCTTCACGATGTTAAAGACCTTGTACTCGATGGCGCAAGAATAGCTGGCTGCCGTTCCATATGTGCTCCCATAGCCATCGTTACCAACAAACGGTGCGATGGTGCATGACTGCATCATGAAGTCGGCAAAGTCGTCTGAGAATTTAGGCATCTGCATCCCCAAACTCTTCAGGATCGATGTCAGTAAGCTTCTGGCTGGCAGGGAAGTTTTCGGCTACAGAATCACGGATTACCCCTATGGTAGTCGGTACTATGATCGACCCAGCCAGTATAGAGCGGTAGCGGGCTAGCAGCTTATCGGCAAGAGCGGAATAGTGCTGGAAGAGCTGATCATTCTCGATGCTGCGGCTGCCAACTTTCTTGCTAACCCTATTGGCATACCGGCCCGCCAGGTCACCGGCGGCATGGCTCGCCGCCAGGAGCACGTTACCATAAGTAGAATAGTAATAGTCGATTTCGTCGTCAGTCAGTACCGGACTAGAGCTGGTATCGCCGATAGCGAGCCGGACAGCGTCCGTGGTATCGGTTGCCGGTTTACCGCCGTAAGCCATAATTCGCTCCTATTTTCGTTTGCGTCTTGGTTTGGTTTTGAGTTCTGATTCGTCTGCTTCAGGCTCTTCGGTCCGGTAGCCACCTGCCTTCCAGGTGACCAACCGCCCCAGCCAGATTCTCCTGGATGCTTCAAGACGGCCATACTCCAGCGGGGAGGCTGTTTTCAAGGCGGCCTCAAGTTCGGCTATCTCGCTCTCGATTTGCTCTTTAGTGAACATACACGACCTCCAAAAAATGAGAGAAGACCCTCACGCCGTGCGGGTCCACTCAAGAGTGACCAACATCCTCCCGCCCGCAGTCGATTTAGCAGAAGTCAGAGAAACGTATCCGTCTTGGGCGATCACATTGT